>NZ_JBIVCV010000004.1:0-440938 GCF_044746765.1 Pseudomonas sp. NPDC090203
CCGGGTGTGGGGGGGGGGGGGGGGGGTGCCCCCCCCCCCCCCCCCCCCCCCCCCCGGGGGGGGGGGGGGGGGGCCGCCCGCCCCCCCCCCCCCCCCCCGCCCCCCCCCCCCCCCCCCCCCCCCGGCCGGACTGCTACAGAGTGAATTGTTGCCGGATCAGAAATCCCAGCGGCTGGTAAGCATCAGGTTGCGCGGCTCGCCGTAGTAGCTGGTGTCGAAATTCCCCAGGCCGCTGAGGTAGCGCTTGTCCAGCACGTTGTTGGCGTTGACCGTGAAGCTCAGGTGCTCGTTGTACTGGTAGCGGCTCATCAGGTCGACCAGGCTGTAGCCGCCTTGCCTGATGCGGGTGTAGTCGCCTGCGGCGTTGCTGTAGATCTGACCGTAGAAGCCGCTCTGCCAGCTGATCCCGCCGCCGACCGTGACCTTGTCCAGCGCGCCGGGCAGGCGATAGCTGGTGAAGACCCGTGCCACGTGTTCCGGCTTGGTGGTAGTCAGCGGGTAGCCGAAGATGCGCTGATCGTCGGCGTCGCGGGTGCGGGCGTAGGTGTAGCCCGCCGACATATTCCAGCCCTCGAGGATTTCCCCGGCCAGCTCCAGTTCCACGCCCTTGGTGGTCGCGCCGTCGATGGCCTTGTAGATGCCTTCGTTGGTCACGGGGTTGGTGCCGATGGATTCGGCGACGTTGTCCTGTTCGATGCGGAACAGCGCAAGGCTGGCGTTGACCCGGCCATCCAGGTACGCCGCCTTGATCCCGGTTTCATAGGCGTTGCCTTCCATCGGCGCCAGGGTCGAGCCGTTGGCATCCTTGTAGACCTGCGGCTGGTAGATCGAGGTGTAGCTGGCGTACAGCGAGTAGGTGTCGTCCAGGTCATACACCACCCCGGCGTAGGGCGTGAACACCCCGTGTTCCTTGTAGCTGGCATGGGTGTCATCGATGCCGCTGCCGGGGTTGTAGCGGTAGTCCTCGTTGTATTTGAAGGTGCTCAGGCGTCCGCCCAGGATCAGCGACAGATCGTCGGTCGGGCGCAGGCGCGTGGCCAGGTACACACCGTTCTGGCTCTGGGTGCGTTCGTACTTGCCGTTCTTGGGGAAGTCCTGTTCGGCCAGGTGGCCGTCCCAGTTGAAGATGCTGCCTGGGACTTCGCTGAAGGCCGAGGTGTCGAAAGTGGCGCCGGTCTGGCGAGAGTGCGAGGCCATGACCCCGGCAACCAGTTCATGCTCGCGACCGCCCAGGGTGAAGGGGCCCGAGACGTTGATGTCGGCGGTGTTCTGCACCCGATGACCTTCCCAGCGACCCCAGTACAGAAACATCCCTTCGCCGGTGAGCGGGTCCGGGTTGCCGCCGCTGGCCGATGCCAGGCGGGTGTCGTGGTCGGTGGTTTTCTGGTCCAGGCTGAGCTTGAGTTTCCAGTCGTTGGCCAGCGTCTGTTCAAGGTTGGCGAAGTAGGCCAGCGAGTCGAAGTCGCGACGGCTCCAGTCGGCGCCGGGGTTGAAGCTGCGGGAGAAATTTGTTCGTGTGCCGTCGGCGTAGTACACCGGGTTGCCGGTCCAGGTCGAGCCACGCGGCGTCACGCTTTGTTGATCGATGCCAAAGGTGAGGGTGGTGTCGGGCGTCAGGTCGGCTTCGAGTACGCCGTAGAACAGGTCTTTCTTCTGCGAGTAGTGGTCCTGGTAGGAGTGGCGGTCCTGGTAGGCACCCACGACTCGGCCGCGCACGCTGCCGCTGTCGTTGAGCGATCCGGATACATCGGCCTCGGTGCGGTAGGCATCCCAGGAACCGACGCTGCCGCTGACCGAGGCCTTGAAGTCGCGGGTGGGTTTCTTGCGCACCAGGTTGACCGTTGCCGAGGGATCGCCCGAACCGGTCATCAACCCTGTGGCACCCTTGATGACCTCCACGCGGTCGATGGTCGCCATGTCCACGTGGGTGGTGCCTTCGTCGTACACCCCGTCATAGATGGTGTTGACGCCGTCGTACTGGTAGTTGGTGATGGCAAACCCCCGCGCCGAATATTCCATGCGCTCGCTGTCATAGGCCTGGCGAGAGATACCGGGGGTGTTGCGCAACACGTCGCCGATGTCCTGGGCGCCGTGGTCATCGATTTGCTGGCGAGTCACGACGGTCACCGATTGCGGCGTTTCGCGCAGGGTCAACGGCAGTTTGATGGCGGTGGTCGTCGCGCCGGTGGTGTAGGAGCCCGTGCCTTCGGTGGTCAGCCCCAGCGCCATGCCGGAGATGGAGGTGGCTTGCAGTTGCATGGCCGACGAATCGGCAGCCCGCTGGAAGCTGTAGCGTCCATCGGGCAAACGCACGGCGACGATCTGGCTGCCTTGCAGCAGCAACTGCAGGGCGCTTTCGGCGCTGTAGTCACCCTTGACCGGGTGGCTCATGCGGCCTGCGACCACGTCCTCCGGAAACGACAGCAACAGCCGCGCCTGCTGGCCGAACTGATTGAGCGCGCTGGCCAGCGGCGCTGCCGGAATGTCGTAGTGGCTGATGCTGCTGTCTTCGGCCAGCGCCCAGCCCGGCAGGGTAATGGTGGCCATCGCCGCACAGACCTGAGCGATGCCGCTGATTGCCGAGAGGGAGGAGGGAGCCAGAAGCGATGAAGTGTGGCGCGAGTGCATGGGTTGCCGTTTCCTTTCGAATGCTGATGTCTGGCCTATGAGTCTCGCCAGATTTCGAAACGGCTCATCGCGGGCGCACTTTATTTTCTAGGCGGTGCGTTCGGGCCGGCGCAGCTTCACCCACAGCCGGGTAAAACGCTGTACCTCAAGCTTGAGGGTGTCGGCCACCGCGTCGATGACCTGATCGCTGTCGGCCAGAGGATAGGTGCCCCAGACGCGCAATCGGGCCAGGGCCGGGTCGCAACTCAGGTGGCCGTAGCGATACCGCCCCAGGTCTTGCAGAAACGCTTCCAGCGGCTGGCCGTGGGCGACGATCATGCCCTCGGCCCATGGCGCCGAGCGTTGTTCAAGCGGGTGGCGCTCAAGCAGTGCATGGGGTGAGAAGCGTGCCTGCTGGCCCTGATCGAGCAGGGTGGTGTCCCGGCCCTGGCCGGTGCTGACCTGCAGCGACCCTTTGTAGACCGACAGCAATGTGCTGCCGTTGTCGAACAGCCGGGTGCTGAACTGAGCGGTCGTCGCCTTCGCCTCGATGCCGGCCATGCGCATCAGCAGCCCGGCGGTGGCACGGGTTTCGATCAGCACTTCCCCGCGCAGCAGGTCTATCTGCCACTGGTTGTTGCGCTGCTGCACGTCGATGGCGGTGCGGGTGTTGAGGGCAAGCTCGATTTCACTGCTCAACGACACTTTGCGCTGTTCGCCGACACCGGTGCTGTAGTCCGCCGTGAAGCGCTGGGCCAGGCTCGTGTCCCGCGCCGTCCAGGCCGTGGCCCCGGCGGCCAGCAACAGTCCCAGACCCTTGATCGCTCGGCGTCGGCTGATGCCTGAGCGCTCCGGCGAGAGCAAGGCGCGCTTGGCCAGCCCTGAGTCACCCGCCTGACGGAACGCCTGCATCTGCCCGGCCAAGGCCTCAGCCCGCTGCCAGGCGATGTCGTGAAGACGGGTTTCATTGCGCCAACGGTGGAACGCCGCCACTGTTCGTGGATCGACGTCCAGTGAGTTGATTTCCAGCCACCACTCCATGGCTTTTTCGCACACCTCCAGGGGCAGCGTTTCCTGGGTCATGACCAGGCTGGCTCTGAGCAGGCCGATGCAGGCGAGGCAATCATCAGGCAACGCGCCCCGGCCTTCACGATGTGCCGCTTGACCGTGGCAATCGAGATGTCCAGACGCTCGGCGATTTCACCGTGGCTCAGGCCGTCCAGTTGCGACCAGAGAAACGCCTGGCGAACTGGAACGTCCAGCTGCGACAGGGCTTCGTCCAGTTGCACCAGGGTTTCGAACAGGATCAGTTGCGTGGCCAGGTCCGGCACCAGCGCTTGCGGGTCGTCTTGCAGGGTTTGCAGATACGCCTTCTCCAGCCGGGCCCGACGGTAGTGATTGGACAGCACGCTGCGCGCGACCTTGGCCAGGAACGGCCGAGGCTCGCGGACTTCCAGCACGTCCTCTGTCAGCAGCAGGCGCATGAACGTGTCCTGCATCAGGTCGGCAGCGCGCTGCGAGCAGTCCAACTGACGGAACAGCCAACTGCGCAGCCAGCGATGCTGCTGCTCGTAGAGGGCGGTGAGTTGTGCGGAATTGGGCGAGGCCATGGAGGCGGGTACACAAATGACGGTAAATGAGATTCGATATCATATGCGAGTTGCTTTCGTCACGGCAAATGCTGACGACCCGACCGTACCCGCTATACAGTGCAAGGCATGCAAACCTTAGGGGTACAGCAATGCCCAGAACCACCGATCGATTGTTCCTGCGAGCGCCGACCCAGGACGATGTGGCCAGCCTGTTCGCGATCTACGGCGATCCGGCGACCAACCGCTTCAACCCGTCAGGACCGCTCACGCGCATCGAACAGGCGCAGTCGCTGCTCGATGGCTGGTTGGCGCACTGGCAGGCCAAGGGGTACGGGCAATGGGCAATCTCCACCCGCGAGTCGCCCCTTGAGGTGATCGGCTTTGGCGGCATCGACGCGCGCAAATACCTGGAGGTCGAGCGGCTGAACCTAGGTTACCGCTTCGCGGTGCAGGCCTGGGGGCAGGGCTTTGCAACCGAACTGAGCCAGGCGGCGCTTGATTACGGCTTCATCGAACTTCAAGTGCCCGAGATCTATGCCGTGGTCCGACCCGCCCACGAAGCCTCGATCCGCGTGCTGGAGAAAGTCGGCATGCAACGCATCGACACCCTGGACGACGTACCGGGGCAGGCGGCCAGCCTGGTGTATCGCGCACGACCATAGGCATGCGGGGTTCCATGGTTTTCGGCGTTCACACAACCGTAGGAGCGCGCTTGCCCGCGACTGCGGTGTGTCTGCCCACTATTTGTGTCTGACACACCGCGGTCGCGGGCAAGCGCGCTCCTACAGATGCACCCCCCACCCGTAGCAGTCCGGCTTGCCGGCGTCGGCGATCTCAAGGACGCTCCCGCCGGCAAGCCGTGCTGCTACGGGGTTTGTGTCTTCTTACCTCCCGCACGTCGCGGTCAGGCTGCGGCTCTTTCCGGCAATTTCGCAATCACCTTGATCTCGAAATCATACCCATACAACCAGGTCACCCCCACAGCCGTCACCGTCGGATAAGGCGCCTGGCCCCAGAACTCCTGAACCACCCCCCAGATCTCCTCGAAGCGCACCTGTGGATCGACCATGAACACCGTCACATCGATAACATCATCAAAGGTACAACCCGCCTCGTGCAGAATCGCATTCAGATTGTCGAACGCCCGGCGCACCTGAGCCTTGAGTTCGGGCTCCGGCGAGCCATCTTCACGGCTGCCGACCTGCCCGGAAACGAACAACAGCCCATTGGATCTGATCGCCGGCGAATAGCGATTGCGTTCGTAAAGCGCCTGGCGGCCAGGCGGGAAAACAACGTCGCGAACAGTCATGTGAAGCCTCCATCAAGGGATCGAATAAAAACGATGGAGCCACTCTAAAGGCCTTGCGCCGGACGGATAAACGAGCAACCTTGTTCAGCACTGTTTGCGTTTTCCAAACAATCATTGGCAAACAATCCCCTTCAATTTCGGAGTCGTCATGGACCGTTTCGACGCGATGCAGGCCTTCGTCCGGGTGGTTGAAACCGGCAGCTTCACCAAGGCCGCGACCACGCTGCACATGAGCAAGACCAGCGTCACCCAGTTGATCCAGCAACTGGAAGCGCGCCTGCGGGTCAGACTGCTCAACCGCACCACGCGCAAGGTCAACGTTACCGCCGACGGCGCGGCCTATTACGAGCGCGCAGTGCGGGTGCTGGCAGATATGGACGACGCCGAAACCAGCCTCTCCAGCGCCTCCGTCGTGCCGCGTGGGCGCCTGCGGGTGGACGTGCCCAGTCCGTTTGCGCGAACCATACTGATCCCTGGCCTCCCGGATTTTCACGCCCGCTACCCCGATATCCAGATCGATCTGGGCGTGAGCGATCGCCGGGTCGACCTGATCGGGGAGAACGTCGATTGCGTGGTGCGCGGCGGCGAACTGACCGATCAATCGCTGATGGCCCGCCGCATCGGCGACCTGCAACTGGGTGTCTACGCCTCGCCGGATTACCTGCAAAGGGCTGGAACGCCGGCGCATCCCCGTGCTCTGGAAAACTCCCATCACCGCATCGTCGGCTACCGCTGGGCACGCACCGGCAAGCTGTTCCCGATGGCCATGCAGCGCGACGACGAAACCCTGCAGGTGCAGGGCCGCCCGGTGCTGACGGTCGACGACGGCAACGCCTACATCACTGCGGGCATAGCCGGCATGGGCGTGCTCTGGCTGCCCAGGTACATGGCGACCGAGGCCCTTGAGCGCGGCGAACTGGTGCGGCTCTTCGAGGACTGGCAACTGGACGTGATGCCGATGTTCCTGGCGTACCCGCCCAACCGCCACATCAGCCTCAAGTTGCGGGTGTTCATCGACTGGGTGGTGGAGTTGATGGAACGCCACGAGTCAGTCATCACCAAGCCTTCGTGAGCCGTCCTAAGCCTCTGGATCAGGCTTTACAAGCATCCCTCGCGAACGTCGGAAAATGTGAAAAAATTGTAAACAGGTGATAACAATTTGCAATTACATCTGGTAATGTCCGCGCCTGCTAATGAGTCGCATTGCCAGGGAGGCAGCCATCATCCTCCTTAAGTTCGCGCAGGTGATTCGCTCCATGATGTTCCCGTCACGTCCTACGTTGCTCGCAATATGCTGTTCCCTGAGCGTTGCCGCTCACGCCGCCGATACCCTCGAACTCGGCGCCACCGACGTCAACGCAGACGCCATCAAGACCAACTCCAACACGCTGCCCGAAGCCTTCGCCGGCGGTCAGGTGGCCCGTGGCGGGCAGATGGGCGTGCTGGGCAACCAGGACAACATGAACGTACCGTTCACCATGACCAGCTACACCTCCAAGCTGATCGAGGACCAGCAGGCCGAAGACGTGGGCGACGTACTGCTCAACGACCCATCGGTGCGCCAGTCCTACGGCTTCGGCAACCAGTCCCAGGTATTCGTGATTCGCGGCCTGCCGCTCAGCGGCGACGACATTTCCTACAACGGCCTGTACGGCGTGTTGCCGCGCCAGATCCTCTCCACCGATGCCGTGGAGCGCGTGGAAGTGTTCAAGGGACCGAACGCTTTCATCAACGGCGTCAGCCCCACCGGCAGCGGTCTTGGCGGCGGCGTGAACCTGCAGCCCAAGCGCGCGGGCGATACGCCGATTCGGCGGTACACCCAGGACATCACCACCGATGGCCGCATCGGCGAGCACCTGGACCTGGGGCAGCGCTTCGGTGAAGACAATCGCTTCGGCGCGCGGCTCAACCTCAGCCAGCGCGAAGGCGAGACGGCCATCCATGACGAAGACCAGCGCACCAAGCTGTTCGTCGCGGGTCTGGATTACCGTGGCGACAACTTCCGCGTGTCCACCGACTTCGGCTACCAGAAGCAGCGCATCAACGGCCTGCGCAACACCGTGCAACTGGGCACGGCTACAGAGATCCCGACCGCGCCCCATGCCGGCCACAACTACGGCCAGGACTGGACCTACACCGAGACCGAAGACACCTTCGGCATGATGCGCGGTGACTGGGACCTCTCCGACAGCTGGACGGCCTACCTCGCCGGTGGCGCCAAGCACACTCGGGAAACCGGCGTCTACGGCACGCCGACGCTGGTGGGCAATAGCGGCCTGGCGACTGTCAGCGGCTCGGAGATTCCTCACAATGAAGACAACACTACCTTTGCCGCAGGATTGAACGGGCGTTTTGAGACTGGCCCGGTCAGCCACCAGATCGCGATCGGTGCGTCGACTATCTGGACCCAGCAGGAAAACGCATACACTTTTTACAGGCCAACCACTGGCAATACAAATATCTACCACACACCGTCGCTGCCCAAACCTACTGATGCCTACCTGACTGGCGGCGACATGGGTGATCCAGGTGTCACCGGCAAAACCCGCAACCGCAGCCTGGCGGTGTCCGACACGTTCGGCTTGTTCGACGACACCCTGCTGCTGACCTACGGCGTTCGCCGCCAGCAGTTGCGCGTGGAGAACTATCTGTACGATGGCAGCACCTTCAACGGCACAGCCAACCCGGCGAACGACGGTAGCCGGAAATCGCTATACGACGAATCCATCACCACGCCGGTGTACGGCATCGTCTACAAACCGACCGACACTGTCTCGCTCTACGCCAACCGCATCGAGGGCCTGGCCCAGGGGCCGGTGGCGTCCGGTACCAACATCACCAACCTGGGCGAAGCCTTCCCGCCGGGCCGCACCAAACAGCTGGAAGCCGGCATCAAGCTGGACATGCAGACCTTCGGTGCCAACCTGGGCGTGTTCCGCATCGAAAAACCTACCGATGGTTACGTCGACGCCACCCGCGCCCTGTACGTACGGGACGGCGAGCAGGTCAACAAAGGCATCGAGCTGAGCGTGTTCGGCGAGCCGGTCGAAGGCCTGCGCCTGATGGCGGGCGGCACCCGCATGACGTCGGAACTGAAAAAGACCGCGGGCGGCACCAACGACGGCAACCATGCCATCGGCGTACCAAACTTCCAGCTCAACGCCAGTGTCGACTGGGACATTCCGGGGCTTGAAGGCGCAGCACTCAGCGCACGCATGCTGCGCACTGGCGGCCAGTACGCCGATCAGGCCAACAACCTCAGCCTGCCGACGTGGAACCGCTTCGATGCAGGTGCCCGGTACAAGTTCAAGGTCGACCAGAAGGACCTGACCCTGCGCGTGAACGTGGAAAACATTACCGACAAGAACTACTGGGCATCGGCCAATGGCGGCTACCTGAGCCAGGGCGACCCGCGCCTGGTGAAGTTCTCCGGCACCATCGATTTCTGATCCCGCCCCATCACCTGCAGGCCGTCGGCCTGCAGGTGTCTTGCTGTGTTACCCGAATACTTCGCGGTTAGCCTCGACGAATGCTCGTACCGTTTGCGGCGCCTTGCCTGTGACGCGCTCGATGGGGCTTTCTTCACCATCGGCCCCGGCAAAGATACCGTTCTGGTAATCCACCGCCACCTCCAGAAAATGCTGGATCAGGAACGCCGGCAGGCCATAGGACTCAAGGTTTTCGCGATACTGCTCAAGTGTCGACGGGGTATAGGTGATGGTGCGGCCCAGCACTGCGCTGAGTTCCTCGGCGATCTGCTTGTAATCCATTTCCACCGGCCCGAACAGCGGGTAAGTCTTGCCGATGTGCGGTTGCGGATCGCTCAGCACGGCGGCAATCAGCCGGGCCTGGTCTTCAGCGGCAATCGGCGCGTGGCGACCGGCGCCGTAGGGCAGGGTGATGCGGTTGTCCTTGACGATGTGATCGCTCACCCACGGGAAGGTCAGCCACTCGCTGAAGAAGGTCGGGCGAATGTGCACGGTCGGCACGCCGGACCAGTCCAGCACCCGCTCGGCGATCCAGTGGTCGCGGGCGGCATGGCTTTTCGAGTCTTCGCGGGCGGAGATTTGCGACATTTCGATCACCACTTCCACACCGGCGCGGCGTGCAGCGTCGGCAAAATAGGCGGTGGCCTGGATGTAGCCGGGGCTCACCGGGAAACACAGGTAGGCGCCGTTTACGCCCTGCATAGCCTGGATGACATCGTCGTGTTGGAGCAGGTCACCGACGAAGATTTCCGCACCCAGTTCGCGCAGTGCCGCGCTGCGCGCGTCTTCCTTGTGGACGAAGGCGCGCACGGCATGCCCGGCGTCGAGCAGGTGGCGAACGGTGTGGACACCGGTTTTGCCGGTGGCGGCGGTAATGAGGTATTTGCGCTGCATGAGTGAATCTCCAGTAAGCGGGCGAGAAGAGGCGTGAGTCATCGGTCAGCTGTCGAAGGGGGCGTTGTCGATCAGGTCGCAGACATTGGGGCAGTCGAAGCCGTGGATGTGCCGGCGAGCGACGTCGCCAAGGCCGGTACCGATGGCCGTGTGCGGCTTCTTGCGCGCCACCTCGGCCACGGCCTGGGTGAACGCTGCCTTCATGCCCAGGCGTGGGTACAGGGCCAGGGTGTCGTCGATCAGCGAGGGGGTGATTTCGTCGATGAACAGGCCCATGACGTCCACGTGGGCACCCATGAAAATCAGGGCGATTTCCGCCTGCTTGCGATCGGCAATGCCGGCACTGGAGTGCAGGGCGATGGCGTCCCAGACCAGTTGCGCCTTGGCGTCGGCATAGCCGTTGTCGAGCAGGAAGCGGCTGGCGGCGTCGGCGCCATCGACTTCGAAGCGCTGGTCGGCGGCAAACGCCTCGGTCAGCCCCAGGTCGTGCATCAGCGCGGCAAGGTAGACCACTTCGCGGTCATATCTGAACCCGCGTTTCTGGCCGAGAAAATCAGCGAACCACCAGGTGCGATGCACGTGATTGAGCAACGCAGGTGAGTGAACGCGCTGGACCAGTGACGCAGCCTTGCGGGTCAGTTCCGAATCCGGGGCCTTGAGGCCGCCGAGGGTGATGAGAGTGCTCATGGCAAGATTCCGGTGAGAGGAGATGTCTCCAATCTAAGGACTTGCCGTTGTCATAATTGACTATTTTCAGTCGATTAGTGACAAGATGCGTTTTCCATCCTCCCCGGAGCCGACCATGAACACGCCAACCCGCACGCGCCGCGCGAGCCATCCGCAAAGAAGGGTGGTGATCCTGGGCCTGCCGCCGGTGGACGCACTGGATGTGATCGGCCCGGCAGAGGTGTTCGCCGTCGCCAACCGGTCAAGTGACGGTGCTGAGCCCTATCGCCTTGAGCTCATCTCTGCCTCGGCCGAAGTCCAGTTGCAAAGCGCCACCGGCATTGCGCTGATGGCCCACAAGACCCTCGCCCAGGAGCGGCTGGATGACCTGCCCATCGATACCCTGATCGTCGCCACCGGCTGGGACCCTGACAGGGTGCTGGACCCCGAGGTGCTGGCCTGGATCGGGCAGCGCGCAGGCCAGATCCGCCGTGTGTGTTCGATCTGCGTGGCGGCCTTCGCGCTGGCCGGGGCAGGGTTGCTGGACGGGCGCCGCGCAACCACCCACTGGGGCGTTGCGCAGGCGCTGGCTGAGCGCTTCCCCAAGGTGCTGGTGGATGCCGATCCGATCTGGATCAAGGATGGCAACGTCTATACCTCGGCGGGGATCTCGGCGGGTGTCGATCTGGCGCTGGCACTGGTGAGCGAGGACCTGGGCGACCGCATCGCGCTGCAAATCGCCAGGCACCTGGTGCTGTTCCTGCGTCGTCCGGGCGGCCAGGCGCAGTTCAGCGCGACCCTGCAATCCCAGCACGCCACCGATTCGGCGCTCCAGGCATTGTGCTTGTGGATTGGTGAGCATCTGCAGACGGATATCACCGTCGAGCTTTTGGCCGACCGCATGTCCACCAGTGTCAGGACCTTGATCCGCATGTTCCAGCGGGACCTGAATACCACGCCGGCCAAGTACGTCGAGGACGTTCGACTGGAGGCGGCGCGCCGCGCGTTCGAGCTGGGTGAGCGCTCGGTGGAGGAGGTGGCACGGCGCTGTGGCTATGGCAGCGTCGATGTGTTGCGCAAGGTGTTCGTCCGCCGGCTGGGCGTGACACCTCGGGAGTACGCAATGCGTTTTGCGCCGGTCAGGTCTCAGGCCTGGGCTTAGCGGCTGCTATCGGCAGCCCCATATCCCTGTGGGAGCGGGCTAGCCCGCGAAGGCGTCGGTCCTGACATTGATGATCTCTGACCCACTGCCTTCGCGGGCAAGCCCGCTCCCACAGGTATCGGTTAACCCGCTCTTCGGCACACATACGCCTGGGTCTGGTACGGGAAGTCGATGCTGTCGCGGCCTCGCAGGGCCGGGTGGGTGTGGATCAGTTCGCGCAGTTGCTCGGTCACCAGTGCTTTGTCGGCGTCCGGCAAGGCGGCGATGAAACTCACTGACAGGAAGCGGTTCATGATGACCGTCTCGGCAGGCCCCGTATGGCTGTACGGCAGGCAGGTCACCTGTGGCTGCGAGAACAGTTTTCCATCGAACGGACGTCGCCACTCGCCAGTGTGAAAGCGCGGGGTATCGCCTTCATACGGGGTGATGATGCGCGTGATTTCGGCGACCCAGTCCACCGATTCATCGCGCACGTTCCACACCAGCCCCAGCCGCCCACCGGGTTTGAGTACTCGATGAATCTGCGCCAGGGCTGCGCTGTTGGCGAACCAGTGAAAGGCCTGGGCGCAGAGCACCGCGTCCACCGTGCCATCGGCCAGGGGAATGTCCTGTGCGGTGCCTTCCAGAACCTTGACGCCGGGCAGCGCCTGGGCAAATTCCAGGCGCATCGCCTCCACAGGCTCGATGCCGATCACTTCCTGGGCCAGTGGCACCAGCAGGCGGCTGAACTTGCCGGTGCCCGCTCCCAGATCGGCCACCACCGATTGCCCGTCGATGCCCAGGGTGTCGGTCAGCCAGTTGCTGATTTCCTGCGGATAGTCCGGGCGGCCCTGGCTGTAAGTCCCGGCCTGAGTCGAAAACCCCACTTGAGCGGCTTTGTGAACGAGCGTCATCGTCGGCGATCCTCCGTGCGGAAAAAATGGCCAGGGGATTATGCGCCAGATTCCCCCGAATCGAGCACCCGACCGCGCGTGGGATTGATCGCGAATTCGTCAACAGTCTTTGTCGAGTTGCCTGCTGTTTGAGGCCAGCGCAACTGCCTAGTATCGCTCTCAACGGAGCTGCAAACAGATCAAGTCAGAAGTAGCGCTCCCGCAAGTACCGACACTTCAGTCTCAACTTTCCAGCGATAAGGTGAATGAAATGAGCTTCTCGAAAATTGCCCTGTTCATGGTCATGGGCGGCATGTTCGCACCGGCATTTGCCGACGCCGCGCACACCGCTGAAACTGCCGAAAAACCTGCGGCTGAAACCTACACGTACCAGACCAGACTGGACATCAAGAAAGTCATCGAGATGACCGATATCTCCGATGCCTGCGGCGGCCCGCTGCCGGTGCGGATGACCTACGAGGACTCCCAGGGACAGCGTCACACCGTTGAATATCAGGTCATGGGTACCGGTTGCTCGAACGGTTGATCCAGGTGGGCACGATGGAGGGTCGACACTCCATACCCGCCACGACTCACTAAACAGTTCACTCAACGCTTTCTGCCAGACCCCGCCACTTTTTCATCGGCTGCCAGCCGATCGGGAATCGAACTTTTCAGAAACTCGACCCAGGTCTTTATCTTGGCATCGACGAACTTTCTCGACGGGTAGATCGCATAAAGATTCAACTCTTCCAGATGGTAATCCGGCAATACCCTGAGCAAAGTCCCCGCCTTCAATCCCTCCACGGCCGATGCAATCGGTTGTACGCCTATTCCCATTCCGTTCTTTATCGCGATGGTCATGCCGTCTGCGGTATTCAGGTGCAGTGGCGACACCGGCACGTTGACGTTCTGCACGCCCTGCGGCCCATCGAATGACCAGCATTCAGCCGGCATCACCGTGTTGACGATGCGCAGGCAGTCATGGGTGCCCAGTTCATCAGGCGTACCCGGCACGCCGCGCTTGCTCAGGTAAGCCGGCGAGGCACACAGGATGCTGTAGGTGATGCCCAGGCGTTGGGCCACGAAGCCTGAGTCGGGCAGGTCCCGGGCCAGTACGATGGACATGTCGTAGCCTTCTTCGAGCAAGTCGGGGACGCGGTTGGTCAGCGTCAGGTCGAACATCACCGTCGGGTGGATTTCCCGGTAGGCGGCAATCGCGTTGATCACGTAATGGTTGCCGATGGCTGACATGCTGTGGATCTTCAGCCGCCCCGAGGGTTTGACGTGGGCGGTGCCGGCTTCTTCATCGGCTTCGCGCAACTGATCGATGATCTGCTCGCAGCGTTGCAGGTAGCGGATGCCTGCTTCAGTGAGGGCCAGGCGGCGGGTGGTGCGGTTGATCAGGCGGGTTTGCAGACGCGCTTCAAGGCTTGAGACGGCTTTGGAAACGTTGGTCGTGGTGGTGTCGAGCAGCGCCGCTGCCGCAGTGAAGCTGCCGCTCTGGGCGACGGCGATGAAGCAACGCATGGTCTGGAAGGTGTCCATCGTTCTGGCCTTGGAAGGTGAGGGGCGATACGTGGAAGTCTGGGATGCCGGTAAATCTTAGCCTGCCCCGAACCCGTAGCAGCACGGCTTGCCGGCGGGGGCGATCTCAAGGCCGCCCCCGCCGGCAAGCCGTGCTGCTACGGGATTGATGGTGCGCCTGCCGGCGTGGCGTTATTGGGATTGACTCAACGGCTGGCGTTGCGCTTGTCGAACACGCCGACCGAGTTGCCGCCCAGCGCCACGAACAGGCGTACGGTGTCCAAATACTGGGAGGTTTTCACGCGGATCTGCCCCAGCAACGCCTGTTCATAGGCGCGTTCGGCTTCCAGCACTTGCAACACGCTGCTCTCGCCCTGGGCGTAGGCCTGTTGATTCAGACGCAGGCTGGTCTGGGCCGAGCGCAAGGCGTCGTCCTGAGCCTGGAACTGCTCGGCGTCATGGTTGATGGCCTGCAGCGTGTCGGCGACCTGGCCGAACGAGGTAATGACCGTCTGCTGGTACCCGGCGAGTGTCGCCTTGTAGCCGTCCACCGCTGCCTGACGCTCTGCCTCAAGGGTGCCGCCGCTGAAGATCGGCGCGGTCAGCCCGGCGGCCAACCCCCACAGCGCGGCACCGCCGTTGCCTGAGGCCGACTGCAGCAGCGCCGCCGATAGCTCGACGTGCGGATACAGGTTGGCAGTCGCCATACCGATGTCGGCGCTGGCCATGTGCAGTTGCGCTTCGGCCTGACGGATGTCCGGGCGGTTGTGTGCGGTTTCCGACGGCAGGCTGACAGGCACGCTGTCCGGCAGGGTCAGCTCGCTGAACGCGAACTCCGGCGCGCTCCAGTCGCCCGGGCCTTTGCCGGTCAGAATCGCCATGGCATGGCGCGCCGCATCACGCTGTTGGGCCAGCGGCGGCAGCAGGGTACGGTCCTGGGCCAGGCGGGTTTCGGCCAGCGACACGTCGATTTGCGTGGTGGTGCCACTGGCCTGGGCCATGCGTACCAGCTTGAGGTTTTTCTCGTCGTTGGCCAGCAGATCGTTGACAGCGGCCATCTGCGCGTTGGCGGACGCGATCAGGATCGCCTGGCTGGCGACATTGCCGGTCAAGGTCAGGTAGGCGGCCTCGAAGCGATGCTTCTGCAATTCGGCGAACGCAGCCTGTTTTTCCACCTGACGCTTGTTGCCGCCAAACACGTCCAGATCGAAGCTCACCCGCGGCCCGATGGCATAGAAATTATCGACCGAGGTCTGCGGCCCGTTGTGGGTCTTCTGCCTGCCACCCTGGGCGGCAACATCCACTTGTGGATACAACACGCCTTCTGCGGCGGCCACCGACGAGGCAGCCTGGCGAATCGTTGCATCGGCGGCCACCAGTTCAAGGTTGCCGTCGATGGCGCGGCGCACCACCTGGTCGAGTTTTGCCGACTTGAAGCTCGACCACCAGTCGCCGGTCACGGCCTTGCCTGGTTCGATGCGCTGGGTGGCATTGTTCGCAAGGCTGTTTTCGGCCTGTTGGTCGTAGTGCTGCGAGGTGCTCGGCTCAGGCTGCACGAAGTCGGGGCCGACGGTGCAGGCCGAGAGCAGCATGAACAGCGACAGGGTGCCGAAGCGGGTGTGGAAGGGTGGTCTGTTGGCGAAAAAGGTAGTGAAATTCATGGGGCACACTCCAGGCGAATCAATTGGCCGAACCGGGTTTGCGAAGAAAGACAACCAGCGGAAGTACCACCACCATGGCCAGCATCAGGATCTTGAACTGGTCAACCACGGCGATGAAGGCCGCCTGGCCGGTGAGCATTTCATTGAGGTGCGCGATGCCTTGCAGCGGCGTCGATGCTGTCAGCGAATGCAGGGTGGCGTTGGACGGCCGCAGATGACTGGCCAGCGCCACATGCATCGCTTGGGTGTTGTTGTAGAAATACGTCTGCACGATGGCGATGCCCAGCGTGCTGCCGTACACCCGCGACAGGTTGAAAAACCCTGTGCCTTCCGGGCGAAATTTCGGGTCAAGGGTGCTGAATGCCATCTTGCTGATGGCCGGCATCAGGATGCCCATGCCCACGCCCTGGATGAACCCGGCCAGGGCCACGGGCGTCCAGTCCATGAGCGGCGAATAGCCGAGCATCGAGCTATTGGCGTAGATCACGACCAGCATGCCGACCACGATCACCAGCCGGTTGTCGATGGACGCCGGAAGCCGGCTGGCCAAGAGGAACGCACCGACCAGGCCCACCCCGCGAGGAATGGTCATGTAGCCGGTCAGGATCGGCGGGTAACCGAGGATCTCGTCGAGCATCGGCGAGGTCAGCGCCAGGGTCGGCAACAACACGAAACCGAAGGCGAAGAACATGATGGTCGAGAGCACGTAGTTGCGATCGCGAAACAGATGCTTGCCGAGAAAGTGCGTCCTGGCCGTAAAGATGTGGGTCAGGAACAGGTAGAAGGCCAATGCCGACACCAGCGCTTCGATGCAGATTTCCCTCGATTCGAACCACTCCATGCGCTCACCCCGGTCGAGCAGGATTTGCAGGGCGATCACTGCGGTGGTGAAGGTCGCGTAGCCGAAGAAGTCGAACGCGGGCGTCGCGCCTGCCGGTTTGTTCTCAAGGCAGCAGGCAACCACCAGGCCGATCAGTGCGGCCAGCGGCATGCTCAGGTACGACAGCGCATGCCAGCCGTGATACTCGACCACCAGCCCGCCAATGGCGGGGCCGGTCACGATCCCCAGCAAGACCATGGCGCCGTAGGTCACGCCGAACTTGGGCCGGACCGCCGCAGGCAAGGTTTCCAGGGCAATGCCCATCGACAGCGGGGCAATGATCCCGGCGGCGATGCCCTGCACGATACGCGCGCCCATGTACTGCTCGGGGGTGATGGCGCAGGTCGCCAGCCACAGGCCGAAGACGAACAGCACCAGAGAGGCCTGATAAACAGTCTTCAAGCCAAAGCGTGCCGCCAGCCAGCCGGCAACCGGCATGCTGATGGCCGTGGCGGCCAGATAGGAGGTGAAGATCCAGCCTGCCTGGTCGTCGGTCATCGAGGTGCCGGCCTGAATGAAACGCAGCGCGGCGTTGGGCAGCGAGACGTTCATCGACTGGATGTAGGTGGCGAGCAGCGCCGCGTAGCGCAACGGGCGCGCCCCGGACAGCGCCGGCCAGGCCGCAGTGGCGGCGTTCATCGACTGGCACTCATGAAGGTCTTGAACGGCGTCCACCAGGCGGTGCTGACCCCGGTATCGACCCTGACCGTGGCGCTGATGCCCGAGTACAGCGGGTGTTCGGCGTCAGTCGCATCCAGCTCCAGCCGCACCGGTACACGCTGCACCACCTTGACCCAGTTGCCGGTGGCGTTTTCCGGCGGCAGCAGGGAGAAGTCCGAGCCGGCGCCAGGGCTCATGCTGACCACATGCGCCTTGAACACCTGCCCTGGGTAGGTATCGATGCTGATGTTGGCGGACTGGCCGACGCGCATGTGGGTGACTTCGGTTTCGCGGAAGTTGGCTTCCACCCAGATGTGCCTGTCCGACAGCAGGGCGAAGGTCGGCGCACCGTTGTTGACGAAGTTGCCGACCTGCAGGTCGTCGACCTTGGCCACGATGCCGTCTTCTGGAGCATAGACCGTGGCGTAGGACAGCCACAGCTTCGCTTCATCGAGTTGGGCGCGGGCTTCGCGAACACTGGGGTGGCTGTCGACCTCGACGTTGGCGTCGCCGTTCAGGGCCACGACGGTGTTGGCGATCTGTTGCTCGATGGAGACGACGCGCTGGCGGGACACCTTGAGGTCAGTTTCGGCGCGCTCGAAGACCGCCCGGGACACGAAGTCGGTAGCGACCAGAGCTTTCTTGCGGCTGAACTCTTTCTGGTCGAAATCCGCCTGTTCCCGCGCCGACTGCAATTCGGCCTGCTGCTGGCGATAGCTGGCCTTGAGGCTGTCGATGCGCAGGCGCGCCACGCTCAACTGGGCGTCGGCGCGGTTCACCGCGATCTGGAACGGCTCGGGATTGATGCGGTACAGCATCTGGCCCTTGCGCACCCACTGATTGTCTTCAACCGAGATCTCCACCACCTGGCCGGACACCCGGGCGTTGATCGCGGTCTTGGCGATCCGGGCGTAGGCGTTGTCGGTAGAAACGATGGTCGCCGTGGCACTGTAGTGGGCAATACCGACGACCGCCGCGATCAGCGGCACGCCGATCATCAGCCAGGGGCGCAGTCTTGCCTTCAACGGTTTCTGCGCCGGGGCAGCGGGGGTGGTCGCCGGCGAGGCAGCGCCCGGTTGCGCGGTGGCGGGGGTTGCTGTCGTGTCGAACTGTCTGGTCATGATCCAATTCACCTGTTAGCCGGGTAGCCGGGTACGTTCCAGCCGAGGCTGGAGGCCCTGATGTCATTGAGGGTTGTGAGGACTTGAGCCGGGTCTGACTGGCCAGGTTCTGCGGCCAGTCAAGCCTCTCTCACTGAAAACAGACCTGGGCGTGGAGGGTGGCTCCAGCGCACCTGTTTCGCTGCCGTGACACTCGGATCGAGCCCGGCGACTTCTTTTGCAGACTCAGAAATTTCTGGTTTCTGATTTTTGTGCGATGGTGTAAGAATATGACCACTTCCATTCCGCTGCAAGGGTTTTTATACGACATGGCACAAAAAAAGATCGAGGGTGCAAAAGGCCGCGGCCGACCTCGCGCCTACGACCCTGAAACCGCGCTGAACCAGGCCCTCGGGGTGTTCTGGAGCACCGGGTTCTCGGGCTCGTCACTGGACAGCATCGCAGCGGCGGCGGGGATGAATCGCCCGAGCCTGTACGCGGCGTTCGGCGACAAGCACGCGCTGTACCTCAAGGCACTGGAGCAGTACTGGGATCAGGCAGCCGCCGACATGCACCTGGCTCTGACCAGCCCTGACCTCACCTTGCAACAGGCGCTGATGCGGTTCTACGAGGGACAATTGTCGATCTACTATTCCGGCGAAGGCCAGCCGCGGGGTTGCTTCGCCATCGGCACCGCGACGGCCGAGGCGGTGGAGCATGCCGAGATTCGCGAGTTGCTGGCGGACCGGTTGAGCAGGCTCGATCGGGATCTGGAAGCACGCCTGCGCACGGCGGTCCAGGCTGGTGAACTGAACGCAGACGCCGATCCTGCGGCGCTGGCGGTGCTGGCTTCGGCCATGCTGCACAGCATTTCCATCCGCGCCCGGGCTGGCAAGCCCCGTGAGGAGCTGACCGAACTTGCGCGCAGTGCGGTCAATGTCATCTGTGGCTGAAGGTCTGCAAGACATCATCGCCGGGCAGCTCGATGTGCTGTTCTGCGGTATCAATCCCGGCATGACAGCGGCGGCGCAAGGGCACCATTTTGCGGGCCGGGGCAACCGCTTCTGGCGCACCCTGCACCTTGCCGGATTCACCCCCGATGAGCTGCGCCCGGAGGACGATCACACGATCCTGCAATATCGCTGTGGCTTGACCGCCGTAGTGGATCGCCCGACCGCGCGTGCCGACCAACTGTCGCAGCAGGAATTCAAACTGGCGGCTGCTGGATTCGAGCGCAAGATAGAGCGCTATGCCCCGCGCTTCGTGGCGTTTCTGGGCAAGGCGGCGTACGCCGGATTGTCCGCTCGCAAGGACCTGGCCTGGGGGCGTCAGGCGGCGACTTTCGGCCGTCGTCAGGTGTGGATCCTGCCCAACCCGAGTGGGCGCAACCTGGCGTTTTCCCAAGAGCAACTGGTCAGTGCGTATCGCCAGTTGTACCTGGCGACCCTCGGTGAAGGTGACGCCGCTTACTGAGCCGCAGGCGCTGCCTGCATCTTGCCCAGCAGCGGTGCGTAGGCGGCGTGATCCACCGGCACGATCCCGGAGGCTTCCTGTGACTTGAGGAACTGCGCCAGGCCCGCCTGATCGTTGAGCATGGCGTTGCGCACCTGTTCCTTGATCGCCGGGCACAGGGTGCCGCTGAACACGAACGGGTCGTAGTAGATCGGCTCCGAGCGCCACAGCACCTTGAAGGTGTCGCGCGAGATCAGGCCGTTGGTCAGGTACTCGTCGGCCCTGACGCTGGACACGAAGGCGGCGTCCACCTTGCGCGCCAGCAGCGCGTCCAGGGATTTGTCATGTGAGCCCGCATAGACGATCGAGCCGAAAAACTGCCCCAGCGGCTCGCCCAGCAGTGCCGAGAACTCGGCGTTGGGCACCACGCTGCCGGAAGTGCTCGCCGGATCGGTCAGGGCCACGCGCTTGCCGCGCAGGTCGGGGATGGCCTTGGCGGTTTCGCTGCGCACCAGTAACAGCGCCTGATAGTGATGCCCGGCGGGGGTGAAGAAGCCGTGGCTGATGGTCAGGCTGGCGAAGGGTTCGATGCGCGGGTCACGCTGGTGGGCGATGACGTAGGACGCAGGCCCCAGCCAGGCGATATCCACGCCGCCGGAAACGATGGCATCGACCACGCTTTCATAGGACGAGGAGGGCACGATTTCCACTGGAATCCCAGTCGCGCGGGTCAGCCGTTCGGTCAGCGACCGATGCTCCTTGAGCAGTTCTTCCATGCTCTTTTTCGGGATCACGGCGATGCGCAGACTGTGCTGGGTGCAGGCGGCGTCAACGCCTTCTGCCGCCACCACCGCGTTGAACATCAAGACTGCCAGCAGCAGGAATAAACGTTTTACGGCACGCATACTTTCTGGGCCACATCCGTGTAGGTCGTAGGGGACGCCGCCGCGTTGGCGAAGGGCGGATATTCGGTCAGTTGCGCCGCCGACAGCGGCCGGCTGAAGTGATACCCCTGCGCAACATCGCAACCGGCCAGCTTCAGGCACACCACCTGCTCGCGGGTTTCCACGCCCTCGGCCACCACTTCCAGCCCCAGGCGCTTGGCCAGGATGATGGTGGAGGAGACGATGGGGCTGTCATCCGGGCTGTTGGACAGCGGCGCGATCAGCGTGCGGTCGATTTTCAGCTTGGTCAGCGGCAGCGATTGCAGGTGGGCGAAGCCGGCGTAACCCTTGCCGAAGTCGTCCAGGCTGATGTTCATGCCGGCCTCGCGCAGCCGACGCAGGTGCTCGATTGCCCGGCCTTCCTGGTCCAGGAGGGTGGTCTCGGTGATTTCAAGTTCCATGTCATGGGGGGCCAGGCCATGGTGCGTCAGCTTGGCCAGCACCCGGTCGCTGAAATCAGCCTGGTGCAGTTGCAGCGCCGAGACGTTCACCGCCAGACGCAGCGTCCGCCCTTCGGAACGCCACAAAGCCAGGGTTTCACAGGCCAGGCGCAGCACTTCCCAGCCCAGGGCGATGATGAAGCCGCTGCGCTCGGCCAGGGAGATGAAACGGTCCGGGTACAGCAGGCCGAATTCGGGGTGCTCCCAGCGCACCAGCGCCTCGTAACCGTCCACCAGCATGGTGTCCAGGCGGACCTGCGGCTGGTAATGCAGGACGAACTGACGCTCCCTCAACGCGCTGCCGAAGGCCTGTTCAAGAATGAATTCCTCGACGTCGGCAACGTTCAGCGACGGGTCGAAGAAACGATACTGCCCACGGCCTGCGCGCTTGGCCGAATACATGGCGGCGTCGGCGCTGCGGATCAGGTCTTCGACATCCTGGCCGTCCCGCGGGCAGATGCTCACGCCCACGCTGGGGCTGGTGGTCAGCTCGTGCTCGTTGAGCGAGTAGATCGCCGAGAGTTTCTGCACCAGCGCGCGGACCCAGGCATCGATCTGCTCCTCGGTACGTTCACCGGCCAGCAGCACCACGAATTCGTCACCGCCAAAGCGTGCGGCCTCGTCGTCCGGCTCCAGCATCCGTTTGATCCGTCCCGCGACCGCTTGCAGGAGCATGTCGCCGACCTTGTGGCCGAGGGAATCGTTGATCGATTTGAAACGGTCCATGTCGATGAACAGAATCGCCATCAGCCGGCGTTTGCCGCGCTGGGACGACAGGGTGCGTGCGGCGACTTCCAGAAACTGCCGACGATTGTGCAGGCCGCTCAGATGATCGGTGGCGGCGGCGTGACTGCTGCGGCGGTGCTCTTCTTCCAGCCGGCCGATCAGCCCTTGGTTGAGTTGCTGGGCCTGCTCCAATGCGTTGAAGGCTTCCTGACGCTTGCGCAACACGCGCAGGGTCCAGACCAGGCTGCCGAGAATCAGCAGCGTCATGCACAGGTTCAGCCACAGCTGGCGCTGATAGGTCAGGCGCGAGGAGGCGAGGATTTCATCCAAGGACTGGCTCACCACCACACTGAAGCCACGCTGCGGCACGCGCAGGTACATGCTCTGGAACAGGGCATCGCCAGCCTGCTGGGTGAGCGCGCCGTTGTTTTCACCATCGCTTGCAAGCTCCGGCGCAAGCGGGGTGCCAGACACCACCACGCCGCTGTTGTTGATGCGCAGGCGTTCATGCCCCTCGCCGTCGAGCAGGCGCATCATGCCGCTCTGGCCCAGGTCGATGTGCTCGAACAAGGCTGCGATGTAACCCACGTCCAGTTGCACCACCAGCACACTGTTGCGACTGCCGGTGGCGGAATCCACCAGCGGCAGCAGAAACGGCAGCCGCCAGTTAGGCATCAGCGTGTTGTTTTGCCCAGGCGACAGGCCCGGCAGCAGCGCCTTGAAACCGTAGCGCTGCTCGTGGGCCTGCAACTGATCGAGCCACTGCGCCGGCAGTTGATGGGGCTCATCCAGATGGCTGGCGGACACTAGGCTGCCGTCGTTCTCGTACAGGCTCATGCGTTTGAACACCGGATCCTCGGCGAGCATGCGCACCAGCCCGCGATGGCGCTGGCCCAGGTCCTCCATGTCACCGCGCGTGACCCGGCCGATGGCCTGGGCACGGTCCACCAGTTGACGCAGGTTTTCTGCGGCGATGGTCGCAAGATTCAGGTGCTCGGCGGCCTTGGCGGCCAGCGCTTCATGGCGCGAGGTGGCTTTCTGCTGGAAATACAGCGCCCAGAGAAACACCAGCGTCGCGGCGCAGAGCGTCATGAGCAACACTTGAAGAAAGCTTAAGGAGGAGAAAGATCGGCGGATCACTGCTGGAATTTCCTGCCGCAAAGTGATGGCAGAATAATACTGCTTTGTGACTGATTCATGACCGGTGGATGTCTCGCCCGCATCACCACTGTTTGTAGGAGCGCGCTTGCCCGCGACCGCGGTGTGTCAACAACCAGATTCATCACAGGCAGATCGCAATCGCGGGCAAGCGCGCTCCTACGTGCATTGATAAGCGTTATGCATCAATCGATGAAAACATAGCACTTATCGTTTCAAATTGTGTCCAGCAAACTCCAGCCCATAAAAAGCGCCGCAAGGCACGTCAACAAGATCGCTGGAGAACACTCATGCATGGTTTACCCCATTCGCGGCCTTCGTCCGCCTCATCCAAAGCCGGTGCCGTTTTTCGCGTCACGTCGGGCAACTTCCTCGAACAATTCGATTTCTTCCTCTTTGGCTTCTACGCCACCCAGATCGCAGCCGTCTTCTTTCCTGCATCGAGCGAATTTGCCTCGCTGATGATGACTTTCGCCGTGTTCGGCGCAGGCTTTCTGATGCGTCCGCTGGGCGCAGTGATCCTGGGGGCGTACATCGACGACGTGGGGCGGCGCAAGGGCTTGATCGTGACCCTGTCGATCATGGCCAGCGGCACCTTGTTGATCGTGCTGGTGCCCGGTTACGCCAGCATCGGCCTGTGGGCACCTGCACTGGTGTTGCTGGGGCGCCTGCTGCAGGGCTTCTCGGCGGGCGCCGAGCTGGGCGGTGTGTCGGTGTATCTGGCGGAAATGGCCACGCCGGGGCGCAAGGGCTTCTACACCAGTTGGCAATCGGGCAGCCAGCAGGTAGCAATCGTGGTCGCTGCGGCCCTGGGCTACGCGCTCAACCAGTGGATGGCGCCTGCCGCCGTAGCCGACTGGGGATGGCGTATTCCGTTCGCTGTCGGGTGCCTGATCGTGCCCTTTATCTTCGTGCTGCGCCGCAACCTACAGGAGACTGAAGAATTTGCCGCCCGCGCCCATCGTCCGACCATGAAGCAGGTCTTCACCACCTTGCTGCAGAACTGGGGTGTGGTGCTCGCCGGGATGCTCATGGTGGCGATGACCACCACTGCGTTCTACCTGATTACGGTGTACGCACCGACCTTCGGCAAGACCGTGCTCAACCTGAGCACCGCCGATGCCCTGCTGGTGACGCTGCTGGTGGGGGTGTCCAACTTCATCTGGCTGCCGATTGGCGGCGCCTTGAGTGACCGCTTTGGCCGCAAGCCGCTGCTGGTGGCGATGACTGTATTGACGATCTTCACGGCTTATCCGGCGCTGTCGTTCCTCGCCCAGGCGCCGAGCTTCAGCCACATGCTCGAAGTGCTGCTGTGGTTCTCGTGCCTCTATGGCCTGTACAACGGCGCGATGATTCCGGCGCTGACCGAGATCATGCCGGTCGAGGTGCGTGTCGCCGGTTTTTCCCTGGCCTATAGCCTGGCAACTGCAGTGTTCGGCGGCTTCACCCCGGCAGTCTCGACCTGGCTGATCCACCTGACCGGCGACAAGGCCGCGCCTGCCTACTGGATGACCTTCGCTGCCATCTGTGCGCTGTGCGCAACCCTGGTGCTGTACCGCAATCTTTCGGCCCGCGCGCAATTGGCGGTCTGATCCGCAACACCCACAACAATAAGGATTTGTCATGAATGCACTGTTCAAACACCTGGCTGCGTGGAGTCTGGGCTGCCTGGCGTTGAGCTCGTTGGCTCAGGCCGAGGAACTCAAGGTGATGACCTCTGGCGGCTTCACCGCTGCCTATAAACAACTCGGCCCGCAATACGCGGCCGAAAGCGGCGACACCTTGCAAACCATCCTCGGCCCGTCGATGGGCAAGGCCCCTGAAGCGATTCCCAACCGACTGGCCCGGGGCGAGCACGCCGATGTGGTGATCATGGTCGGTTATGCGCTGGATGAATTGATCAAGCAAGGCAAGGTCGATCCGGCCTCCCGGGTGGAGCTGGCCGACTCGCGGATCGGCCTGGTGGTCAGGCAGGGCGCGGCCAAGCCTGCCATTGGCACCGATGCCCAGCTCAAGGAGGTGCTGCTCAAGGCCCGGTCCGTCGCCTATTCCGACAGCGCCAGTGGGGTGTACGTCGAAAAAGAACTGTTCAGGAAACTGGGCATCCAGGATCAGGCCGGACCCAAGGGCAAGATGATCGAGCGCATTCCGGTGGCCTCGGTCGTTGCCAATGGCGAATACGAAGTGGGCTTGCAGCAGGTTTCCGAATTGCTGCCGGTGCCGGGCGTGACCTACGTCGGCAAGCTTCCGGAAAACGTCCAGTCCGTGACCCGCTTCGCCGCCGGCATTCCGAGCAATGCCGAGCACCCGCAGCAGGCCAGGGCGTTGCTCGAATACCTGGCATCACCCAAGGCGCAGCCGGTGGTCCAGGCCACGGGGCTGGACTCAGTGCCCCGCTGAACGGATCGGCATGTCCCTGACCAGTTTTTCCAGCTCGATGGCCGCGGGCGTCAGAGTACGTCCGCGGCGCTTGATCAGCCCGACGTTGCGCAGCACTTCGGGTTCGATCAGCGGCACGCTCACCAGGATCGGGTGAGGCGCCGCCGGCATCGCTATCGACGGCACCGCCGCCACCCCCAGACCCGCTTCCACCAGGCCGATCATTGTCGTGACATGACGCGTCTCGCAGATGCTCGGCCTCTTCGGATGCAGGCGCATCAAGGCCTGATCCAGCACCAGGCGGTTGCCCGAGGTTTTGTCGAGGCTGATGTAGTCGTGCTCATACATCTCCTCCCAACTGACCTGTTCGCGGCTCGCCAGTGGATGGTCACGGCGACAGGCGACGACGTAGCGTTCCTGCAGCAACAGTTCGAAATCCACTTCGGCGGCCAGGGTGCCACTGAAACTCACGCCAAAATCCGCATCGCCCGAGGCCACGGCGCTGTTGACCTCGTTGGCGCTGGCGTCGAGCACCCTGACCCTGATCTTGGGATACAGCCGGTGAAAGGCGCTGATGACCTGGGGCATGAAGTAGTAAGCCGCCGACGGCACGCAGGCGATGGTCACGCTGCCCATGCGGGTGGACGCCACTTCGCTGATGCTCATCAGGGCAATGTCCAGATCGTCGAGCATGCGTTCGACCTGAGGCAGAAATGCAAGGCCCACGCTGGTCAGGCTGACCTTGCGCGTGGTGCGCTCGAACAGCTTCACGTTGAGCGCCGATTCGAGTTTTTCGATACGGCGGCTGAGCGCTGGCTGGGTGATGCGGATCGCGTCAGCTGCCTTGCGGAAACTGCCGTTTTCGACCACTGCGCGAAAGGCCTGCAAGTCATTGAGGTCGAAGTTGATACTCATCGCGCCACCAACTTGTGGATCATGAAACGGTGATCGGCCGAGAACAGCCGGCGGAACGTCAGCATGACCGCGCCCACGGTCCCCAGCGCCGAGCCTGCGGCAATCAGGAACATGATCACGATCTGGTAGCGCACGGCGTCCACCGGGTTTTCCCCGGCCAGCACCTGACCGGTCATCATGCCCGGCAGGCTGACGATGCCGACCACGGTCATCTGGTTCAGCGTCGGCATCATCCCGGCCCGGACCGCTTGCCGGGCCGCCGACTGCGCCGCCTCCCAACGGGTGCCGCCCAGGGCCAGGATCATCTCGATGGTGTTGCGCCCCGAGGTGAGTTCCGAGGTCATGCGCTCGATGCCCAGCGACACCGCCGTCAGGGTGTTGCCCAGGATCATCCCCAGGATCGGAATCGCGTATTGCGGTTCGTACCAGGGGCGGATGCGGATAATCACGAACAGCCCGATGGCGCTCACCAGCCACGAACTGCTCCACACCGCCATCACGCTGTCGACCAACTGCCCGGCGTAGGTGCGCTTGCCCCGGCCTGCGGCCGAGACCCCGGCGATCAGTGTCATCAGGCACATCAGTGGCAGCACCACGTACCAGTGGGCATTGGCGAACACCCAGCCCAGCAGGTAACCGACGGCCAGCAGTTGCACCACCGTGCGCACCGAAGCCCAGAGCAGCTTGCGTTCCAGATCGAGCTTGAGCAGCACTGACAGCGCGCCGTTGATCAGGATCAGCGAGGCGGCGATGCACAGATCGAAAGCGGAGAGGTTCTGGTAGTTCATCGCTGCGGCTCCAGTTGCAGCACACCCTTGTCCATCGTCAGGTGGCGGGTGCTCATGCGCCGCGCCTGCGCGGGGTCGTGAGACACCCAGATATAGGCCCGTGATGTGTCCGCATCGAACCAGTGACGCACCAGATGCTCGACGGCGGATGCCGATTGCGGGTCCAGCGCCGAGGTCGGTTCATCGAACAGCATCACCTGCGGTTCCAGTTGCAGGGTGCGGACCAGCGCGACGATCTGCGACTCGCCGCCTGACAGGTCCTGCGCGCTCTTTTGCAGAAACGCAGGTTCCTTGCCCGCCTGGGCCAGCAGTTCAGTGGCTTTCGGCAGATTGAAGCGGCGCTGGCGCAGGCTCTTGAGGGTGTAGGGAAATTGCAGGTTGTCCAGTACCGATCCCTCGACCAGCGCCGGGCGTTGCGCGAGGTAAGACACGCAGGTGCGGTAATGGGGAATCATCTCACTGGGAATCGGCTTGCCGTGCCACAGCATCTGGCCGGTGGCGGGTGCGTCGAGCAGTGCCAGGGCCCGCAGGAAAACGCTCTTGCCCGAGCCGGATGCGCCGGTGATCGCGATTTGTGCGCCGGGCGTCAGGACAAAGTCCGTGGGCTTGAGCAGTTCGACCACGCCGCCCGGATCAAGGCGGCCCAGGCGCCGGGTTTCCAGCAAAGGCCCGGTGGACGGGGGAGTGGGGGAGGCACTCGACGACACGGTGATTCCTTATGGACGAACAGGCGAAAACGCCCTGCATTATTGCCCAGCGGATGTCGGTTCACCACAAGCCCCATGTTTCGGCAGAGCTGCTGCACACGCGAGCCGAACCTACGGGTGGCTTGTCGCCTTGATGAACTCCACGAACGCCCGCAGCGGCGATGGCAGATAGCGCCGCCCCGGGTAATACAGAAACGGCCCGCTGAAATTCTGCCACCAGGGCTCCAGGATCGGCTCCAGCGCGCCGCTCTCCAGATGCGGGCGCAGCCAGTCTTCGAACAGATGGACCACGCCCAGTCCGTCCACCGCCGCCTGCACCGCCAGATCGACGCCGCCTGCGATGTTGACCAGCAGCGGCCCGGCAGGATCGACGCGGATCACCTGGCCGTCACGCTCGTATTCCCAGACCGGCATGTTGCCGCTGGCGAACTTGCCACGCAGGCACGCGTGTTCGAGCAGCTCGACCGGATGGGCGGGCCGGCCCCGGGCGTCAAGGTAGCCCGGGGCGGCCGCGGTGGCGAAGCGCTGCCACCGCGGCCCGATGGGCACGGCGATCATGTCCTGTTCCAGGCGCTCGTCGTAGCGGATGCCCGCGTCGCAGCCTGCGGCGAGCATATCGACGAAGCTTTCCTCGACGGTGATTTCCAGACGGATATCGGGATGAGCCTTGAGGAAGGGCGTGATGATGCCCGGCAATACCAGCCGCGCCGCGCTGGCCGGAACGTTGAGTTTGAGTGTGCCGGAGGGGCGGTCGCGAAAGTCGTTGACCACGTCCAGCGCCGACTCCACTTCGCCCAGCGCCGGAACGATACGCTCCATCAAGCGCGTGCCCGCTTCGGTCGGCACCACGCTGCGGGTGGTGCGGTTGAGCAGGCGCACGCCCAGGCTCGCTTCCAGCCGGCGCAGCGCGTCACTCAGGCTGGAAGCCGATTTGCCGCTGGCGCGGGCACCTTCGCGAAAGCCGCCCGCTTTGACCACGGCCACGAAGGCCAACAAATCCTGAATGTCTGCTGCCATTGTCCGATGCCATTGTTCGAATTTTCGTACAGCCTGTGCCGATTGCACCTGATTATCAATGCAGTGGTCAACGTCTAAAGTGATCGAACTCACTTTCAGGAGGCAACCGACATGAGCGAAGCCAGCAAGGCAGGTACGTTTTCCATTGGCGACCGGATCGTCAATCGTCTGGGTTACGGCGCGATGCAACTGGCTGGCCCCGGCGTGTTCGGCCCGCCCAAGGACCCCGATGCCGCGGTCGCGGTGCTGCGTGAAGCCGTGGCCCTGGGCGTGAACCACATCGACACCTCGGATTTCTATGGCCCCCACGTCACCAATCGCCTGATTCGCCAGGCCCTGCACCCCTATGCCGACGACCTGACCCTGGTCACCAAGGTCGGCGCCCGGCGCGGCGACGACGCTTCATGGAATCCGGCCCACAGCCCGGCCGAATTGACGCAAGCGGTGCATGACAACCTGCGCAACCTGGGGCTGGATGTACTGGACGTGGTCAATCTGCGGGCATGGGGCAACATGCATTCGCCGGGAGAGGAGTCCATCGAGGAGTCGTTCACTGCGCTGGCGGAGTTGCAACATCAGGGGCTGATCCGCCATCTGGGGTTGAGCAACGTGACATCGGCGCAGTTGAAAGAAGCTCAGGGTATCGCCAGGGTCGTCTGCGTGCAGAACCACTACAACCTGTCCCATCGCGACGACGAGTCATTGATTGCCGAACTGGCCAGGCAGGGCATCGCCTACGTGCCGTTCTTTCCGCTGGGTGGCTTCACCCCGCTGCAATCCCAGGTGCTGGCCAGCGTCGCAAGCCGCATGGGCGCGTCGCAGCTGTGCGTGGCACTGGCCTGGCTGCTGCAACGCTCACCCAACATCCTGCTGATTCCGGGCACGTCATCGGTGGCGCACCTGCGTGAAAACTCAAGCGCTGCCGGGTTGGAGATTCCGCCCGGGCTGCTGGCGGAGCTGGACGGCGTGGCCGGGTGACGGGACCGCTGTCATAGCCCCGGCCCCGATTCAATTGAACACGGTAATTGCGCCGACGCCGATCGCTGCAGCCAGCATCACCAGCACCGTGCCGAAGGTCCATTTCAGTGACACCCGCTGGTTGTCGCCGTAGTCGATGTCCAGCAGGCCACACAGAAGATAAGTCGAGGCCACCAGTGGGCTGAGCAGGTGCACCGGCTGGCCGATCAGCGAGGCGATGGCCATTTCATTGGGGCCGATGCCGTAATGCGCGGCGGTCTGCGCCAGGATCGGCAGCACGCCGAAGTAGAAGGCATCGTTGGTCAGCACGTAGGTGAAGGGCATGCTCAGCAATGCGGTAATCACCGACATGCAGTGCCCTGCCTGCTGCGGCAGCAGGGTGATGAGGTTGTCGGAGATCGCCTTGGTCATCCCGGTGCCGCCCATGATGCCGACGAAAATGCCTGCGGCGAAGATCAGTAACGTCACGGCCATGACGTTGTCGGCATGGCGACCGATGACTTCCTTCTGTTGTTTGAGCGTCGGGTAATTGATCAGGCACGCCAGGCCGAATGCGACCATGAACAGAATCGGCAGCGGCATCAGGTTGAGCATCATGCTGGTGATGAGCGCGAGGGTCAGCACGACGTTGAACAGGAATTTCGGGTCGCTCAGGCGAATGTGTGCATACCCTTCCAGCAGCTGTTGCTCGCTGACGCTGACGATGCCCAGGCGTCGATATTCCATGCGACCCAGCCACCACGCGGCAAAAATCACCCAGACGCCACCGGCGATCATGATAGGGACCATCTGCAGAAACAGCTCGGTGATGTCGACGTGCATGGCGCTGGCGGCCCGGGAAAACGGTCCGGCCCAGGGCAGGATATTCATCACCCCGATCGACAGCAGCAACACTGTAGCCATGACCTGCAACCGGATGCCTGTCAGGCGGTAGAGGGGCAGGAAAGCTGCGGTGGCGATGATGTAGGTGGTCGCGCCGTCACCGTCCAGGCCTACGCACAGGCCGAGCACGGCGGTGCCCGTGACAATCTTGCGTGGATCGCCCTTGACCAGCCGCAGCAGCACTTTGATCAACGGGTTGAACAGGCCCGCGTCGGTCATCATGCAGAAGTACAGGATCGCGAACGTCAGCATGATGCCCGTGGGAGCCAGCATCTTCACGCCGTCGTACATCATCGCGCCCAGTTGCGTGGCGAAACCGCCGAGACAACCGAAGACGATGGGCACCAGGAGCAGCGCGACCAGCGGCGAAAGGCGTTTGCTCATGATCAGGTACATGAAGCAGGCGATCATGGCGTAGCTCAGAAAGATCAACATGGGTGTCCCTTTTATTGATTTTGTAAGGGGCGGGCGCTGGTGGCCCGCTTTGTCAAAGGCGAGCGAAGCCCGTGCGCGGCGCACACAGGGTTCGGCAGGTCAGGTCGCTAGCTGTGGGAGAACATCGGCTGGCCGCTGTGTTCAAGGTCGGCGACCAGGATCGAGCCGGTCGAGGAGTCGGTGATGAACAACTGTCGATTGCCCTCGCCACCGAAGGCCAGGTTGGTCAGGGTGCGGCCCTGGGTGCAGGAGCGAATGCGATAAAGCGGCACGGCATGTGGGTCAAACACCCACACGCAGCCGTTGCCGGCATCGCAGACATAGAGGTTGCCCTGAGAGTCCAGGGCCATGCCGTCGGCACCGCTGACACCACCGGCCATGGCGGTAAAAATGCCTGCCTTGCTGGTGCCGCCGTCGGACTGAATCGGCAGGCGCCAGACTGCATTGCCGCGGGTCATCGCCACGAACAGCGCATTCTGCGCCAGGTCCATGACCAGGCCGTTGGGGCTTGGACCGTTGTCGATAAGGCGGGTGAGGATTTGCCTTTCAAGGTCATAGGCGTACACCCGGCCAGTCGGATCCTGCTGGCCGGTCTGGCCCTGGTCGGTGAAGTAGAGCTTGCCTGCGGCGTTGAAGAACAGATCGTTGACGCCTTTGAAGCCTTCGCTGCGGCTATGGGTCAGAAACGGCGAAACCTGGCCTGTGTCAGGGTCCAGGATGAGGATGCCCAGCTTGTAGTCGGCGATGAAGATGCGACCGTCGCGATGGATTTTCAGGCCATTGGGCCAGCCATCGTACTGCGCCACCAGCGTCCAGTTGCCCTGGGGATCGATACGCAGGATGCGGCCGTAGGGAATGTCGGTGACGTAGAGATTGCCCTGCCGATCGAAGGACGGGCCCTCCAGAAAGCTTTTGACCTTTTGCCCGGGCTTGTTGGCTCGAACCCAGTCCGAGTCGCCGTCTTTGCAAAGATGGTCCGGGAGCGTGGTGAACACGCGCGTCGGCAAATCACGAGGCGGGGCATACAAACTCACAGGATCAGCTCCTACAGGACGAACAGGCAATCTCCCCATCTTGGAGCGCAAGAAGCCTTTTCGCTATATTGTTATTGTTCTGTCTAATAGAACGTTATGTTTACTGATAGAACAAATGTCGACTGATTTTCTCGGCCTGTCAACCCGTCCGCGTCTGAGTAATATTCCCCGGAGAGAATTCATAAGGGCACGCCCCGCGCTAACCTGCGGGCTTCCGATCAGTGTCGTTGACATCAGCAAAAGACCGGTCCATTCTTTATTTAGAACGATGTTCTGTCAGATAGAACGACTGTATTTCTACACCCGGAGACCGGCGATGAACCATAAAAACAACCTGGACATCCTCATCAGCGAGGTGGGTCCCCGAGACGGATTGCAGAGCGTCAGTGCAACGATGCCCACGGCCCTCAAGCTCAAGTGGCTGACCGCGCTGGCAGATGCCGGCCTGCGGGAAATCGAGGTCGGTTCCTTCGTATCGCCCAAGCTGCTGCCGCAAATGGCCGATGCCGCCGAGCTGGTCGCCCACCTCCGCCAGCGGCCTGACGTATTCGTCACGGCCCTGGTGCCGAACCTGAAGGGCGCTGAAACCGCCTTCAATGCGGGCGTGCAGAAGATCACCATGCCCATTTCCGTCAGTGAGCCGCATTCGCTGGCGAACATTCGCAAGACTCACCAACAGGTGTATGACGAAGTGCGCGCAGTGCTGGCGCTGCGCAACGAGCGTTTTCCCCACGTTGAAGTCGAGTCCGGCCTGTCCACAGTGTTCGGCTGCACCATCCAGGGCGAAGTGCCGGAAGATGATGTGCTGCGCATGGCCCTGACCATGGTCGAGTTGGGGGTCGATGAGGTGGGGCTGGCGGACACTGTCGGCTACGCCAATCCGGCTCAGGTGCGCCGCGTGTTCACCCGGCTGCGCAACGAAATCGGCGCCAAGGCCGGCAGTGCGCATTTTCACAACACTCGCGGGCAGGGCCTGGCGAACGTGGTGGCGGCGCTGGATGTCGGCGTCACCACCATCGATGCCTCCCAAGGGGGAATCGGGGGTTGTCCTTACGCGCCGGGGGCTTCGGGCAATATCGTGACCGAGGATCTGGTGTACCTGCTCGAATCCATGGGCCTGCGCACGGGCGTTGATATCGACCGGCTGGTCGCCGCCCGCCAGTGGCTGATCGAGGGGCTGCCTGGCGAGCCGTTGTACGGCTTCATTCCCGACGCCGGGGTGGGCAAGAACTTTCACTACGCAGGAGGTGCGCAATGACCCTGCTCAATGAACAGCTCCAGGCACTGCCGCTGGCCGGCGTGCGTGTCGTGGAGTTCGTGCACATGGTCATGGGCCCCACCTGTGGCCTGGTTCTCGCGGACCTGGGCGCGGAAGTGATCAAGGTCGAGCCGGTGCCCGAGGGCGACAACACCCGACGCCTGACCGGTTCCGGAGCGGGCTACTGGATGACTTATAACCGCAACAAGAAAAGCTTCGCCGTCGACATCAAGACCGAAGAAGGCATGGCGGCGGTGCGCAAACTCATCGAAAGCGCCGACGTGGTGACCGAGAACTTCCGTCCGGGTGCCATGGAGAAACTCGGCCTGGGTTACGAGCAGGTCAAGGCCATCAAGCCCGACATCATCTACAGCTCGATGAAGGGCTTCCTGCCGGGGCCCTACGAGCAACGCACGGCACTGGACGAAGTGGTGCAGATGATGACTGGCCTGGCCTACATGACCGGTCCCGAAGGGCGTCCGCTGCGGGCCGGCGCCTCGGTCAACGATGTGATGGGCGGGATGTTCAGTGCCATCTCCATCCTGGCCGCGCTGCTGCAACGCAAGGACACCGCGCAAGGACAGTTTGTGCAGACCGGATTGTTCGAGAACTCCGCGTTCCTGGTCGGCCAGCACATGATGCAGATGGCCACCACCGGCAAACCCGCAGCGCCGATGCCCAGTCGCTTGTCGGCATGGGCCATCTATGACGTGTTCGACACCCTGGGCGACGAGCAGGTGTTCATGGGGGTGGTCAGCGACAGCCAATGGTTGAATTTCTGCCAGAGCTTCGGCTTCCAGGAGTTGGGGAGCGATCCGCAATTGGCCAAGAACACCCAGCGGGTGCAGGCCCGAAGCAAGATTCTGCCGCAGGTCCGGGCGCGCCTTGCAACCTTGGGTAAACAGGAAGTCATGGCGATGTGTGAACAGGCCGGGCTGCCGTTTTCTCCGATCCAGCGCCCCCAGGATCTGTTCGATGACCGACACCTGAATGAGTCCGGTGGGCTGGCGCATCTGACGCTGGAAAACGGCGAAGCGGTCAAGGTGCCCATGTTGCCGTTCGAAATGAATGGCCGCAGGTTCGACACGCGCCTGAATGTGCCACAGCTGGGCAGCCACTCTGCCGAGTTGCTTGAACAGATGGGCTATGCGTCGGGGGATATCGACGCGTTGCGCGAGCGAGGCATCGTTCGCTGAGCCACCCCGGAACGGACGCCAGATTCCATTCGCTGACGGCCATGTGCCGTCAGTCCTACAACAATAAATACAGAGGAAAGCGGTCATGGCGATTGTCACGACTACCCCGCACAGCAACGACGCCAGCGCTGTGCGACCACTCGACAGCGAGCAGACCCGCGTACTGCACAAGGCTGCCTGGCGACTGATTCCGTTGTTGGCACTGGCTTACTTTTTCAACTATCTGGACCGTACCAGCGTTGGCTACGCCGCCCTGCAGATGACCGAGCAGCTTGGTTTGACCGCCACCCAGTTCGGCCTTGGTGCGGGCATCATGTTCTTCGGCTATTGCCTGTGCGAGGTGCCGAGCAACCTTGCGATGTATCGCTTCGGCGCGCGGCTGTGGATGGCGCGGATCATGATTACCTGGGGCCTGGCTGCAGCGGCGACGGCGATGATCGTCGGGCCTTACAGCTTTTATGCAGTGAGGTTGATTCTGGGCATCGCCGAGGCCGGCTTTTTCCCCGGGGTGATCTTCTTCCTGACCCTGTGGTTTCCGGCGCAGTACCGTACCCGAGTACTGGCCTGGTTCACCGTGGCGACGCCCATTTCGTTTCTGGTAGGCGGGCCGCTGTCCATCTGGCTGCTGCAGATGCACGGCATGCTGGGCCTGGCCGGCTGGCAATGGATGTTTCTGATCGAGGGTGTGCCAGCCTGTATTCTCGGGTTGATTACCCTGAAGGTGCTGACCAACCATCCGGCAGAGGCCAAGTGGCTCACCGCCGACGAACGTCAGGTGTTGACCGGCATGCTGGCCGATGAACAGAGCAAAGGGCAGCACAGTCATGGCTTCAAGGCGGCCTTGAAAGATCCACGGGTGTGGATTCTCAGTTCGATCACCTTCAGCTTTACCTTGGGCTCCTACGGCATCGGCATCTGGTTGCCGCAGATGCTCAAGGCCCATGGCGTCGAAGTCAGCATGATCGGCTGGGTGGCGGCGATTCCTTATTTCTTCGCCACGGTGGCGTTGCTGGTCTGGGCCAAACATGTGGACCGTACCGGCAAAGGCATTTTGAACCTGACCCTGGCCATGCTGCTGGCAGGCGTGGCGTTGATTCTGGCGCTGCAGATGAACGCGCTGGTTCCGGCGCTGGCCGGTATCACGATGGCGCTGGTCGGCACCATTGCCGGTAAAACCATTTTCTACACATTGCCGGGCAAATTCCTGCGTGGCCAGGCCGCCGCAGGCGGGATCGCGCTGATCAACTCGATTGGCGCCTTTGGCGGATTTGTCGGGCCGTACCTGATGGGCTTCCTCAAGGACTACACCGGCTCTTTCACCGCGGGCCTGATGGCAATGGGTTGCATCATGTTCGTGGCGGCGGCGATGGTGCTCTCGCTGCGGTTCTTCCTGAAAGAGGCGTGAGGGGCAGGTCGCGTTTTTTGCACCTGTACTTTTTGCGGAAGGTATCCTGCGCCTCTGATATTGTCTTGCAGGCGACAACACGGCCCCCGGGCAGCTGTCGCCGGCAAGCGATGAATCGACAATGAGTGTCTATGAATACCGAATCCGAGAAAAACCCTTCCGAGCAGGCCGCTCAAGCAGAGGGCGGTGTGGCGGCCGTCGACCGTGCATTCGCCATCCTGGCGGCCTTCAACATCGAGCAGGATTGCCTGACCCTGGCGGAAATTTCCAGGCGCACCGGGCTGTATAAAAGCACCATCCTCAGGCTCATCGCTTCACTGGAGAAGGCCGGTTTCGTTCGCCGACTCAGCGACGGTCGCTATTCGGTGGGGCCCGAGCCGTTGCGCCTGTCCCAGCTGTACCAGACGTCATTTCGCTTGCGTGACGTGATTCATCCGTTGCTGGAATCCATCGCCGAGGAAAGCGGCGAAACCTCTTCGTTCTATGTGCAGGAAAATGGCAGCCGCGTGGTGCTGTTTCGCGTCGAGCCCAAACGTGCGGTGCGGGTGTCGGTGCTTGAAGGCGCACGTTTTCCGCTGCAGGCCGGAGCATCGGGCAAGATTCTTCGGGCGTTCTCGCGCAACGCCGACCCGGCCCTGGCCGAAGTCCGCGAGCGTTTCTGGGCCAGCTCATTCGGCGAGCGCGATCCGGAAACCAGTGCGGTGTCTGTGCCGGTATTCGCGATGGGCTTTGAATTGAAAGGGGCGTTGACCTTGTCCGGGCCATCCGATCGATTGCTCAAAGAGCATATCGAACACGCCGCCTCGATCCTGCTGCGCAACGCGGCCATTGCCACCAGCGCGCTGGGTGGCAACGATTCGGAACTGCGTGACGCACTCAAGCGCCTCAACCCCTGACGGTCGGACGTTCCCGGCCGTCAGTGGCAGACACGCACACTAGCCCGGCATTTCTTCCCGGCTGAACGCATCCAGCGCCTTGACCAGACCTTGGGCGGCAAGGCTTACCAGTTCACCACCTTTTTCCGGGGTCGCCAGAGCAGGGTCCGAGCCCATGCGGCCGTCAGGGAAGCGTGCGCGGAAATCCTTCGCTTCGCGGATCGGGCCTGTGGGGGCGATTTGTGGGGAGTAGGGCGCCGACTTGACCGACTCCGGATACGCCCACTGGGTCACGGCGATTTCCGATGGCGTGGCGTGACTGCCGTGGCCGGTGGGGAATTGCTCGTTGGCCAGGCGGGTCACGCCTTCCAGGTCCCACCAGTTGCAGAGCTTCAGGGCGAAACCTGCGGGACGACGGGCGAAGCTGGCTTCGGCGTACAGTTCCGAGAATGCCGCTTCAATCGAGGCAATGTTGCCGCCGTGGCCGTTGAGGAACAGGATCTTTTCGAAGCCGTGCCCGGCCAGGGAACGCACCCAGTCACCGATGGCAGCGATGAAGGTCGAGGGGCGCAGGGAAATGGTGCCGGGGAACCCCAGGTGGTGCTGGGCCATGCCGATGTTGAAGGTCGGCGCGACCAGGATGTCGGCATTTTTTGCTGCTTCTTCAGCGATGATCTGCGGGCACATCCAGTCGGTGCCGAGCAGGCCGGTGGGGCCGTGTTGCTCGTTCGAGCCGATGGGCACGACGATGGTGCGGCTGCGGGTCAGGTATTGTTCGATCTCGCGCCAGGTCGACAGGTGCAGAAGCATATGCAGGTCCTCTTTCAGGCAGGTCCGTTCTTGATGACGGTGGGGAAGTGCGGGGAATGTCACATGCGCAGAGGCAGCGGGCAATAGCACCTAGGTGCATGCCCGCTTTCAGATTGGACAGTTACTTTGCGGACAGCGGCGGAGTGCGCGGCGGCACCTGGCGCTTGCTGCCGGTGGCTTCGAATGCCGACGCCAGGCGCAGCAGGCTGGAGTCGTCATAGGCGCGGCCAGCGAACGTCAGGCCCACTGGCATGCCGATGTCAGGCATCACGCCCATCGGCACGGTGACCGTGGGCACACCCAGGTGACGAATGGCGAGGTTGCCGTTGGCCACCCAAACACCGTTGCTCCAGGCGATATCGGCGGATTGCGGATCAATATCGGCATTGGCGGGGGCTACGTCAGCCACGGTGGGGAACAGCACGGCGTCGAGTCCCAGCCGGTCCATCCATTCTTCCAGGTCCATGCGCCGGGTTTTTTCAAGGCCGCGCAGGCCGTCGGCCAGGGTATCGATCTCGTTCCAGGGCGTGATGCCGCGTTCGGCCATGCGCACGTATTCGTCCATGCCGGCGGCCAGGTCGCCCTCGCGATTGGGCAGGGTACCGGGGTCGTGGGGGAAGATTTTCGGGCCGTCGACGTCCACCAGGCGGTAGAGTTTCGGGTCGCCGTTGGCCTGCAGGAAATCGTCGAACGCCCAGGCGGTCAGGTCCCACAGTTCATGGTGCAGGAATTCCTTGGAGACGATGCCGCGGTTGAACACGGTCGGGGCGCCGGGGCGGTCGCCTTCGCAATTGGACACCAGCGGGAAATCCACCTCGACCACTTCTGCGCCAGAGGCTTCCAGAGCCTTGCGGGCCTGTTCCCACAAGCTGATCACGCTCGGGCGGGTGTTGATGCGTTGCCCGGTCGGGCCGCCAATGCCCGGTGCCTCGCTGGTGCCCGCTTCAAGGTCGGCATTGATGTACATGCGCGGCACGCCCAGGCGTTTGCCTGTGAGGGCGCCAGGTTGCGCAGCGAGTTCGGCGTAGGAAGCGGGGCGCACCTGTGAAACCGGTGGAATCGGCACCCAGGGTTGCAGGCGCCACAGGTCGCCGCGGGTGTCCGGGTCTTCGGCGACGATCACGTCGAGCACTTCCAGCAGGTCGGCCATGGTCCGCGCGAACGGCACGACCACGTCCATGGTCGGCGTCAGCGGCCAGTTGCCGCGCACGGAGATCACGCCGCGCGACGGGGTATAGGCGCACAGCCCGTTGTTGGACGCCGGGCCACGGCCGCTCGACCAGGTTTCCTCGGCCAGGCCGAACGCGGCAAAGCTTGCAGCCGTTGCCGTGCCAGCGCCATTGGAGGAGCCGGAGGCAAAGGGTGCGGTGAGAAACTCGCCGTTGTAAGGGCTTTCCGCCCGGCCATAGACACCGCGCTGCATGCCGCCGTTAGCCATGGGCGGCATGTTGGTCTTGCCCAGGCAGATCGCCCCGGCGGCGCGCAGGCGCTCGATGGTGAAGGCGTCGCGGTGGGCAACCAGATCGGCGAAGGCCGGGCTGCCGGAAGCGGCGGTCAGGCCCTTGACCAGATAGCTGTCCTTGGCGGTGTAGGGAATGCCGTCGAGCGGGCTGAGCAACTGGCCCCTGGCGCGGCGTGCGTCCGAGGCCCGGGCTTCCTCGAGCGCCTCTGGGTTGCGCACCACCACGGCGTTGAGGGCAGTGGCGGTCTGGGGGCCGTCGTAGGCGTCGATCCGGGCGAGGTAGGCCTGCACCAGTTCAACCGCCGTGGTCTGGCCGGACTCCAGCGCTTCGCGCAGTCGGGCTATGGAAACTTCGGTCACTTCAATCATGGGGCCACCGCCATTTGCTGGTCTTGAGGATGTCGCGAATGTGTGAAGGGTCAGCGTCGTCGACCCGGATGCCGTATTTAACACCAAGTGTCGAGCGGGGGCTAGAAGTTCGATTTTTATCGGGTTTATCAGCTTTGTTCTGTAACATCACTTTAATATCACCCTGTTAACGTGCTCGCTTTCGTCTGGCGCGGTAGTACGAGCATGCAGGCAGAACATTTCACATTCATGCGGCCCAAGTTGCCGAGGGATCATCGTTGTGCCGGCGATTTGTGCAACGAGGTGCCGGCTATCGACTCCGACAGCACCAACACCCGGGTCATGGAAATCTTCAGCGCCCAGCGTGACATGGCATGCCTTGCGGTAATCGAGGGCGACCGCCCCATCGGCCTGATCAATCGCAACATTTTCCTGTCGCAGATGAGTAAGCCGTTTCATCGCGAACTGTACGACAAGAAAAGCTGCATCGCCTTCATGGACAAGGAACCTTTGGTCGTCGATGCGCAGATGAGCATCGAGGAGCTGACGTTCAAGACCGTCGAGTCCGGCGAGAAGGCCCTGGCAGACGGTTTCATCGTCACCCGCAACGGGCGCTTTGCCGGGCTTGGCAGTGGGCTTGAGCTGATGGCGGTGGTGGCGGCGATGCAGGCCGAGAAAAATCGCCAGATGATGCAGAGCATTGAGTACGCCAGCGTCATCCAGCGCGCCATGCTGCGTGCGTCCCGCGATGCCTTGAGCTCGACCCTGGGCGACGCCTCGCTGTTGTGGGAGCCCCGTGATGTAGTGGGTGGCGACTTCTATCACTTCTGCGCCTACCCCGATGGCTGGTTTGGCGCCATCGCAGACTGCACCGGCCATGGTGTGCCGGGCGCCTTCATGACCCTGATCGCATCGTCGTCCCTGACCCAGGCGCTGGCTCAACTGGGGCCCCGTGACCCCGGCCAGTTGCTGTCGGCAGTCAACCGCAGCGTCAAGGAACAGTTGGGGCAGGTCAACGGCCTGGACGGCACGCCGGAGTCCGACGACGGGCTGGACGCATCGTTCTTCTGGTTCGACAACTCGACCCGCATTCTGCATTTCGCCGGCGCGCGCATGGCCCTGCATGTGCTGCACCCTGACGCCGATCAGTTGCTGACCATCGCCGGCCAGCGCATGGGCGTGGGCTACGTGGCCAGCGAATTCGATTATCAATGGGGTGTGACCCCGGTGCCGATGCAACATGGCAGCCTGATGTTCATCACCACCGACGGCCTGACCGACCAGATCGGCGGCCCGAAACGTATCGCCTTTGGCAAGCGCAAGGCGTTCGACACCCTGTTGCAACACCGTCACCAGCCATCCGCCGCGATCTGCGAGGCCTTGCAACGCGCGCTGGCAGACTGGCAGGCCGAACAGAGCCGCCGTGACGATTTGACCCTATTCTGTGCCCGTATTCAGGAATGATGATGTTCAACTCACCGGCTGCTCAGCAGGACTGCACCTTTTTCGATCTGGCCCAACAGCGCAACGTGATTTTCTATCACATGGGCTATTTCTCCCATCACATCATCTCGGCGATGGCTGAGGTGGTGAAGCTGCAACTGGAGATTTCCGGGGTCAGCGGCCCGACGCGACGCAAGCTGTTTTCGTCGTTCGTGGAGCTGTCGCAGAACATCATCCATTACTCGTCCGACGCCCTCAGTGCATCGGTTACCGAGGAATCCGGCCTGCGCCAGGGCGCTGTGTGCATCAGCACCGATGGCGAACGCCACCTGATGCTGTGTGCCAACCCGATCGCCACCGCCGACACCGAACGCCTGCGCGCCAAGCTTGAGCCGCTGCGCAACATGTCGATCGAAGAGATCAAGCAGGCCTACAAGACCAGCCTGCGCGCCGAAACCCCGGAAGACAGCAAGGGCGCCGGCCTTGGTTTCCTGACGATGGCACGGGACGCCTCGGCGCCGCTGGAATTCGATTTCCACCCCCGCGCAGACGATCCCGAAACCACTCTTTTTTGCCTTAAAGCCACTATTTGAAACGAGCGACGCTTAGCCATGGACAACTTCTACATCGAAGCAACGGCCACCTCTCCGGAAATCGACTTCCGTTTCGACCAGAATCTGCTGTCGATGAAAGGCGAGTCGTACCCTGAGAATGCCGCGGCTTTCTATTCACCGGTCGTGCAGCAGTTGCGTGATTACCTGGGTACCCGCGACGGGCAGACCATCACGGCGAACATCGCACTGGCGTACTTCAACAGCTCCAGCACCAAGATGCTGTTCAGCATTTTCGATGCGCTGGACCAGGCCGCCGAAGCCGGCAACACCATCGAGGTGAACTGGTACCACGAAGAAGAAGACGAGACGATTTTCGAATTCGGTGAAGAGCTCAAGGCCGACTTCACCTCCATTGTCTTCAACGATTGCCCTATCGCCACTTGAGCAGGGAGAGACACATGGCCGCTTCAGTCGCATCGCGCGGTGTATCCAGCGAACCGGCACCGGACCTGTTCACCAGCGAAGCCCAGGCCCTTGAGCATGTGCGCTCGGTTCTGGCGCAGCCTGACGCCGATGCCGCGACCTACCGGCAGTCGCTGTCGGAGCTGGCAACGCATTATGAGCGTTTGATGCGCGAGACTCGTCGGCTGATCGGTCGCAGCGACCGGGCCGAGCGCGAAATGAACGCCCTCAACATGCAGTTGCAGACCCTGGCCCGCCAACTTGAGTACCGCGCCACCCATGACGCGCTGACCGGTGTGTTGAACCGGGGGGCGATCATCGAGATGACCACCCAGGCGCTGTTGAGCACGGGGGCGGTGATGATCGTGCTCGACATCGACCACTTCAAGCAGGTGAACGATGAGTTCGGCCACCCGGCGGGCGATGCGGTGATTCAGGGGATCGTCGGCTGCCTGCGCAAGATAGTTGGCGACAAGGCGGCGGTCGGCCGGGTGGGCGGGGAAGAGTTCACGGTGCTGATTCCGGGCGGGCAACTGGAGGAGGGCGTGCAGATGGCCGAAGCCATGCGCCAGGCGATTGCCGGGCATGTGTTCCCTCATCCGGTGAACCGCAGCATCACCGCGAGCTTCGGTGTCAGCGCCAACCCCGTAGGCACCCGCTTCGACACCGCCTACGGCCTGGCCGACACCGCCTTGTACCACGCCAAACGCACGGGGCGGGATCGGGTGGAAGTGGCCGATGAATCGTCGTGACCTTCCCCTCGTAGCAGTCCGGCTTGCCGGCGTCAGCGATCTCAAGGCCGTCCCCGCCGGCAAGCCGTGCTGCTACGGGGTTGTGGGTGTACGAGATAATTCTGTTCAACCCCGAACCGTAGCAGCCGGGCTTGCCCGCGGGGGCGATTTCGAGGGCGCAAACGCCCCCAAGCCGTGTTGCTACGGGGTTGCGGGTGTACGCGATGATTCCAATTCAACCCCGCCCCGTAGCAGTCCGGCTTGCCGGCGTCAGCGATCTCAAGGCCGCCCCCGCCGGCAAGCCGTGCTGCTACGGGGTTGCGGGTGTACGCGACATCCTGTTCAACCCCGAACCGTAGCAGCCGGGCTTGCCCGCGGGGGCGATTTCGAGGGCGCAAACGCCCCCGAGCCTCGCGGCGACTAGACTCTCCTTTCCATTCCCCCAACCGAGGAGAGCCGCCATGCTCGCGAAAAACACTGTTTGCCTCTGGTTCGACGGCGCCGCGCAGCAAGCCGCCGAGTTCTATGCTGCGACCTTTCCCGACAGCAAGGTAACCGCCATTCACCGCGCCCCTAGCGATTACCCCATGGGCAAGGAAGACGATGTGCTGACGGTCGAATTCACGGTCATGGGCATTCCCTGCATCGGCCTGAACGGCGGGCCGATCTTCCCCCACACCGAGGCGTTCTCGTTTCAGGTCGCAACCGACGACCAGGAAGAAACCGACCGGCTGTGGAACGCCATCGTCGGCAACGGTGGTCAGGAAAGTGCCTGTGGCTGGTGCAAGGACAAATGGGGGCTGAACTGGCAGATTTCGCCCCGGGCGCTCACCTCGGCAGTCGCCCACCCGGACAAGGCCGTGGCCAAGCGCGCGTTCGCCGCGATGATGGGCATGACCAAAATCGACATCGCCGCCATCGAGGCCGCCGTCAAGGGCTGAGCCGGTCGCTGTCGCCGCTGGCAAGTTTCGGATACTCTGCGGCGTGCGCCGGGAAGGGGCTGTGCAGCCAGCTTTCCCGCTCCCCTGCAACAGGCTTGGAAACGGAAATCAGAACCCTACGATGGTCAAGCACACCGATCCGGACATGACCTTGCTGAAAATGCCTTCGCTCAAAGCGGTGAAGTCATTCGTGGCAGCGGCCAAGTATCAGAGTTTCACCCGCGCCGCGGAGGCGTTGTGCGTCACCCAGGCGGCCATCAGCCGACAGATTCGCGAGCTGGAGACCTACCTCGGTGTCGCGCTGTTCAAGCGGGTAGGGCGCGCGGTAGAGCTGACCGAGGCCGGGGCGATTTTCTTCGACGCCGCGCAGATGTCCTTCGTCAATATCTCCCAGGCCGCCGAGCGAATCCGCAGTCGCAACGCCGGCAAGCGCATGCTGACGCTGTGCTGCTCCCATGCGTTTTCCGCGCTGTGGCTGTCAGCCCGCTTGCCGGCGCTGTTCAGCCAGAACCCCGACATCGACCTGAACCTGATCACCACCCAGAACTTCCTGTCGATGGAGCCTGGCGTGCGCCCGGACATCTACATCACCAAGATGGCGAAGATTCAGGATGGCTATCGCAGCTACCCGCTGTTTCACGACGTGATCTACCCGGTGTGCACGCCGGCCTACCAAGAGGCTCACCCAGAGCTTGCGACCCTCAAGGGGTTGCGTGACGGCGGGCTGTTGAACCTGAGCCCCTATGGCCGCTCCCAGGTCGCCGAACACGTGGACTGGGGCGTGTGGCTGGCGTATCACAATATTGATATCGGCGAGCGCGCCCACGACAGTCCCCATGTGCTCAACGCCAACGACTACAACCTGGTGGTCAGCATGGCGCTTAACGATCAGGGCGTGGCCCTGGGCTGGAATCATCTGGTGACCGCGCTGATCGAGCAGGGGCGGCTGGTGCGCCCGATGGCGGAAGAGATGGTCCTCACCGAAAGCCTGCATTACCTGACCATCCGCGAGGATCGCGAGGCCGACGAGGCTTGTTGTCGGGTGCGTGACTGGCTGCTGGGTCAGTTCGACGGCTACCCGTTCCCTGCCGCGACGCAGCTGCATCGATAACATTTTTTTATGCATTGCCCAGCGTAAAAGTTGATTGTCCCAAGGTTCCAACGACACGTAATCTTCACACAAGCCGCACATGAACCCCGGCACATACCGGGGCTTGAGAAGCGGTAAAAAAGTCGGCGGGGCCTCCCCGGATGACTTTAAAACAAGAAACCGTCGTCACTGCCAATTGGGATAGATACGGTCTGACTATGCAAAAAACTGCTGCTACACCTCTGCCCTGTATCGATTCGTCCCTGAGCTTCATTCAGGCGTCGCGCCGATGCTGTTTATTCTGAAGATCCGGGTTTTTCCAGCACGTGCCTGATACCAGGATTCGTCTGGAAGAACGATGTAATACGCACCGCTGACCGAGTGAACGATTGATGCAACTTGAGGTTGCGTCCGGTGCGCCGTCGCACCTGCGTATTGCCCGATTTGTTATTTGACGGACATGTTTTCCGTGCAGCTAGAGCCACTTTATTGCTGCGCCAGGGCCCGGCCGTGCGCGTGATGCTGACAGAAAGTTACAGCCATTGATAATCGGAGAAGCGTCTTGAAATTCGAAGGCATATATACACCGGCAGTAACGCCCCATACACCTGAGGGTGAAATTGACTGGGATGTATTTTCGCAAGTGCTGGAGTCTCTGATCGAGGCCAAAGTGCACGGCATCATTATTGGCGGCTCCACCGGCGAGTATTACGCCCAGACCGCGCAAGAGCGCCTGCAACTTGCCGCTCGGGCCAAGGACATCATTGGCACGCAGGTTCAATTGATTATCGGCACCGGCGCGATCCGCACCGAAGACGCCGTGCTGTTCGCCGAAGACGCCAAGGCGCTCAAGGCCGACGCCATTCTGGTCACGACCCCACCATACGCGCTGCCCACCGACCAGGAAAACGCCATTCATGCATTGACCATCGACCGCGCCGCCAACTTGCCGATCATGTTGTACAACTATCCAGGCCGGATGTGCGTACAGATGAACGAGGAATACCTGGCGCGTGTCGGCAAGTCCAAGAACGTCAAAGCCATCAAGGAAAGTTCCGGCGATATGGGCCGCGTGCATCTACTGGCCCGTGAGTTTCCACACATTGCGTTGTCTTGCGGTTGGGATGATCAGGCACTCGAGTTCTTTGCCTGGGGGGCCAGAAGTTGGGTCTGTGCCGGTTCGAATTTCCTGCCTAAAGAGCACGTGGCCTTATATGAAGCCTGTGTGCTGGAAAAGAACTTCGATAAGGGCCGCCAGATCATGTCGGCCATGATGCCGCTGATGAACGCCCTGGACGGTGGCAAGTTCGTGCAATGCATCAAGTTCGGTTGCGAACTCAATGGTTTGAAAGTCGGTGATGTGCGCTCGCCACTTCGCCCGCTCAACAGCGACGACAAACTCAGCCTGCAGACCGTCATCACCAACGTGAAACGCACCGTCGCCCACATCACTTCCGGAGCCAGCCATGCGTGATCTTCTGACCAAGGCCGAATACGCCGCCATCGCCGCTTCCATCTCGTATCCGACCAATGCGTTTATCAACGGCGCATTCAAGCCAGCAATGTCCGGCAATACCTTCGCTACCAGCAACCCGGCCACGGGCGAGCACCTGACAGACATCGCGGCCTGCAACAGCGAGGACGTGGACTATGCCGTCAGCAAGGCCAAGGCGGCGTTCGACGACGGTCGCTGGCGCCTGCTGCCACCGGGTGAGCGCAAGGCGGTGTTGCTCAAGTTCGCCAAACTGCTGGAGCGCAATCGCCACGAGCTGGCCGTGCTGGAAAGCCTGGACAGCGGCAAACCGGTCAGTGAATGCCAACTGGTCGACGTGCCGGACACCATTCACACCCTGCGCTGGCACGCCGAGGTCATCGACAAGCTGTACGACCACACCGCCCCGGTGGGTAACGGCGCGCTGACCATGGTGGTGCGCGAGCCCATCGGTGTTGTGGGATGCGTGCTGCCGTGGAACTTCCCGCTGCTGATGCTGGCCTGGAAGATCGGCCCGGCCCTGGCCGCTGGCTGCTCGGTCATCGTCAAGCCTGCCGAGCAAACCACCCTGACCACGCTGCGGGTTGCGGAACTGGCCTTTGAAGCCGGTGTACCGGCAGGGGTGCTGAACATCGTCACCGGCACCGGCAAGGACGTGGGTGAGCCCATCGGCCTGCACAAGGACGTGGACATGGTGAGCTTCACTGGCTCCACCGCCACTGGCCGTCGCTTCCTGCATTACTCGGCCGATTCGAACCTCAAGCGCGTGGTGCTCGAGTGCGGCGGCAAGAACCCGGCCGTGGTGATGGACGACGCCGAGGACCTGGACCTGGTCGCCGAGCAAGTGGTCAACGGCGCGTTCTGGAACATGGGCGAAAACTGCTCTGCCACTTCGCGTCTGCTGGTGCATGCGTCGGTAAAGGACGAATTGCTCAAACGCATGGGCGCCTACATCCGCGAATGGAAGATGGGCGATCCGCTGGACCCGCAAAACCGCGTCGGCGCGCTGGTCAGCAGCGATCATTTCCAGAAAGTGAAGTCGTACCTGGACTACGCCAGCGCCGGCAATCTTGAAGCCGTGTATGGCGGCGACACCCAGGATGGCGTGTTCATCCAGCCCACCGTCATCGACGGCGTGGACCGCGACAGCCGCCTGTTCCAGGAAGAAATCTTCGGCCCGGTGCTGTCGGTCACCACCTTCAACTCCATCAACGAAGCCATCGCCCTGGCCAACGATACCGCCTACGGGCTGGCCGCGTCGGTGTACACCGGCAACCTGCGCCGTGCGATCAAGCTGTCCCGGGAAATCCGGGCCGGGATCGTCACCGTCAACTGCTTCGGCGAAGGCGACGCTTCCACCCCGTTTGGCGGCTACAAGGAGTCGGGCTTCGGCGGCCGTGACAAGTCGGTGTTCGCCCACGACCAGTACACCGAGATCAAGACCATCTGGATCGATGTCTCCGATCGCTCTGTAGACGAGACCGTAAAATGAGCGGCCATTCCATCAAGCGCCTTCCGGTAGACACCGGCGTATCAGGCTGGGAGGCGATCTCCACGCGTTCTGTCCCGGTGCGCATGCTTGATGGGAGCGTGTCGGCGGACTGGCTGATCATCGGCGCGGGTTTTGCCGGTCTGTCGGCCGCCCGCAGGCTGTCCCAACTGCGTCCACAGGACCGCATCGTGGTGGTCGACGCCCATGAAATCGCCAAGGGGCCTGCGGGGCGCAACTCAGGGTTCATGATCGATGTGCCCCACAGCCTGTCCAGCGGCGAGTATTCGGTGGGCGGGGAGTCGGCCACGGCGCTGGAGATCGAGCAGAACCGTTTCGCCATCGATTTCGCGGCCCAGGCGGCCGCCGAATACGGGATGTCGGCGCAGACCTTCGATCCGTCCGGGAAGATCAACGCCGCCGCCACCGAGCGCGGGCTGAAGCTCAACCTCAAGTACGCCCGGTCACTGGCCGGTATTGGCGAAAGACACGAGCTGTTCGATGCCGCGCAGATGCGTGAAATCACTGGCTCCGACTATTACCACGGCGGGCTGTACACGCCCGGCGCGGTGATGATCCAGCCGGCGCAGTACATCCGTGACCTGGCGGCGGGGCTGGACGGCAGGATCAGCCTCTACGAGCGCTCGCCCATCGTCGAACTTGCGAAAGCGGGCAGCGGCTGGGTCGCCAGGTCGCACAAGGGCCAGGTGTCGGCGCCCAAGGTGATTCTCGCGGTCAACGGCCACATCGAGGACTTCGGCCACTTTCAGGGGCGGCTGTTGCACGTGTTTACCTACGCCTCGATGACCGCAGGTTTCAGCCACGACCAGTTCAAGCGCCCCGTGACCGGCCACGACCGCTGGGCCTTGCTGCCGGCCGATCCGATGGGCGCCACGGTGCGCAAGATCACCGCCAACGGTCAGGCGCGCATCGTCATCCGCACCCGGTTCACCTACGACCCGAGCATCACGGTCACGCCCAGGCGGGTGGCTGGCGTGGCGGCCGAACAGCTGCAGTCGCTGCATGCACGCTTCCCGGAATTGCAGGGCACGCCCATGGAATTCAGTTGGGCGGGGCGCCTGTGCCTGAGCCGCAACAGTGCGCCAGCCTTCGGCGAAGTGGAAGAAAACCTCTACGCCGCCTGCTGTGAAAACGGCCTGGGCACGGTCAAGAGCACCCTGGCCGGGGTCATGGCCGCCGAGCTGGCAACCGGTACCGATTCGGTGTTCCTGCAGCGTTTCAGCCAGGGCTCGGGCCCGAGCAAATTGCCGCCCAGCCTGCTGACACGGCTTGGGGTCAACTCGGTCATCCGCTGGCAGGAACTGCGCGCAGGGCGGGAAGGGTAAAGGCTGCACCGCGTTTGAACAGAACAACCAACACTCAAGTTTCATCAACGTAGATCGGGGAATGCCATGAAGAAAATCTGGAAAGCCGTTTGCGCGGTGGCTGTCGCGGGCATGATGACGATGCCGGTTCACGCCGAAGAGAAGACCATCACCGTCGGCACCATGAACTGGGAAGACCTGACGCCCATCACCGGCATCACCAAAAAGGTCCTCGAAGACTCCGGCTACACCGTCAAGGTGGTGGAGTTTTCCGAGTGGGGCATTGCCTACGCCGCGTTGAGCAAGGGTGACGTGCAGGTCCTGGCTTCGCAGACCGACTACGCCGCCTCCGACTACTGGAACAAGAACAAGAACAAACTGGAGAAGCTGTCTCCGGTTTCCCACGGCCTGTATCAGGGCATCGCGGTGCCTAAATACGTGGACATCGATTCGGTCGATCAGCTCAACGCCAACGCCGACAAGTTCGGCGGCAAGATCATCGGCATCGAGCCAGGTTCGGGCCTGATGAAAGACGCCACCAACGCGGTCAAGGGCTATGACCTGAAACTGCAACTGGTCGAAGGCAGTACCGCGGCCATGACCGCAGCGCTCAAGTCAGCGGTCGATCGCAAGGAGCCGATCGCGGTGACCATCTGGGAACCGTCGTGGATGGTGCAGAAATACGACGTGAAATTCCTCAAGGACCCCAAAGGCATTTTTCCGCCACCTCAGGGTTACTACTGGATCGGTCACAAGGGCTTTTCCTCTGATTTCCCCCACGCCCGTGAGCTGATGGCGAGCGTCTACGTGCCGCTGCCGGACATCACCGCGATCAACACCCAGGTCAAGGACGGCAAGACCATGGATCAGGCCGTCAAGGACTGGACCGACAGCCACGCCGACCTGCTCAAACGTTGGGAAAACATCAAGAACTGAGCACGCGCTGTTTCTTTGCCACTGCCGCCTTTTGATCAATGAGAAAGGCCCGCCACAACGGGCTCGACGGGTTACGAACATGACTACGGCTAAAATAGACACAAACGAAGTGCTGGTGGATTGCCAGAACGTCTGGAAAATCTTCGGAAAAAGCGCACCTGCCGCGATGAACGCTGTCGTCCAGCAGGGCTTGACCAAGAGCCAGATTCTGCAGGACTACAGCTGCGTGGTCGGGGTCTCGGACGTCAGTCTCCAGGTTCGCCGTGGAGAGATCTTTTGCATCATGGGGCTTTCCGGCAGTGGCAAATCCACGCTGATCCGCCTGCTCAACAAGCTCATCACGCCCAGTTCCGGCAAGGTCATGGTCAAGGGCAAGGATTTGTCCTCGCTCAACCCTGCGCAGTTGCGTGAAGTCCGCGCCCGGCACATCGGCATGGTGTTCCAGAGCGTGGCCTTGCTGCCCAACCGCACGGTGCTGGAAAACACCGCGTTCGGCCTGGAAGTGCAGGGCGTGGGCAAGGCCGAGCGCTACCAGGTGGCCGAGCGCGCACTGGCCAAGGTGGGCTTGAGCGAGTGGACCCAGCGCTACCCGAGTGAACTGTCCGGCGGCATGCAACAGCGTGTCGGCCTGGCCCGTGCGATTACCGCAGACCCGGAAGTGATCCTGATGGACGAGCCGTTCAGCGCGCTCGACCCGCTGATCCGCCGGCAACTGCAAGACGAATTCCGTCAGCTGACCAAAGAGCTTGGCAAGTCAGCTGTCTTCATCACCCACGACCTGGATGAAGCGATTCGCATCGGTGATCGCATTGCGATCATGAAGGACGGCGCGATCATCCAGGTCGGCACCGCCGAGGACATCGTGCTCAATCCGGCGGACGATTACGTCGCCGAGTTCGTGGCGGGCATCTCCCGGCTGCACCTGGTCAAGGCGCATTCGGTGATGATCCCGGTCGAGCCGTTCAGGGCCGCCAACCCGACCTGCGACATCTCGCGGCTGATCAAGACCACACCCGGCGCCGACATCAACGAGCTGATCGGCCTGACCATGAAGTCCGAGCGCGATGCCCTGGCGGTGATCGACAACGGCAATGTGGTCGGAATCATCACCCCGCGTGACCTGCTGCGCGGCGTGCAGGGCATTCCCAACGAATTCGCGGCGGCTGGTGCGCCCACCGTACTGGAGACTTCGGCATGAACACTCCCGACTTTTCCAGCCAGTTCGATGAGGCCATCGACTCGGGGCTGTCGTGGCTTTCGGATCACGGCGAGGTGCTGTTCGATGCCGCCAACGCGGTGCTTTCCGGGGTCTACAAGGGTGTCTTGTGGTGCCTCGCGCTGCCGCCGTACTACATACTGGCGCTCATCATCGCGCTGATCGGCTGGCGCGCCATCGGCGCCCGGTTCGCGATCATCGCAGGCCTTGCGCTGGTGTTCTGCGCGCTGATCGGCCTGTGGCCCGAGACGGTCAGCACCCTGGCGCTGGTGCTCACCGCAACGCTGTTGGCGCTGGTGGTCGCGATTCCCCTGGGCGTGGTGGCGGGGCTGGCGCCGGCGTTCGACCGGATCGTCGACCCGTGCCTGGACCTGGTGCAGACCATGCCGCCCTACATCTACCTGCTGCCCGCCATCGCGTTGCTCGGCTACGGTCCGGCCACCGCATTGCTGGCGACCTTCATCGTCGCGCTGCCCCCGGCGCTGCGCCTGACGTCGCTGGGCATTCGCATGACGCCCCGGCACTTCATCGAGCTGGGCGAAGCCAGCGGTGTGACGCCCTTGCAGATGTTCTTCAAGATCCGCCTGCCGTTCGCCATGCCCAGCATCATGGCCGGGGTCAACCAGAGCCTGATGATGGCCTTTGGCATGGTGGTGATTGCCGGCATCGTCGGCTCCGGCGGGCTGGGTGAATCGATCTACGGCGCCGTGCGCACGCTGGATATCGCCAAGTCGATCAACGCCGCCATCGCCATCGTCATCCTGACCATGATCCTCGACCGCCTGGCCCAGAGTGCCGCCCGGTCGCGTATGGGAGAAAGCCAATGAGTGTCGCGGATTTCCGTTTTTCCCCGGGCGAAATCCTCGCCCCCGCCGTGGACTGGCTCAACGCCAACCTTCACGGGCTGTTCGTGCTCATCAGCCAGGTGGTCGAAGCTGTGTTGGGCGTGGTGGAGCGCGCACTGCTGGCGCCCCATCCCTATGTGCTGATCGCCATCGTCTTCGTCGCCGCCTTCTTCTTCGCGACCAAGCGGGTGGCGGTGTTTGCGGCCCTGATGTTGGCGTTCTGCCTGTTCTCGGGGCTGTGGACCGCGTCCATGCAGACCATCGCGCTGGTGTCGGTGGCGGTGCTGATTTCGGTGATGATCGCCTTTCCGCTGGGTGTGCTGGCGGCGCGAATCAAGCGCGTCGACGAGGCGTTCGCGCCGATCCTCAACATCATGCAGACCGTGCCGCCGTGGGTGTACCTGATTCCGGCTGTGATCCTGTTCAGCCTGGGCCGGGTCCCGGCGATCATCGCCACCATCGTCTACGGCATCCCGCCGATGCTGCGCCTGACCACCCTGGCCTTCAAACAGTTGCCCAAGGATTTGCTGGAACTGGGGCAGGCGTCCGGTGCCTCGCCCCGGGACATTCTGTTCAAGATCGAACTGCCGACCGCCGCACCGACGCTGCTGGTGGGCCTGAACCAATGCATCCTGATGTCGCTGGCCATGGTGGTACTGGCGGGACTTGTGGGGGCGGGCGGCCTTGGGGCTGAAGTCACCCGGGGGCTGTCACGTATGGAAATGGGCCTGGGCCTGCGCGCGGGGCTGGCGATTGTCGCCATCGCCCTGTTGCTGGACCGGCTGTCACGGGGCGCATTGCAGCGTCACGCTCCAAACAAGATGGTGTAAGGACGACATTATGAGACGCAGTTTTTTCTGTATCGATTCCCATGCCTGCGGCAACCCGGTGCGGGTGGTTGCAGGTGGCGGGCCGCTGTTGCCTTCGGTGTCCATGGCCGAGCGACGCGATATCTTCGTGCGCGACCATGACTGGGTGCGCAAGGCGCTGATGTTCGAGCCTCGGGGCCACGACATCATGTCCGGCGTCATCATCTACCCGTCGGTGCGCGAGGATTGCGACTTCGGCGCGCTGTTCATCGAGGTCAGCGGATGCCTGCCGATGTGCGGCGCGGGCACCATTGGCCTGTCCACGGTGGTGATCCAGGAAGGCCTGATAACACCCAGGGTGCCAGGCCGCCTGGCCATCGAAGCACCGGCGGGCAGGGTCGATGTCGAGTACCGCATGAATGGCGACAAGGTCGAGTCGGTCAAGCTGCTCAATGTGGCCAGCTATCTGCACAGCGCCGATGTGCTCGTCCAGGTGCCCGGTGTGGGCGCGCTGACGGTGGACATCGCCTATGGCGGCAACTTTTACGCCGTGGTCGAGCCGCAAGCGAACTGGCCGGGGTTCGAGGGGCAGACCAGCGCCGACATCGTCGCAATGAGCGTGAAGTTGCGCGCAGCGCTGGCCGATGTCAGCCACCCCGTGCACCCGGAGAACCCGGCCATCAGCGGAGTGCACCATGTCATCTGGTGCGACAAACCCCGCAGCGAACAGGCCGATGGCCGCTGCGCGGTGTTCTACGGCGACAAGGCCATCGACCGCTCGCCCGGCGGCACCGGAACCTCGGCGCGCATGGCCCAGTTGTTCAGCAAGGGGCGCCTGAAGGTGGGTGATACTTACCGCCACGAGAGCCTGATTGGCACGGTCTACGAAGGAAAAGTTGAGTCTGCGGCCAAAGTCGGTATTTTTGACGGCATGAAGCCCGGCATCACCGGCTGGGCCCATGTAACAGGCCACAACACCCTGTTCGTCGATGACCGGGACCCGCTTGCCCATGGCTTTCAGCTGGCGTAGGCAGGAAAGGTCGCGAATCCGGGCAGGCGATCTTTCAGTGCAGGTTGTACGAGAATAATAAGTGAAGAGCATCAGACAGCAGTTTGGCAACACGGGGCGGGGCAGACGTTGAGCGAAAGACGAGAGTTCAGCGGGGGCATGAAAGGCAAGAACCTCCGCTACCTGGACGACAGCCGCAAAGAGCCTTGCTCCCACACCCGGGCAGGGTTTCTGTTGCTGGAACACTTTTCATTGCCAGCCTTCACCCAGGCGCTGGACACCATTGTCACGGCCAACCTGCTGCGGCCCAGGCTGTTTTCCTCGAAGACCTTCGGCTTGCAGGAAGGCGAAGTCGTCAGCGACCTGGGGCTGGTCATTCGCCCGGACGCGCGCCTTGATGCCCCCGCGCTCAAGGACCTGGACCTTCTGGTGATCTGCGGCGGCTATCGCACTGAACTCAAAGCCAATGCCGAGTTGAGCAACCTGCTGGTGACCGCAGCGGAACTGGGCATCACCCTGGCAGGCCTGTGGAACGGCGCCTGGTTTCTGGGGGAGGCGGGGTTGCTCGAAGGCTACCGCTGCGCGATTCACCCCGAGCATCGCCCGGCGCTGGCGGAAATCTCCAAGGTCACCCACGTCACCAGCGAGGCCTTCGTGGTGGACCGCGACCGGCTCACGGCGTCCAGCCCCGCCGGTGCTTTCCACATGGCGCTGGAATGGATCAAGGAGCTGCACGACAAGGCGCTGGTCGAGGGCATCGAAGACATCCTGTCGTTCGAGGAATCGCGCTATCGGCGGATCAAGCCGAGCCGGCATATCTCGGTCAGCGCGCCGCTCAAGGAAGTGGTCAAGCTGATGGACGCCAACCTCGAAGAGCCGCTGGAGATGGACCAGTTGGCGGTCTACGCCGGGCGCTCGCGACGGCAGATCGAGCGCCTGTTCAAAGAGCAACTGGGCACCACGCCGCAACGCTATTACCTGGAGTTGCGCATCACCGAGGCCCGGCGCCTGCTGCAGCACACCGAACTGTCACAGGTCGAGGTGCTGGTGGCCTGCGGATTCGTCTCGCCCAGCCATTTCAGCAAATGCTACAGCTCCTATTTCGGCTACCGGCCGTCCAAGGAAAAGCGCCTGGTCAAGTAGGTGCTTCACATCCCCGTAGCAGTCCGGCTTGCCGGCGAACCTGTGACCCTCGTCTGGTCTGGATCTGTGGGAGCGGGCTTGGTCTGGGCCGCATTCGGACGAAGGCGGTGGGTCAAGCACCCTCGTGACGTCAGGCCTGACGCATTCGCGGGCAAGCCCGCTCCCACAGGTTTTCGTTACACCCGGAATGTGGGATCGCCGACGCCGGCAAGCCGGACTGCTACGGGGTTGTGTGGTGCCCACTATCCGCTGATGTCTCACGGTTCTGTGCGGCCCTTGCCTTCCCGGTTGTGACGATAGTGTCTGGCCAGGGCAAAGGGCGGCAGCCAGGCTTCGCGTCGTTCGGTCCAGAGTTCGTAAGTGGGGATGAATTGATCGGGAGCGTCCAGCGCTCCCAGGTTCAATTCCACTTCATCGCCGTTGCGGCCGAACACCGGCGAGCCGCAGCGCGGGCAAAAGTAGCGGCCGGCGTAGTCCCGTGTCTGGCCTTCGATGGTCACTGCGTCTTGCGGGAATATCGCCGAAATCTCGAACAGCGAGCCGGTGTGCTTTCTACAGTCCAGGCAGTGACACAACCCCACACGCCAGGGGCGGCCGACGGCCGTGATCCGCACATCGCCACACAGGCATCCGCCCTTCACGGTTTCCATGGCTGTCTCCTGTTTCTCGAAACTGCCAGTCTAGTCCGGCCCAGCCATCGAGCAAACGCTCAGCCACGAACGGCCGTCCGTGTCTAAACTCCCATCTCCAGAAGCTTTATGCCCCGAGCTTGGCATTGCGATTCATCGGTGTATATTGAATTCAAAATACAAAAACATGCACTGGAGGTAATGATGTCTGCTTCGTCCGATCGTCCCCTGTACCCCCGATTCAAGGGCCCGACTCTGCTGGGCACGCCGCTGCTCAACAAGGGCACGGCCTTCAGCCTCCGTGAACGTGAAATCCTGCACCTGACCGGCTTGCTGCCCGATCAGGTTGAAACCATCGAACAACAGGCCGAGCGCACCTACCAGCAGTTCAAGGCCTGTGGCACCGACCTTGAGAAGCATGTGTTCCTGCGCTCGGTGCAGGACTTCAACGAAACCCTGTTCTATCGCGTCGTCGACGATCATGTCGACGAGATGCTGCCAATCATCTACACCCCCACCGTCGGCAAGGCCTGCCAGGAATTCGCCCGGATCTACCGCAGCCATCGCGGCCTGTTCATCGGCATCGGCGACCAGGCGCGTATCGACGAAATCCTCGGCAACGTCACCAAGAACAACGTCAAGGTCATCGTGGTCAGTGACTGCGAGCGCATCCTGGGCCTGGGCGATCAGGGCGTTGGCGGCATGGGCATTCCCATCGGCAAGCTGTCGCTCTACACCGCCTGTGGCGGCATCAGCCCGGCCTATACGCTGCCGGTGGTGCTGGATGTGGGCACCAACAATCCGGCGTTGCTGGCGGACCCTGTGTATTTCGGTCGTCGCCAGGAGCGAGTGCGCGGCGCGGAATACGAGAGTTTCCTCCAGGCGTTCGTCGATGGGGTCAAGCGGCGCTGGCCGGGGGTGATCCTGCAATTCGAAGACTTCGCCCTGAGCAACGCCATGCCGTTGCTGGCGCGTTACCGTGATCAGTTGTGCTGCTTCAACGACGACATCCAGGGCACGGCGGCGGTCACTGTGGGCACCCTGCTGGCCGCGTGCAAGATGAAAGGGCAGCGCCTGTCGGAGCAGACCATCGCCTTCGTCGGCGCAGGTTCTGCCGGGTGCGGCATTGCCGAGCAGATCATCTCGGCCATGCAGCTGGAGGGCGTGAGCGAGGCGCAGGCGCGTCGGCAAGTGTATCTGCTCAACAGCAAGGGGCTGCTGACGGACAAGCAGACCGGGCTCTATGACTTCCAGGAACGTCTGTCGCACCCGACCGAGTCGCTGGCGCATTGGCAGTTCAGCGGGGACTGGCCGGTGTTGCAGGAGGTGGTCAGTAACCTCAAGCCAACGGTGCTGATCGGGGTGTCGGGCAAGTCGGGGCTGTTCACCCAGGAGATCGTGGAGACCATGTACGCGCACTGTGCGCAGCCCATCATCATGCCGCTGTCCAACCCGACCTCGCAGATCGAGGCGCACCCCAAGGACATCCTGCAATGGACCGAGGGCAAGGCGCTGGTGGCGACGGGCAGCCCGTTCCTGCCGGTCGAGCTGTTTGACAAGAAATTCCCGATTGCCCAGTGCAACAACTCCTACATCTTCCCCGGCATCGGCCTGGGCGCCATCGCGAGCAAGGCGACACGGGTGACCGAAGGCATGTTGATGGCTTCGGCCCAGGCGCTGGCCGAGAGTGCAGCGGCAGGGCAGATGCTGCCGCCGTTGCGTGATGTGCAGGCGGTGAGCAAGAAGATCGCGTTTGCCGTAGGCAAGGCCGCCCAGGCAGGCGGGGTGGCCCAGGAGATGTCCGACGAGGCGTTGCGCGAGGCAGTCGAGGCGAATTTCTGGAAGCCGGTGTATCGCGAATATGGGGTCAAGGAAGGTCAATGACCACGTGAGCCTGTGATCGGCGCCTGGCTCCCACAGGTTTTGGGCTGCACCCCGGAATTTGCGATCACCCTGGCCCCGTAGCAGTCCGGCTTGCCGGCGATGGCGATCATGAAGACGCCCCCGCCGGCAAGCCGTGCTGCTACGGGTTTGATGTGAAACCAAATCCAGCGAGCCCCCCTGTCCCGTAGCAGCCGGGCTTGCCCGCGGGAGCGATCTTGAGGACGCCGACGCGGGCAAATTGTGCCGCTACTTGCTGACCACCGCAGACCCTGTCGCCTCAACCGCCGCAGCCGCAGGCTGGCCGTACTCGAAGCGCTTCTGCGGTTTCATCCAGAACGACAGCACCACGCCGATCGCCAGCAAGCCAATGCTCACCATGAACGGCAACTGCCAGTTCGCGAACTTGTCGATCAGCAAACCCGCCGCCACAGGGCTGATGATCGCCGCCATGGCTGAACCGGTGTTCATCATGCCGCTGGCCGTGCCGCAATGATCAGGGGCGATGTCCATCGGGATCGCCCACATCGGACCAATCGTCATTTCAGAAAAGAAGAACGCCACCGCCAGGCAGCCCAGCGACACATACATGTCATGGGTAAACATCAGCGGCACCAGCGCCGCCAGGGTGCAGGTCAGGCAGATCGCGACCATGCGGCTGCGGGCGCGGTTCAGATCGCCGGTGCGCTTGTAGATGCGGTCGCTGACGATCCCGCCCAGGGTGTCGCCCACCACCCCGCCAAAAAACACCAGCGAGGAGAAGATCGCCGTGTTCTTCAGGTCCAGCCCCATGTTCATGAAATACATCGGCACCCAGCTCAACAACAGCCAGAGGGTCCAGCCATAGCAGAAGTACACGATGGTCACCGGTGCCATGCGCTTGAACAGCCGGCCCCACGGCAGCGCGATATTGCTCTTGGGCTTGGGCGGCGGCAGCACGTCCAGTTCCTGGCGAGAGATGCGCGGGTGGTCCTTGGGCTGTTCGGTGAACACCAGCATCCACAGCATCACCCAGACAAAACTGATCCCCGCGCACACGTAGAAAGACTCTCGCCAGCCGTAGGCTGCCATCACCGCGACCATCGCTGCCGGCGCCAGCGCGTTCCCCAGGCGAGCAAAGGCGTGGGTGATGCCCTGGGCGAAACCGCGTTGATCCTTGGGCACCCAGCGCGACATCGCCGCGGTTGCCGCCGGGAAGGTTGCGCCTTCACCCAGGCCCAGCAGCAGACGGGCGATGATCAGCGAGACAAAACCGCCGACCAGGCCGGTCAGCACCGTCGCGCCGGCCCAGATGATCCCGCATACCACCAGCGTGCGCTTGGCGCCGAAGCGGTCGCTGACCCAGCCGCCGATGATCTGGAAGACCAGGTAGGGATAGGCAAAAGCAGAGAAGACCAGGCCGATTTCGGTCTTGGTCAGGTTGAATTCCTTACCGAATCCGACCGCGGCGGTACTGACGTTGACGCGGTCCAGGTAGGTGATGAAGTACATGGCGCACAGCATGATGAGCACCACCGTGGTGGGGCGCAGACGTAAAGACTTCATGTTCTATCTCCAGTTTCTTGTTGTTCGCGCCATGGCGGCGCGTTGATTCGGGATAGTGAGAAAGTGCTGCGGGGGCGCTGCGGAAAAGCTCGCAAGCGCCCGTCAGGGCGATCAGTCGCGGCGCAACGGCACCGATTGGCCTCCCAGGTAGTCCATGGCGGCCAGCACGCCGCTCGATTGCAGTTTCACCCCGGCCATCTGCAGGCCCATCTCGCAACCGGTGAGCGTAGCCATCAATGTCAGATCGTTGCAGTCGCCCAGGTGACCGATGCGGAACATGCGCCCCTTGAGCTTGCCAAGGCCGGTGCCCAGGGACATGTCGAAGCGCTCGTAGATCAGCTTGCGCACCTGGTCGGCATCGATGCCTTCGGGCGTCATCACGCCGGTCAGCACCGGGCTGTACACGGCAGGGTCTGCGCACTGGATCTCAAGCCCCCACGCATTGACCGCCGAGCGGCAGGCGTGGGCCAGGCGGTTATGGCGGGCGAACACGTTGTCCAGGCCTTCGCCCAGGATCATGTCCAGCGCCTCGGACAGGCCATACAACAGGTTGGTGTTGGGGGTGTAAGGCCAGTAACCGGTCTTGTTCATCTCGACGATTTCTTCCCAGGCCCAGAAACTGCGGGGCAGATCGGCGCTCTTGCTGGCTTGAAGGGCCTTGGGAGAGAGGGCGTTGAAGCTGATGCCCGGCGGCAGCATCAGGCCTTTCTGCGAGCCTGAAACCGTGACATCGACGCCCCATTCGTCATGGCGATAGTCCGCCGAGGCGAGGCCCGAGATGGTGTCCACCAACAGCAGCGCCGGGTGCCCGGCGGCATCGATGGCCCGGCGCACCGAGGCGATGTCGGAGGTCACGCCGGTGCTGGTTTCGTTGTGCACCACGCACACTGCCTTGATGCGGTGGCCGCTGTCGGCGCGCAGGTGCGCTTCGACCATCCCCGCATCGACCCCGCCGCGCCAGCCTTCGATGCCCGGCTTGCCAATGAACTGCGGCTTGAGGCCAAGGCTCAGCGCCATTTTCTGCCACAGCGTGGCGAAGTGGCCGGTTTCGAACATCAGCACTTCATCGCCCGCGCTCATGGTGTTGCACAGCGCCGCTTCCCAGGCGCCGGTGCCGGAGGCGGGGTAGATGACAACCGGGTGTTGGGTCTTGAAGATCTTCTTGATGCCATCGAGAACCTTCAGGCCCAGCTCGCCGAACTCGGGGCCGCGGTGATCGATGGTAGGGTAGCTCATGGCGCGCAGGATGCGATCCGGCACCGGGCTGGGCCCTGGAATTTGCAGGAAGTGGCGGCCGGCAGGGTGGAAGTCGAGTTTCAGCATGGGTGTCTCCTCTTGTTTTTGTATTTTGAATTCAAAATACGCTAGCACCTCGCTGAGCTACGTCAATGGACGACTTTGAGCTAATATCAGCTGCAAATGGCCCGCTTTAAGTATAAGAAACGCCCTGAAGCCAGCTTTTCGTGATGCAGTAGAGGAATCTTGCATGCAAAATTTCGAGCCGTCGGGCGCCACCCCCGACCCGCGCCTGTCGCTCAAGGTCGAGCGTCAGCGCCTTCATGACATTGTGGTCGAGCACCTGCGCAGCTTCATCACCGAAGGCGTGCTGCCGCCCGGGACCAAGCTCAATGAGCGCGAGCTGTGCGAAACCCTTGGGATTTCCCGCACGCCGTTGCGTGAAGCGCTGAAAGTGCTGGCAGTAGAAGGCCTGATCGACATCAACCCCAACCGTGGCGCGAGCGTTTCGCGCATGTCGGAGATGGAAATTCGCGAGACCTTCGAACTGATGAGCGGTATCGAAGCATTCGCCGGGGAGCTGGCCTGCGAGCGCATCACCCCCCAGGAACTGGAAGACATCAAGGCGCTGCATTACGCCATGGTGGTGAGCAAGAACCAGAACGACTTGCCCGGCTACTACCAGCGCAACCGCGCCATCCACGACATGATCAACCTGGCTGCGCGCAATACCGCGTTGCGTCAGGTCTACCTGTCGCTGAACCGACGCATTCAGGCGCTGCGATACCTGTCCAACCAGCAGGCGCCGAAGTGGGAGCGGGCGTTGCACGATCATGAAGAGATGATCACCGCCTTGCAGGCTCGCGACGGCAAGCGGTTGAGCGACATCCTGCGGCACCATCTGTTGGAAAAGCGCGACGCAATCATGTTGATGGTGCGAGCCGAGGGCGAGCATCCCGATTCGATCCGGCGGTGAAAGCGGCGGGGCCTGCAGCCGGCCTGTCACATGCGCACTCCGCCCCGTAGCAGCACGGCTTGCCGGCGGGAGCGGTGTGTCAGACACCTATAATTGACTGATACACCGCTCCCGCCGGCAAGCCGTGCTGCTACGGGTGATATGAAATTTCTATAACGTTAGTTTAACTTTTGTATCGCTAGTTAAAGTAATACTGTATTTCCAGGAATGAAATAATCGCGCTTATATCGATATGGGCAATGTTTCATATCGACCGCAAATATTTATCGCCGCGACGATAACGCGCAACAATCGCTGCCAGAAGCAAACGAATAGACGCTTTGCTCAACTTGCAGACTACTCAGATACTGGAGATCCAAAATGAAATATGTCGCCTTCGCAGCCCTCTCGTTTTTCAGTGTTTTCGCATCGGCCAACGAACTGGCTGACAACGCCGCCGCCTCGAACAGCGCACGCCCGCTGACCCAGGTCGAGCAGTACAACCGCCACAAAGGCCTGGACGTAGCCAAGGTCTCCAGCGTAACCACCGCGCAGGATCCAGAGAAAGTCGATGGTCTGGTCAAGTCGAGCATGGTCTACGTTGACAGCCAGGGCGCCACTCACACCCTTGAATACACCACCATGGGTTATGGCCGTCAGAACGGATAATGAAGTCCGGTTTGATTGATGTCCGAACGGTTAAATGAAAACGCTGCGTTGATCGCAGCGTTTTTGTTTGTATGGCTTTTACCCAGTTGATTATTAACGTTCTCGAGAAACACCTAATACATTTTCGTAAAAGTCCTTGAGCGTCTCGACAAACTCTTCAGCCAGCCGGGTCCGTGCATGGGCGGCCGGCCAGATGACGTAGGTGGGGAACAGGATGTCCGGCTTGAATGGCCGTATCACGATGTCCCGATGCTGGTAATCGCGGGCCACCAGTGGGTGGGCCAGGGTGATGCCCATGCCCAGTGCCACCATCTCGCAGTTGATCGCACTGTATTGCGCCTCCACGGCCATGACCCGTTCCACGCCGGCCTGTTCGAACAGGCCGTCCACCAGTGCGCGGGTGCCGTCGCCGTGACACAGGGAAACGAAGGTTTCGCCTTCGAGATCAGTGAAGGTGATGTGCTCGCGCCCGGCCAGAGGATGGGAGGCGGGGAGTACGCAGACCGCAGGCACCATCGCCAGCAACTCGCTCTGATCACTGCTGACGTCACCTGGGTGAACCACCAGGCCAATGTCGCAGAATTGCGATTTGACCCATTGCTCCACAGTCTGCGAGGAGTTCACGTGCAGTGAAACCGTCAGTTCCGGGCGTGAGTCGGTAAAGGCCTTCAGCGCCCGGGGAATCATGCTCAGGCCGGTGGAAGGCACTGCCGCGACCCGCAGGCGGCCGGTGCCCAGGTTGCGAATGTTCTTCGCCGAAAGCCTCAGCGAATCCATGCCGACGTACGCACGCTCCACTTCCTGAAAGAACGCCTGGCCTTCCTGGGTCGGAATCAGCCGCACCCCGGCGCGTTTGAACAGGCTAAGCCCGGTGCTCAGTTCCAGTTGTGCGATCAGGCGGCTGACGTTGGGCTGCGAGGTGTACAACGCCTCGGCTGCGGCGGTCATCGAGCCCAACCGCATGACGCTTCGAAACGCTTCGATCTGCCTGAGGTTCATCTGGCCTTCCATATCAAATATGAATAACTAACCCGGATATCCGTATTTGACCATATGGGACGCCTGTCGCAATACTCGAATTGCACCCCATAGCGCACATGAAGATGCGCCACCGGGCGATGGATTCCCCCGGATATGCATGCACCGTGCATGCATGGCTTCAGCCTCGGTTGAAGCAACTGACGCATTGTTCGATCTGCCCCATGCACTTCGGAGATAGTCTGTGAATAGCCTTAACTCGTCCCCAGCAACACCGCCGTTTCGTCCGTTCCAGCGCGCCGCGCTCGCCCTTGCCGTGACCTTCGCGGGCCTTGCGAGCCAGCAGGCGCTGGCCGAACCCACCTTGTACGTCGCCGGTGTCGGTGGTTCCACCGAGCAGATGTACAAGACCCAGGTCATTCCCGCCTTCGAGAAGCAGCACAACGTCAAAGTGGTGTACGTGGCGGGCAACTCGACCGAAACCCTGGCCAAGTTACAGGCCCAGAAAGGCCGCCAGCAGATCAACGTGGCGATGATGGATGACGGCCCGATGTACCAGGCGCTGCAGCTTGGCCTGTGCGAGAAGCTCAGCGATGCGCCGGTGTACAAGGACCTCTATCCCCTGGCGCGGTTGAGCCCCGAGGCGACCGGCATTGGCGTGGTCGCCACTGGCATCGGCTACAACGAGGAGGCGTTCAAGAAGCGCGGCTGGGCAGCCCCGGACTCCTGGGAGAACCTCACCGACCCGCGCTACAAACAGCTGCTGGGCATGCCCCCGGTGACCAACACCTACGGCCTGCACACCCTGGTCGAGATGGCCCGCCTGCGCGGCGGCGACGAGAAGAACATCGACCCCGGCTTCAAGGCGCTCAAGGATGAAATCGGCCCCAACGTGCTGGCCTGGGTGGCCGCGCCCGGGGAAATGGACGGCATGATGCAGAACGGCGATGTGGTCATGGCGGTGTACGGCAGCGGCCGCGCCGTGGCACTGCAAGGCACCGGCTTTCCGCTGAAATTCATCTACCCCAAGGAAGGCGGCATCGCCTTGCAGATCGCGGCGTGCGGCGTCACGCCCAATGCCCTGCCCGAGCTGTCCCAGGCGTTCATCCAGTATGTGCTTTCGCCTGAAGTCCAGGAAATCCAGGCCCGGGCCAACGGCTTCGCGCCGGTCAACCAGACCGTGAAGCTGCCGCCCGATGTGGCCTCGCGCATGCCTTACGGCCCCGAGAAGGTCAATGCGCTGATCAAGGTCGACTGGGACGCGATCAACCAGCAGCGTGGCGAGTGGACCACCCGCTGGAATCGTACTGTCGAGCGCTGATCTCAGGTCACGCAGACAGCGGCATCCCCGATCCTTCCGAAAACCATCCTGGAGACGCAGGCCTGGCCTGCGTGGCACGCCAATGGCATTTCTCACACTCGAAGGCATCGTCAAGAGCTACGGCAGTTTCAAGGCCATTGACGGTTTGAACCTGGAAGTCCGGCACGGCGAGTTCATCGCGCTGCTCGGGCCTTCCGGCTGCGGCAAGACCACCACCCTGCAATCGATCGCCGGTTTCGTGCAGCCCACCGAAGGGCGGATCGTGCTCGACGGGCGCGACATCACCCACGTACGTCCCGAGCAGCGCGGGCTGGGCATCGTCTTTCAGAGCTATGCGCTGTTTCCGCACATGACCGTGGCGCAGAACATCAGTTTTGGCCTGGAAATGCGCGGCGTGCCCAAGGCCGAACGCAAGAAACGCATCGATGAAGCACTGGATCTGGTGCGCCTGGGCGGGCTGGGGGAGCGTTACCCCAAGGCGCTCTCGGGCGGGCAGCGTCAGCGGGTGGCGATTGCCCGGGCACTGGCGATCCGGCCCAACCTGTTGCTGCTCGATGAGCCCATGTCCAACCTGGACGCCAAGCTGCGCGAAGAGATGCACATCGAACTGCGCTCGATCCAGCGCGAGCTGGGCATCACCACGATCCTGGTGACCCACGATCAGGTCGAGGCCATGACCATGAGCGACCGCATCGCCGTGATGCACAAGGGGCGCATCGTGCAGATCGACACGCCGTTCGAGGCCTACGAACGGCCCCATTCGCCGTTCGCCTCGGCGTTCCTGGGCAAGACCAACGCCTTTGCCGGCGCCGTGCAACTGCGCAATGCCCGCTGCTGCCATGTGCAGGTCCACGACACCCTGCTGCACGTACCCCACGAGGACCGCTCGCTGGGCAATGACGTCAACGTCTACATCCGCCCGGAAAAGATCCGCCTGACGGCCTCGGGCAGTGGCCGTGTCAGCGGGCGCATCCGCCTGCGGGTGTTCCTCGGCAATCTGTGGCTGATCGCCGTGGAAAGTCATCTGGGCCTGGTGCACATGACCCAGCCCAACCTCGGCACGCCGCCACCGGAGGAGGGCAGCGAGGTCGGGCTGGACTGGTCCGATGACGACCTGCGGCTGCTGGATCGGGAGGTCGCCCATGGCCAGGTATGACGCCGAACACGTCGGCGCCGCGCCCTGGATTCTCAGCGGCCCGGCGCTGCTGGTGTTCATCGCGCTGCTGCTGGCGCCCCTGATGCTCACCGCCGTGCTGTCACTGAACCTGTTCAGTGACACCGAAGGGGTGATCCCGGCCTACAGCCTGGGCAATTACCTGGAGGTGTTCAAGGACAGCTACTTCCACGACATCTTCCTGCGCACCGGCGGCATGGCGCTGGCGGTCACCGTGCTGTGCGTGCTGCTGGGCATTCCCGAGACCATCATCATCGCGCGAATGGCGCCGCGCTGGCGCTCGTTGTTCCTGCTGGTGGTGCTGGGTCCGCTGCTGATTTCGGTGGTGGTACGCACCCTTGGCTGGGCGATTCTGCTGGGCAATAACGGCCTGATCAACGACGCCTTGCAGGCACTGGGCATCACCGAGCAACCGGTGAAGATGCTGTTCACCCAGGTTGGCGTGATCATCGCCCTGACCCACGTGCTGGTGCCGTTCATGGTGATTGCGGTGTGGGCGACCTTGCAGCGCCTGGACCTGCAGGTCGAGTGGGCCGGGTTGTCGCTGGGCGCCTCCAGGCTGACGGTGTTTCGCCGGATCATCCTGCCGCAGATCATGCCGGGGGTGCTCTCCGGGTCGATCATCGTGTTCGCCCTCGCAGCCTCGGCCTTCGCCACCCCGGCGATCATCGGCGGACGGCGCCTGAAAGTGGTGGCCACCGCAGCCTATGACGAGTTCCTCGGCACCCTCAACTGGCCCCTGGGCGCAGCCATCGCGATGCTTCTGCTGGTGGCCAACCTTGTCATCATCCTGGGTTGCAGCAAGCTGGCCGAGCGCCGCTTCAAGCAAGTCTTCGAGTAGACGACCATGCACAAGAACGGATTTTTCTCGCTGCTGTTTCATGCTGCTTTCGTCACCTTCATCGTTGCGCCGCTGGTGGTGGTGATGGTCATGGCGTTCACCAGCAAGGGCTATCTCTCGTTGCCCACCGACGGCCTGTCGCTGCGCTGGTTCCGGGCGTTGCTGGAAAACCAGGAAATGCTCGACGCCTTCATGCTGTCGATCAAGCTGGGCCTGGCGTCGGCCACCATTGCCGCGTTGCTGGCGATTCCTGCGGCGCTGGCGATCAGTCGCTACGACTTTCCCGGGCGGGGCGCGCTGACCGGCTTTCTGCTGTCGCCGCTGATGATTCCGTCGGTGGTGCTGGGCATCGCCTTCCTGCGCTTCTTCTCCCTGGCGCACATCGGCGGCTCGCTCTGGGCCCTGACCCTGACCCATGTGATCGTGGTGCTGCCCTATGCACTGCGCCTGACGCTGGCGTCGACCATCGGCCTTGAGCGCGACATCGAGCACGCCGCGCTGTCGCTGGGTGCCACTCGCTGGAAAGCCTTTTACCGGGTGGTGTTGCCGCGCATCCGCACCGGTGTGATCGGTGGCTGGATGCTGGCGTTCATCCAGAGTTTCGATGAGCTGACCATGACCGTTTTCGTCGCCACGCCGGGCACCACCACGTTGCCAGTGGCGATGTACAACCAGATTTCCCAGACCATCGACCCCTTGATCACCGCAGTGTCCACGGTGCTGATCCTCGGCACGCTGCTGTTGATGCTGGTATTGGACCGACTGGTCGGGCTGGATCGGGTACTGATCGGAGAAGGCAAATGAGCCAGGATGCAAACGGCGTCACCCAGGCGGACGTGATCGTGATTGGTGGCGGCCTGGTCGGCACGGCGGTCGCCTATGGCCTGGCGCGCAGCGGGGCGGACACCCTGGTCCTGGATCAGGGCGACGATGCCTTCCGTGCCTCGCGGGGCAATTTCGGGCTGGTGTGGGTGCAGGGCAAAGGCCACGACCTGCCGGACTATTCGCGTTGGACGCGGTCGTCTGCGGCGCGCTGGGCGGGGTTTGCCCAGATGCTGCTGGCCGATGGCGGAGTCGATGTGCAGCTCAGGCAGCAGGGCGGCTTTCACATGTGCTTCAGCGATGACGAAATGCTTGAGCGCCAGACGCGCCTGCAAACCCTGCAGGATGCGCTGGGCGACTACCCGTTCCAGATGCTCGGCGCCGCAGACCTCAAGGCCCGCCTGCCGCTGATCGGCCCGGCGGTGGTGGGCGCCAGCTACACGCCCCAGGACGGCCACGTCAATCCGCTGAAACTGCTGCGGGCGTTGCACGCATCGACCCAGGCCCGTGGTGGGCGGCTGATCGGTGGGGTGCAGGTGGATCGTATCGATTGCGCGGCGGGCGAGTTCTGCGTCACGGCTGGCCAGCGCCGTTTCATCGCGCCACGCATCGTGCTGGCGGCGGGGCTTGGCAATCCGGGCCTGGCCCGACAGGTGGGACTGCATGCGCCGGTCGCGCCCAACCGCGGGCAGGTGCTGGTCAGCGAGCGGGTCCGGCCGTTTCTCGACTACCCGACCATCAATGTGCGCCAGACCGACGAGGGCACCGTGCAACTGGGTGACTCGATGGAGGAGGTGGGGTTCGACGACCGCACCACCACCGAGGTGTTGGCGAAAATCGCCCGGCGCGGCGTCTCGACCTTCCCGCTGCTGAGTCAGGTGCGGCTGGTGCGGGCCTGGGGCGCGCTGCGGGTCATGAGCCCCGATGGTTTTCCGATCTACCAGCAGTCGCCGCGGCATCCGGGGGCGTTCGTGGTCACCTGCCACAGCGGCGTGACCCTGGCTGCCGCCCACGCCCTGCGCATCGCGCCGTGGATCATGGGCGGCGAGCAACCCGAGGAGCTGGGGGTGTTTACCGGCGACCGTTTCCTGACTGACAAGGTGTTTTCCCATGCGCACTGAACCGCTGTTTCAACCGGTCATGAGTGAGGTCAGGTCGACACGCACCGTGAGCCTGACTTTCAACGAACAACCCCTGAATGTTCCGGCGGGCACCAGTGTCGCAGCAGCATTGCTGATGTCCGGGATCGGCCGGTTTCGCGCCACGCCGGTCAGCGAGTCCCCGCGCGCACCCTATTGCATGATGGGCGTGTGCTTTGAATGCCTGGTGGAGATCGATGGCGTGCCCAATCGCCAGAGTTGCCTGATCGAGGTCAGCGACGGCATGCGCATCCGCTCCCAGGAAGGTGCTCGCGACCTGATGTTCGCGCCCGTGGATGTCGAGACGTTCGAGGTGCAGCCATGAATCCGGTCAATGTCGATGCGGTGGTCGTAGGGGCCGGTGCCGCCGGTATGTCGGGCGCCGTGGCGCTGGCCCGCTCCGGGTTGCAAGTGGTGTTGCTGGACGAGCAGGGCAGCCCGGGCGGGCAGATTTACCGGGGCATCACCCTGGCGCCGCTGGGCCGTCGCGACATGCTCGGTCCCGATTACGCCCATGGCAACGAGTTGGCGCAAGCGCTGGCCGCGTCCAGCGTCCAGTACGAGAAGGGCGCGGCGGTGTGGCAAGTGACCCGCGATCATCAGGTCAGCTACCTGCGCGACGGGCGCCTGCATACCTTGCAGGCCAGGGCGGTGCTGCTGGCCACCGGCGCCATGGAGCGCCCCTTTCCGATTCCGGGCTGGACCTTGCCAGGTGTGATGACCGCGGGCGCGGCGCAGATCCTCCTGAAAAGCTCAGGCCTTGCGCCGAGCGAGCCGGTGGTGCTGACCGGCTGCGGGCCGTTGCTGTACCTGCTGGGCTGGCAATACCTGCGCGCGGGTGTGCCGATCAAGGCACTGGTCGACACCACCCGCCCCGAAGACTACTGGCGTGCGCGGCGGCACCTGTTTGCCGCATTGCGCGCCTGGCCTTACCTGCGCAAAGGGCTGGACCTGATGCGCAGCCTGCGCAGCGCCGGCATCGCTCATTACACCGGCGCCGAGCAACTGGCCATTGAAGGCGAGGAGGCCGCTCGCGCGCTGGTCTTCACCGTCGGCGGCAAGGCTCAGCGGGTGGCGACTCGTTGCGTGTTGCTGCACCAGGGTGTGGTGCCGAACATCCAGTTCAGCCAGTCGTTGCGCGCAAGTCATCACTGGGACGCCGATCAATTGTGCTTCAGTCCCAAGGTCGACCCCTGGGGCGCGCTGGATGTGCCCGGCATCTATGTGGCAGGCGATGGCGCCGGTATCGGCGGCGCCCAGGCGGCTGCGGTGCAAGGCGAGCTGGCCGCATTGGGCATCGCCCGGCAACTGGGCACCCTCAGCGACGCCCAGCGCGATTATCGCGCCGAGCCGCTTCGCGCAAGGCTTGAGTCGAACCTGCGCATCCGGCCGTTTCTCGATGCGCTGTACCAGCCCAAGGAGGCCAATCGCATCCCCGCCGACGAGGTCATGGTGTGCCGCTGCGAAGAAGTCACGGCCGGCGAACTGCGCCAGTTCGTGGCGCTGGGCTGCACAGGGCCGAACCAGGCCAAGTCTTTCGGACGTTGCGGCATGGGGCCGTGCCAGGGGCGCATGTGTGGCCTGACGGTCACTGAAGTCATTGCCAAGGCGCGCGGCGTATCGGCCTCGGAAGTCGGCTATTACCGGATTCGCCCGCCGATCAAGCCGATCACGCTGGGAGAGCTTGCCGGTGAATAGTCAGAGCCCTCGGCAAAGCGATGTGCTGGTGATCGGCGGCGGCATTCATGGCCTCAGTACCGCGTTTCACCTGGCGCTGCGCGGGGTCAAGGTGACGGTGCTGGAAGCCGATTACTGCGCCCGTCATGCCTCGGGTGTCAACGCCGGAGGGGTGCGCACGCTGGGCCGGCACACGGCGGAAATCCCGCTGGCGCTGTCGTCCCGCGAGCTGTGGCACGAACTTGGAAGCGTGCTGGGCGACGACGGCGGTTTCGTCGCCAGCGGCCAACTGAAACTCGCCGAAAACCCAGCCGAACTGGAGGAGTGCAGACGCCGGGTGCAGCAGCTTCAGGCTTTGGGTTTCGATCATGAAGTGCTGATCGACCAGCAGCAGGTGTTCGAGATCATTCCCACTGTGGCTCGTCATGTGGTGGGCGGCATCTGGGTCAAGGACGACGGCTATGCACTGCCGTTCAGAACCGTGACGGCGTTTCGTCTGGCCGCTGAAAAGCTCGGCGTGCAGGTGCTGGAAGGCACCAGGGCGCAGTACATCGAACAGAGCGGCAGTCAGTGGAAAGTCGTGACGCCTGCCGCGGTGTTCAGCGCCGAGCACTTGGTGATTACCGCCGGGGCCTGGGCGCAGGAGCTGGCGGCGCAAGTGGGCGAGCCGGTGCCTGCGCATCCCGAGGGGCTGATGCTGATGGTCACCCATCGGGTCGCGCCCTTTTGTGCGCCAACCCTGGGAGCCACCGGGCGTGCGCTGTCGTTCAAGCAGTTCGCCAACGGCACCGTGGTCATCGGCGGCAAGCTGATCGGCGCGCTGGATTTTCCGGCCCGCCATGGCGAGGTCGACATGACCCGTCTGAGCACCAGCGCGCGCACCGTGACCGACCTGTTCCCGCACCTGAAGCACCTGGGCGTCAACCGTGTGTGGGCCGGGGTCGAGGCCTTCACCGCCGACGATCTTCCGGTGATCGGCGCCAGCCGCAAGGCGAGCAAATTGAGCTACTCGTTCGGCTTCTGCGGCAGCGGATTCCAGATGGGCCCCGGCACCGGCAGGCGCCTGGCCCAACAGATTCTCGGCGAGCATTCAGACCTCTCGCTTGCGGCCTTCGCCATCGACCGCTTCACCAGGACAACCAGTGCCGACGCCCTGGCCACCCATCAACACGCTGCACCCATTACCAACCATTGAGGAGTTCACATGCTGGAAATCACCCGTATCGAAACCAACCAACGCATGAGCCGCGTCGTGCAATGCAACGGCTTCACGTTCCTGGGCGGGCAGACGGCAACCGACCGCAGCCTGGACATCAAAGGCCAGACCGCGCAGGTGCTGGAAAAAATCGACAACTATCTGGCCAAGGCCGGCCTGGACAAGACCCGCATTCTCAGTGCTCAGGTATGGCTGTCGGACATCGCCGCCAACTTTGCCGGCATGAACGAGGTGTGGGACGCCTGGGCACCGGAAGGCCACGCACCTGCCCGCGCCACGGTTGAATCGCGACTGGCGGCGCCTGATCTGCTGGTGGAAATCACGGTGGTGGCGGCAGGCTGATGTGCCCGCTGCCGCGCCTCTGTGCGCGGCAGCGGTTCAGCATCAATCGATGCGAGGGTGTTGCTGCACCAGCTCCTTGCGCTTGGCCTCAAGCTCGGCGATCTGGGTATCGATGTCTTCGATCTTCTGTTCGATATTGTCGTGGTGTTCTTGCAGTAGTTCCTTGGCTTCCTCGAGGTCCGAGGCTGCAGGCGCTGCACCGCGCAACGGCTTGTTGGCGGTTTCCTTCATGGTCACCCCAGTGACCAGGCCAATCACCGCGACCACCATCAGGTAGTACGCCGGCATGTAGAGGTTGTTGGTGCTTTCCACCAGCCAGGCGGCGAGGGTGGGCGTCAGGCCGGCAATCAGCACCGAGACGTTGAACGCGCTGGCCAGGGCGCTGTAGCGGATGTGCGTGGGGAACATCGCGGGCAGGGTGGACGCCATCACGCCGATGAAGAAGTTCAGCACCACTGCCAGAATCAGCAATCCTGCGAAGATCACCCCGATCTTGCCGCTGTTGATCAGCATGAACGCCGGAATGGCCAGGATGAACAGCGCAACGCTGCCGACAATGATGAAGGGCTTGCGGCCGATCTTGTCGCTGATGAAACCGATCAAAGGCTGCACGAACAGCATGCCGACCATGATCGCGATGATGATCAGCACCCCGCGGTCTTCGCTGTAATGCAGGTTGTGCGACAGGTAGCTGGGCATGTACGTCAGCAGCATGTAATACGTCACGTTGGTCGCGACCACGATGCCGATACAGGTCATCAGGCTGCGCCAATGCTTGGTCGCGACTTCCTTGAACGAGACCTTCGGACCATGGGACAGGCCTTCGCGGTCGCCCTGTTCGAGCTTGTCCACGTGCTGCTGAAAGGCCGGGGTTTCTTCCAGTGCGTTACGCAGGTACAGCCCGAGCATCCCCAGGGGCAGGGCGAGGAAGAACGGCAGGCGCCAGCCCCATTCCTCGAACTTCTCCTGACCCAGGAAGGTGGAAATCATCACCACCAGGCCCGCGCCGAGGACGAAACCGGCAATCGAGCCGAAATCCAGCCAACTCCCGAGAAAGCCGCGCTTGCGGTCGGGTGCATACTCGGCGACGAAGATCGACGCGCCGGTGTACTCGCCGCCCACCGAGAAGCCCTGGGCCATCTTGGCCAGCAGCAACAGGATGGGCGCCCAGATGCCAATCGAGGCGTATGAGGGAATCAGGCCGATGGCGAAGGTGCTCAGGGACATGATGATAATGGTCGCCGCCAGCACTTTCTGGCGCCCGTACTTGTCGCCCAGGGCACCGAAGAACAGCCCGCCCAGCGGCCTGATCAGGAACGGCACCGAGAAGGTCGCCAGTGCCGCCACCATCTGCACGCTTGGGTCGGCGCCGGGAAAGAACACCTTGCCCAGTACATACGCGACGAAGCCGTAGACGCCGAAGTCGAACCACTCCATGGCGTTGCCCAGGGCCGCTGCGGTGATCGCCTTGCGCATCTTCGCGTCGTCGACGATGGTGATGTCCTGCAACCCGATGGGGCTGACTTTTTTCTTTGATTTCATACCGGTCACTCTGTTTCAGAACTGTCGATGCCATTGTTTTGGTGGCACGCTATTCCCGTTCAGATACAAAAAGACGCAAAATAATTCACCTTGAAGCCCGGTTTTTGTTTCTTCACGTTTTCAAAGCCGTTGCAGATGACTCTCCCCCCGGCCCGGCGACCGATCGGCACCCCGGCCTCAAAGCACGAGACTTCCCGCGCAAAACCCGGATAATGGCGGCCATTTCGCTTTCGCTATTGTGGTGCTGCCCATGGAAATCAAGGTCAACTTTCTCGACAACTTAAGGCTTGAGGCCAAGTTCGACGACTTCACGGTGATCGCCGACCAGCCCATTCGCTACAAGGGCGACGGCTCGGCGCCGGGGCCGTTCGACTACTTCCTGGCGTCGTCGGCCTTGTGCGCCGCGTATTTCGTGAAGTTGTACTGCAGCACCCGCAATATCCCGACGGACAATATCCGCCTGTCGCAGAACAACATTGTCGACCCGGAAAACCGCTACAGCCAGATCTTCAAGATTCAGGTGGAACTGCCTGCCGACATCTCGGAAAAGGACCGTCAGGGCATCCTGCGCTCCATCGACCGCTGCACCGTGAAGAAAGTGGTGCAGGCCGGTCCCGAGTTCGTGATCGAGGAAGTCGAGAATCTGGACGCCGACGCCCAGGCGTTGCTGATGCCGGCGTCGGCCGCGACCGAAGGCACTTACATCCTGGGCAAGGACCTGCCGCTGGAGCAGACCATCGCCAACATGTCGGGCATCCTGGCCGAGCTTGGGATGAAGATCGAAATCGCCTCGTGGCGCAACATCGTGCCCAATGTCTGGTCGCTGCATATCCGCGACGCGCATTCGCCGATGTGCTTCACCAACGGCAAGGGCTCGACCAAGGAGAGCGCGCTGGCCTCGGCGCTGGGCGAGTTCATCGAGCGCATCAACTGCAACTTCTTCTACAACGACCAGTTCTGGGGAGAGGACATCGCCAACGCCGAGTTCGTGCATTACCCGAACGAGCGCTGGTTCAAGCCGGGCCCTGGCGATGCGCTGCCCGAAGAGATTCTCGACCCGCACTGCCTGGCCATCTACAACCGCGACGGTGAACTGCGCGGCTCGCACCTGTACGACACCAACTCGGGCAATACCTCGCGGGGCATCGTGTCGCTGCCGTTCGTGCGCCAGTCCGATGGCGAAGTGGTGTACTTCCCGTCCAACCTGATCGAGAACCTGTTCCTGAGCAACGGCATGAGCGCCGGCAACACCCTGGCCGAGGCGCAGGTGCAATGCCTGTCGGAGATTTTCGAGCGGGCGGTCAAACGCGAGATTCTCGAAGGCGAACTCGCGCTGCCGGATGTGCCCCAAGAGGTGATCGCCAAGTACCCGGGCATCCTCGCCGGGATCAAGGGTCTGGAAGAGCAGGGCTTCCCGGTGCTGGTCAAGGATGCGTCGCTGGGCGGCGAGTTCCCGGTCATGTGCGTCACCCTGATGAACCCGCGCACCGGCGGCGTGTTTGCCTCGTTTGGTGCCCACCCAAGTTTTGAAGTGGCGCTTGAACGCAGCCTGACCGAGTTGCTGCAAGGGCGCAGTTTCGAGGGGTTGAATGATCTGCCGGCGCCGACCTTCGAAGGTCAGGCGGTGATCGAGCCGAACAACTTCGTCGAACACTTCATCGACTCCAGCGGTGTGGTGTCGTGGCGGTTCTTCAGCGCCAAGGCCGATTACGATTTCGTCGAGTGGGACTTCTCCAGCGAAGGCGAAGAGGCCAATGCCGAGGAAGCCGCGACGCTGTTCGGCATCCTCGAAGACCTGGGCAAGGAGGTCTACATGGCCGTGTACGAGGACCTGGGCGCCACGGCGTGCCGGATCCTGGTGCCGGACTATTCGGAGATCTACCCGGTCGAGGACCTGATCTGGGACAACACTAACAAGGCCCTGGCCTTCCGCGCCGATATCCTCAACCTGCACAACCTGAGCAAGGTCGGCCTGCGCACGCTGGCCAAGGGTCTGGAAGACAGCGAGCTGGATGATTACACCGACATCACCACGCTGATCGGCATCGAGTTCGACGACAACACCCCGTGGGGGCAGTTGACGATTCTGGAATTGCGTCTGCTGATCTACCTTGCCTTGCAGAAGTATGAAAAGGCCAAGGACCTGGTGGAAGCGTTCCTGCAGTACAACGACAACACCGTCGAGCGCGGGCTGTTTTACCAGGCGGTGAACGTGGTGCTGGAAATGCAACTGGACGACGACCTGGAACTGGCCGACTACGAGGTCAACTTCCGCCGCATGTTTGGTGACGAACGCATGGATGCGGCGATTGGTTCGGTGGATGGCAGTGTGCGTTTCTATGGGCTGACACCGACCAGCATGAAGCTTGAAGGGCTCGATCGGCATCAGCGGCTGGTCGACAGCTACAAGAAACTCCACACCGCGCGGGCGAAGGCAGCGGGCTTGGCGGGCTGACTTCGGCCGGGCATCTTCATCGCCAGACACGCCCGGTCGCGGGCAAGCGCGCTCCTGCAGTGTATGTGGTGTGCCGCCGACGCCGGCAAGCCGTGCTGCTACGGGGTTGAGGTGAAGCACCAAGCGTGTCTCTGACCGAAGCCGTAGGAGCGCGCTTGCCCGCGAAGGCGGTGGTACATCCAATGCATCTCCATTGCCTGAAACGGCGAATCGCGAGCAAGCTCACTCCTACAGGACCTGTGTCAGGCGAGCTTCGGTGGTCACCACGAACCTGTAGGAGTGAGCTTGCTCGCGATGAGGACGGTACATTCAACACATCTCTGTCAGCTGAAACGCCCAGTCGCGGGCAAGCGCGCTCCTGCAGTGTATGTGGTGTGCCGCCGACGCCGGCAAGCCGTGCTGCTACGGGGTCGAGGTGAAGCAGCAAACGTGTCTCTGACCGAAACCGTAGGAGCGCGCTTGCCCGCGAAGGCGGTGGTACATCCAATGCATCTCCATCGCCTGAAACGGCGAATCGCGAGCAAGCGCTTCTATAACGTCCAGCCCAGGCCCAGGGATTTGTGCAAGGAGGCGAAATCCTTGAGCAGTTCTGCATCGCCTGAGATGCGGCTTTCCTGGGCCTGGTAGCGGGTGCGTTCGGCGTCGAGCCAGTCCAGGGTGCTGGCGGTGCCGGCGCGGTAGCGTTGGCGGGTCAGGTCGGCGGCGCGGATGGCGGAGGCTTCGACATTGCGCAGCAGCACCACGTTTTCCCGCTGGTGGCCGTAGCGCACCAAGGCCACATCGGCGTCGCGCAGGGCGCTGAGCACCACGCTCTTGTACTGGGCCAGCGCTTCATCGCGACCGGCCTTCGCACCTTCGACACTTGCCGCCACTCGGCCAAAATCCAGAATGTTCCAGCTCAGGCGCGGCAGCAACAGCCAGGTGCCGTTGTCCTTGCGCGCCAGATGGCCGGGATCGCCCGCCGAGAATGACAAGTCCCCGGTAAGGCTCAGTTTGGGAAACCAGTCCGCCTGTTTCTCGCCGATCTGTGCATTGCTCGACGCAAGTGTACGCTCGGCGGCGCGGATGTCGGGGCGAGCCTTGAGGATCGCCGCCGGATCGGCAAACGGCACCTTCTGCGGCATGGCGGGCAGGGGTTGGGTAGACGACAGACGAGCGTCCAGTTCACCCGGTTCCAGCCCGCAGAGCAGGCCCAACTGATCGACGGCCTGCACGATCGACGCCTGCAGCGGAAGACGCTGGGCGCGAGTGTTTTCAGCCTGGGTCAGCACCTGTTCCAGTTGCAACTGCGAAGCCACGCCACGGCTGCGACGCTGTTGGGTCAGGTCCACCGCCTGCTGTTCGATGTCGACACTGGCGTCCACCAGCGCCAGGCGAGTTTGCTGATCACGCAGGTCGACGTAGGTCTGCACCACTTCGGCGGCCAGTTGCACCTGGGTGTCCGCCAGTTTTGCCGCGGTCGATTCGGACTGCGCCTGCGCCGCCTCGACCGCCCGGCGCGTGCCGCCGAACAGGTCGGCCTCCCAACTGGCGTCAAACCCGGCCAGGTACAGCGTCAAGGGCCCGCGACCGCCGCCACCGCCACTGTCACCCAGAAAGGAGGTGTCGGGAGAGCGCAGTTTCAGCATCGCCGCATCGGCCGTGACTTTGGGCATCGCGGCGGCGCGCGAGCCGCTGAGGCTGGCGCGGGACTGGCGCAAGCGGGCCTGGGCACTGGCGATGTCCGGGCTGTTGTGCAGGGCTTGCGTGACCAGTTGATCAAGCAGCGGATCACCCAATGACTGCCACCACTGGGCGACCCCGGGCTCGCGCACGGCAGGATCATCGGCGTGTGGCAGGCGCCCGGCCGCCAAGGTCTTGGGCGCCACATCGGGCGCGCCCTGGTAGTCCGGCCCCACGGTGCAGGCGGACAACAGACCAACGGCCAGAAACAGCGGAATCGAACGGGAAATCATTGTCGTGGGCCTGCCTGCGCCGGGCGCGTTTTCAGGATGAAGATCAGGGGCAGGCACGCCAGCATCGCCAGCCCCAGCACATAAAAGGCGTCGTTGTAGGCCAGCACCGAAGCCTGCTGCGCGATGTCGCTGGCCAGTTGCGCGAAAGCCTGCATCTGCGCGGTGGACGGATCGCCGGTTTGCGCAAGGAAGCTGGCGCTCTGGCTGGCGATCTGGTCCTGTGCCAGCTGGCTGTTGGCAAGGATGCCTTCGCGCAGCACGTCGTCATGGAAGTGGCTGCGCCGGTCCATCAGCACCCCGAGCAAGGCCAGCCCGAGGGTGCCGCCCAGGTTGCGCGACATGTTGTAGAGCCCGGCGGCGTCGCCGGCATCGCGGGCGTCCACCGAGCGCATGGACAACTGGCTGAGGGGCATCATCACCAGAATCTGGCCGAAGCCTCGCAGGATCTGCGACAGGACGAAGTCATGGCCGACACTCTGCGAGGTCAGTTCGGTGTCGACGAAACAGCTCGCCCAATACAGCAACAGACCCAGGCCGACCATGTAGCGCAGGTCGTAGCGGCCCAGCATCTTGGGCAGGATCGGCATCAGCGCGAATGCCGGGATGCCCGACAGCAGCATGATCGAACCGGCCTGTTCGGCGTTGTACCCCGAGAGAATCCCGAGGAACTGCGGCACCAGATACGCCGTGCCATAGAGCCCCGCGCCCACCGCCGTGGCGATCAGCAGCACGCTGCCAAAACTGCGGTTGAGCACCAGTTGCAGGCGCACGATGGGCGTGGCCGAGCGCAGTTGGCCCAAAGCGATGAGGAAAAAACCGACCAGCGTCGCGATGCTCAGCCAGATGATCAGCAGCGAATCGAACCAGTGCTCGCGCTGGCCTTCCTCCAGTACCACGGTCAGCGAACTGAGCCCCAGTGCCAGGCCGACGATGCCCGCCCAGTCGGCCTTGATGAAGCGTTCCAGGTTCATCTTCTCCGAGGGCAACCCGGTGAGCAGCAAGGTGATGAGGGCGATGCTGATCGGCAGGTTGAGGAAGAAGCACCAGCGCCAGTCGATGTTTTCCGTCAGCCAGCCACCGACCACCGGCCCCAGCAGCGGCCCGAGAATCGCGGTCATGCCGAACAGCGTGGTGCCGATGGGCAACTGATGGGCAGGCAGGCGCGTGCGCACGATGGTCTGCGCGGTCGGGATCATCGCACCGCCAGCGAAGCCCTGGCCGATGCGCCCGGCGATCATCGCCCCGAGGCTCGACGACAATCCGCAGAACATCGAGAAGAAGGTGAACATCAGCGCCGTGCCCACCAGGAACCGGCGCAGGCCGAAGACCCGCGTCAGCCAGGCGGCGAGAGGGATCATGACGATTTCCGACATCAGGTAGCCGGTGGCGATCCAGGTACCCTCGGTGCCGGTGGCGCCGATCTGGCCCTGAATCTGCGGCAGCGCCGAGTTGGTGATCGAGATGTCCAGGGTCGCCAGCAATGCGCCGAGCGAACCTGCGGCGACGGCGATCCAATCGGTCAGCGAGGCGTTACGCGGCTGGCTGGCCTGTGCTCCGGCTTCGCTGCCGGCGGCCAGGGCCTCAGCCATGATCGGCGTCTGCCTTGTTCGAGCGGATGTCCACCTTGACCGTGGCCGACAGCCCCGGAACCAGCGCCGGACGCAGGTCGTTGGTCACATCCAGAGCGATGCGCACCGGCACCCGCTGGACGATCTTGGTGAAGTTGCCGGTGGCATTGGACGGCGGCAGCAGGGCGAACTGCGCGCCGGTACCGGGGGCCAGACTGTCGACGTGACCGTGCAGCTCGCGGCCCGGCAGCGCATCGACCTGCACGCTGACCGACTGGCCGGAGCGCATGTCGCCGATCTGGGTTTCCTTGTAATTGGCGGTCAGGTAGATGGCGTCCACCGGCACTACCGTCAGCAGCCGGGTGCCGGGCTGCACGTACTGGCCGACGCGCACGCCACGGTCGGCGATGCGGCCATCCAGCGGGCTGCGAATCACCGCGTCATCGACATCGAGCTGGCTCTGCGCCTCGCTGGCCTTGGCCACCCCGAGTTGCGCCTGGGCCTGTTTGAGCTGGGCCTGCAGGGTGCCGTTGCGGGTTTCGCTGGAGCGCAGCGCCGCTTGTTTGGCGGCTACCGTGCTGCGGGCCTGGGCAAGCTGGTTGTTCAGTTGCGCCAGACGCTCTTCAGGCTCGGCGCCGGAGCGGGCCAGCGGTGCATAGCGCGCGACCTCGGTCTGGGCATGTCGGGCGTCGGCCTCGGCACCTTGCAATTGCGCGCGCGCTTCGGCGATGGCCGAGTCCTGTTGCACCAGGTCGGCCTGGGCCTTGGCCAGGTCCGCGGTGCGGGCCGCGATGGTGGCCGAGGCTTCATCGCTGACTGCCTGATATTTGCGTGCGTCGAGGCGCACCAGGACGTCGCCGCGTTTGACCGTCTGGTTGTCCGCCACCAGCACTTCGCCGACGTAACCGCTGATCTTCGGCGCGACGCTGATGCTGTCCGCTTGCAGATAGGCGTCGTCAGTGGTTTCGATGAAGCGTCCGGCCAACCACCACCAGGCCGCCCACGCCAGCGCGATGGCCAGCGCCACCGTGACCAGCGCCAGCAGGATGCGCCGCGCTTTGCCGCGCTGGCCGTTGACGGTTTCATCAGGCGCAGCCTGTGGCACGGCTGGAGGGGGAGGCGTTGCGGCGGACATCGGGATGCTCCGAATTTATATCAGTCGGTATAAATTCGTTTTTTCGCCAAATTTTGTCAACTGGTATATTTTGCCGGGGTACCGAACGGGAGCTGGACATGGCACGACACAAACCTGCCGCCGAGGGTGGTTATCAACGCGGCGAAGAGACCCGCGCGCGCATCGTCGAAGCGGCCGTGGCGGTCTTTGGCGAGCGTGGCTACGAGGGCGCCTCGACTCGCGACATCGCCACTGCGGCCGGGGTCAATGCACCGGCGATCCAGTATTACTTCGACGGCAAGGAGGGCGTGTACCTGGAGTGCGTCGAGCACCTGATCAGGCTGCTGTGGCGCAAGATGGGCGACAGCGTCGAAGCGGCGGAGGCGGCCCTGGCGCAGACGCCACTCAAGGACCAGGCGCTGATCGACGCCTCCCTAGGCATTCTCGGCGCCGTGGTGTCGACCATCCAGGACAGCCCGCAGACGACTGCATGGCGGGCGTTTCTGGACCGTCATCAAACCGGCCTGTGCCCGGAAAGTGCGTCGATGGCCTTCGAAGACCGCTTCAAGAAGCGTATTGGTGTGGTGGTTCGGTTGCTGATCGCCGGGCTTTCCGGCTACGCAGTGGAAGACGAGCGCACGGTGATCCACTCCATGGCGCTGTTCTCCCAGGGACTGGCCTTCCGGGTGCAGAAGCCCAAGTTGCTCGAAGCGCTGAAGTGGGCCGAAGTCGGCCCGCAGGAAATGGAGCAGGTCAGGGATGTGGTGCTGACCCAGGCGCGCTTCACGCTTGAAGGGCTGGTCAGGCAGCGGGATATCAGTTAGCCGGGTTGTCGCAGTCTTTCTCGACTGTCTTGACCAGCTCGCTGCCCTGGAACAGCTCCAGGCGGATGTGGCAGGCCGCTTCAGGAGGAATGCTCAGTTGTACCAGAGAGGCGGTGGCGCCGGTCTGGATGTCGCCCGACTGGCTGATGCTCGATGTCCCGGCCGTACTGCGCTGGCTGACCGCCATGCGGTAGCGCAAGGTCAACGGCGTCGGGTTTTCGATGTGCGGGCGAATCAGCACCGCGGCACCCTGGCGCTGGGTGTCGATGGCTACGACCAGTTGCGACAAATCGATCATGGGTTTCACTTCTGAGTCACGGTGGCATTCATGTTGTTGCCGTACTGCTGGACATTGACCGTGCCGCCGAAGCCGTTCTGGCTGACGTTGGCCTGGTTGCCCTGGCCGTACTGGCCGATGTACGCCTGATTATAGGCACCGCTCTGCACGACGTTGGCCTGGTTGTTGGTCCCGGCCTGGGTAATGGCTGCCTGGTTGAAGCGCCCGGCCTGATCCAGGCTGATCGAGTTGTTGTAACCCGTCTGCTGGGCGGCTGCGGCATTGTAGGCGCCACTCTGGTTGATCGTGGCAGTGTTCGCATTGCCGTTCTGGATCTGCACCAGGCGCTGGCCGGGGCCGGCCTGGTCGATACGCGAGCGGTTGTTGGAGCCGATCTGACTCACGTCCACACGGCTGCCGCTCACGCCAATGCCTGAATAGCGGGCCTCGGGCATCAGGTCGGCGGCGGGGCTGATGGCGCTGCCCAGCAGCAGCGCCGTGGTCAGAGCGATCAGCGCAGTTCTTTTATTACTGTGCATGGGTCTCCCCCGATAGTTTGCTTTGTTCGGCGGCGGTCATGGGCGTACTCATGGTTTGCTCGTCATACGCTTTCAGGTAGCCGGCCAGCAGTGGTTTTTTCAGGTCTTCCGGGTTCTTCAGGTTCCAGCTGCCATCCCGCGCGCCCTGGGCGATCAGGTGGATCAGGCCGGCCTCGATGGCTTCACGCACGCACTGCTGCACCGGTTCGTTGCGCGAGAGGCCGGTCTCGACCTCCAGCAGGTGACGCAGGGAAACGAACTTGAACACGCCGAAATCGAGCTGGATCGAGAACACGGTCTTGGTGGTGGTGACGCTCTGGATGATGTCGCCGGTGCGGATGTCCACTGCACGCAGGTTGATGGTCACCTGGTCCTGGCGATACAGATCCGACGGGCCGATACCCAGGTAGCGCACACCGAAACCGCCGGTGCGCACGTTGCTTTCGTAGGCGACGATGGCGCCTTCGACAATCATGTTGGCCGGGCGCAGCGGTGGCAGTTGCCCCTGGGCCTGATCCTGCGGCTGCTCCAGGGCGCGGACGATCTTGCGCTCGGTCAGCAGGTCCTGCAGGTTTTCGCGTTCGACCGGTTTGAACCAGCGCGAATCGCGCAACGCGCTGACCAGAAGCGACGCTGCGCCCTGAGTCACCGACGTGGAGAAAGAACTGTCCGGCGAAGGTTTGTACTGGCCGGTCTGGTCACGCATGCCGTACACCGCCACGGGGATCACGCCTGCCGGTGGGGGCAGGTTGGCCAGGTCGCGGGTCGATTGCGTTGGAGGCGAAATGGTCGCCGGAGAAATGGTGCCCGCCGGGCGAGAGGTGGCACAGCCACTCAATACTGCGGCAGCGATAATCATCAATGAAAGCGTGCGGGCGCGCATGGTATAGCTCCGAAAAAACCCGCCGGCGAACCGGCGGGTACGACCTGGATTAGTGCTGGGTGATCGAAACGGTGTTGTTGCTGCCGCCGGTCTGAGTGACGTTGGCAGTCAGGTAGCTGCCGGACTGGGCCACAGTGGCCTTGCTGTTGTAAGCGGTAGTGGTCTGATTCAGGTCGATGACGTTGTAGCCGCCGGAGTTCTGAGTCAGGTAAGCGTCGTTGTCTTTGCCAGACTGGTTGCTGGTGACCTTGTTGCTGGTGCCGTCCTGGATGATGGTCGCTTTCAGGTTGCTGTCACCAGGGTTGCCGCCGTGTGGGCCGTTCTGGTTGGCAACGATGCTGTTGTAGTTGCCGCTCTGAGTGGCGGTGATGGTGCTGTGGTCAGCCTGATCCTGGTTGAGGGTGCCAACGTTGTTGGAGCCGGTCTGGGTCAGGTAGGCCCTGGAGTAGTCGGCATCGTTCTGGTTGATGGTGCCGGTGTTGTTGTTGCCACCTTTCTGAGTCAGCTCGGCGTTCGAGTTCCAGGCCCAGGTTTGAGTGACGCTACCGATGTTGCCTTGGCCGTTCTGGCTGATGGTGGCGCTGGAGTCACGAGTGTTGCTCTGCTGGGTGGCCCAGGCTTTGTTGTAGCCGCCATCCTGAGTAACGGTCGCAGTCACTTTGTACGAGTCGTTCTGATTGATGGTGCCTTCGTTGTTGTTGCCGCGCTGAGTCAGAGAGGCAGTGGCTTGGTCGTTGTTCTTCTGGGTGACCCAGGCCTGGTTGTTATTGTTGAACTGGCTGACGGTCGCGGTGGACTTGGTGTTGTTTTCCTGAGTCACCCAGGCGGAGTTGCCGGTGCCGTCCTGTTTCAGGGTGGCTGCGGTATCGCGACCTTTGTTGGCGTTCTGGGTGATGGTGCCGTTGTTGTAGCTGCCAGCCTGGTTCAGGGTGGCCGACTGCTGGTTGGCGCTGCTGTTGCCAGCTGCGCCAGTCTGGTTAATGGTGCCCTGGTTTTGCTCGCCGCCAGTCTGACGGGCAGCGGCGGTGTTGTAGGAGTTGGTTTGCAGCACGGTCAGGTTGCTGTTGCTCGAACCCTGGTAGATCGGTTTGGCAGGCTGGCTGCCCCAACCGAACCAACCGCCGCTGGTGGCGGGGGTGCCTGCGTTGTTGTTGCTGCCGTTCTGGGTCACGTTCAGGTTGGAGTTGATCGCGCCACTTTGCTCCGCGACGATGCCGTTGTCGGAACCGTTCTGGTAGGTGGTGGTAGTGCCGTTGCCAGCGAAGGCAGCGCCCGATACCGAAGCCAATACAGCGAGAGCGAGGAGGGATTTACGTGCTTGCATGGTTAATTCCTTTTTACGATGTTTTTAGGCAGCTAGGTTTGTTGCAGGCGAACGAGCCCTGCGAGTTGATTGCACTTGGCACAACAAGTCTTACAGTGAGCATTACAACGAAAGCGTTATTAAGTTGGAGCGAACTTACTGGTTGATCTGAAACGACGTGGTCTGGCCGGTGGTTTTGTCGGTTGTTGTAATTTGCAAAAGCCCCGGCGACAAGTTGACGATGGAAATCGTGAAGTCCGTAGTTTCCACAACTCCTGGCGTCAGTTTTCCGTCGGTGCCAACAATGCTTGAGGTGACCGCCGACGACACACGACTCAGAATTGCACTTTGCAACATGCTGTTGAATTGGTTCAGCGTGCTGTTCGCCGAGGACGCCGAGGAAGACGAGTGTTCCTTGAAACTGTTCTGCGCGTTCGCCTGGTTGAGCAGCACAGGACCGTTCAACGGGTTGCCGCCAAACGATGGGTTGACCGGCACGTAGACCAGTTCGCTGGCCTGCACCGAGACTGCCGAAAACGCCATCAGACTCGTGAGTACTACAGATAGACGGTTCATGATAATTCCCTTCATAGCTCGTCGCGGGCCAGGTCCCGGTCGCCGAAAAATTGCGCCAGTTGATAATCCAGAATGGCTTGAAACACTTGTGCGGCAACGTCTGCGCCCAGTGCGGGGATCAGGCTGCGGTTAGGCGGCAGTTGCAACTGGGTCATCCGGCGGTTGCCGTAGTTGATGAAGATCTGGCTGCCCAGACGTGCGGTGGGGCGTTCGACGACCGAGATACTGAAGCGTCCGGATTCGTCCTTTTCATTCCACGCCGCGGCAAAACTGTCATAAAAGGCACGCCCGTTTTGCGTCACCGTCTGCCCGACTACAAGCCCGCCAACTTCGACCGGACCCAGGGTCCGGTGGGTGGAAAGGGACTTGGAGGTGTTGACGCCGGTATCGGCAAAAGCCGTGGCAGCCAGACACAGGGGAAGCACCATCATCATCCGTAAAGTGGTGTGTTTCATCGGTGGACATACCGGGTGTGTTCAAGAGTTGACACAGTGTAGTTACAAACAATTTGAAAAGGCCACTAGTATTTTAAACTTTAATTTAGTTATTTCTTGGCGTCAGAAAGCTGGCAAGCAACTTTCTGAGCTATAAAAAAGTTTATCGATTTCAATAAGTTTGCAGCCCTTGAGTTTGAGCGGTCCTGCCTCTGGGGTAGTCGTAAAGTATGAATGTTTTGTGATGAGGGCTACGAAAAGGCCCTGCATTCGCAGGGTGTTTCAAAGTTTTTCTTGCCGACGGACGGCAGGTCGCAGGTTGAGGGCTTTAGCGTGGCCGCATTCAATTGAATGGGTCCGCGCGCCCGGTTACTTGTTTATGTTGCAACTAAAAAACGCGACAGCATTTGCTTCGGTATCTGTCGTTAGATGGCTTTGGCGGACAGCGGATTGTCCTTGAAGAACGCCGTCGGGTGCTCAGATCTGTTCCAGCAGCCAGGCACGAAATGCCTGCAGCGATGGCAGCCCTTCGTTGCGGGGTGGATAGGCCAGGTAATAGCTGCGCTGGCTGGCGAAGGGCAGGTCCAGACTGATCAGCTCGCCCTTGGCCAATTCATCGGTGACAAGGATGCGCGGCACCAGGCCGATGCCGATGTCGGCTTTGACCGCCTGGATCAAGTGTGACGTCAGCTCGAAACTCGGCCCCAGACGCATGAGCCGATGGGGCAGGCGATGGTGGCTGAACCAGTCGGCCCAGACGTTGGGATTATTGGCGACGTTGAGCAGCATCTGTTCGGCGATCTGCTCTGGCGCCCAGTGTCGATAGGCTAGGGCGGCCTGTGGGGAGATGACCACCACCAGTTCTTCAGCGTGCAGTCGGTGACTGACCAGCCCCGGCAGGTCGGCGTTGCCCACCACGATGGCCGCATCGATGCCACTGGTGTCGAAGTCGATGGCGTCGATCCGCGAGTTGATGTGCACCAGCATACCGGGGTGGCGTTTGTAGAAATCATGCAGGCGCGGCATCAGCCATTTGGAACCGAAGGTCGGCAGCGTGGCCAGACGCAGGGAACCGCCGCCGGACTGATAGGCCATGGCCTGCAGCGTGGCGCTGCGAATGCGGCCAAGGGCGTCGCTCATCTCTCTTTGATACAGCCGGCCGACATCTGTGAGCTGCACCTGGCGGCCTTCGCGGCGAAACAGGGTCAGGCCCAATTGCTGCTCCAGCGCCTGCACCTGGCGGCTGACCGCGCTCTGGGTCAGGGACAACTCGACAGCGGCGCGGGTGTAGCTTTCATGGCGTGCAGCGGCCTCGAAAGCCAGCAACAGAGACATGGACGGCGTGAGATGGCGGTAATTCATTCAGAAAAGTCATCGATAGCGGCAGGAATATCCGTTTGTCCCGAGCGCGGGCCTGCAGGATCATTGGCATCATAACGATCCGAGGCTGACCGATTAATGCCCCGGCGACAAGTATTTTGCTTTTTTCCGTGATCAGACCGACAAGAGGCCATCCCACGATGATCGCCCAACTGCCTACCGCCGTTCCTGCGGCGCAATACCCGGACTTTCTCGACGCATTGCGCGCCAACGGTTTTCGCGGCCAGCTGAGCGCCGACTACGCCACCCGCACGGTGCTGGCGACCGACAATTCGATCTACCAGCGCCTGCCCCAGGCGGCCGTGTTTCCCGTCGATGCCGAGGATGTGGCGCGCATCGCCACGCTGATGGCCGAGCCGCGTTTTCGCCAGATCAAGCTGACCCCGCGCGGCGGCGGCACCGGCACCAACGGCCAGTCCCTGACTGACGGCGTCGTGGTCGATCTGTCGCGGCACATGAACGCCATCCTCGAAATCAACGTCGAGGAACGCTGGGTGCGGGTCCAGGCCGGTGTGGTCAAGGACCAGCTCAACGCCGCGCTCAAGCCTCACGGGCTGTTCTTCGCGCCGGAGCTTTCGACCTCCAACCGCGCCACCGTCGGCGGCATGATCAACACCGACGCCAGCGGGCAGGGCAGTTGCACCTACGGCAAGACCCGCGACCACGTGCTCGAACTGCACAGTGTGCTGCTGGGCGGCGAACGGCTGCACAGCCAGCCGATTTCCGATGCCGAGCTTGAAGCAGCGTGCGCGCAGCCTGGCCGTGTCGGCGAGGTGTATCGTACCGCCCGCGGCATTCAGGAAACCCAGGGTGAATTGATCGAGAAGATCTTCCCCAGGCTCAACCGCTGCCTGACCGGCTATGACCTGGCGCACCTGCGCGACGAACAGGGCCGCTTCAACCTCAACAGCGTGCTGTGCGGTGCCGAAGGCTCGCTGGGTTACGTGGTCGAGGCCAAGCTCAACGTGTTGCCGATTCCGACCTATTCGGTGCTGGTCAACGTGCGCTACTCAAGCTTCATGGATGCGCTGCGCGACGCCAACGCGCTGATGGCGCACAAGCCGCTGTCGATCGAAACCGTCGATTCGCGGGTGCTGATGCTGGCGATGAAAGACATCGTCTGGCACAGCGTCGCCGAATACTTCCCCGCCGATGCCGAGCGTCCGACCCTGGGCATCAACCTGGTGGAATTCAGTGGCGATGACGTCGAAGAAGTGAACGCGAAGGTTGCGGCCTTCATCGAGCATCTGCGCAGCGACACCGGCGTCGAGCGTCTGGGCCACACCCTGGCCGAAGGTGCGGCGGCGGTGAACAAGGTCTACACCATGCGCAAGCGGTCGGTGGGCCTGCTGGGCAACGTCGAAGGCGAGATCCGTCCGCAGCCGTTCGTGGAAGACACCGCCGTGCCGCCCGAGCAACTGGCCGACTACATTGCCGAGTTCCGCGCGCTGCTGGACGGCTACGGCCTGACCTACGGCATGTTCGGCCACGTCGATGCCGGCGTGCTGCACGTGCGTCCCGCGCTGGACATGAAAGACCCGGCCCAGGCCGCGCTGGTCAAGCCGATTTCCGATGCCGTCGCCGAACTGACCCAGCGCTACGGCGGCTTGTTGTGGGGTGAGCACGGCAAGGGCCTGCGCTCGGAATACGTGCCGGCGTTCTTCGGTGAACTGTACCCTGCGCTGCAATCGCTCAAGGGCGCGTTCGACCCGCACAACCAGCTCAACCCCGGCAAGATCTGCACCCCGCCGGATGCCGAGCAGGGCTTGCTCAAGGTCAACGAAGTCACCCTGCGTGGCGATCTTGACCGGCAGATCGACGAGCGCGTCTGGCAGAGTTTCGGCAGCGCCGTGCACTGCAACGGCAACGGCGCCTGCTACAACTTCGACCCCAACGATGCGATGTGCCCGTCGTGGAAGGCGACCCGCGAGCGCCAGCATTCGCCCAAGGGCCGCGCGTCGCTGATCCGCGAGTGGCTGCGTCTGCAAGGCGCGGCGAACATCGATGTGCTGCAAGCGGCGCGGGGCAAGGTGTCATGGCTCAAGGGCCTGCCGGCGCGACTGCGAAACAACCAGGCCCGTGCCAGCGGCCAGGCCGATTTCTCCCATGAAGTCTACGACGCCATGGCCGGTTGCCTGGCGTGCAAGTCCTGCGCGGGGCAGTGCCCGATCAAAGTCAACGTGCCCGAATTCCGTTCGCGGTTCCTTGAGCTTTATCACGGCCGCTATCAGCGTCCGCTGCGGGACTACCTGATCGGCTCGCTGGAATTCACCATCCCGTACATGGCCTACGCGCCCGGTCTGTACAACGCGGTGATGGGTTCAAAGTGGGTCAGCGGCTTGCTGGAGCGCCATGTCGGCATGCTCGACAGCCCGTTGATCCATCGCTACAACCTGCAATCGACGTTGACCCGCTGCAACGTCGGTGTGGCCAGCGTTCCGGCGCTGCGCGAGCTGACTGCCGAGCAGCGTGGGCGCAGTATCGTACTGGTGCAGGACGCCTTCACCCGGTATTTCGAGACGCCGCTGTTGGCGTCCTTCATTCAGCTGGCGCATCAACTGGGCTACCGCGTGTTCATGGCGCCCTACAGTGCCAACGGCAAGCCGCTGCATGTTCAAGGGTTTCTGGGAGCGTTCGCCAAGGCTGCGATCCGCAACGCCACGCAGCTCAAGGCCCTGGCCGATTGCGACGTGCCGCTGGTGGGGCTGGACCCGGCCATGACCCTGGTCTATCGCCAGGAATACCAGAAAGTGCCAGGCCTTGAGGGCAGCCCGAACGTGCTGCTGCCTCAGGAGTGGCTGATCGATGCACTGCCCGACAAAGCCAACGCTGCGCCTCGCAGCTTCCGCCTGCTGGCCCACTGCACCGAGAAAACCAACGTTCCGGCCAGCACCTCGCAGTGGGAAAAGGTGTTCGCGAAGGTGGGGCTCAAGCTTTCCACCGAGGCCACTGGTTGCTGCGGGATGTCCGGCACCTACGGCCACGAGGCGCGTAATCAGGAGACGTCGAAGACCATCTTCGAGCAATCCTGGGCTGGCAAGATCGACAAGGAGCACGAGGCCTTGGCGACCGGTTATTCCTGCCGCAGCCAGGTCAAACGCATGGCCGACAAACAGCTGCGCCATCCGCTGGAAGTGGTGTTGGAGCAGTTGGTGGTGGGGTGACCGGCCGGGGGCGTTCTGTAGATCGCCCCGCCGGCAAGCCGTGCTGCTACGGATCGTGTAGACGACAATCCCTGTAGGAGCGCGCTTGCCCGCGACGGCGCCCGCAAGATAGCCCCCGCCCTCAAGCCGTGCTGCTGCGGTCGGCGTGCTACTGGTTGTGGCGAGGATCATCCTTTGGGTTCAAATACTCGATCCCCAATGGCCCGATGCCGTACACCTGCGTCACGTATTCACCGGATCTTGCCCAATGAAAATGCGGAGTATTGGCGGGCAGCACCACCACGCTGCCAGGCCCGTACGCCACCAGTTTTTCAGGGTCGAACGTCGTGCCCTGGCCGATGTAGAACACCCCGGAGATAACCGTGTAGATCCGGTCTTCGGGATGGGTGTGGGGCATCAGCTTCACCCCGTTGGGCACCTTCACCCTCACCACATACGGCCCAGGCTGCGTCGGATTGCCGACGATCACCGCAAGCTTCGCCGCCGCCGGAAACGCGGGAAAGCTCTGCCACTGCACATCTTCACTGCGAATCGAGTCATATGTGCCCGTGGGCAACCCTGCAGACAGCGCGGGGCCTGCCAGCAGTGCGCAAGCCGCCAGGGCCAGTGCGCCGCGTACCGATCTGCTGCGTAACCATTGGATTTTCATTGAAGTACTTCCTGTCAAAAACGGTGGAGCGATGGTAGGCAGGAAGACCACCCCGATAAACCGCAGCCGGGGCACTTGAGTTGATACATGGTGTAATCAATCTACACCGCAGCAGTCGGGCCCATTCGTGGGCAAGCCCACTCCCACAGAATGTGTGTCCGCAACCCTGTAGGAGCGCGCTTGCCCGCGACGGCGCCCGCAAAATCGCTATCGCCGGCAAGCCGGACTGCTACGGATCGTGCAAACGACAAAAGATCCCTGTAGGAGCGCGCTTGCCCGCGACGGCGTCCGCAAGATCGCCCCCGCGGGCAAGCCGTGCTGCTACGGATCGCGTGGACGACATAAATCCCGCTATGATCGGCCGATGCATCCTTTCACGAGGCCCGATTCATGAACGCTGATCAAAACGAATTCGATGGCCGTTGCCATTGCGGTACGGTGCGTTTCCATGTGCGCCTCAGCGACGGCCTGAACAGCGCCCGCCGCTGTGATTGCTCGTTGTGCCGGATGCGCGGGGCAGTGGTGGTGAGTGCGCGGTTGCAGGATCTGCAGATCACCGCAGGCGCCGAGGCACTGACGCTCTACCAGTTCCACACCAAGACGGCGAAGCACTACTTCTGCTCGAAGTGCGGCATCTACACCCACCACCAGCGTCGCTCCAACCCCGAACAGTTCGGCATCAATGCGGCGTGCCTGGAAGGCGTCAGCCCGTTTGACTTCGCCGAGGTCGTGGTGTGTGACGGCGTTCAGCATCCGTCCGATGAGCAGACTTCCGAAAAACGCAGCGAGACGGTCGGCGTCTTGCGATTCGTGCCGGATGACGGCAGTTCATATCAGGAACACAGGTGAATGGATTCATTCAAGGTCAGAGAACTGCAAGACACCGATGCCCAGGCATTGCTCGAATTCGAAGTGCGCAACCGGCAATGGTTCGAATCGCACATCGAACCACGGGCGCCTGAGTTCTACTCGTTGCAGGGCGTTGCCGAACACATCGCGTCCTGCCTCGGCGGCCTTGCCTCAGGAAACTGGCACCCTATGGTGATCCTCGATAACGATCAGCGCATCATCGGCCGGGCCAATCTCAAAAGCATCGACACGGCCGCTGGCTGCGCCGAAGTGGGTTATCGCATCGATCAGCAAGCGGCCGGGCAGGGGCTCGCCACCTTTGCCTTGAAACGCCTGATCCACGAGGCGCGCAACCGGTGGCAGCTCGGGCAACTGGTGGCCTTCGTCTATGAGCAGAACCTGGGCTCGCAAAAGGTCCTGGCCCGCTGCGGGTTTCTGCCTGCTCCGGACGACGCCGATCACAGTACGGCAAACGAGCGCCGGTTCGTGCTTTCCTTGCTGGCTGACGATGTCACGGCCTGAGCCGCGCCGGTTCAGGCAAACCCACCATTGGCGCGCAATACCTGCGAGTTGATCCAGCCGCCGTCCGGGCCGGCCAGGAAGGCCACCGCCGCGGCGATGTCTTCGGGTGTGCCCAGGCGTTCCAGCGGCGCGAGGCTGGCGATGTGGTTGACCTGCTCCTGGCTCTTGCCTTCCAGAAACAGCTCGGTGCCCACCGGTCCCGGTGCCACGGCGTTGACCGTGATCTGCCGACCGCGCAGTTCGTTGGCCAATACGTGCACCAGGCCTTCGACGCCCGCCTTGGAGGCGATGTAAGGACCGTAGGACGGGAATGACTTGGCGATCACGCTGGTGGTCAGGGCGATAATGCGACCACCGCTTTCCACATCGGCCGCCGCCCGGCCCAGCACCAGGAAGGCGCCGCGCAGGTTGGTGGCGATCATCCGGTCGAAGTCGTCGAGGCTGGCTTCGCTGATTGGCGCCATGCTCATGATGCCAGCACTGTTGACCACCACATCGATCCTGCCAAATGCGCTTTTGGCACCCTCGAACAGCGCGGCGACGTCCTGGACATTGCCGACATCGCCCTTGATCGCGATGGCCTTGCCGCCGGCAGCTTCAATGGCGCTAAGGGTGCCCCGGGCCTTGCTTTCGTTGCTGCTGTAGCTGATGACCACCGCAAAGCCGTCAGCGGCCAGACGCAGGGCGATGGCCTTGCCGATGCCACGGGAGCCACCGGTGACAATGGCCGTCTTGCGCGTTTGATCGTTCATGAGGTTCTCCGGTTTGAAATGGGTGCGTTTGCCTTGGAAAAGATTCTGCTTGTTTGCGCCTGCCGGATAAATCCCGCTAAATTGCCAACACAATTCAACTGCGGACAACAATCGATGGACCGCTTCGAATCTCTGCAGCTCTTCACCCGGATCGTCGAACTCAGCTCATTCAGCCGCGCGGCGGCGGTGCTGGGCATCCCACGGGCAACGGCGACCCACGCGATTAAGGAGCTTGAGGCCAGGCTAGGGATCCGCCTGCTCGAACGCACCACACGCCACGTCAGGCCCACGGTCGATGGCCAGGCGTTCTATGAGCGATGCGTGTTCGTGCTCAGCGAACTGGACGACGCTGAATCTTCCTTGCGCCATGTGGCGGCCAGTCCGCAGGGCGTGTTGCGGGTGGACATGCATGGCACCCACGCCACCCGGGTGGTGCTGCCGAGGATCAATGAGTTTCGCGGCCGTTATCCGGGTATAGACCTGACGGTCAGTGGCGGCGACCGCCTGGTGGATCTGGTGCGCGAGGGCGTGGATTGCGTGATTCGCGCCGGCGCCCCCAAGGATTCGGCACTGGTCGCCCGGCCTCTGGCGGTCATGCCCCAAGTGATCTGCGCCAGCCCCGAATACCTGGCGCGTGCCGGCACCCCACGCACACCCGAGGATCTGGCTAGGCATCAGGCGGTGAGATTCTTCGCCAGCAACGGCGCGGTGGATTACCCACTCGAATTGCTGATCGATGGCCAGATCCGCGAGTTCCACCTCGGCGGCTGGATGGCCGTCAATGATGCCGAAAGCTACGTGGTGTGCGCGCTACAGGGTTGCGGCCTGATCCAGGTGCCGCGTTTCCACCTGGAGGCGGACCTGCAGGCGGGGCGTCTGGTGGAGGTGCTCAGCGACTGGCAGAGCCCGGGCCTGACGCTGTCGGCAATGTATCCCCACCACCGGCATCTGTCGCCACGGGTGCGGGTGTTCATCGACTGGCTGTGCGAGGTCTACACCGACGCATTCGGGCCGTTGCCGGCGGATTATCGGCTGGTGACTTGACGCCACCAGGGCTCCGGCCACTGACCCGTAGCAGCACGGCTTGCCGGCGGGAGCGATCTTGAGAACGCCCCCGCCGGCAAGCCGTGCTGCTACGGGAGTGTTTCGGTGGCACTTGTGCCAACCCATTCTTGAGTGCATCATGCCGCCCTATATAGGGTAGGGGGGTATGCTATGTCGCACACCAAGGCAGGAAGAGACGATCTGCTCAAGCGCGTTCGGCGCATCTCGGGGCAAGTCCAGGCCATCGAGCGCGCGCTGGAGGGTGGGGCCGACTGCGCCAAGACGCTGCATCTGGTCGCGGCCACCCGTGGCGCCATCAACGGGTTGCTCGACGAGATCATCGAAGACCACGCACGCGAACACGTCGCCAAACCTGGCCTGAGCGATGAAGAGCGGGCTCAGGGCGTCGAAGAGCTGCTTGAAGCCATTCGCCGTTACTCCAAGTGAGGTGTCTATGAGCACAGCCGATTACAGCCATAGCCACGACTTTCTCGGGGCCGGGCACGATGAAAACGCCCGCCGCACCCTGTGGGTGGTGGTTCTCACAGTGGTCATGATGGTGGGTGAGATCGCGGCCGGATACATCACCGGCTCCATGGCGCTGCTGGCCGACGGGTTCCACATGGCGACCCATGCCGGAGCGTTGGGAATTGCCGCCGCTGCCTATGCCTTCGCCCGCAGGCATTCGACCGATAATGCCTACAGCTTCGGCACCGGCAAGGTGGGGGATCTTGGCGGATTTGCCTCGGCGCTGATCCTGGGTCTGATTTCCCTGGGGATTGGTGTCGAATCGGTGCTGCGACTGTTCGAGCCCACCCAGGTGCAGTTCGGGACGGCCACCCTGATTGCCGTTGTCGGCCTGGCTGTGAACGTCGTCAGCGCCTTGCTCTTGGGCCACGGCCACAGCCATGGACACAGTCACGAGCATGGGCACGATCACGCCCATGAACATCATCACGAGCACAGCCACGAGCAGGACAACAATTTCCGGTCGGCGTACGTGCACGTGCTGGCCGACGCCGTGACCTCGGTGCTGGCCATCGTCGCGTTGCTGGCGGGCAAGTTCCTGGGCTGGGTCTGGCTTGATCCAGTCATGGGCATCGTCGGTGCGGTGGTCATCGCGCGCTGGGCGTGGACCTTGATGCGCGACACGGCTTCTGTCTTGCTGGACCGCACCGATGAGCACGTGGCCGAGGAGATTCGCGAGTTGCTGGAGCACAACCCGGCGCTGCGGATCACTGACTTGCATGTCTGGCGAGTAGGACCTTCGGCTCGCGCCGCCATCGTCAGTGTCCAGGGTTCGTCGCTGCAATCGGCCGAAGACGTGCGTGTCGCGCTCAAGCCAGTGCATGAAGTGACTCACCTTACCGTTGAATACAGGGTCGCCTGATGCCTTCATCGAAACGAAAACATGCCGGTATCGAGCGCGAACTGGTGAGGGCACTGACCTGGGCCTGCGAAACGGCAAAAAGCGAGATTGCGGGCTTTGAATGGCTCACCCATCGCGTGGATTACGAGCGCCTGGCGGACAGCCTGGTGGTGACCTGGGTGTTCGACAGTGATGCGAGCATGAATGCCGCGCTCGCCAGCCAGGACAAACAACGGATGCAGGCCCTGACTCAAGCGGCGTTCGATGATGTCGGAATCAGTGTTTCGACCATCGCTGTCCACGTCGAATTCGATTCCGAAGAGCGCTGCAATGCCCAGCACGGTGGGGACTGGGTGGCTCGGCTGAACTCACGGCAGCGCGCGGGAGGCAGGCATGGCAAAGGACATTGAAAACCCCTGCGTGTCGCTGTGTCAGCTCAACAGCGAGATGTGCGTGAGTTGCGGACGCAGCCGCGAGGAAATCCGCAAATGGCGCGGCATGAAACGCCCGGAAAAAATGGCCGCGGTGCAGAACGCGAGTGCGCGGTTGAAGGCGTTTAACAAGAAGAAAAACAAGAGCAAGAGTTAGCGCCCCACGGGTCGAGTTCAGATCCCGCGGGCATCCCGCGTAGCAGTCCGGCTTGCCGGCGTCAGCGATCTTGCGCACGCCCCCGCCGGCAAGCCGGACTGCTACGGGGGCGGTGTTCAGATTCCCACCTGTAGGAGCGCGCTTGCCCGCGACGGGATCTGTCGGGCGTCGGAGGTGTGTGGGATCTACCGACGTCGTCGCGGGCAAGCGCGCTCCTACAATGGCGCGGATGGAACGCGAGGTTTGTGACCGGCGATCCTGTGGCCGCTATCGCCATCCCAACCCAGGCGCGACATGCTTGAGGATCGACTCGATCACGTGGGCGCAGTATTCCACCCCCAACTGGTTAGGCACGGTCAGCAGCAGGGTGTCGGCGGCCGCGATGGCCTCATCCCTGGCCAGCGCCTCGATCAGCACATCCGGCTCGGCCGCGTAATTACGCCCGAAAACGGTCTGGATATGGCCGTCCAGCAGGCCGATGGTGTCCTGGCTTTCGTCGCTTGAGCCAAAGTACATGCGGTCCATGTCATTGGTGATCGCAAAGATGCTGCGGCTCACCGACACGCGCGGCTCGCGGGTATGCCCGGCTTCTTTCCAGGCCTGTCGATACAGGCGGATCTGCTCGGCCTGCTGGATGTGCAGGGGCTCGCCGCTTTCGTCGACCTTCAGAGTGGATGTCTGCAGGTTCATGCCCATTTGCGCTGCCCACACGGCGGTTGCGTCGGATGCCGAGCCCCACCAGATCCTGTCCCGCAGGCCTTCGGAATGCGGCTCCAGGCGCAGCAGCCCTGGTGGGTTGGCGAACATGGGCCGTGGGTTGGGCTGGGCAAAGCCCTTGCCGCGCAGCAACTCATAAAAGACTTCCGTATGCCTGCGCGCCATGTCGGCGTGAGTCTCGCCTTCATTGGGCGCATACCCGAAATGCCGCCAGCCTTCGATGACCTGTTCCCCCGAGCCGCGACTGATGCCCAGTTGCAAGCGACCGCCTGCGATCAGATCGGCAGCGCTTGCATCTTCGACCATGTAATGCGGGTTCTCGTAACGCATGTCGATCACACCGGTGCCGATCTCGATGCGCCGGGTTTTCGCGCCTACCGCCGCCAGCAGCGGGAAGGGTGAGGCCAGTTGCCGGGCGAAGTGGTGGACGCGAAAGAACGCGCCGTCCGCGCCCAGTTCTTCAGCCGCGACGGCCATGTCGATCGATTGCAGCAGCACATCAGCGGCGGAGCGGGCCTGGGAATGGGCGGACGTCGACCAGTGCCCGAAGTTGAGAAAGCCGATCTTTTTCATGGGATGCTTCCGGTAAGACTGGATTTGGGCAACAGGCTAACCCGCTGCTGGCCAAACCTGTAGTCGCCAGATGGCAGGTTCAGCATCAACCAACGGTTGTAAATTCACCACTTGTTGAAGCGGGCCACGTGACCGCTGGCGCGAAACCCTTCGACGATGAAATCCACGAACACCCGGACCTTGGCGGGTACCAGTTTGCGGCTGGTGTAGTAGATCGACAGCGGCAGTGAGTCGGCGTACCAGTCGGGCAGTATCCGCACCAGGTCGCCGCGCTCAAGCAACGGCAATACATGGGGAATCGGCAGCATGGCGATGCCCATGCCGGTAGCGGCTGCGCGAGCCATGGCTTCAGGGTCGTCCAGTATCATCACCGGACGCACGCTGGCCACCACTTCCTCGCCGGCATGATTCTTCAGCTTCCACGGTGCCAGTCGGCCGGAACTCAGCACCCGGCGCAACAGCCCGCGATGGCGCGTCAGTTCCTGTGGGTGGTCCGGCGCCGGATGCTCCTTCAGATAGGCCGGGGAGGCCACCAGCACGATGCGCAGCCGCGCCAGTTCCCGTGCGATCAGGGCGTCGGTCAACTCGATGCCGCCACCGATGGCCACGTCGAAACCTTCGTTGATCAGGTCGACCTGGCGGTTATCGAAATGCAGATCGGGCACCACGTCCGGGTAGCGACGCACGAATTCATCCATCATCGGCACGAAGTACTCGCGCCCGACCGTGTAGGCCAACGACACCTTCAGCGTGCCCGCCGGCTTGCCCGCGCCCTGGCGCAGGTCGGTCAGGGCATCGCCGATCTCGCCCCACGGCAGGCGCACCTGGGCATAGAGGCGTTCGCCATCGGACGTCAGCGCCAGGCTGCGGGTGCTGCGCTGGAACAGCCGCACGCCGACCCGCGCCTCCAGTTGCCCGACACTCTTGCTGACTGCCGCCGGCGTCAGCCCCATCCGCCGGGCAGCCGCCGAAAAACTGCCCTCGTCGGCGGTGGCAATGAACGCGTCGAGGTAGCTACTGAGTTCGGTCAGCATGGCCTGATCCTTTTACCCTGGGTTGAAACCGAAGGTGAAGTCTAGCGACTGCCAGACGAAAGCGCTCGTGGCCCGAATCATTCGCAGTGCCGTAAGAGTGTGTTGAGAAAACGACGATTGATTTCTCCGGGTGAAACAGTCAATTGCCCAAGCCGGGAATTCTCAACATTTCTGGCGGGATCGATACTGGATTCAACGGCGGATACCGCCTCGGTCCGCTACTTCTGCGGACTATTGAAGCTGCAGCCACCTTTTCTCCCCGGAGTTTCCCATGAGCAACACTGCACTGATCGTCGTCGACATCCAGAATGACTACTTCCCCGGCGGCAAATGGCAGCTGGCAAACGTCCAGGCGGCGGCCGATAACGCCGCGCGCATCATCGCCGCCGCGCGAGCGCAGGGTGATCTGGTCATCCATATCCGTCACGAAACGCCGTCCCCGGATGCGCCGTTCTTCGTACCCGGCAGCGAAGGCGCGCAACTGCATCCCAAGGCTGCGGCGCTGCCTGACGAAACGGTGATTCTCAAGCACTTCATGAATCCGTACCGCAAGACCCGGCTGTTGGCGATCCTGCAGGCTCGCGAGATCGAGAACGTGACCGTCATCGGCAACATGAGCCACATGTGCATCGACGCCGTGACCCGCGCCTCTGACGATTTCGGCTTCAAGACCACCGTCATCCACGATGCCTGCGCGACCCATGATCTGGAGTTCAACGGCGTCAGCGTGCCGTCGGTCCAGGTCCATGCGGCGTTCATGGCGGCGCTGCGGTTTGGCTATGCGAAGGTGGTTTCCACGGAGGAATTTCTGCGCTGAGGGCAGTGAGGGCCTAAGGATTTTGCGGTTGCGGACGATACCGTCTGGTGGCCTGGCCAGGCATCGGTCCTGCGCAGCCGCACCTATCCTTGAGGTTCAGCATGACAGGAAGCTTTGCATGATCCCCCGATCTCTCGCCGTGTTAGCGGTGTCCCTTGCCGCCACGTCGGCTTTCGCGGCGCCCGCCGCGCCGAGTGCGCAAGCCACCGGTGAATACCACGCAGCGTTGAAGGCCCTTGACGATCTGGTTGACGAGAAAGACGCGCTGATGGCGCTTTCGCAACAGGAAGGCGCCGACAAGCAGCAGGCCGAAGCGATCATCACGCGGATGACCGAAAGCCACCAGCAACTCAAGGCTCATCTGGACAACGCCGCTGCGGCGGGGTACGCGGTTGCCTTTCATCTGAAGGCCAGGTTGCTGTTTGCCGAAAAACCGTTGGGCAGCAAGGACGCGGTGTGCGCACTGTATGGTCAGGCGGCGGCGCTGGGTTTGACAGCCGGCGCGCTGGAGTACGCCAAATGCGCCCTCAGCTACCCGCCAACCGATGAGTTGAACAAGCGTCTGGCCCTTCTCGAGACGGTTGTGCAGGGCGACGACCCCTATAAGGCGGACTATCCGCTGCCAACCACGTTCCCCTATTGCTATCCCAAGCACAAGCCGGCCCTGCAGCCGGGCGAGGACCCGATCGCCTGGGTTCAGGACAACGCACGCCCTTTGAACCTGAGCCTTGAAGAGTTCCGCGCCGAGAGCTACTACGGGTTGGCGATGTCGTCGTCCGAACCCAACGAACGCCGCCGGGAATGGCTGACCTCCGCGTTTGCCCACGGATGCCGTGAAGACTCGGCGCGGGTGAAGAACTGGTTGAAATAGCGGGTTCGGGGTGAAACGTCCGCGGGGTTTGCGACTGGCCTGTAACCCCGTAGCAGTCCGGCTTGCCGGCGTTGGCGATCTTGCGGACGCCATCGCGGGCAAGCGCGCTCCTACGGGGCCGGTGGAGATCATTCGTAGCAGTCCGGCTTGCCGGCGTAGGCGATCTTGCGGATGCCATCGCGGGCAAGCGCGCTCCTACAGGGCCGGCGGAGATCATTCGTAGCAGCACGGCTTGCCGGCGTAGGCGATCTTGCGGATGCCATCGCGGGCAAGCGCGCTCCTACAGGGCCGGTGGAGATCATTCGTAGCAGCACGGCTTGCCGGCGGGGCGGTGTATGCGACAGATCCCGCGACGCTATTTGCCGGCCTTGAGTCTTTCGAAGCTCAGGCGCATGTCGGTGGCCCAGGCGTCGAGCACCGGTTTGACGTCGTCCAGGGTCAGTTGGGTCTTGTCGTTTTCCAGCGGCTTGCCCGCACCCTTGCGCACCACCTGGGCCAGCACTCTGTTGCTGTCGGCATCCAGAAACGCCGCTTCGGTGGCGATGTCGACGCTCTGGTCGCGCCCGCCGGACGCCGTGTTCACAGCCGCCGCCACCAGCGCGATGGGGACGACCTCATAGGGTTTCAGGCCTTCGTTGTGGGTCGATACTGCGGTGATCGCCGGGCGTACGATGATGGTGCCGGGCCCCGGACCCTGCGCCAGTGCCAGATCCTTGCCCAGTTCGCGCTTGAGCGCGGCATCAAAGTAGCGGGTGATCGATTGCAGCGTCTGCGCGGAGATCACCGCCGTGGGCTGGGGCTTGGGATAGAACTGGCTCGGCTCGATGTACACCCGGCTGTATTGTCCCGGCCTGATGTCCGGATCGATCCAGCGCATTACCGGCGCCCCAGTGGCGCTTTCAGCCGGCTTGAGGCGGCTGTAGTCCTTTAGAAAACCTGAGTACTGGCTCGGATCGACCCGGGAACTGGCGCAACCGACCAGTACCAGCAGGGTGCAGCACAGCAGCGTGTTGAACACAGATGTTTTCATCGCGTGACTCCCTTCATGAGGATCTTGAGGCTAGTACAACGCTCGGGATCTGTCGGGTTCAATGCGATTTATCGGGGTTCGAGTCGCGCCCTTGGGATCGGGCGGGCAGGGGTGAACTGATGAAAGCTGGATCGATCGCCAGCACCTGGCCCGCCGGCGTGGCGATCAACGATCACCCGCGCCGACAGGCCGCTGCAACTGGATCAGAACTTGAAAGCCTGACGGCCGATCAGCAGCCACTGGCCTTTCTGTTTCTGCCAGATCTGGAAGTTCTCGATCTCGGTCGGGACTTCCACGCCACTGTTCACCGCCTGGGCGGAGAAGTGGTTGCGCACCAGGGCGACGTCGCCGTCCATGGTGATTTTCTGGTTGAGCATCTGCAGCGTCTTGAAGCCGCTGCGGCCGGTTTCGATGTCGGCGATGAACTCATCCTTGTTCTGGATCTTGCCGCTGGAATGGCCATAGGTGACCTTGTCCGAGGTCAGGGCGGCCAGGGCCTTGGTGTCCTTGTGCAGCATCGCCTGGGTCATTTTATCGACAGCCTTGGCGACATCCTGTTCGTCCGCAGACGGTGCTGCGGCGACATAGCCCGAAAACAAACATACAAAACCCAACAGCAGTCTGGACCTGGTCATCGATATTTCCTTTTTGTTGTAATCGGGGCGATATGCGCCCCGCCTGTATCCACGGGCGACCGTGAGAATCCGGTTGTAGAGGGCCGATCAGAGATCGGTGATTTCCTTGTGGCGTGGCACCAGGGCCTTCATCACACTCCAGGCGACGAGGTACGCCAGGGCGCAGATCGCGAACATGATCATGTAGCCGGTGTGGATGTCGTTGATCGACTTGTAGTAGTCGAACACCCAGCCGCCGATCTTGGTCATGACCACGCCGCCCAGGCCGCCCGCCATGCCACCGATGCCGACCACGGAAGCCACGGTCTTCTGCGGGAACATGTCGGAAACCGTGGTGAAGATGTTGCAGGACCACGCCTGGTGTGCCGATGCGCCGATGCCGATCAGCAGCACCGGCACCCAGAAGCTGATGTAGCCCAGAGGTTGCGCCAGCAGCACCAGCAGCGGGAACAGGGCGATCACGAACATGGCTTTCATGCGGCCGTCGTAGGGCTTGTCGCCGCGGGCCATGAAGTAGCTCGGGAACCAGCCGCCGCCGATGCTGCCGACCATGGTCATGCTGTACAGCACGAACAGGGGCATCACGATGGCCGCGCCTTTCATGCCGTATTGCGCAGACAGGTATGTTGGCAGCCAGAACAGGAAGAACCACCACACGCCGTCGGTCATGAACTTGCCGAAGGCAAAGGCCCAGGTCTGGCGGTAGGTCAGGAGCTTGAACCACGAGACTTTCTTGGCAGGCGCGCCCGGCACCGGAGCGGCCTTGACCTGCTCGGCCTCGTCGCTGCGGATGTAGGCCAGTTCATCTTCAGTCAGACGCTTCTGCTGATCCGGTTTGTCGTACATCGCCACCCAGAAGCCGAGCCATACGAAGCCCAGCAGGCCGATCACGATGAACGCCGATTCCCAACCCCACATCGCTGCGATCAGCGGCACGCAGATGGGCGCTGCGATCGCGCCGACGTTGGCGCCGGAGTTGAAGATCCCGGTGGCGAACGAGCGCTCTTTCTTCGGGAAGTACTCGGCCGTGGCCTTGATCGCGATCGGGAAGTTCCCCGCCTCACCGATGGCCAGCACTGCCCGTGACAGCATGAAACCTGCAATGGACACCGGAATCGCCGCGAAGCCCAAGGCGGTGGTGATCGCGCCGATCCCCTGGCCCAACGGCACCGCGAACGCATGCATGACCGCGCCGGTGGACCAGACGCCGATGGCCACTACGTACGCGGTCTTGGTGCCGATCTTGTCGACCACGCGCCCGGCGAAGATCATCGCGATGGCATAGACGAACTGGAACACCGAGGCAATGTTGGCGTAGTCGGTGTTGCTCCAGCCAAACTCCGTGGACAGGTCCGGCGCCAGCAGGCTGAGCACCTGGCGATCCAGGTAGTTGACCGTGGTGGCGAAAAACAGCAGCGCGCAGATGGTCCAGCGGTATTTACCGACAGACCGGGTTGCCGCCCGGGTGAGGCTTTGCGGATGGGTGGATTCGTTCGGGTTCATGGCATCACTTTTATTCTTGGAGGGGTGATGGTCTCTCGCCTGTTTTACGAGAGTGCACGTGTACGTCTCCGGAGCGCGAGGCTCTGGAGTCAGACGTCTAACAAGTGCGGTGCGGCGGGGTGGCAACCAGATTCTCGGGAGGACCCGATATGGCATAACGCTGACGTAGCAAATGAGTGGCCCAGGGCAGGGCATTCGGGGAGATGAGCAAGGAAGTCGAATTCATGGTGGTGACCGACACTCATTTTTTATTTTTAGAGGTGAACGGACGATTTATCGTCTGTCGTCGTACAACACCCTATTTATAGCCAGCGTTCCCTGCGGCTGTCAATCTTTGGCAGTGAGAAGGCTGCGACTTTTCAGCCTGGGCCCACGGCTCGTTTGAGGGTGATCCGCGTCAACTCCGAAGGGACGCCCAGGCGCAAGGCGAATCCGGGCCAGAGGGCGGTGCCGTTGTTGACGTAGAGCTGCATGCCGTCGACGTCATAAAACCCGGACACGAAGCCTTCGTTGGCCCGGGCGATGAACGGGGCGAGGGGGCGGATCATGCCGCCGTGGGTGTGGCCCGACAGCTGCAACGCCACGCCGTGCCGAGCGGATTGCCGGGCGTTGCGAGGCTGGTGGTCGAGCAGGATGATCGGCGTGTTGGCGGGGGCGCCGGTCAGCGCTTGTTTGAGGTCCGGCCCGGGCAGCCCCGCCCGTGGCGCACTGAGGTCCGTCACGCCGGCCAGTATCAGCTGCGCGCCGCCCCGTTCGATCAGCGCATGGCTGTTGTTCAGGCGCGTCATGCCCAGTGACACGAAGTACTGCATCCAGGCTTCGTTATCGAAGAAGTATTCATGGTTGCCCGGGATCACGAACACCCCGTCGGTGGCGTACAGGTCGTGCAGCGGCGCCACGTCGCGGGTACGGGCGCTGATCGGGCCGTCAATCAGGTCACCGGTGACCACGATCAGGTCCACCCCCAGCGCGTTGGAGCGCTTGACCACCGCGCGCGCCCACGGCTCGTCGAACAGCCGGCTGATGTGCATGTCGGTGAGTTGCAACATCTTGTAGCCCTCGAACTGCGGGGGCAGGTTCTTGATGGCGACCTCGATGTCCTTCACCGGCGGCACGCGCATCGCCTGATGCACGCCTATGGCCGCCAGCACCAGCGCGGCGCTGCCTGCGGCATAACGCAGGGTGGCAGGGATGGTCAGCCAGCGCTGGCGAACCAGCATCGTCAACAGCGTGCCCAGGTCCAGCACGATCTGCAGCACCGCGATGAGCAATATCGCGCCAAACGCCCAGTTGAAGAGGATCACTACCGCACGGGGAAATTCCGGGTCGAACACGCTGCCGGACGAGAGCCGGGAATACAGGTGATATTGCGAGGCGAGCAGCAGCAACAGCGCACCGGCCAGCCGGGCTGCCAGCGGCCAGGGCATCGGCCAGATGAACCGCACGATCACATACAGGCAAGGGGTGGTGAACATCAGGTGAAACATCGGGTTGCTCCAGTGGCCGTGGTGGTCCGTGCGCTCGCTTCGCAACAAAGCTCTGAAAACGTCCAGTGAGAGAGGTTCCCCGTTTTCATTGCCTGCATGCTGGCAGATTACACCGTCCCGTAGCAGCACGGCTTGCCGGCGGGGCGACCTTGAGGCCCACCCGCGGGCAAGCCCGGCTGCTACGGGGTCGCGGTCAGCCTCCTGAAAATCGACCCCCTTTGCGCTGTCGCCCTTTATGATGGGCTTTCACCCACGGCCAGGGGCCAGGACCTTGATCAACAAATTGCTGGCAATGGAAGTCTTCGTCCAGGTCGTGGACACGGGAGGGTTCACCCGCGCGGCGGAAAACATGAAGTTGCCGAAAGCGACTGTCACCACCCTCATTCAGTCGCTGGAAGCGTCACTGTCGGTCAAGCTGCTGAACCGTACGACACGCCACGTCAGCGTCACCGCCGACGGCGCATCGTTCCACGAGCGCTGCCTGCGCATATTGCGCGAGGTGCGTGACGCCGAAGAGGCCGTCTCGCAAAGCCGTCTGAGCCCTTCAGGGCGCTTGAGGGTCGATGTGCCGACCGGCCTTGCCAGCGAAGTGATTGTCCCGGCGCTGCCGGATTTCTTCGAGCGCTATCCGGACATTCAACTGGAACTGGGGTGCAGCGACCGCCCGGTGGACCTGGTCGAAGAGGGCGTGGACTGCGCCATACGCGGCGGCCGACAGCTTGCCGATTCGCGCCTGATCGCCCGGCCTGTCGGGACGATGCACTACGCCACCTGTGCCTCGCCGGCCTACCTGGAACGCCATGGCCGCCCGCTGCACCCCAACGATCTGACGCAGCACCGTTGCGTGAATTACTTCTCCGCGCGCACCGGCAAGATGTTCGACTGGTATTTCACCCGGGATGAGGAGCGTGTGCAGTTGGCCCTGTCCAGCCCTGTCGCCTTGAGCGACAGCTATGCCTACACCGCAGCAGGCCTGTCGGGACTGGGTATTATCCAGATGGCGGATTTCCTGCTGGCGCCCTGGGTGCGGGAGGGCCGTCTGGTTACCGTGCTCGACGACTGGGCCAACGAGCCGCTGCCGCTGTACGCCGTGTACCCGGAAAACCGTCACCTCTCGACCAAGGTGCGGGTGTTCGTCGACTGGATCGCCGAGCTGTGCGCGAACACCAGCACCCTGCACTGACCACGGCCACACCGGAGTGACTACTTGAAAAACGGCACGAAATCAGCCGCGTCGTGACGCTCGCGCAGAAAGGTTCCCGGTGCATCGGACGTGCGATTAACGATGCGGCCCCGGGCCACGGCGGGGCGTGCGGCAATGGCGTGATACCAGCGCAGCAGGTGGCTGTACTGCTCGACGTCGAGGTACTGGTGAGTGTTGTAGACGCCAAACAGGCTGCCCGGATGCCACGGCCACACCGCCATGTCGGCGATGGTGTATTGATCGCCCGCCAGGTATTCCCGCGTTGCCAGATGGGTGTCCAGCACGTGCAACTGGCGCTTGGTTTCCATGGCGTAGCGGTCGATGGCGTATTCGATCTTGATCGGCGCGTAAGCGTAGAAGTGGCCCAGCCCGCCGCCCACGAAAGGCGCGGTGCCCATCTGCCACATCAGCCAGTTGAAGGTCTGCGCCCGTGCTCGTGGCTCTGTCGGCAGGAACTCGCCGAAGCGCTCCGCCAGGTAGACGAGGATGGAGCCGCTTTCAAAGACGGGCAGGGCAGGGTTCATCGAACGGTCCACCAGCGCCGGGATCTTCGAGTTCGGGTTGATGCCGACGAACCCGCTGCCAAACTGATCGCCCTTGAAGATGTCGATCAGCCAGGCATCGTACTCGGCGCCCGTGTGCCCCAGCGCCAGCAATTCCTCCAGCAGAATCGTCACCTTCTGCCCGTTGGGGGTGCCTTGGGAATACAGCTGAAGCGGGTGCTTGCCGACTGGCAGCGGCTGGTCGAATCGCGCGCCCGAGTCAGGGCGGTTGATGCTTGCGAATTGGCCGCCGTACTCGGTCTTCGGTTGCCATATCTTGTCAGGCATATAGCCGGCGGGCTGATTGTCTTGCGCGGTGTCTGCCATTGGAAACTCCTGGGGTCCCGAATGACGGGAGATAGGGGAAATCGAGATGGCAGGACTCTATCCAGACCGACCGTTTGCTTATACGCCCCGGCGCCGAAATGAGTTTTCCGCAGGCTGAACAATGGGGATCGGCTGTCCGCCTTGTTGCTGTCTACGCTGCCGATTACCCCCCAGCATGTAAAAACTGTTTGTCCGCAGCCCCGCTATTTGCCGGTCGCTGCCTGCTCTAGCCTTGCTCCGCCACAGCCTCTGACCGGTTGGGCACTGCGCCCATCGCGCAGAACCCGAACAATAATTCCGGCGGTATCGGCTGCACGCAACACAACAAGAGTGAGCAGGACAATGAGCAGAAAAAACAGATTCCCCGCGCGCCTGATGATGACCACCGCAGCCCTTGGGGTTGCACAGGTGGTTCACGCAGGGTTCATCGAAGACAGCAAGTTGACGGTCAACGCGCGCAACTATTATTACAACGTCGACAACCACGAAGGCGGCAAAGACCAGCGCGAGTGGGCGCAGGCGTTCAAGGTTGATTACCTGTCCGGTTTCACCGAGGGCACCGTAGGCTTCGGTCTAGACCTGCAGGGCCTGGTCGGCATCCACCTGGATGGCGGCAAGGGCCACCACCCGGACAGCAACACCTTCACCCCCAGCGACAGCGATGGTTCGGCGCCCCATGAGTGGAGTGCCGGGGGGGCCACAGCCAAGCTGCGTTTCTCGAAAACCGAGCTGCGCTACGGCAACACGTTGTCGCCGAACCTGCCAATCCTGATCGCCAACGAGAGCCGCCTGCTGCCGCAGACGTTCGGTGGGTTCATGTTCAGCTCAAGGGAAATCGACAACCTCACCCTCACGGGTGGGCAGATCGAGAGCGCTCGGGGCCGAGCCTCAACTAACAGTTCGGGCCTGTCGGTAGCCGGTGCTACACGTGACAGCAACAAATTCCGCTTCGCTGGTGGTGACTGGAAGGCTACGAAAAACCTCACGCTGCAGTACTACTACGCCAACCTTGAAGACTTCTACACCCAGCATTTCTTCGGCCTGCAGCATGTCCTGCCGATCAGCGAGAGCCAGAGCTTCAAGACTGACCTGCGCTATTTCAGAAGCCGCTCGGACGGGGCCAACGGCGATGTCGGCTTCCGCTTCAACAACAACGGTGGCTACGCGAAGAATCCGGGCGAGGTGGACAACGACACCGGCATTGCCACATTCACCTACACCCTGTATGGCCATAGCCTGAGTCTGGGCTACCAGCATGTGTCCAGTGATGGCGGCTTCGTCTGGGCTAACCAGGCCAACGTGGTCGATGGTCGCGGGCGCAACGACGGGGAGGGCGGGGCGTCGTTCTACTCCTGGTCGGACGCGGTGGTGGGCAACTTCTCCCGCGCTGGCGAGAACACCACCATGGCCCAGTACGCCTATGATTTCTCCAGCGTCGGGGTGCCGGGCCTGAAGACCTCGGTGGCCTACCTGCGTGGTGAAGACGCCAGGGCCGCCAATGGCACCGGCCCTGACACCCACGAGTGGGAAACTGACATGCGCGTCGATTACGTGGTGCCATCCGGGCCGTTGAAGGGCTTTGGGACCACCCTGCGCCACGGCATCTACCGTGGCGGCGGCAGTCCGATTGTCGACACCAACCAGACCCGACTGATCTTCAACTACACCTACGCGTTCTTTTGATTCAAGGCAGGCAGGACCGCATCCTGTGGCGCTTGAGCCAGGAAGTTGCCCGTGCCCTGCACGGGCTTTTCGTGAATGCGGCGCCGACTGCCAAGCTTGGTGGCGATATGGCTGAACGCCTCCCGATCACTTGTTGACCATTTCCTTGATGGTGCCCGTCGGCACACTGATCAAGGCATATTTGCCGTTGATTTGCACCCATTGCTCGTGCTCGGCGGGCGCCTTCAAGTGCCGACTTTTCCAGTCTTTGACTTCCATGCTTTCACGTTGATATTCGTCGGGCACGGGATCGCCCACTTTGTATTCCCTGTCCCCGGTTCCAGGGCGATTGAGCGTCACGCCAGGTTCATCAGCCGCGTAGGAAACGCTTGAAACCGCGCAGAATAGAGTGATGGATAAAGCAGCGATTGAGAGTTTGGACGTCATGGATCATTCCTTTGGTGGGGAAATTTGAGGATGTCGAGTCATCAGCTTCCAGGACCATCGCCCAGCGGGAGAGATCAGAACCCGGAGTATCCAGGCGAACATGGGAGATTCTGATGTCGCATCCGTCCATTAAGCTGAGTCCTTCAGCCCTGTATGGTTCAGAATAAAAAGATCACCGGACCGAGCGTCTGACATCGACATCGACTCGCCAACCGGGTTACAGGCCGCGCCGACGAGTGCGAAAGGGGCGCCCGCCGGCTTGCCAACGGGCAGGGCGGAACCGGGGCGTGCAGAGGCCTGGATCAGGTGCGGCGAGATGCAGGGATCAACGCCTGCGGCATTGTCTACAGTTTGCCCACTGTGGGTTTGGCAAAAAGAAAGCCCTGCATGAGATCGACGCCCAACGCCAGCAGCGTGTCTCGTTCTTCAAGCGTTTCGATGCCTTCGGCCACGACCGTAATACCCAGCCGCTCAGATACCAGTACGATGCCTTCAACAATGGCGCGCCGTACTCCATCCCGGTCAATACCGCGTGTCAGCGCCATGTCGATCTTGAGAACGTTGGGCTGAAACATCGCGAGGAAGTTGAGTCCGGAATACCCTGACCCAAAATCGTCGATTGCGGTCGTGAAACCCTGGCGCTCGTACTCCTGAAAGATGGATTTCAGGTGATCAGGGTCGTCGACTCGCTCCCCTTCGGTGACCTCGAACATCAGGCGCTCAACCGGGAAGTCAAACGTGCGGGCAGCTTCCAGTGTTGCACGAATGCAGGTTTCGGCCCTGTACACGGCATTGGGAAGGAAGTTGATGCTGAGCTTGCAGTCCGGGATCGCGGGGAGGCCCAGTTCCGCCGCGAGCTCAATGGCTCGCACCCGGCACGCCTGATCAAAGCGGTATCGGTTTTGATCATTCACCAGTCCCAGGATGCTGGCAGCGGATTCGCCATTGAGCCCACGAACAAGGGCTTCGTAGGCGTACGGCAAGCCTGTCCTGACATTGAAGATTGGCTGGAACGCCATGGTGAAGCTGAAACCCAGGTTATCGAGGTTCCGACACTCAGCGCACCCAACCGATTTGAATGGAATCAACGGTATTTGTTCTGCCATAGGTTTTCCAGATACGACGGCCAGTCACAGTGCGCTTGCACAGGATATTCAGCACGCTCACTTTACAGTGAAAACCGGCCTTGGGTAGGCCTCTCGTTCAACGCTGCGGACGGCGATCACGAATGTATGTGTCTGAACAAATGGCTGAAATACAGGGGTTTATGTCCTATCGACCTGCGCAGTAACTTTTTACAGTAGGTCGCCTGTACATTCGCCTGGCGCGGCGACAGAAGACAGTGCGTGAGTGGGGGTAAGGGGTGATGTCTGCACAACTGGTCTGCACCCGCGGTGCACCACCCAGAGGCGTTGCGCGTTCCGGGCGTCAGGCTCTTTACGAACAAGGAATGATAACCGTGGGCACACTTCAGGCCGTTGGCGAAATGACTACCCCAGCCTCCATCGTCTACATTGTCGATGACGATCAACTGCTGCGCGAGTCCTTGAGCAGCTTGCTTCGTTCAATCGGCCTGCGCGTGGAAATCTTCGCGTCAGTGGCGGATTTTCTTGATTTCAAGCGGCCGGATGCGCCGTGTTGCCTGGTTCTGGACGTGAGGCTTCAAGGTGTCAGCGGGCTGGATTTCCAGAATGAACTGGTCAGGAAAGAGGAAACCGTGCCAATCGTCTTCATGACCGGGCATGGCGACATCGCCATGACGGTACGTGCGATGAAAGCCGGCGCGATCGATTTTCTGGCCAAGCCGTTTCGCGAGCAGGACCTGCTGGATGCCGTCGCTTTGGCATTGAGCAAGGATCTGGAACAGCGCGAGGTCAACAAAGGGCTGGCCGGCCTGCGCAGCCGCTACCAGAGCCTGACTGTGCGGGAGCAGGGCATCATGGCGCTGGCAGCGTCGGGATTGATGAACAAGCAGATCGCAGGTGAGGTGTGCCTGAGTGAAATCACCGTGAAAATCCATCGGGCCAGTGTCATGCGAAAGATGCAAGCCAAGACCTTCGCCGAACTGGTGCGCATGGCTGAGACATTGAACCTGGCCATCAAGCGTTGATTTATACGCAAGTATGATTAAGCGGGAAATGTGAAGGCGTATTGTGCGAGCAGGCGAAGTCATTTGACTTGTACCTTATCAACGCAAGGTACGTAAATTGCCCACTCCTGCGATTATATCGATTGTCGACGATGATGATGATGTTCGGCTCTCTCTCGGCAGTCTGCTGCGTTCGTATGGGTACACCATTCAGTTGTTCGACAGCGCCGAACACTTCCTCTGCTCTGAACTCATGGGAGTCACCGATTGCCTGATATCTGACATACAGATGCCGGGCATGAGTGGCCTGAACATGTGCGAGCACCTCATCGCGCAGGGCGTCCAGATACCGGTGATCTTCATGACAGCCTCCGCCGAGCCCGCGCCCAGGCTCGCGGCGCAACGCCTCGGGGCTGCGGGGTATCTGACCAAGCCGTTCGACGAACAACCCCTTGTCGCGTGCATCCAGGCTGCCTTGAATTCCGGACGTTCCGAGGCGTGACCCCACGCCTCGATGTCGAATGACCCACCGCCATCGCGGGCAAGCGCGCTCCTACAAGATCGGTGCAGATCATCCGTAGCAGCACGGCTTGCCGGCGTCGGCGTTTTCAAGATCGCTGTCGCCGGCAAGCCGGACTGCTACGGGGTGTGGGTTGTTCTCAGGTGGCGTGACCACCGATCCCCGTAGGAGCGCGCTTGCCCGCGAACGCGCCAGGCCAGACGCCTCGATGTCGAATGACCCACCGCCATCGCGGGCAAGCGCGCTCCTACAGACTTCCGGTAACGCGCCAAGAACGGATAAAAATCAATCCGCTCGAGTGCGAACTTCGAATCTTTCCATTCATCCAGCGGCCTTGAAAAACGTGTTGAACATCATGTCTGCGCCTTACTTACGAACGGTCTTCAGAAATGGGCAGGCAAGCCGAGTACACAGGAATGATCCTGAACAACGTCGATAGAACCGGTGGAAAGTTGAAATGGTAACGGTTGTGAACGCTGCGGGACTTCCCGATCAATGAGAGACAACCTTTTCTCGCGGTTCAGGGCACTGTTTTCCGTGGACCGTGACAACGCAAAACTGCTGAATGCGCAGTACGTTGCACTGTCCCGGCAACTGCCGGTGATGTACGTCATCCTGCTGGTGAACACCATCGCCTTGGCCTTCACCCACGTGCATCTGGCCCCGCGCTGGCTCGCGGTGTACCTGCCTGCGCTTCTGACCGGGGTCGGTAGCCTGCGGGCCATGCTGTGGTGGCGCAAGCGCGGTGTGCCGGCCCACCCTGACGCCATCCTGCAGACCCTCACCCGCACCAATCGGCTGGCGGTGTTCCTGGCGTTTGGCTTCACGGCCTGGGCGTTGGCGCTGTATCCCTACGGCGATGCCTACTCCCGTTCGCACATTGCGTTCTACATGGCGATCACCGTGATCGCCTGCATCTTCTGCATGATGCACCTGCGTTCCGCCGCCCTGATCACCACGGCCGTGGTCAACATCGCCTTCATCGGCTTTTTCGTGTCCACCGGCACTTACGTTTACATGGCGATGGCAGTCAACGTACTGCTGGTGTCTGCCGCAATGATCTGGGTGCTTCAAGACCATTACAAGGATTTCACCCGGCTGGTGAACATCCAGGCCCATACCGAGAAACTCAGCGCCGACAATGAACGGCTGGCCAATCAGGACAGCCTCACCGGACTGCCGAACCGTCGGCAGTTTTTCGCTTTGCTGGACGATCATCTGGCCAGTGCCTCCGAGGAGCAGTCACGTTTTGCCGTAGGCCTCATCGATCTCGACGGCTTCAAGCCGGTCAACGATCTCTATGGCCACAGCGTCGGTGACAAGCTGCTGTTTCAGGTGGGGCAGCGCCTGATGGGCTACGAAAGCGACGGCCTGCACATGGCGCGTCTGGGCGGCGACGAGTTCGGCCTGCTGAAAAAAGATGCGTCACAGGACGTGTTGGCCGCGCTGGGGAATGACATCCAGACGTTACTCCAAGAGCCCTTCAGCATCGGTGACATTCAGGTGTCCATCAGTGCCTCGTTGGGCTTTGTGATCTACCCGGACATGGCCAGCGATGCCACCCAGGCCTACGAGTTCGCCGACTACGCGCTGTACCAGAGCAAGCGCGAAGGGCCGGGCAGCATCTGCCAGTTTTCGGCGGCCCACTACCTGGACCTGAACCGCGATATCCGCACGGAGCAGGGGTTGCGCAAGGCCGATGTGGCGCAGGAATTCAGTGTCGTCTACCAGCCGATTCTCGACATCCGCTCGGGCAACACGGTGGCGTTCGAAGCCTTGGCTCGCTGGACGAGCCCTCAGCTCGGCCCGGTGGCCCCCGGTCAATTCATACCCGTCGCTGAACGTCTGGGGCTGATCAACCGCTTGACCGTGCCCTTGCTCAGGAAGGCCCTGGCCGGGGCGATGGCATGGCCGCACGATGTGCGCCTGGCGTTCAACCTGTCGGCCCATGATTGCGGCTCCAGGGAAGCGGTGCGCACCCTCGTCAGGCTGATCGAGGAAAGCGGAATCGATCCGGCTCGCATTGATTTCGAGATCACCGAGACAGCCGTGATTCAGGACATCGAGCAGGCCCAGTGGGCTGTCCAGACCTTTCGCACCCTGGGCTGCGGCATCTCGCTGGATGACTTCGGCACCGGCTATTCCAGCCTCAGTCAGTTGCACGGGCTGGCGCTGACCAAGCTCAAGATCGACCGCTCATTCATTACCAACATTCAGAGCAATCCGGCCAGCTACAAGATCGTCAAGTCGCTGCTGGCGCTGAGCGCCGACATGGGCCTGGAGTGTGTGAGCGAAGGCGTGGAAACCGCGCAAGAACTTGAAGTCTTGAGAAGGTTGGGCTGCGTGCTGGTGCAGGGCTATCTGATCGCCAAACCGATGTCGCCCGAGGACTCGGTGGCCTGGCTGCGCGACAGGGGCCGAGTCAATGCGCAGGCCCGGCACCCTTGAGCCATTTGTCGAGGATGGCTGCATAGGTACCGTCGCGCCGGATCCTTTCAAGCTCGGCCTTGAAGCGGTTCACCGTTTCGTCCGGCGTGCCCGGGCTGAACGCCATGTACAGCCCGTTCTCACTCGACAGTTCAGGCAGGGGCAATGAGCGCACCATGGTGGTGTCGGGATCGTCACCGTTCTTGCGCATCAGGTTGATGGCGTTCAACTCGTTGGAAATCCACAGCTCGACGTGATCCACTTTAAGCTTGCGGTAGTTGTTCTCGTACATGCTGCTGGACTGCAACTCCTTGCCCACCTCGAATCCATGGGCGATCAGGTATTGCTCGCCGACGTCCTGGTTGACGGTTGCGATGTGATAGCGGCGGGCATCGTCCAGGGACGTCAACTGAATCGGGCGATCCGACAGGCTGAAGAGGTACCATCGCGTCGGTGCGATGGCGCCGACCCATTTGAACAGAGGCTCGCGCTCGGCCGTCCTGGCGATGGAGTAGATCAGCACGTTTTCGGTGTGCAGCGCCAGGTCATAGGCCCGTGCCCAAGGCAGGACCTCGATGTTCGCAGAGGCCCCCACGCCTTTCATGACTGTCCGCACGATCTCCGTGCTCAGCCCCGTCACGCCTCCGTTCTCGGACATGTTGTACGGGGGAAGCTCTTCGGTGACCACCCGGATCGCGGGCTCATCCGCAGCCGCCAGGCTCGTGGCTCCCGCCAGCAGAATCGCGACCAGGCCTTTCAGGAAAGCGTGAGCCATTGCATACCTCTCATCGCCGGGGCTTGCGGGTACAAGCGCGACCAGCGTTGGATTTCAGGTGGTTATTGTAGGTGTTTCTGGTTAGGGGGCTGCAGCTTGCGGGAGTTCATTTTAGGAAGGCCTCGGGAAATGCGTCTGCGGGGGTGCAACCGGCGCCGGGACCACGGATAATCGCGCCCCCCCTTGATCATCGCCTATGCGCTGCCCGCTAAAACAGGAAGTTTCAGATGTCACCTCGCTTTACCCGCTCCAGCTTGAGCGTCCCCCTCAACCTGACCCTCTTTTGCTGGGGCGTAGGCACGAGCAGCCTGGGCTATGCAGACTCCACTGCCTCGACGGTCGAAATTGCCGAGCCCACCGTGGTCACCGGCAGCTATGCGCCGGCCTCCAGTTTCGAGCTGCCGTTTTCCATCGACACCGTAGATCTGTCCAAAGGCACCGACGGCCAACTGGGCGTAAACCTGTCCGAAGTGCTGTCACGGGTGCCGGGGCTGGTGGTGCAGAACCGTCAGAACTACGCCCAGGATCTGCAGATTTCCTCGCGGGGATATGGCGCACGCTCGGCCTTCGGCATCCGTGGCTTGAAGCTGTTCAGTGACGGCATCCCGGCCAGCACCCCGGATGGCCAGGGGCAGGCGGCGTCTCTTAACCTCGATGTGGCGGACCGCATCGAAGTCTTGCGCGGCCCGGCCTCGACCATCTATGGCAGCAATGCCGGCGGCGTGATCCAGATGTTCACCCGCGACGGCCAGGGCCCGGCCACTGTCGGCGCAGAAACCACCTTTGGCAGCGACGGCTTCAACAAGAATCATCTGTCGGCCCAGGGCGGCAACGAGACGGCAGGCTTCGTGCTGGATGCCTCGCGCATGGACACCGATGGCTATCGCGACCACAGCGCGGCCCGGCGTGACCAGACCTTCGGCAAGCTGACGCTCAACCCTGACGAAGACTCCCACCTGGCGCTGATCTACAGCAGCCTGGAGCAGAACAACACCCAGGACCCGCTCGGCCAGACCTGGGATGCCTACAAGCACGACCCGCGTTCGGTGGCCTCGGTTGCAGAGACCTACAACACGCGCAAGAGCATCGATCATCAGCAACTGGGCATGAATTACGAGCGTTATTTCGGCGACGCCACCTTGCAGTTCAACCTGTACGCCGGGCAGCGCAGCGTCATCCAGTACTTGTCGATTCCGCGCACGGTAGCCTCCAATAGCCAGCGTGGCGGCGGTGTGGTGGACTTCGACCGCGAGTTTCACGGTGGCACCCTGCGCTGGATTCAGCCGGTGTCCGCGCTGCCCGGAGATTTCAAAGTGACAGTGGGTGCGGACTACGACCGCAGCCAGGATGATCGTCGCGGCTACCAGAACTTCAGCGGCAGCCAGCTTGGCGTCAAAGGCCAGTTGCGCCGCGACGAACAGGACACCGCCACCAGCCTCGATCCTTACGTTCAGGCCCATTGGGCGCTGGGCAACTGGGTCATGGAAGCCGGCGTGCGCCACAGCACCATGACCATGGATGTGGATGTGGATGATCATTACCTGGCCAACGGTGATGGCAGCGGTTCGAAGAAATACCAGCAGAACACCCCGTCGCTGTCGGTCATGTATGCATTCACCCCCGACCTGCATGGCTATGTCAGCGTCGGCAAAGGCTTCGAAACCCCGACCCAGGCCGAGATGGCCTACGCGCCGGGGCTGGCGGAAAGCTTCAACTTCGGCCTCGATCCGGCCACCAGCACTCAGTACGAAATGGGCCTCAAGGCGCGCCTGGAGGAGGGCACCCGCCTCAACGCGGCGGTGTTCGAAATCCACACCGAGGACGAGATCGTCGTCGCCAGCTCAGCCGACGGCCGCACCAGCTATACCAACGCCGGGAAAACCCTGCGCCGGGGCGTCGAGATCAGCCTGGAAAGCCAGCTCAGCGAGCAATGGCAGACCACCCTGGCCTACACCCGCACGGACGCGACCTACGACGAGGACTTCACCCAGAGCGGCAAGCTCATCGAAAAGGGCAATCAACTGCCGGGCGTGCCCCTCAACAGCCTTTTTGGCGAACTGGTGTGGAAGCCTCGCGACGGGATGAGCACCGGCCTGGAGGCCCAGTACCGCAGCCAGGTGTACGTCGAGGACAGCAATCAGGACAAGGCGGCGCCCGCGTACACGGTGTTCAACTGGCGTGCACGTTTCGAGCAGGATTACGGCCACTGGACCTTCCACCAACTGCTGCGGCTGGACAACCTGCTGGATCGGCAATACGTAGGCTCGGTCATCGTCGGCGACAGCAACGCGCGCTACTACGAAGCCGCGCCGGGCCGGTCCTGGTACGCGGGGGCGGGGTTCGATTATCGGTTTTGAGGGTAGAGTGGGCTGCGTTTGAGGATGCATCCCCCTCAAAACCCTTTAGCGGTTATGGCGCATGATCGAGAAGTTCAGCGCTGCAGCGACGGTTAGCCAGGCCAGATACGGGAACAGGATCAGCCCTGTGATCAGGTCCAGTTCGATGGCCAGCACCACCATGACCGCCACCACCAGCCAGAGGATGGCGAGGATGATCATGCTGGCGACGATGCGGTTGGCGCCGAAGAATACCGGTGTCCACAGGGTGTTCAGCGCGATCTGCGCCGCCCACAATGCCAGGACCGTCTGGCTGCCGGGTATCAGCGTCAGGCGATACCCGGCCCAGGCGATGAGCAGGTAGATGGTCGTCCAGGCCAGCGGGAACAGCCAGTTGGGTGGCGTGAACGACGGCTTCTGGAGCGATTCGTACCAACTGCCGGGTTTGAAGATGATGCCGGTGCTGGCCGCAGCGCAGCAGGCGATGAGGAAGATATATAAAGTCATCTGCAGTCCTATGCCGAAGTGATCGGGTTCGAGGACCGGCCGGCCCTCTGGACGTTGGATGCCATTGCGGCAAAAAAGTCGTTTCTTATTGCAGCAAATACCTGCTCATTGCACTCGCGCTCCCTCAACTCAGCCAGGGATTGGCCGCGTAGTGGCGGGTTTCGAAATCACGAATCTGCGCCTCCCGTTGCAGGGTGCTGCCGATGGCATCAAGGCCGAGCAGCAGCGACTGCTTGCGCAATTCATCGATGGCGAAATCGATCACTGAGCCGTCGCTCAGGTGAATCTGCTGGTTAGGCAGGTCCACGCTGATCGTGGCGCTGGCGCCGTCACTGACCACGCGACCCAGGGCCTGCAACTCTGCCTCAGGCAGCTGAATCGCAAGCACCCCGTTGCGTTGGCAGTTGTCGTAGAAAATCCCGGCGAAGCTGGTGCCGATCAGCGCGCGGATCCCCAGTTGCTTGAGGCCCCACACCGCGTGCTCACGGCTGGAACCACAGCCGAAGTTCGGCCCGGTCACCAGAAAGCTTGCGCCATTCCACTGGGGGCGGTTGAGCACGAACGCCGGGTCAGGCTCGCCGGATTTCAGGAAGCGCAGATCGAAGAACACACCCTTGTCCAGGCCGCTGCGATCAATGCCCTTGAGGAACTGCTTGGGCATGATCACGTCGGTGTCGACGTTCGATGCGAGAAAGGGTGCGGCTTTGCCGGTCACGATATCAAAGGGTTGCATGGCTCAAGCCTCCTCGGCAAACAGGCGAACGTCGGTCAGATGGCCACGGATCGCCGCCGCAGCCACCATCGCAGGACTCATCAGGTGAGTGCGCGCACCCGCCCCCTGACGCCCTTCGAAGTTTCGGTTGGTACTCGATGCGCAGCGGTCGCCCGCAGCCAGCACGTCATCGTTCATCGCAAGGCACATCGAGCAGCCGGACTGACGCCACTCGAACCCTGCGTCGAGAAAGATCCTGGCCAGACCTTCTTCTTCCGCCTGGTCACGCACCAGGGTCGAACCCGGCACAATCATCGCCCGAACGGTCGGCGCGACCTTCTTGCCCTTGACCACGCGAGCCACGTCGCGCAGATCCTCGATGCGCGCGTTGGTGCATGAGCCGATGAAGGCATGGCTGATCTGCACATCACTCAAGCGCATGCCGGCTTCCAGGCCCATGTAGGTCAGGGCACGCTGCATACCCTGGCGCAGGATCAGGTCATCGATCATGGCGGGGTCGGGCACCGTGCTGCTCACAGGGGCTGCCTGGTCGGGGCTGGTGCCCCAGGTCACCATCGGCTCCAGGGCGTTTACATCGACACTGACTTCGCTGTCGAACACCGCGCCGTCATCGCTGAACAGCTCACGCCACTTCGCTTCGGCCGCTTGCCACTGTTCGCCCTGAGGCGCACGCGGCCTGGACTTGACGTAGGCATAGACTTTTTCGTCGGGCGCCATGAACGCCCCGCGGGCACCGGCTTCCACCGCCATGTTGCAGATGGTCATCCGGGCTTCGACGCTCAACGCCCAGATAACCGGCCCCGTGAACTCAATGGCGTAACCCGTGGCACCGGAGGCACCGATCTTTTCGATCAGGGCCATGATGACGTCCTTCGAGGTGACACCCATGCCTAGCTCGCCGGTCACGGTGACGCGCATGGTTTTCAGGCGTTTGTAGACCAGCGTCTGGGTGGCCAGCAGGTGCTCGATTTCCGAGGTGCCAATGCCAAACCCGAAGGCGCCCAGTGCGCCGTACGTCGTGGTGTGGCTGTCGCCGGCAGCGACCACCATTCCCGGAAGGATGAAGCCCTGCTCGGGCGCGACCACATGCTCGATGCCCTGGCGCCTGTCCAGCACGTCGAACAACTCGATGCCGAAGTCACGGCAGTTCTCCTCGAAGTACGACACCTGCAGCGCGCCGCCGGCGTCCGGCATCTGGGCGACGCGGTTGGCCGCGGTCGGGTTCACATGATCGACCACCGCCAGCGTCGCCGATGGCCGCCACACCGTGCGCCCGGCTTCCCGCAGGCCACTGAACGCCTGGGGACTGGTGTACTCGTTGGCCACCTGACGGTCGATGTAGAGCAGCACATGCCCTTGATCGTCCAGCGTGCACACAGTGTGGCTGTCGATATGTTTCTGGTAGAGGGTACGAGGGCTGTTCATGGCAGATCGCTCTTTCTCATTATCAAGGCAGGGTCACGGTTGCGGATGGCCCCAGCATATTCACAACGAAAAAGGCATCAATAGCGCAGGGGTGAGGGTAGAGGACACGAATCGTGGTTGATTCAGGGGGATTGCCACGCATGAAGTCCGTAGCAGTCCGGCTTGCCGGCGTCGGCGTCAGGTCTGTGACGGATGTTTTGCCTGACACGCCCCTCCCGCCGGCAAGCCGTGCTGCTACGGGCTCGGTGTACGGCGAAAGTTGGAACTCGCCCCGCCCCCGTAGGAGCGCGCTTGCCCGCGAACGCGCCAGGCCAGACGCCTCGATGTCGAATGACCCACTGCCGTCGCGGGCAAGCGCGCTCCTACAAGGGCGGTGCAGATCATCTGTAGCAGCACGGCTTGCCGGCGGGGGCGTACTCAAGATCGCCCCGCCGGCAAGCCGTGCTGCTACGGGTGGCCGCCGCCTTTCCGACGAGCAACGCGCTATCAGACCGTGAGTCGCTGGCGCAGGCGCAAACTGGGGCCATACTGACTGGCCCCAAACCCAATACCGACCTTCGTTGCGCTGTGCGGTTTTCTTCGAGGGATGATGAACGACTCAGAGGAGACCTGTGCATGGTTATCACGATCGAGAAGGCTGTTTGCGGTCCTGACTGGCTGGTGATGCTGAACGATTACCCGCTGACATTTCGCAGCATGGCAGAGGCGCAGTCGTTCGTTGACCGGCTCAAGGCCAGGATCGAGGCGCCGCATATCATTCCGGTCTGGTGATCCCGGGGACTGAGATCCCCTTCGAGCCTGACCCGGCAACTGGTCCATTTCAAAACTTCAAAACTGGCACTTCTTTCAACGCTGGGCTGAGTCGACATTACGCCGACCACAGCCTTGAAACGAAAGGAGTCCCCCTTGGAACTGACTGCCGTCACCCTGATCGTCGCGTTCGCCGGCGTCTTTCTGATCTGTTTCATGAAAGGCGCTTTCGGCGGTGGCTTTGCGATTGTCGGGATTCCGATCCTTTCGCTGGTGATGGACCCGATCACCGCCGGCGGCCTGCTGGCGCCGCTGTTCGTCGCCATGGATATCTACAGCCTGCGTTACTGGAAACCTTCGACATGGTCGCGGCCGGATCTGTTCCGTCTGGTCCCAGGGCTTGTGCTGGGGATCGGTGTGGGCTTTGTGCTGTTTCGCGTGCTCGATCATCGGGCCATCGCTATCGTGATGGCGGCGGTGACCCTGGTGTTTGTCGGCCTGTGGTTCAGGGCGGGCGGGGAGGTCAAGGTGCAGCCGCGCTCTTCGGGCAAGGCGGTGGCCGCCGGGATCACTTCCGGGATCACGACGATGGTGGCTCACTCCGGCGGGCCGCCGCTGGCGATTTACCTGCTGCCGCTTGGGGCCGCGCAGCTCGCTGATCCCTCCCAGGTGCGCCTCGACCGCTTCGAGCAGCGCCTTCCTGCGGCGTTCGTTCTCGCGTCGCAACCGGCGAACATGACGCTCATAGGCGCCGCTTTCTATCATCGAGGCGAGGACATTCTGCTCCCAGCTCGCCGAGTGGCGATCGGTCAGACGCTTGGCCTCGCGGAACACCTGCACCAGCTCGCGGGGAAGCACCAGATACCCTAGCCGCAGTTGCGGTGTCAGTGCTTTCGAAAACGTGCCGACGTAGATCACCCGACCGTCCGTGTCAGTGGATTGCAGCGCGTCGATGGGGCGCTGGCCATAGCGAAACTCGCCGCCGTAGTCGTCTTCGATGATCCAGGCGCGATTGCGACTCGCCCAGGCCAGCAGCTCAAGACGACGGGTGATGGGAAGCACCGCACCCATCGGGAATTGATGGGAGGGCGTGACGTAGGCCAACCGCACCTGATCACTGTCTGGCAGGCAGCGGGTATCCAGCCCTGACGTGTCTACGGCAATGGCAAGCGGGCTCGCGCCCGTGGCCTCGAAGCACTGCCTGGCCATGCGATAGCCGGGGTCTTCGAAGACGAACGCATCCCCTGGGTTGAGCAACAGCCGGGCGCACAGGTCCAGCCCCTGCTGCGAACCGTGAACCACGAGAATCTGTTGCGGATCGCAGGTCAGGCCTCGTGCTCGCCGCAGATAACCCTGTAACGCGGTGCGCAATCGCGTCTCGCCCTCAGGCACGCTGTGATAGCCGCCCGGCTGGCGCTTGATCAACTCGTCGCGGTAAGCCCGCTGCCAGCTCAGGGCTGGAAAATCTCCAGAAACGATCGCGCCAAACCTGAAGTCGATGCGTGCCTGGGCGTAGGCCATGCGGTACGGCTGCATGGCAGCAACCCGCTGAGCATATCGGGACAGCACGGGCGCCGTTTCCCCGGGCGGCGTCGAACTGGCCTTCGCGGCGCTGGACGATGCACCCGCCACGGCCATCACCCGGGCGGCCTTGCCGGACGAAGTCTGCACGAACCCTTCTGCGGCCAATTGTTCGTAAGCAGCCGTTACCGTGGTGCGAGACACGCACAGCTCCGCCGCCAGCGCCCGGGTCGACGGCAGCTTCTGACCGGCTGCCAGGGTTCCATCCTCTATCTGCCTGCGCAGCTCGGTGTAGATTCCGCGTTCCGAGCCGCGATGCCCCGCACCTGGCCTGCCGGAAAACTGGTTCATGGAAAAACCTCCAAACTGGTACTTATGGTTGGCCGGGCCCTGAGTGAAATTATGGGTGCTGATCGCTTGAAATCTCTATGGTCAGCGGGTGCAGTCGTTCAGACCTGCGACAGGCCGGCTGAAGATTCAAACGCCATCACCAGGTAATCAATCACCTTGCTGACCCGTGCGGTATGGCGCAGGTCCTTGTGGGTGACCAGCCACACGTCGTAGGTCTGCGCGCGGGTCTGGTGGGGCCACACCTGTACCAGCCCGTCGCGCTCGCCCATGTGGATCGGGATTTCTCCAAGGCCAAGTCCCGCTGCCAGCGCCGTTCGCACCAGCAGGCTGCTGTTGGCGCTGGCAACCAGGCGCGCGCTCTGGGTGGATTCCTGCGCCACGTTGTAGCGCTCGCCGGCATCGACGTGGGCCTGGAAGGCGACGATGTCATGGCCGGCAAAGCCGCTGCCGGGCTTGGGCGTGCCTCTCTTGTCGAGGTACTGGCGTGAGGCGAACAGCCCGATCGGCCAACTGACCAGCCGACGCACCAGCAAGTCCGGGTTGTCGGGCTTGATGGTGCGCAGGGCGATATCGGCTTCGCGTTTGGCCAGGTTCAGCATGTCGGTACCGGCTTTGATTTCCACCCTGACGTCCGGGTACACCTCATGCAGACGGGCAATCGCCGGAATCACGAATTCCACGGCCAGGGAGTCGGTGGAGGCGATGCGCACCAGGCCCGTTGGCCGCTCATCCAGTCCTTCGATGCGGCGTTGCAGTTCGTTGCCTGCCTGCTCCATTTTCTCGGCGGCATCCAGAGCGGCTTCTCCCGCCGTGGTCAGGGCATAGCCGTCTGAGGTGCGCAGAAACAGCGTTGCCTTCAGCGCTCGCTCCAGGGCCACGATTCGCCGCCCGACGGTGGCCTGGTCTACGTTCAGCGCCCGAGCCGCGCCCCTTAACGTCGAGATGCGCGCCACGGCCAGGAAAAACCTGGCGTCGTCCCAATTCATATCAGCTCCAGGTAATGCACTTATGCATCGCTATAATGACGAATCGCTGCATTATTGCACGCAGCAAAATCAGTATGCTGAATGCCTTCAACGGGCTGATGTCCAAGCCTGCACTCACTGTTCACAAAAGGTATTCCCATGAGTCATCCAGCTCGCATGAACTACATCCAGATCACCCAACCCGGTGGGCCGCAGGTGCTCCAGTTGCAGCAGGCCGATGTTCCCCAACCCGATCAGCACGAGGTGTTGATCAAGGTTCACGCCGCAGGGATCAACCGTCCTGATGTGATTCAGCGGGCCGGCAAGTACCCGATGAAGCCCGGCATGAGCCCGGTACCTGGCCTGGAAGTGGCGGGTGAGGTGGTCGGGATCGGTTCGGCGGTATCCGGATTCAACCTCGGCGACAAGGTCTGTGCGCTGACCAATGGCGGTGGCTACGCGGAATATTGCGTTGTGCCCGCGACTCAGGTGCTGCCGATTCCCGATGGCGTGGACATGATCCAGGCCGCTGCCATCCCGGAAACCTTCTTCACCGTGTGGGCCAATCTGTTCGAGCTGGGCCAGGCCCGCGAAGGCGCCACCGCGCTGATCCACGGCGGCACCAGCGGCATCGGCACCACCGCCTTGATGCTGTGCAAGGCGCTGGGCATCAAGGCATTCGCGACCGCGGGCAGTGAAGAAAAATGCGAGCAGATTCGCGCCCTGGGGGCCGAGGCGATCAACTACCATGAGGCCGACTTCGCCAAGGTCATCGCCGAAAAGACCCAAGGCAAAGGCGTGGACGTCATCCTCGACATCATGGGCGGCAGCTATTTCGACGGCAACGTGGCTTCCCTCGCACGCCGTGGCCGGCTGGTGATCATCGGCTTCCTGGGCGGCGGCTCGGTGAAGGATTTCAACCTGCTGTCGCTGATCGACAAACAGGCCTCGGTGACCGGTTCGATGATGCGCTCGCGTAGCGCCGCGGAAAAAGCCGAAATCGCCCGGGCGGTGCAGGCCAATGTCTGGCCGTTGCTCAGCCAGGGCCAGTGCCTGCCGATCATCGACCGGGTGTTCCCGCTGGCCGATGCCAGCAAGGCGCACCAACGCATGGAAGACGGCGATCACATCGGCAAGATTGTGCTGAAGGTGCTGTGAGCCTGACTAGCACCTCACTGTAGCCGTGACGATGTCAGGGAAGGGCACTGTCCGGCTGGACAGGCTCTTCCTTGGTCGCAGCTTCGGGCTCGGCGGCCGTCAGTTGAGAACGGTGGTCCAAAAGGCTTATCAGGCTGCCCACTACCGCGATTCCTATCAGCATTAACAAGCCGATACTTGAAGCTTGCATTGTCTACTCCCTGAATCCACGTACGTTGGAAAACCCCAGAAGCGCTGCGTCAGGCCATCCTGCGCAGCGCGACGACCATTGCCGCGCCAAGCAGCGTCATGCCGACAATCAGCGCCGGGAATGACCACCACCAGGGCACGCCCGACGTCATCATGCTGAATTCGGACATCCCGCCGATGCCCGCGATCAGGTTCAGCGGCAGGAACACGACGTTGATCAACGTGAGCTTGCGCAGGGCCAGGTTCATGCCGTTGTTCGCAAGATTCCCGCGAGACTCGATCAGGTTCGCGAACACCTTGGCGTGGATCCTGGCCTGCTGGTAGCTCTGCTCGTTTTCGATGACCAGATCGTTCAGCGCGTCGAGCTGCCCGGCGCTGAAGCCGTGTCGCTGGCCGTGGCTTCGCAGCAGGTTCAATACCGCACCGTTGCTCTGAATCGCGTTGACGTAGTACACGAGGCTTTCGCTCAGGTTGTACATCTGCGCCAGTTGCTGGTTGTCCATGGTTCGGGTGAATTGCTGCTGAATCTCCCGAGCGACCTGTTTGACCACCCGCAGGTGCCCCAGATAGTGATGAACGCTTTCTGCGAGCAGGGCCATCAGCACATCCAGCGGGCCCTTGAGCGCCGTCTCACTCGCAAGGCTGGATAACAGCGAGTTGCTGGCGCAGATCACCACCAGCCGCTGTTCGCTCAGCACCACGCCGAACGAGGAGACGTTGAACGCCCGGCCATCGAAACTCTCCGGGCGCTTCCAGATCAGGAACAGATGATTGGCCTTTATCTCGATCCGTGCGACCTCATCCGGATCCAGCGAAGACTCAAGCGCCTGGGCGCCGATCCCCAGAGACCCCTGCAACACCCGCTGCTCGGCTGCATCAGGTGCAACGCACAGCCACACACTTGCCTTGTCCTGGGGCGCCTGCTGCAGGGCGCCGGACTGGATGCCGTAACCTTCGATCATCTGCTAGAGCGCCTGGCCACGGTGTTTGAGTTCCAGTCTCTGGGTAAAGGCATGCAACACGCGCCGATACAGCTCATCCCCCAGCACGGCGTCTTCGATGCCTGCATCCAGGTTGGGGTTGTCGTTGACCTCGATGACCAGCACGCGGTCGCCGGCCTGCTTGAGATCGACGCCGTACAGGCCGTCACCGATCAGCCGGGCGGTGTCCAGCGCCAGCTTGATGACCTCGGCCGGGGCCTGATCCACCGGCACGGCCTGGCACAGCCCGTTGACCTCGCCGGGCACGGCCTTGTGGTTGTAGATCTGCCAGTGCCCCTTGGACATGAAATACCGGCAGGCGTACAGCGCCTCACCGTTGAGCACGCCGACCCGCCAGTCGTATTCGGTGTAGCAATATTCCTGGGCAAGCAACAGCACCGAATGCTCGAACAACTCTTGCGCCGCAGCCGACAGCGCCTGGGCATCGGCGACCTTGATTACCCCGCGGGAGAAACAGCCGTCCGGAATCTTCAGCACCAGCGGAAAACCCAGGCGCCGACCTGCCTGCTCAAGTTCATGAGGCCGGTCCTTGTAGAGGATTTCGGTGGCGGGCATGCCCAGCCCCCGACGCTTCAAGAGGTCGGCCACGTACACCTTGTTGGTGCAGCGAAGAATGGACGATGGATCATCGATGACCACCAAACCCTCGCTTTCCGCCTTTTTGGCGAAGCGGTAGGTGTGGTCGTCGACCCGGGTGGTTTCGCGGATGAACAGCGCGTCGAATTCGGCGAGGCGTGCGTAGTCTTTTTTCTCGATCAGCTCGACATCGATACCCAGTTGCCTGCCGGTCTCGACAAAGCGCTGCAACGCCAGCGGATTGGACGGTGGCAGGGCTTCGTGGGGATCGTGCAGGATCGCCAGGTCGTAGCGGGCAACCCGTTTCGAGGCCGGTTGCCGCCAGGTCCGGCGGTTGAAGGCATCGAGGGCATCGGCGAAGGCATGCTGCTGTTCGTCCCGCAGCCTGTGCAGGGCACCGGCCTTGATTCCGGCGATCTGCCAGGTTTCGCCACGGCGAAACTCCACCAGCAGGATGGGGCAGGGGAAGGCTTCAAAGAGCTGGCGACCGATCTCCTGCAATGGCGCAATGGACGCCTTGCCGAAATACAATGAGAGGGTGAACGCTTCGGTCTGCCCATAAGGGTGGTTGGCCAGCGCCCGCTCCAGTGTGCGCTCGAGGTCATCCAGACCGACCCCGTACAGCGCCTTGCGCGCCAGTTCGCTGATGGTGCGCACCGACGGGAAAACCTTGTGTCCCCGGGCCTCGGCGAGCAACGAGCAGTAATAGCCTTGCCCCAGGTATTTGTAGTGGCGGCACAGGTTGATGACCTGGGTGCGATGAGGGAATTCGTCGCTGTGCTCAAGGTAATCCTGAGCGAGCATCAGGCTTTCGCTGGGCAGGTAGTCGGCCCAGTCTTCCTTGCGTTCGACGAGAATCAGCAAGCGGTTGCCCGCCGGCTTGCGACTGGGAGGTTCCTCGCTCGGGGTGATTGTGGAACGCTCGGATTTATCCAATACTTCGTGCACCTTGGCTAGCACCGCTGACATGAGTAATCGATCTCTATTGAAGAACAGGCCGCTTCAATAAATCACGGGCATCTGCGTGTGTCCCGTCTCGTTACTCAAACATTACGGTGTTGCCATGCTTTTTGATTTTCGCTTTGCATCGACCGACGATGTCGATGATCTGGTTGCGCTCGAGCAGGCATGTTTCACTCTGGACCGATTGCGTCCGCGCCACTTTCGCTGGATGCTCAGCCGGGCCAATGCCAGCCTGATCGTCGCCGTTGTCCAGGAATCCCTCGTCGGCTACGCCCTGGTGCTGTTTCGTAGGGGCAGCCCGCATGCGCGTCTGTATTCGATTGCCGTAAGTCCCCAGTGCCGAGGTCACGGCCTGGGGCAACGTCTGCTGGAACAGGCGCAAGACTGCGCGGTTGGGCGAGATTGCGCGCGGCTGCGTCTGGAAGTGCGCGCCGACAACCCTGCCGCCATCCGCCTGTACGAAAGCAACGGTTATCAGCGCTTTGCCACTGTCGATGACTTCTACGAAGATCACGCCCAGGCGCTGCGCTTCGAGAAATCCATGCTGCTCGGGGATCCGTCGGCTCAGAAGGTCGGCGGCGTAATCACCCAGATCACCACGGCGTCCACGTCGCCGGGGTTGCCGTAGCGATGGGGTTCCTGGCTTGAGAAGCTGAAACTGTCGCCTTCGTTCAACTGGAAATACCGCTCTCCCACCCACAGCTCGAAGGTGCCGGAGAGCAGGTAGCCGGCTTCCTCGCCTTCATGGCTGTAGCTGGTCTGGCTGTAGGTGCCGGGAGGGAAGCGTGAGTGGAGGATTTCCAGTTCGCGGTTGGGTTGCGGGGTCAGCAACTGATCGACTATGCCGTCTTCGTAGTGCACGCTCAGGCGGCTGTTCTTGCGCACCACGTAGCCTTCGTCTTCAGGGGCGGTCACGGCCTCGCTGGCGAAGAACCACTGGATGGTCACGCCCAGGCTGCGGGCAATGTTGAACAGCGCCGGGATCGAGGGGTAGGACAGGTTGCGTTCCAGCTGGCTGATGTAGCCGGCGGTCAGCTCGCTCTGTTCGGCAAGCTCGGCCAGGGTCATGCCACGGCGTTTGCGCAGGCCGCGAATCCGGGTTCCGAGAAACTGCGGTGCAGCGCTGCCGTCTTCGGAACCGGGTGTTCTGGATTTGATGCTTGTCATCAGGCGTTCCGCTCGGCCGTGCAAAGTGCCGAAGTATAAACAGGGTCACAGGCTGGCGGCGACCTTCAACCCCTCATAGATCGCTTCTTCGGCGGTACGTGGCGCCAGGCAGTCGCCGATGCGGACCACCCGGGCCAGGTCCTGGATCTGCCCGGCGAGTGTATCCACGGACTGATGGCCCTGGCACAGGACCAGGGTGTCGATGTCCTCGAAGATCATCGCCTCGCCGCTGGCGGTATGTTGCAGGTAGACCGTATTGTCGTCGCAACCATACAGGCGCGCGTATGGGGTGATGGGGATACCGAGCTTGTGCAGTTCGCCCGCCATCTGGTCACGCACGTACAAGGGCAGGGCTTCGCCGCAGTGGGTGCCGTTGACCGCAAGCTGCACCTGATGCCCGGCGCGCACCAGACGCTCGGCGATACCGGGGCCGATCCAGTCGCTGCGCCAGTCGACCACCAGCACCGAGCGACCAGGTTTGACCTCGTCGCGCAGCACCTGCCAGGCGTCGATCACCTGCAATTCGCCGCCACGCTCGAAGGCCGGCCAGTAGGGTTCTGCCCCGGTGGCGACGATCACCGTGTCGGGTCGCTCTCGCTCGACCAGCGCACGATCGACCCGGGTATTGCGCACGACCTCGACGCCGGCCAGTTGCATCTCGCGCTGCAGGTTGGTGCTGGCACCGCCGAATTCGCTGCGCCGGGGCAGCAATTGCGCGAGCAGGACCTGGCCGCCCAGTTGTGCATTGGCTTCATACAGGGTCACCTGATGCCCCCGCGCTGCGGCGACGGCGGCGGCTTTCATGCCGGCAGGGCCGCCACCGACCACCATCACCCGCTGACGAACACTGGCCGGTGCCAGACGGCCGAACTGTTCCTCGCGGCCGGTTTCCGGGTGCTGGATGCAGGAAATCGGCAGGCCGCGATGAAAATGCCCGATGCACGCCTGATTGCAGGCGATGCAGGCGCGCACATCCTCCACATGACCAGTGTCGGTTTTGTTCGGCATCTGCGGGTCGCAGATCAGCGCCCGGGTCATGCCGCACACGTCCGCCTGGCCACGGGCCAGAATCAGCTCGGCCTCCTGGGGCTGGTTGATCCGGCCGGTGACGAACAGCGGAATGTCGAGATTCGCCTTGAAAGTGCCGGCTTCACGGGCCAGGTAGGCGGCCTCGATGGCCATCGGCGGCACGATGTGCACCGCGCCACCCAGCGAGGCCGAAGTGCCAGCGACGATGTGAATGTAATCGACGCTGGTTTGCAGGGCGCGCGCCGCACTGAGCGATTCGTCCTCGCTCAGGCCTTCGCTGTCCCGTTCATCGGCGCTGATACGCAGGCCGATGATGAAGTGCTCGTCGGTGCTGGCGCGCACCGCAGTGATCACTTCGCGCACAAAGCGCAGCCGCTGTTCAAGGTCGCCGTTATAGGCGTCGGTGCGCCTGTTCACCCGCGGATTGATGAACTGCGCCGGCAGGTAACCGTGGCTGGCGACCACTTCAACGCCGTCGATGCCGGCCTGATGCAGGCGCCGCGCAGCCGCTGCGTAGCCGGCGACAATCTCGTCGATCATGGCCTGGTCCAGTTCCCGGGGCATCACCCGGAACCGCTCGTTGGGCACCGCCGACGCCGAGTAGGCGACCGCCAGCAGCCCGTCGCTGGACTCCATGATCTCCCGCCCCGGATGGAAGATCTGCGACAACACCACCGTGCCCTGTTCGTGGCAGACCTCGGCCAGGCGCCGATAGCCGTCGATGCAGGCGTCATCAGTGGCCATCAGCACGTGGGACGTGTAGCGCGCACTTTCATGCACTCCGGCCACCTGCAACACGATCAGCCCGACCCCGCCCTCGGCGCGCGCCTTGTGATAGGCCACCAGCCGGTCGTTGACCAGGTTGTCGGTGGGCATGGTGGTGTCGTGGCCGGTGGACATGATGCGGTTCTTCAACCGCTTGCCACGGATCTGCAACGGCGCGAACAGGTGCGGGAAGGCGGTCGACATGGTTCAGGCTCCGGTGTTGTTATTTTTTACTCATAAAAATGTACCTGTAGTAAAAAATCAACTTGTTTTTTTAATTGTCCGACGCTAGCTTCCAGTCACTCCCATTTCATGGGGGCACCTCAAAACAACAACAAAGAGGGTTCAGCGATGAGATTTTTCGCACGAAAGACTTGCCTGCATGCCGTCCTGCTGTGCCTGGCCTCCGGCGTGTCCCAGGCCGGATCGGACATGGTGGTAGTCGGCTATGGCGGGGCGGGGCAGAAAGCCCAGGACCTGGCGCTGTTCCAGCCCTTCAGCGCCCAGGACAAGAGCAAGCTGATCCAGAGCGAATACAACGGCGAGATGGCGCGGATCAAAGTCATGGTCGACACCGGCAATGTCGATTGGGACGTGGTGCAGATCGAAGGGCCGGACCTGATGCGCGGCTGCGACGAAGGCATGTACGAGCGCCTGGACTGGAAAGCCCTGGGCCATGCCGATCAGTTGATTCCCGATGCGGCCGAGGAGTGCGGTTCGGCAGCCCTGGTGTGGAGCGTGGCCATCGCCTACGACCGCAACAAGCTGGCCCAGGCGCCCACCTCATGGGCCGACTTCTGGGACGTGAAGAAGTACCCCGGCAAGCGCGGCCTGCGCAAGCGTGCGGTGTACAATCTGGAATTCGCCCTGCTGGCCGACGGCGTCAAGGTCGAGGATGTCTACAAGGTGCTGGCGACCCCGGCCGGTGTGGACCGGGCCTTCGCCAAGCTCAGCCAGCTCAAGCCGAACATCCAGTGGTGGGAAGCCGGCGCTCAGCCTGCGCAGTGGCTGACCTCCGGTGATGTGGTGATGACCTCCACCTACAGCGGCCGCATCGCTGCCGCCGCGCAGGCCGGTGCGCCGCTGGCGGTGGTCTGGCCAGGGAGCCTGTACGGCATGGATTACTGGGCGATCATCAAGGGCTCCAGGCACGTCGATCAGGCCAAGCGTCTGATAGCCTACGCCAACCAGCCCGACACTCAAGTGCGCTATGTCGAAGCGATCCCGTACGGCCCCACCAACACCCTGGCGGCGGCGAAGCTGGATCCGGCACTGGCCAGGTGGGTGCCCACCTCCAAGGAGAACATGGCGGGTGCGTTGTCGATGAATGTTGGTTTCTGGGTTGACCACGGCGAAGAGCTGGAAGAGCGCTTCAACGCCTGGGCCAGCCAGTAGTAGCGCGGGGTGCCGGGTCGCCTGGCGGCCCGGCGGCTGTCTTTTACCCTCCGGATTGTGAGCCCGTACCGATGAAAACCGAACAGCAATTGCGTGAAGAACTGGCCGCCTGTTACCGGCTGATCGCGCACTTTCGCATGACTGACCTGATCTTCACCCACATCTCGGTGCGCCTGCCGGGGCCGGAGCATCATTTCCTGATCAACCCCTACGGACTGATGTTCGACGAGATCACCGCGTCCAACCTGGTCCGGATCGACCTGGCGGGCAACCCGGTGGAGCCGACGCCTTACCCGGTCAACCCGGCAGGCTTCGTGATCCACAGCGCTATTCATGGCGCACGGGACGACGCCCAATGCGTGCTGCACACCCACACTCGCGCCGGTTGTGCAGTGGCGGCGCTGGAGTGTGGCTTGCTGCCAGTGAATCAGATTTCCATGGAGTTCTACGGGCGCATTGCTTATCACGATTATGAAGGGATTGCCCTGGACCTGAGCGAACAACAGCGTCTGGTAGCGGACCTTGGCGACAAGTCAGCGATGATCCTGCGCAACCACGGCCTGCTGACCGTGGGCCGCAGCGTCAGCGAGGCTTTCCTGCGCATGTACTACCTGGAGAAAGCCTGCGAAATCCAGTTGGCCGCACAAGCCAGCGGTCAACTGGTGCTGCCGTCCCATGAGGTGTGTGCGCACACCGAGCGGCAATTCAACGACCCGCAACGGCCACTCCAGGAAGGCCAGCTCAACGACCCGGACGGCATGCAACTGGCCTGGTCCGCATTGTTGCGGGTGCTGGACAGGGTTGCGCCCGGGTATCGGGATTGACGGGCATGGGGTGTTTTGCAAGGAATGTCTGAAGTGCAACACAGAAGCGGGGCAGTCATTGACGGCCCCGTTTTGTGTTGCACGCAGTTATGCAGGGATGGCTTCGGAATGCGCAGCGAAGAGCGCGGCTTCCTCTTTCAAGGCCTTCTGCACTGACGGCAAAGCGTCCATGCGTGCCTTGTAGGCCATCAGGTGTTCCAGGTGTTCGATCTGCGCCCCGGAGCGGGTGTGCCACCAGGTGCCGAAGACATAGGCGTCGGCCACGGTGAAGGTGTCGCCTGTCAGGAATGCGCGGCCATCGGCCAGGCGCGCATCCAGCGCAGAATAGGCGGTGACGAGTTTGGCGCGGGTCCAGGCGGTGCCTTCCTCGGTCAGCAGTTTGCGCATCAGCGGGATGTGCTTTTGTGCGATTTCAGTGGCGATGAAGGTCAGCAACTGATCGAACTTGACGCGCTCCAGCGTGCCATGGGCAGGAATCAGGCCGGCTTGTGGATGCTGGTCAGCCAGATACGAGGTGACGACGATGGTTTCGGACAGGATGTCTTGCTGGTCGTTGTTCAACACCAGCGCCGGTACGTAGAGCAGGGGGTTGATCTGCGCGAAATCGTCGCCGTTGGAAGTGCTTTTGCCGAACACGTCGAAGTGCACCAGTTCAAGTTCCAGGCCCAGCTCGTTGGCGATGATTTGAACCGCTTGGGAACAGGTCTGGTTGGCGATGTAGAGTTTCATGCTGTGCTACCTCGAAGGGGGATTCGAACCCGGGTATCGGGTCGGTGAGCACAGTCTGTTCTCGGCCAAATCAATGATAAACACCGCTGTTCGAGACTGTCTGTAGCCTCTGGAGAGACAGTGAGCAAAACGCAGCAGGCTCTTTTACGCCACGCATTTGCGCGACTCTCGTGACCAAATCGCTGAATTTGTCGCTCTGCGGGATACAGAGCGTCGCTTTATCCCTGGCTTATCGCTTCAACGTATCCGGGCATAGTGGAGGCCAGTAAACGACGGCTGCAAGGGCGTCGTTCCACCGACAGGTCCGGAGTTCATCATGTCCGAGCATACGCAGGGCATCCCTCTTCAGGCGATGCTGACCAAACAGATGATTGCTTCTGGTGACTACTTGCTGAACTTCGGACATATACCCGAGGGCATCCTGTGGACGCTGGAGCGCATCGAACAGTCCATGCACGACACCTTCAGCCGACGTCCCGATCAGGGTGACTTCTGGATCTTCGGCTACGGCTCGCTGATCTGGAACCCGCTGTTGAGCTTTGCGGGACAGCAGGCCGCGACGCTCCACGGCTGGCACCGAAGTTTCTGCCTGCGGATGATCGCCGGGCGGGCGACGGCGGAACTGCCGGGGCGGATGCTGGCGCTTGAACCGGGTGGCTCGACTCAAGGTATCGCGTTTCGCCTGACCGAGGCGATGGCGGATGAAGAGTTGCTGCTGCTGTGGATCCGGGAAATGCCTACCGGAGCCTACCAGCCGGTCTGGACCCGGATCGAACTGGAGGATGGCCGCGAAGTCACCGCTCTGGTGTTTGTCGCAGCGCCCGATCACCCCCTCTATGAAAGCGATTCAACCGTGGCTGCCATCGCCAGCAGCATTGCCCGGGCAGAAGGCCCCATGGGCAGCAACGCGGACTACGTCCACAAGCTGTGCGCCGCACTGGCTGACAGTGGAATGACCGATGAATACATCGACACGTTGTCCGCCCACATCATGTTTTAGATGTTGCAACTGACAGCGGACTCACAGGGCTGCCAGGTTGCTGGCCTCTGACTTCCGCGTTCTTACAACGATGCGCTGATCGACATTTTCAGTAATGGCCGAGCGGCACTGTTGCGCCCGCAGTTTGTGTTTTTTCAGTGATATTCATGAGCAGGAGAGAGTCAATGAACGCCAATCCCAAACGGCTATCCGTCGTGTTAAGTGCGCTCTTGGTGGCCGGCACCGCCGGTATCGTCGTGAAGTATGGCGATCACCTTGAGCCTGTCAGTTCGGCCCATGCGGCCTCGGACGTCATGCCTGCAAAGACCGAAGTGGATGTGGCCACCGTGGTCTTCAAGACGATCAGTGAGTGGCAGGGCTATTCCGGTCGGCTCGAAGCGGTGGACAAGGTCGACATCCGTCCCCTGGTTTCCGGCACGATCGTCGCGGTGCACTTCAAGGATGGTGCCCTGGTGAAGAAGGGCGACCTGCTGTTCACGCTGGACGAGCGTCCTTACCTGGCCGAAGTGGATCGGGCGAGCGGGCAACTTGCCGCCGCCGAATCCCGCGCCGCCTGGACCGCGACCGATGCCGCACGTGCCCAGCGTCTGGTTGAACAGAACGCCATCGCCCGGCGAGATTTCGATGAGAAACAGAATGCATCCCGCGAGGCCGTGGCCAACGTCAAGGTGGCCAGGGCTGCGCTGGACGCTGCCCGGGTCAATCTCTCGTACACCCGCATCACAGCACCGGTGGCCGGCCGGGTTTCCCGTGCCGAACTGACGGTGGGCAACATCGTGGCGGTTGGCACCTCGCCGTTGCTCACCACCCTGGTGTCGGTGTCGCCGATCTACGCCTCGTTCGATGTCGATGAACAGACTTACTTGCGCTACCTGAATCAGGCGTCCGGCAGTGCGGCGCCTGTGTCTCTCGGGCTTGCCGACGAGGAGGGCTACTCGCGCAAGGGCGCTGTCGATTCCATCGACAACCAGCTCGATACCCAGTCCGGCACTATCCGGGTCCGTGCCCGCTTCGACAACGCCAGTGGCGCGCTGCTGCCGGGCTTGTACGCGCGGATCAAGGTCGGCGGCGGCAAGCCCTTCGATGCCGTGCTGGTGGACGACTCGGCCATCGGCACCGATCAGGCGAAGAAATTCGTGCTGGTGGTCGGCGCCCAGGACCGGGTCGAGTACCGCGAAGTGACCCTGGGCAACCTGCATGAGGGGTTGCGCGTGGTGACCTCGGGGCTCAAGGCCGGTGACCGCGTGGTCGTCAACGGCATCCAGCGCGCCCGTCCCAACGACACGGTTCGCGTCAACAGCGTGGACATGGCCGCCGTCGGCCGTGCTGCCAAGCCTGCGGCCTAACGAGAACTCATCATGAACATTTCGAAATTCTTTATCGACCGGCCGATCTTCGCCGGCGTGCTCTCGGTGCTGGTCCTGCTTGCCGGCCTGATCGCTCTGACCAAACTGCCGACAGCCGAGTACCCTGAAGTGGTGCCGCCTTCGGTGGTGGTGCGCGCCGAATACCCGGGAGCCAACCCCAAAGTCATCGCCGAAACCGTGGCATCGCCCATTGAGGAGCAGATCAACGGTGTTGAAGACATGCTCTACATGCAATCGCTGGCCAACAGCGACGGCAAGCTGACCACCACGGTGACCTTCAAGCTCGGCACCGACCCGGACAAGGCCCAGCAGTTCGTGCAGAACCGCGTGGCGCAGGCATTGCCACGCTTGCCCGAAGACGTGCAGCGCCTGGGCGTGACCACGGTCAAGTCGTCGCCAACCCTGACCATGGGCGTGAGTATCCTGTCGCCCGATCAGCGTTACGACCTGACTTACCTGCGCAACTACGCGCTGATCAACGTCAAGGACCGGCTGGCACGTATCCCTGGTGTCGGTGAAGTGGTGATGTGGGGCGCTGGCGATTACTCGATGCGCATCTGGCTCGATCCGCAGAAAGTCGCTCGCCTGAACCTGACGGCCACCGACGTGGTGAAAGCCATTCGCGAACAGAACGTGCAGGTCGCGGCGGGTATCGTCGGCGGCGCGCCGATGCTGACTGACGTGCCCTTGCAACTGAGCGTCAACGCCCAGGGGCGTCTGAAAACCGAGCAGGAATTTCGCGACATCATCCTCAAGACCAGCGGCGGGGCGGTGACCCGCCTGGCGGACGTCGCGCGAGTGGAAATGGCCGCTTCCGAGTACACCCTGCGGGCGATGCTCAACAACAAGCCGGCCGTGCAGATGATCATCTTCCAGCAGCCCAACGCCAACTCGCTGCAGATTTCCGATGACGTGCGCAGGGTCATGGAAGAGATCAAGCAGGACATGCCCGAAGGTGTCGATTACGGCATCAAGTACGATCCGACGCAGTTCGTGCGCGACAGCATCCATGCGGTGATCCAGACCCTGCTCGAAGCCATCGCCCTGGTGGTGCTGGTGGTGATCGTGTTCCTGCAGACCTGGCGCGCCTCGCTGATTCCGTTGCTGGCGGTGCCGGTGTCGATCGTCGGCACCTTCGCGCTGCTGCTGGGCTTTGGCTACACCATCAACGCGCTGTCGCTGTTCGGCATGGTGCTGGCCATCGGTATCGTGGTGGACGATGCCATCGTGGTGGTGGAGAACGTCGAGCGCAACATTGCCGACGGTCTGTCACCGCGTGACGCGACCTACAAGGCGATGCAGGAAGTCAGTGGGCCGATCATCGCCATTGCGCTGACCCTGGTGGCCGTGTTCGTGCCGCTGGCGTTCATGTCTGGCCTGACCGGACAGTTCTACCAGCAGTTCGCGATGACCATCGCCATTTCCACAGTCATCTCGGCGTTCAACTCCCTGACCCTGTCGCCTGCGCTGTCGGCGATCCTGCTCAAGGGCCACGATGCGCCCAAGGACCGCCTGACGCGCGTGATGGACGCGCTGTTCGGCCGGTTCTTCAGGGCGTTCAACCGCGTGTTCCATCGCGGCTCTGAGCACTATGGCAGCGGCGTGCGCGGTGTGGTCAACCGCAAGCTGGTGATGCTGGTGATCTACGCCATCCTGCTGGGTGGAGCGGTGTGGATGGGCAAGATCGTGCCGGGAGGTTTCGTGCCGGCGCAGGACAAGGACTACGTGGTTGCCATCGCGCAGTTGCCCAGCGGCGCGACCCTGGATCGCACCGACAAAGTGGTGCATGAAATGGGCGACATCGCCATGGCCATCCCCGGCGTCAGGGACTTGCCACAGTTTCCGGGGCTGTCGGTCAGCCTGGCCAACTCCCCGAGCAGCGCGCTGGTGTTCCCGGTGCTTGAGCCGTCCAAGTTCCGCTCGAAGGAAGAGTCGGCAGCGGCCATCGTCGGGAAGTTGAATGCTCAGTACGCCGGTATCAAGAACGCGGCCATTGCCGTCTTCCCGCCACCGCCGGTGGCCGGCCTGGGCACGGTGGGCGGGTTCAAACTGATGATCGAGGACCGTGGTGCGCTGGGCTATGAGGCGCTCAACAAGGTCACCCAGGACTTCCTCGCCGCTGCGGCCAAGGCACCGGAACTGGGGCCGTCGTTCTCGACCTTCCAGATCAACATGCCGCAACTCAATGTCGAGCTGGATCGGGTCAAGGCCAAGCAACTGGGCGTGTCGGTGACCGACGTGTTCGACACCCTGCAGATTTACCTGGGCTCGATGTACGTCAACGATTTCAACGCCTTTGGCCGGGTGTATCAGGTGCGGGCCCAGGCCGACGCGCCATTCCGCGCCACCGCCGACAGCATCGGCCTGTTGAAGACCCGCAACGACAAGGGCGAGATGGTGCCGCTGTCGTCGCTGGTCAGGGTCAGCACCACCTACGGACCCGAGATGGTCGTGCGCTACAACGGCTACACCGCTGCCGACATCAACGGCGGGCCGGCACCCGGCTATTCGTCCGGGCAGGCCCAGGCGGCGGTTGATCGCATTGCCAAAGAGGTGTTTCCCCGTGGCATCAAGTACGAATGGACCGACCTGACCTATCAGCAAGTGCTGGCGGGCAACTCGGCGCTGTGGGTGTTCCCGATCAGCGTGCTGCTGGTGTTCCTGGTGCTCGCCGCCCTGTATGAAAGCCTGACGCTGCCCCTGGCGATCATCCTGATCGTGCCGATGAGCATCCTGTCGGCGCTGGTGGGCGTGTGGCTGACCAACGGCGACAACAACATCTTCACCCAAATTGGTTTGATGGTGCTGGTGGGACTGTCGGCCAAGAACGCGATCCTGATCGTGGAGTTCGCCCGTGAACTGGAAATGCAGGGGCGGACCATCGTGCAGGCCGCCATCGAGGCCAGCCGCCTGCGCCTGCGGCCGATTCTGATGACCTCCATCGCCTTCATCATGGGCGTGGTGCCGCTGGTGTTTTCCAGCGGGGCAGGGTCAGAGATGCGCCATGCCATGGGCGTTGCGGTGTTCTTCGGCATGCTCGGCGTAACCCTGTTCGGCCTGCTGCTCACGCCGGTGTTCTACGTGCTCCTGCGCAAACTGTCGGGCGTGGAGCATCTGATCGACAGGCACGGCCGGCACCCGCACCTGGCCGCGGATCTTGAGAGCCATGACACAGCTGACTACGCCGCTTTCGTCGCTGGCCACAGCACCCATTCCACCACTCGCGCGCCGCAAGCCGCGCTCGAGAAGTAAGGAGAATCACATGAAAACCTTTGCTCTGAGCCGGATGTTCTTCGGCTCGGTATGGCTGACTGCGGTGTTGGCCACTGCGGGCTGTTCACTGGCTCCCACTTACCTGAAGCCGAACGTTTCGATGCCGCCCGCCTACAAGGAGGAAAAGCTCCAGGAGCCGCCCATGGCCTTGTCGGCGGCCGAAGCCGGTTCGTGGAAGACCGCCGAGCCGTCCGAAGAGATGGCCCGGGGCGACTGGTGGACGGTGTTCAAGGACTCGACCCTCAACGATCTGGAGGCCCAGGCCGCCAGTGCCAACCAGAACCTCGCCGCTGCCGCCGCCCGCCTGAAAGAGGCCAGGGCGCTGAATGTGGCGGCGCGGGCCGGTCTGTTCCCGACGCTGGACGCGGGGATCGGCCCGACCCGGCAGAAAGTTTCCGGCGCATCCCAGGGGCTGTCGAACAACGCCAACGTGCCCGCGCAAACGCTGTGGCGTGCCCAGGCCGGAGTCTCCTACGAGGTCGACATGTTCGGGCGGGTTGCCAATACGGTGGAAGCGGCCAGGGACGACCTGCGACAGAGCGAAGCGTTGCTGCGTTCGGTGCAGCTGGCGCTGCAGGCCGACGTCGCGCAACACTACTTTGCGCTGCGTGAGTACGACGCTGAGGCCCAGGTGTTTGCCGATGCGGTGGCGCTGCGCGAACAGGCGCTCAAACTGGTGCAGCAGCGCTATGACCTGGGCGAGATCAGCCAACTGGATTTGGCCCGGGCCCAGGCCGAACTGGCCACGGCGCGCTCCGACAGCATGACGGTCGAGCGCCTGCGGGCAACCTCCGAGCACAGCCTGGCGGTGCTGCTGGGCAAGGCACCGGCGCAGTTTTCCATCGCGCCGAATCCGTTGGTTGCGGTCAACTTGCGCATCCCGGCAGGCTTGCCGTCATCGCTGCTGGAGCGTCGCCCGGACATCGCCGCCGCCGAACGCGCGATGGCCGCTGCCAACGCCCGGATCGGCGTGGCCAAGGCGGCGTTCTTCCCGTCGCTGACGCTGACCGGTGCTGCAGGGTTCGAGTCCGATTCCCTGGGCAGCCTGTTCAAATGGAGCAGCAGGACCTTCCTGCTCGGGCCATTGACGGGCACCGCGCTGAACCTGCCGATCTTCGACGGCGGTAAACGCAAGGGCGACCTGGCCAACGCTCGCGCCGTATACGAAGAAAATGTCGCGACCTACCGTCAGCAAGTGCTGGTGGCGTTCCAGGAAGTCGAGGACGGGTTGTCCGACCTGCGCATTTTCGAGGAACAGACCCGCACCCAGGCCGTGGCCGTCGATGCCACGGCCCGTGCCGCGCAGTTGTCGCGTTCGCAGTACAACGAAGGTGCGGTGACCTACCTGGACGTGATCGACGCTGAACGCAGCGTACTCCAGGCCCGCCGCGCAGCCGTGCAGCTGCAGGGCTTGCAGATGGCCTCGACGGTGAATCTGATTCGCGCCCTCGGCGGTGGCTGGGACCACAAAACCCTGTAAGCGCACCGCCGCGCTGTAGCAGTCCGGCTTGCCGGCGATGGCCATATCAAAGCCGCCGCTGACAAGCCGTGCCGCGCCAGTCATGGTTTTTTCAGCGCAGCCGGTCCGCCAGATAATTCAACACCGCCCGGGTCTTGGCCGGCATGCGCTGACCCAGCGGGATCAAGGCATGCACCGGCGGCCCGGGAGCATCCACGGCAGGCAGCACCCGCACCAGCCTGCCGCACTCGACGTATGGCTGGGCAACCTTGTCGTAGAGTTGCGCGATGCCCAGGCCGAGCACGGTCGCATCGATCACCCCCTGACCATCGGACACGATCAGCGCTGGCGTCGGCGAGAATTCGCGGGCGTGGCCATTTTCCACCAGCGACCATGGCCGCAGACGCCCGGTAAAGCCGCGAAAGATCACCGCTTCGTGGTTGACCAGGTCCGCGGCCGATTCGACCGGGGCATGACGCGCCAGGTATTCCGGCGCCGCATACAGGCTCAGGGTGATGTCGCACAGCTTGCGCACGGTCATGTCGCTGTCCAGCGGCAACTCCCCGGCACGCACCACGATGTCCCAGCCTTCACCCACCGCATCGGACATGCGGTCGGTCATGGACATCTCCAGAGTGACCTTCGGGTAGCGGGTACGCAGGTCGGAAATGCTCGGCAGAAACAACTGGCGGAAACCCGACGGGATATCCAGGCGCACTCGGCCCGTGGGCTCTTCCTTGCGTGCCGCCAACGCCTGGGCCGCATCACGCAGCCCGTCGAGCGCAGCCTGGGCGGCGATCAGGTAGGTTTCGCCGTCCTCGGTCAGGCGCACTGCCCGTGTAGTGCGCTGAAACATCCGCGTGCCGAGCCGGCTCTCCAGGCGCTGTACGGCCTTGCCCACGTTGGATTTGCTGGTGGCCAGGTTCTCCGCCGCGCGCGTGAAGCTGCCAGTCTGGGCGACGGCGACGAAGGCGGCGATGTCGGGAAATGACGTGTCGGCACGTTCCATAATTGTCTCTCTTGAAGCGACTAAGTGTCTCTCGATGGCGCGTTTATAGATGAATCTGCGCCAGCAACAATGACACATCTTTTCGCACAACAGGTATATCCCTCATGACAAATATTGCCCAGCAGGCAACTGCCCGAGACAGGTTGCTGATTCTCGCGGCCATCTGCCTGTCAGCGCTTGTCCTGCCGCTGAGTTTCACCGGGGGGGCTGTCGCAACCCCCGCGATTGGCCGTGAACTGGGGGGCAGCCCGGTGGCGCTCACCTGGATCACCAACGCGTTCATGCTGTCGTTCGGCAGCCTGCTGATGGCTGCAGGCGCACTGGCCGATGTCTATGGCCGCAAGAAGCTGTTCACCCTTGGCATGATGCTGTTTACCGCCGCCTCGATTGCCCAGAGCCTGGCACCGACGGTGTTCTGGCTGGATATCCTGCGGGCGGTGCAGGGCGTAGCCGGTGCTGCGGCGCTGGCCAGCGGTTCGGCGGCCATCGCCCAGGAATTCGAGGGGCATGCGCGCACACGGGCCTACAGCATGCTGGGCACCACGTTCGGCATTGGTCTGGCATTTGGCCCGCTGCTGGCGGGCGGCCTGATCGAAGCATTCAGCTGGCGCGCGATCTTCGTGTTCACCGCCGTCATCGGCGTGATCTCCATGGTCTTCGGCCTGCCGCGCATGCGTGAAACCCGTGATCCGAACGCCCAGGGCCTGGACTGGCCCGGCACTGTCACCTTTACCGGTGTGCTGGCGCTGTTCACCTTTGGCGTGATCCAGGCACCGGAGAGCGGCTGGGGCAGCCCACTGGTGTCCGGACTGCTGATCGGTTCGGCGGTTCTGCTGGCGCTGTTCGTGATGATCGAAATGCGCGTCAAGCGCCCGATGCTCGACCTGACCCTGTTCCGTTACCCGCGTTTCATTGGTGTGCAGATGCTGCCGATCGGCACCTGCTACTGCTACATCGTCCTGGTGGTGATGCTGCCGCTGCGTTTCATCGGTGTCGAAGGACTGAGCGAAATCGACGCTGGTCTGCTGTTGCTGGCGCTGTCCGCCCCGATGCTGGTGGTGCCGATGATGGCGGCATCGCTGGCGCGCTTTGTGTCCCCCGGCATTCTGTCCGGCGCGGGATTTCTGATTGCGGCGGTGGGCCTGCACTGGCTGAGTTTGTATAACGTCGGTGAGCCAAGGTTCGGTCTGGTGGGCCCCATGTTGTTGATCGGCATCGGTGCCGGGCTGCCCTGGGGATTGATGGACGGGCTGTCGGTCAGCGTGGTGCCCAAGGAGCGTGCCGGCATGGCCGCCGGTATTTTCAACACCGTACGGGTCGCCGGGGAGGGCATTGCACTGGCCAGTGTGGCGGCCATCCTGGCCTCGTTGCTGCACACTCACCTCAGCGACATTCTGCAGGGCGTGCCGGGAAGCCTGGACACTGTCGCCATCGCCGAAACCGCCCAGCGGGTCACCACCGGCGACATGGCCCATGCGATCGACCGCATCCCGGGGTTGGCCAATGAAGCGCTGATCGCCGGTTATGCCCAGGCCTTCCAGTACCTGCTGCACATCCTGACGGTCATTACGCTGTTTTCAGCGGCGGTGGTTCTGGGGTTGCTCAGCAAGGATCAGGTGGCCGTGGAGGACGCTGTCCAGAAGCCAGCCGTGTGACGCTGGATGTCTGAAAAACGGCCGGTCTTGCGCAGGCAAGGCTCGGCCGCTTCGGTGATGCCCACACCCGCGCTTTCAGCGGCTGGCCACAGGCGCCGGCGAAGACGTCACTTCGGACTGCCCATCCCATCCACCCCCCAATGCGCGGACCAGCGCAACGGTGGTGACGGCCCGACTGCCGCGCAGTTGCACGGCGCCGCGCTCAACCGTGGTGAGGTTGCGCTGTGCCTCCAGTAGGTCCAGGTAGCCCGTGCGACCGGCTTCATACAGCATCTGGGCCAGTTGTGCCGAACGGCGTGCCGAGACGACGGCCTCGTCGGTCTGCTGCGCCTGACTGGCCAGAATGCGCAGGCCCGCCAGGTTGTCTTCGACTTCGGCAAACGCCACCAGTACCTGTTGACGGTACGTCGCGACCGACTCCTCCAGCGCGGCCTCACTGCGCTTGACGTTGTTCTTGTTACGGCCGCCATCGATGATAGGCATCGACATCAGCGCACCCAGGACCCAGGAGCGACTGCTCCAGTTGAAGATGTCCGCCACCGAGGTGCCGACGCCACCCATCCCGCCGTTGAGGTTGAGTGCCGGAAACATCGCGGCACGGGCAACGCCGATACGCGAGTTCGCCGCTTCCATCTCACGCTGCGCGATGACGATGTCCGGGCGGCGCTGCAGCAGGCTCGACGGCATGCCCGAAGGGATCTGCGGCAGCGAGGCGATGTCATCGAGAGGTTGGCTGCTGGCCGAGAAATTCGATGCCGGCTTGCCCAGAAGCACCGCGAGCGCATGCTCAAGGGTGGTTCTCTGCTGTTGCAGGGCGACCGCTTCCGCGCGCGCCGTCGACAGCTCTGTCCTGGCCCGCGACAGGTCGAACTCGCCTACATCTCCCAGATCGAACCGGCTCTGGGTGACCTGCACGGTTTGTTCGCGCAAGCGCACGGTTTCATTCAGGGTTGCCAGTTCGGCATCGGTTTCGCGCAAGCGGAAATAGGTTTGCGCGACGTCCGCTTGCAGCGACAGCAGCACCGAGCGGTAACTGGCTTCGCTGGCAGCCGCGTCCGAGTTGGCGGCGTTGACGTTGGACGACACTCGGCCGAACAGGTCAACTTCGTAGCTGGCGGTCAGGCTGGCCTGATAGGTCGTGCGGGCCCCTACAGCACTGCCACCAGGCAGGCTGTTGGGGGATTCACGGTTTCTTTGCGCGCCAGCGTTGACACCGATCTGTGGTATCCGGTCCGCTGCGGCGATGCCGGCAATGGCACGGGCCTGTTTCAGACGCGCTGTGGCTTCTGCCAGGTTGTTGTTGCTCCTGGCTGCTTCATTGATCAGGGCAGTGAGCGCCGGGTCGTTGAAGGCCAGCCACCATTCACCGCGTGGCTGTGCCTCGGCTGCCCTGGCGGCCTGCCAGCGGGTGCCATCTGGCGCGGTGACGGGCGTATCAGGGGCTTCCTTGAACGCCTGTGGCACATCGATTTCCGGTTGTTTGAAATCGGGTGCAGCACAGGCGGCCAGCGCCAAGGCAATGAGGACTGCACCGGTACGTTTGATGAAGACATTGGCGTTCATGTTAGTGAGTCTCTTCAAGAGCGTGAGGAACGACCGCCGAATTAGTGGCTTTGCTGCGGCTCAGGAATTTGGCGAGCGAGCGCATCAACACGTAGAAAACAGGTGTCAGGAACAGTCCAAAGAAGGTCACGCCGAGCATGCCGCCGAACACGGCCACACCCATCGCATGACGCATTTCCGAGCCTGGGCCGTGGGAGAACACCAGCGGCAGCACACCCATGATGAACGCGATCGAGGTCATCAGGATCGGACGCAGACGCAGGCGGCATGACTCCAGTGCTGCCTGCACGGTCGTGCGGCCGTGGTGCTCCAGTTCGCGAGCGAACTCGACGATCAGGATCGCGTTCTTGGAGGCGAGTCCCACGAGTACGAACAGCGCGATCTGGGTGAAAACGTTGTTGTCGCCGCCGGTCAGCTTCACGCCCAGCAGAGCACACAGGATCGACATCGGCACGATCAGGATCACCGCCAGTGGCAAGGTCCAGCTTTCGTACTGCGCGGCGAGCACCAGGAACACCAGCAGCACACAGAGCGGGAACACGTAGAACATGGTGTTGCCGGCGAGGATGTCCTGGTATGCAAGGTCGGTGAACTCGTAGGTGATGCCTTTTGGCAGCACTTCTTTGGCCAGACGTTCGATGGCGGCCTGTGCCTGGCCGGACGAATAGCCAGGCGCCGGGCTGCCGTTGAGATCTGCCGACACATAAGCGTTGTAGCGTTGTACCCGTTCCGGGCCGTAGGTATTGGACACGCGCATCAGCGAGGCGAGGGGAATCATGTCGCCGTTGGTGCTGCGGATCTTGAGCTTTTTCAGGTCTTCCACGTGGTTGCGGAACTGCTCGTCAGCCTGCACCCGCACCTGATAGGTACGCCCGAAGCGGTTGAAATCGTTGACGTACACAGAACCCAGGTTGACTTGCAGCGTCTGGTAGATCGTTTGGAGCGGCACGTTCAACTGCTTGGCCTTGTCACGATCGATGTCGGCGTAGATCTGCGGCACGTTGATCTGGTAGCCGGTGAAGACACCCGCCAGTTCAGGCGCTTTGCGCGCACGGGCCTGGAGTTCCTGCGTCGCTTTGTTCAATGCGTCGTAGCCGACGTTGCCACGGTCTTCCACCATCAGCTTGAAGCCGCCGAGGGTGCCCAGGCCGTCCACTGGAGCCGGTGGCACGACGAGGATGAACGAGTCTTCGATCGACGTCATGCGTTTGTTCAACTCACCGGCAATGGCGCCTGCGCTCAGGTCTCTGGAGCTGCGTTGAGCGAAGCTCTGCAGGTTGCTGAACTGGATACCCGCGCTGGACGAGGCCGTGAAGTCGTTGACCGACAGGCCCGGAAACTGCACAGCGTCGCTGACGCCGGGCGTTGCAGTCGCGATCTTGCCCATGCGCTGGATGACGGCATCGGTACGGTCCAGCGATGAGGCGGTCGGCAGTTGCGCGATGCCGATCAGGTAGCCTTTGTCTTGCAGCGGCACGAAGCCCGCAGGCACCAGCTTGAACATCAACCCGGCACAGGCGGCCAGCATCAGGTAGACGGCGATGGCGCCGGACTTGCGTTTGAGGGTGCCTTTGACGCCCATTTCATAACGCTCGGACGAGCGCCCGAAGAAGCGGTTGAAGGCCCGGAAGAACCGGCCGAACAGCGTGTCCATGATGCGGGTCAGGGCATCTTTCGGCGCGTCATGGCCCTTGAGCAACACAGCGGACAATGCCGGCGCCAGAGTCAGGGAACTGAATGCCGAGATCACGGTGGAAATGGCGATAGTCAGCGCGAACTGTTTGTAGAACTCACCGGACAGGCCCGGCACGAAGGCAATCGGCACGAATACGGCACAGAGCACCAGGGCGATGGCGATGATCGGACCGCTCACTTCCTTCATGGCCTGTAGCGTGGCTTCACGGGGCGACAGACCGCTGCCGATGTTCCGTTCGACGTTTTCCACCACCACGATGGCGTCGTCCACGACGATACCGATGGCCAGCACCAGACCGAACAGCGACAGGGTGTTGATCGAGAAGCCGAATGCGAGCATCACGGCAAAGGTGCCGACCACGGAGACCGGCACGGCGAGCAGCGGGATCAGCGAGGCGCGCCAGGTTTGCAGGAAGATGATGACCACCAGCACCACCAGCGCGATGGCTTCGAGCAGGGTGTGAATCACCGCATTGATCGAGTCCTGCACGAAGCGGGTGGTGTCATAGACGATGCTGTATTCCATTCCCGGCGGGAAGTCAGCCTTCAACTGTTCCATGCGGTCGCGAATGTCGCTGGACATCTGCAGCGCGTTGGCGTTTGGCGCTTCGAAGACGACCAGCGCCACAGCCGGCTGGTTGTTCAGGCGGGCACGCAGGTTATAGGCGTTGGCACCCAACTCGATGCGGGCGACGTCACGCAGGCGGGTCAGGGCGCCATCGGCACCGGTGCGCACGATGATGTTGCCGAACTCTTCAGGGGTTTGCAGCCGGCCCTGGGTCTTGACCGATAGCTGGAAGTCACTGCCTTTGGACGGCGACTGACCGATAGCCCCGCCGGCCACTTGTACGTTCTGCTCACGGATGGCATCGGTGACGTCAAGGGTGGTCATGTTGCGCGCGGCGATCTTCACCGGGTCGAGCCAGATACGCATGGCGTAGTCGCCCGAGCCGTTCAACTGCACCTGACCGATGCCGGCGATGCGGTCGAGCTGGTCCTTGACGTTGATCGTGGCGTAGTTGCGCAGGTACTGGTCATCGTAACGACCGTCCGGCGAGGTCAGGTGCACCACCATGGTCAGGCTGGGCGTCGATTTGATGGTGGTGACGCCGATCTGGCGCACCTCTTCGGGCAGGTGTGGCAAGGCGCGTTGCACGCGGTTTTCCACGTCCGTCTCGGCTTGCGAAACCTTGGTGCCGATCTTGAAGGTCACGGTCAGCAGCAGGTTGCCATCGGCCGTCGATTGCGACGACATGTACAGCATGTTGTCGACGCCGTTGACCTCTTGTTCCAGCGGCGTGGCCACCGTCTCGGCAATGACCCTGGCGTCAGCGCCCGGATACTGCGCGCGGATCTGCACGGCGGGTGGCACCACGTCCGGGTACTCGGCGACAGGAAGCGTGAACAGCGCGATGAGCCCTGCCACGAAAATGATGATCGACAGCACCCCCGCGAAGATGGGCTTGTCGATGAAAAATTTCGAGAAATTCATGATCGATCAACCCTTTGACTTGGCGTCAGGTGTGGTTTTGGAGGCTGTTTCGGGGATGGTTTCTGCGACAGGTTCATCAGGATTGAAATCCATCGAAACCATGTGCGGTGCCAGGGGGGCGCCTGGCATCACCCGCACCAGGCCGTTGACCACGATCTGCTCGCCAGCTTTCAAGCCGCTGCGCACGACACGCAGGCCATCCACCGTGTTGCCGAGGGTGACCTGACGGTATTCCGCCTTGCCCTGAGGATCGACGACGAACACGAACTTGCGATCCTGATCGGTGTTGATCGCACGCTCGTTGATCAGGATGGCCTGGGTTTCATTGCCGCCATGGGTGCCACCCAGCAACTGCACGCGGGCGAAGAGGCCCGGGGCCAGGGTCTTGTCGGCGTTGCTGAAGATGGCGCGCATGCGCACGCCGCCGGTTTGCGGGTCGAGCTGGTTGTCGACAAATTCGAGCTTGCCCTCGTGGGGGAAGCCTTGCTCGTTAGCCAGGCCAACCCTGACGCTGACATCCTTGCCGCCGTGGTGAGCGGCACCGACACGCAGGTAGGTGTCTTCGTCACCGTCGAAGGAGGCGTAGATCTTGTCGTCGGACACCACCTTGGTCAGCACGGCGCTGGTGTCGACCAGGTTGCCCAGTGTGATATCGGCCTTGCCTACGCGGCCATCGATGGGGGAGGTCACACGGGTATAGCTCAGGTTGAGCCTGGCGTTGTCAGACTCGGCTGCGGCAGCACGGGCGCTGGCTTCCAGCTGCTTGAAGTTGGACAGGTTTTCGTCCAGCTCACGCTGCGCGATGGCTTTCTCGCCGATCAGCTTCTGGGAGCGGGCCAGCTCGATACGTGCCAGGTCCACCTTGGCCCGTGCGGCAGCCGCGGCGGCTTCGGTACGGTCGGCTTCGGCTTGATAAGGGCGCGGATCGATGACGAAGAGCACGTCGCCCTTCTTGACGATGGCACCGGGGGTAATGTTGACGCTGGTGATGAAACCCGGGACCCGGGCACGAATATCGACGCGCTCGATGGCCTCCATGCGACCGGAAAACTCCTGGGTTTCGACCACGGCTTTCTGCACGACCGTCGCGGCGGACACCACGGCGCCAGCAGCAACCGCTGAATCAGCGGGTTTTCCGCCGGCGTCGTCGCAGCCGGACAGGTTCAGGACCAGCAGGCCAGCCATTGCCATCGCCACGGCACCGACGAGAGGGCGGATGCGGGTATTTGGGTGATGAACAGTTTTCATAGGTTCTCTTCAGAAGTCGGATGGATTGGCTAGCGAAAGGCTGGCTCTGCCCGCTCACGAAACCGGCACCGGCAGGCCCTGAGCGGCGGCAAGCAATGAAATGAACGCTCCCTGTGGAGTGCGTCCGGGTGTAACATTATGGTTATCATATCAACCGGGCAATTGCGGCTTCTTGATTTGCATAATCAATTCAAATGATAATCGTAATCCTATTGTGCGAACACAGCCCGCTCGCACTGTGCGAGATGCCAGGTGGGAGGAGGGCTCGGTGAGTGCAGAGCTGTCCGCTCTGATGCGGCAGGATTGCCGAAGCTATGGCTCGCTGGCCAGCATCCGGGCCAGGAAATCGACAAACACTCGGGCAGACATGCGAGTGGTTCGCCCCATCGGAAAATAGGCATGAACGGGCAGTTCGGCCATCTTCCATTCAGGCAGAACCTGGACCAGCGTTCCGGCTTTCAAGTCTGCGGCACAGGCCCAGGACGTGGTGGACACAATGCCCAGCCCACCGACGGCAGCGGTCAGTGCCCCGGCCGTATTGTTGATGGAAAGCTGCGCGTTGGGGCTTACTGAGGATTGTTCGCCGTTGCGCTCCAGTTGCCAGGAGGTGACTTGGGACCCTGCCGGGCCACCGACGACTCGATGACTCTGGATGTCAGCTGGACACTCAGGCGTGCCGTGCTCGGCCAGATAGTCCGGGGACGCCACCAGCACGCGCCGCATCAGGCCTATCTGCCGGGCCGTCCCGGAAAGGTCCGGCAGGTGCCCGACGCGGATGCCGACGTCAACGGCGTCCTTGACCATGTCCTGCCACTGGTCTTCAAGCAGCAGTTCCAGATGCAGGGACGGGTGCTGTTCGGTGAAGGTCGAGAGCCTCGGGATGACGATGCGCAGCCCCATCGTTGCAGGCATGCCGATGCGCAGCAACCCGCGAAGCTCCCCGGTTTCCCGCACGCTGTTTTCGGCATCGTCGACCGCCGCCAGGATGGGTTCGACGCGCATGAGGAATTCCAGACCTGCTTCGGTTGGCGTTACGGCGCGGGTGGTTCGGGACAGCAGGCGGGCGCCGAGACTGGCTTCCAGCTCCGCAATCATTCGCGAGACCTGGGATTGCGCGAGCCCGCTTTCCCGGGCCGCTGCCGAAAAGCTCCCCAGCCGCGCGACCCGCGTGTAGATGCGCAACGCGACGATGTCTTTCAGCGCCATCTTCCCAGTGCTCCGTCCATTCCGTCAGCCCACACAGCCCGGTGCATCCGCGTCGACCCGTGATCGATCAGGCCCGATCAGCGTGCGGGCGAGGTGCACCCCACAGCGGGCGATCATGCCATGAACGGAGGTTCATTAATGCTGATTCGAGATAGATGTTAGACCAAATCGACGGCTACCGGCGGCCCCGTCAAACGACGATATTGGCTCCATCGCAAGCGAGACGCTGCGGTGCTCGCCGCTGGCGAATTCGCCCGCCTGCAGCCTCAACGGCAAATGAAACGGGCTCGACCGGTTCGTGCATCTCGAGCCGGTTTCCCTGACTGACTTGACTTCCCCAGCCTCAACCTGATGACGGAGACAATCATGGACTTCATCAATACCCTGACCGAACGCAATGCCGAGTACGCAGAGAACGGTTTCTCGGCAGATCTCAAAATCATCCCTTCGCAGAAAACAATGATTATCGGTTGCGTTGATCCTCGGGTGGACCCGATGGATATCTTCAAACTCGACGCTGGTGAGGCCGCCATCATTCGCAACGTGGGCGGCCGCGTGACCCCCGAGCTGTTTCAGACCATGGCGATTCTCGGCACGGTGTCGAAAGTCGGCGGCAACCCCGTCGGCGAAGGCTGGAATCTGGTGGTGTTGCACCACACCCAATGCGGGATCACCGGTTGCCTGCATCATGCGCCTCATCTCCTTGCTCGATACATGGGCGTGGAGGAGGGCAAGCTGGCAACGCTGGCCATCGACGATCCGTACAAATCGGTCGAGATCGATGTCGCGGCCCTCAAGGCCAATCCGAACCTGCCTGCAGATGTGATGGTCACCGGGCTGGTGTATGACGTGACCACCGGCAAGGTTGAAACCGTGGTGCCCACATCACGCCTGAAAGGGTAGGGGTTCGCCCTGCGGCATCGGCTCTGCACCGTTCGCCCTGCTGGTTTCGATCTTCGACCTGAAGTCGGCCAGCCGAGCGGGCATGGGGCGCATCGCCCATCAAGGCCGTTCTGTATCACAACGTATCGCCCAGGGTCAGGGCAACGTTTGCATACAAGTAGGCTTCGGCCAGAAATGAGCCAGATACAATGAGTCATTCAAATGGAGTACCGCACAAGCGGAAACAGCCACCCTGACGGCTCACTCCTGGAATAGACCCATGTCACAGTACTTAACTCGCAAGACCCGGCTCGTCATCGCCCTCGCGACTGCCCTTTGCGGATTCGCCGGGATATCACAGGCTCAAGATGCCAGTGCGCAGGCAAGCCCACCTAATTCATCGGCCGCAAAGAGCTGGCAAATCGGCCTTCATCGCACTGATCTGGTGAAGAGGGACCTGGACTTCGCGGATCGTGAGGCCATTCAAGTCCGGGTCGACTTCGAGCCGGGCGTCGCGGCCCCCAGGCATTCGCATCCGGGGGTAGAGATCGCGTATGTGATCAGCGGCACTTTCGTATATGAGCTGCAAGGTCAACCCGCCGTGACGCTTCATGCCGGTGACTCGTTATACATCCCGGCCGGGGTTCCTCATGTTGCAACTAACGTCGGCACCACCACCGGCTCGGAGTTGGCAACCTACATCGTGAAGAAAGACGTCCCGCTGTTGAAACTGGAACCCTAGCGCACCTTGGTGCCCGGACCCTGCCGCGAGATCAACGACGTGAGGGCACTTGTGTTTTGTGCTTCCGAGGCACTCAAACACTGCCCTCACGTTCAATAACCAGAATTCGCGCTTCGCCACGGGGATGGGCAACATGTTCACATCCAATCCCTGCGAAAAACACATCACCTGTCAGCAAGGTCACGACGCGCTCGATGCCTGACTCGCGATAGTGCATCTCTACCGTGCCGTCCAGAACGGCGAACACTTCCTCACCGTCATTCACATGCCATTTGTAGGGCTGATCGGTCCAGTGCAGGCGCACGGTGGTGCCGTCCATGTTAGCGATGTCGTCAGCACCCCAGGCACGGGTGGCGGTGAATTCCTTGCTCCGAATCACTCTCATTGTGGCTGTTCTCAAACGGTTCGCTAAAGCCCGGCAATCTACCAGAACTAACTTTCGTTCGCGGCGGGGCGTTGATGGATGGCTCCCGGCCCCGCACATCATCATGAATCTGGCTAATGCTCCATTGAAATCAATTCGTTTTTGTTCATACAGCCAGCGCCCTAACATGCGGACTGCTCTTCACCACAGATGGCGTGCAGCCTGCCGGGTGAAAAAACAGAACGTCGGCCACGCCTGAAAAGACAAGCAGCACATTCAGGTCTGGCGCAAAGAACACAGGGTGTCAGATCAAGATGAACACAGACTTTGCATTCGCTATCAAGAGCATCTGTTTCGACGAGAATTATTTTCCCTCGGACACTACGCGCATCACCACCAACTTCGCCAACCTGGCCCGTGGGGAGAGCCGGCAGGAGAATCTGCGCAACACCCTGAAGATGATCGATAACCGCTTCAATGCCCTGGCGCACTGGGACAACCCTACGGGCGATCGCTACCGGGTGGAACTTGAGATTATCTCCGCTGAAATGACGCTCGATGCCCAAGGCCGTGAACAGGCCATCCCGCTGATCGAGGTGTTGAAAACAACCATTGTCGATCAACACACCCATGAGCGTATCAACGGCATTGTCGGAAACAACTTCTCGTCTTACGTGCGCGATTACGACTTCAGTGTGCGCCTGCTGGAACACAACAAGAACCGCGTCGGGTTCAGCACGCCGGAAGACTTTGGCGACTTGCACGGCAAGCTGTTCAAGTGCTTCGTCAATTCGAGTGCCTACAAGGCGCACTTCGACAAACCGCCGGTGATCTGCCTGAGTGTGTCCAGTTCCAGAACCTATCACCGGACCGAGAACCAGCATCCGGTGCTCGGGTTCGAGTACAAGCAGGATGAGTATTCGTTGACCGACGAGTATTTCAGGAAGATGGGATTGACCGTGCGCTACTTCATGCCGCCTAACAGCGCGGCGCCTTTGGCGTTCTACTTTTCAGGCGATCTGCTGAGTGATTACACCCGTCTGGAGCTGATTGGCACCATCAGCACAATGGACACCTTCCAGAAGATATACCGGCCTGAAATCTACAACGCCAACTCGGCTGCGGGGAAATCCTACCAGCCGAACTTGAAACATCAGGATTACTCCCTGACCCGCATTGTCTATGACCGGGAAGAACGCAGCCGGCTGGCGATCGAGCAAGGCAAGTTTGCCGAAGAGCAGTTCATCAAACCCTATCAGGCCGTGCTTGAGAAGTGGTCCGTCAGCTGCGCCCTTTGAATCATTTAAAACAAGGTTATCGTTCATGAAAAAACTGTTGCCCACCTCGACCGCCGGTAGCTTGCCCAAACCTTCCTGGCTGGCCCAGCCCGAAACACTCTGGTCACCCTGGAAGCTGGAAGGCGACGCATTGGTCGAGGGCAAACAGGACGCGCTGCGTCTGTCACTGCAGGAACAGCAACTGGCGGGTATCGATATCGTCAGTGATGGCGAGCAGACACGTCAGCACTTCGTCACGACGTTTATCGAACACCTGGACGGCGTGGATTTCGAAAAGCGCGAAACCGTGAGAATTCGCGACCGCTACGATGCAAGCGTGCCAACAGTGGTGGGGGCAGTTGCGCGTCGCAAGCCGGTGTTTGTCGAAGATGCAAAATTCCTGCGTCAACAGACCGGCCAGCCAATCAAGTGGGCGCTGCCAGGCCCGATGACGATGATTGATACCCTGTTCGATGCCCACTACAAGAGCCGTGAAAAGCTGGCCTGGGAATTCGCCAGGATCCTCAACCAGGAAGCCAGGGAGCTGGAAGCCGCCGGTGTCGATATCATCCAGTTCGATGAGCCTGCATTCAATGTGTTCTTCGACGAAGTGAACGACTGGGGCGTTGCGACGCTGGAAAGGGCCATTGAAGGACTCAAATGCGAAACGGCCGTGCACATTTGCTACGGATACGGCATCAAGGCCAACACAGACTGGAAGAAAACCCTGGGTTCGGAGTGGCGCCAATACGAAGAAGCTTTCCCCAAACTACAAAAGTCCAGTATCGACATCGTCTCGCTGGAGTGCCACAACTCTCACGTGCCCATGGATCTGATTGAACTCATTCGCGGCAAGAAAGTGATGGTCGGGGCTATCGATGTGGCGAACCACGCCATTGAAACCCCCGAGGAAGTTGCCAACACCCTGAGAAAGGCGCTGCAGTTCGTTGACGCCGACAAGCTCTACCCTTGCACCAACTGCGGCATGGCACCTCTGCCTCGTCGGGTTGCCAGCGGCAAGCTGCAAGCATTGAGCGCGGGCGCAGAGATCGTGCGCAGAGAACTTTCAAACCAAGGCTGAACCACTATTGAAGTGGCGGACTTTTATCCAGGATCTGTTATGTCGCTTACCGGTACTGCCATCGAGCCCTTGCACTTTCGCGAAGCGCTCGGGCATTACGCATCGGGCATCACCGTGGTTACCTCGCACATCGCCGGCGAGCCGATTGGCTTTACCTGCCAGTCGTTCTACAGCGTGTCGATGAGTCCGCCACTGGTGTCATTCAGCGTCATGTCCCAATCGGCCAGTTATCCCAGGATTCGCCAGGCCGGCCGGTTTGCGGTCAATATCCTCTCCGGTGAGCAGGTCGATATTTCCAATCAGTTCGCACGCCGAGGCACGGACAAGTGGCAAGGCGTTGACTGGCATCAGTCGCCCTTGGGCAACCCGATCATTGGCGGCAGCCTGCACTGGCTTGATTGCGAAATCCACGCTGAGTATCCCGCTGGCGATCACCTGATTGTTATTGGTGAGGTCAAGGCTTTGAGCCTTAAAGAGGCAGCGGCTGAGCAGCCGCTGCTGTATTTCAAAGGGCAGTATCGCAATCTTGCGGAGCAGGGTGGGGTTTGAAGCTTACCTGTTCCGCTTGAGCAAGAAATCAATTGTATCGCTGATCGACGCTTCATCAGGCGCGCCATCGTATCGAACGCCGTTGAAGATGAACGGCAGGATCGCCCTGGGCGAGCGATTCTGCCTGATGTTCAGCGCTGGGGGTTCCACTGCACCTGGATAGCTGCCGCGTATTGACTCACCAGGATCAACGCAGCGGTCAGGATGGCCAGAGTGCCGCCGAGCATGAGGGCGCTTGGCACGCCCAGATGGTCTACGGCCAGCCCGCCTGCAAGTGCGCCGATACCGATCGACACCTGCGCGCTGGACACGAAAATGGCGCCCATGGCCTCCAGTCTGTCTGGCGCCATTGCAAACAACCAGCTCTGCATCGCGATGGGCAACAGTCCGAAACCAACGCCCCACACCATCACCAGCAGTACAACGGCGGGCGCGAGCGAGGCGGCCCCTGACAGCAGTAACATCGGTAGCCCCATCAGCAGCGCTGTGCCGATCAGTGTCCAGGCGGGGCTGCGGCTCACCGCCCAGCCGCCTGCCAGGTTGCCGACGAAACCTGCGGCACCAAAACCCAGCAGGATCGCACTGAGCGAAACCGCCGACATACCCGCTTCATTGATGAGGTAAGGCGACAGGTAGGTGTATGCCGCGAACTGTCCGACGAAGATCAGCAACACGGCTACCAGGCCTACTCGGGTTTTGCGCAGGCGCAGCACTTCAGCCAGCATCGTGAGCCCCGCGCCGGCTTGCGCAGGCAACCGGGGCAGCGTTCGCCACAGCAGCAAGGTGACGACGACCGACAGCGCTGCAGCTGCCGAGAACACCACGCGCCAGCCGAACAGTTCACCCAGCAAGGTGCCCGCGGGCACACCTGCAACGGTGCCGATCGACACGCCGGAGAAGATCAGCGAAGTGGCCTTGGCCGCCTGCTCGGGCCGCAGTCGAGGCCCCAGCGTTCCGCCGATGGTCCAGAAGCCGCCGACGGCAATGCCGAGCAGCCCGCGCCCCAGCAGCAACAGCCACAGGTCCGAAGCCATCACCACGGTCACATTGGAGATCGCGAGCAACGCCAGCAGGGCGCAGAGCACGAGGCGCCGGTCGAAGGTGCGGGCCCACAGCAGCGTCAAGGGTGTGGTCAGCGCAGCAAGCAGGCCGGGCAGTGTCACCATCAGCCCGGTCTGCCCTTCGCTGATGGCCAGCCCCCGAGAAATCTGTGGCAGCAAGCCGACTGGCAAGAACTCGGTAGTCACCAGTGCGAAAGCACCGATACCCACCGCAGCGACCGAAAGCCACGAGGACGCCGGGTTGGAAGAAGTCGAGGATTGCACAATAGTCTCCTGCGCGAGGCCGGCTCAGCGGCCTGCTTGTCAGTTGTGTTTGACGAGGTTCAAGCCGGGGAGCGGACCGCCGGGAAACTGCGCCAGTTGGCCCTGTTGCAGGCCGCCAAGGTCGATGCCGAAAAAGCCCAGTCGAGCGATGAGTTCAGCGACGGCCTGTTTGGCCTGCGGGTGTTCGCCCGAGTAGAACAGCACCCGCTTGCCGCCTTCAGCCCCGGGGTTGGCCAGAAACGCTGGCGCCAAGTGGTTGAACGCCTTGACCAGCAGGGCACCAGGCAGCATGTCTGCCACTATCTGGGACGAGGTCCTGCCGTTGAGATCGAAAGGCTTGAACAGCGGCGCCTCGATCGGATTGTTGGTGTCCACTACGATCCGGCCGTTCCATGGGCCCAATCCTTCGACCGCTCCCGGGATTCTTGACCAGTTGACCGCCAGGAAAACGACGTCTGCCTGGCTGGCCTGCAGTGGCGTGACCGCTTGGGCGAGCGGACCGAGTTCCGCCACCAGCGACGCGAGGCTGTCCGGCCCGCGACTGTTGGCGATGCTCACGTTGAGCCCGGCGTTCACAACCAGCCGGGCAATGGCCGCGCCAATGGCGCCGGTACCGATGATGCTGATATTCATGGCAGCCTCCTCAGGCGGTGAAACCACCGTCGACCATCAATTCGGCACCGGTGACGAAGCTCGCCTGGGCGCTGGCCAGGTAGGCAACCGCGCTGGCGACGTCCTTGCCCTCGCCGTAGCGGCCCACTGCGATGTTGGGACGAACGAAGTCGGCTACCGGGCCGTCACCTGGGTTCATGTCGCTGTCGGTAGGGCCAGGGTGTACGGTGTTGACGGTGATGCCGCGCGGGCCCAGGTCACGAACCAGCCCGCGACTGAAACCGGCCACTGCGCCTTTGGTCAGGGTGTAGGCCGAGGCGGTGCCGAACGCTGCGTACTGCACCATGGAGCTACCGATGTGGATGATCCTGCCGCCCTGGCCCATATGCTTGAGGGCTTCCTGGGTCGCGACGAATACACCGGTGACGTTGACGGCCAGGATGCGCTGGAAGTCTTCGAAGGCGATGTCTTCCGGCGCGCCGAGTACGCTGATGCCAGCGTTGTTGACCAGAATGTCGACCTTGCCAAAGCGCCTGGCGACTTCACCGACCGCAGCGCGCACGGCATCAGGGTTGCCGGCATCGGCGGCCAGCGCGATGGCCTGGCCGCCCGCCTTGACGATGTCTTGAACGACCGACTCGGCACGTTCGGGTGATGCGTTGTAAGTGATGGCGACGGTGGCGCCGTCTGCGGCCAGGCGCTTGGCGATGGCTGCACCGATGCTGCGCGAACCGCCGGTGACGATTGCGATCTGGCCATTCAGGGGAAGGGTGGTGGTGTTCATGTCTGTAGCCTCAGGTATTGGGTAAGTGAGGCTATGAAACGCTTTTGATCGCTTCTCCAGTAGTGAGTAGTGGCTATAATCATTTTCAATCTTCACTTGAAAGTGGTGCTCATGGAAACTCTGGGGAATTTGCTGTCGTTCGTTCGCAGCGCCGAATCCGGCAGCTTTTCAGCGGCGGCCCGTCGTCTCGGCCTGACGCCCGCTGCCGTCAGCCGCAACGTCGCTCAGCTCGAAGCCAACCTTGGGGTGCAACTGTTCCAGCGCAGCACGCGACGGGTCACGCTGACCGAGGCTGGCGAGCGTTTTCTGGCGAATGTCGAGCCGGGCCTGGAGGGTGTTCAGGCGGCCATCACCGATATCACCAGTCACGCCGGTGAGCCGGCCGGCGTGCTTCGTCTGACCGCCGCGCCGAGTTTCGGCCGGGATTTTCTGCTGCCGCTGATGCCGGAGTTCATGGCCCGGTTCCCTGGCGTGGTGCCGGAGTGGTATCTGGATAACCGGCAGGTCGACCTGATCGCCGAGGGATTTGATGCGGCGATAGGAGGGGGCTTCGAGCTGGCCCCCGGTCAGGTCGCTCGGGAAATAGCCCCGGCGCACCTGATACTGGTGGCGTCCCGGGAGTACCTGGCCGGCAAGGGGCGGATCACCGATGTGGACGATGTCGGTCGACTGCAGCACCTGGCCATGCGTTCCGCTGCAACTGGCAAGGTTAGAAGCTGGATGCTGCAGGGCCCCAAGGAACAACAGCGGACACTTGAAATGAAGCCCCGACTGCTGGTAAACGACCCGCAGGCTTTGTGTCAGAGTGTTCTGCTGGGCTTGGGTGTTGCGCTATTGGCCGTTCCAGATGTCTTGCAACACCTGGAAGAGGGCAGCCTTGTGCGTGTGCTGCCTGACTGGCACGTTGATGCCGGTCAGATCTCACTGTATTTCTCCAGCCAGAAACTGCTTCCCGCCAAGACCCGCGTGTTCGTGGACTTTCTTGTGCAGCACGCACGAAAGGAGCACTGGGCGCAGCGCCTGGACGCATGTACGCGGGTGTAGACGCGCAGGACTCAGTTGCACTCCCGGAGCGCAGGTGCTGTCTCCCGCTGGCGGTTTATCCAAGCGATGCTCTGCCGGTAAATATCAGGTGTACCCACACTCACCTGAAGGCCCGAACCATGAACAACAGCTCTCGTCCCCTCGCTGGAAAAATTGCCATCGTTACTGGCGGCTCACGCAGCATTGGCGCAGCCATCGCCAGACGCCTGGCCGCCGATGGCGCCACGGTCGCGATCACCTACAACGCCTCCCCTGAGCGGGCCCAAGCGGTGGTGCAAGAGATCGCCAGCGCCGGTGGCCAGGCAATCGCGCTCGCAGCCGATGCTGGATACCCTGAAGCCGTACGCGCAGCGGTGGGCGAAGTGGCAAGTCGCTTCGGCAAGATCGACATACTGGTCAACAACGCCGGTATCAGCCTGCTTGGCGCACCCCAGGAGTTTTCCTTCGAGGATTTCCAGCGAATTCTGGCCGTCAACGTTACCGGTGTGTTCGTCGCCACCCAGGAAGCGCTCCGGCACATGGGACAAGGTGGACGGATCATCCACATCGGCAGCTCGGTTACCCATTACGTCGGGCTGGCGACTGCCTCGGCCTATACCCTGACCAAGGGCGCGGTGACCGGCTTCACCCGGGGGCTGGTTCGTGATCTGGGCCCTCTGGGCATCACCGTCAACACCGTGCACCCCGGTCCCACCGACAGCGACATGAACCCGGTGGACGGTCCGGTGGCCGATCTGTTCCTGCCCAGTATCGCCCTTGGCCGCTACGGTGAAGGCAAGGATGTCGCCAATGCCGTGGCTTTTCTCGCCAGTGCCGACGCCGAGTTCATCAGCGGCGCCGAGTTGATGGTGGACGGCGGCTTCACGGCCTGACGAGTGGCTCGGGCTCGCTTCTGCCGTGTCCGCCGATCAAGCCGTTCTGGCAGCGAATCAGGCGAGCGCTGACTCATAGGCGGGGTAGCTGGTGTAGCCTTGGGCGCTCTGGGTGAACCAGGTGCTGGCGTCGTCTTCGGACAACGGCAACTGCTCGTGCAGGCGCCTCGGCAGGTCCGGGTTGGCAATAAAAGGGCGGCCAAAGGCTATGGCATCGGCCAACCCTGCTTCCACCGCCGCTTGCGCGCGCTCAAAACCGTAATCGGAGTTGAGGATCAGCACGCCCTTGAACGCATGACGAATCAACGCCGCCATGGGCGGTCGTTCCGCAGCGCCGAACGTGCCGTCCATGGGTGGCTCCCGCAGCTCGAGATGGGCGATGCCGATACCCGACAGCATCTGGGCGGCGCGCACGAACAATGGCTCCGGATCACTGTCACGCACGCCCTGGTCATGGCTGCTGGGCGACAGGCGTACCGCCGTGCGGTCGGCACCGATCACGTCTGCGACCGCTTCGGTCACTTCTTTGAGCAGGCGGATACGGTTGTCAATCGAACCGCCGTATTGATCGGTGCGGAAGTTGCCGCTGTCGCGCAGGAACTGGTCGATCAGGTAGCCATTGGCGGCATGGATCTGCACCCCGTCGAAGCCGGCTGCCATGGCATTGCGGGTGGCCTGGCGGAACTGTTCCAGCAACTCGGGCACTTCCTCTGCGCCCAGGGGCCGGGCGGCGCTGTAGGGTTGCTTGCCGGCGTAGGTGTGGGCCAGGCCAGGCGCGGTGGTCACTGAAGCAGAAACTGGTTGCCCACCCTCCAGGAAACTTGGGTGCACGACGCGACCCATATGCCAGAGTTGCGCGATGATGCGCCCGCCCTTGGCGTGTACCGCGTCGGTGATAAGTTTCCAGCCGGCCACCTGACGCGCCGACCAGAGGCCCGTGGCATAGGCCCAGCCCAGACCTTGCTGGCTGATACCGATGGCCTCGGAAATGATGAGCCCGGCACTGGCGCGTTGGGCGTAGTAATCGACCATCACCGTGGTGGGCACGTGGTCACGGGTGCCGCGGCCCCGTGTCATCGGTGCCATGAGAATACGATGGGGCAGTTCGAGGGCGCCCATGCGCAGCGGTTGAAAAAGCGAAGTCATTACAGGTTCTCCTGATCGTTGCCGTAGTGGCGGGTTACACCAGACGGGCGCCGCCATCGATGTTGAGCACCGCGCCGTTCATGAAGGTGTTGGCCATCAGGAACACCACTGCGTTGCCTGCCTCCTCGGCCGAGCCCAGGCGGTGCAGGGGCAGGGCCTGTTCAAGCGAAGCAACGAAGGCATCGCGACCTTCGCCCAGCGCCTTGCTGAGGATCGGCGTGTTGATCGGCCCAGGAGACAGGGTGTTGACCCGCACCGGTGCCAGCTCCAGCGCCATGCCTCGGGCCATCGCTTCCATCGCGGCCGACGCTGCGGCGAGCACGGCGGTGCCGTAGGCGTTCGGGCGGTCAGCCAGGTTGCCGGAAATGAAGGTGATCGAGCCGGTCTTCGAGAGCTTGTCGCCCAGTGCACGGATGGCATGGATCGACGCCCAGATGCGCTCCTCGAATGCACGACGCAGGTGATCGACGTCGGCGTCCAGTACCCGGCCGGCCACGAAGGTGCCTGCCAGGAGCACCAGGTGGTCGACCTGTTCGATGTCGGCCAGTGCTGCGTAGATGGTTTCGCTGCGGGTGACGTCTGCAGCGCGCGAGCCGGCCAGGCCATGTTGCTCGGCGGCCTGTTGTGCACGTTCGGCGCTGGAGCCGATGACGATGACCGAGGCGCCGGCGGCTTTTGCCTGGATGGCCGCTGCGAGGCCGATGCCTGAGGTGCCGCCGAAAATGACCACGCGTTGGTCTTTGAGGTTGCCTGACAGGGCTTGGGTGAAGGTAGTCTGGTTCATGGTGATCTCCATTGGAATGCCGACTTGGCGTTTGATGGAGAAAGACTAAAGCCTCGCTCGATGATTGATAATTGGGTTGAAAGTCGCTTTACTAATGCCATGAAGGAACAAATTGGTCTGGATCGTCTGACAGGGCTTATCGCCTTTGCCCGTGCGGCCTCCCTGGGCAGCTACACGGCGGCGGCGCGCGCCCTGTCCGTTTCGCCTTCGGCGATCAGCAAAAGCGTGCAGCGCCTGGAGGAGCACTTCGGGCTGACGCTGTTCACCCGGACCACTCGCTCGCTGACGTTGACGCCCGAAGGGCGTGATCTGTTCGAGCGGGCCATGCGCATCCTGCACGAGGTCGAGGGCATCGATCAGGCCGCCGTCGCCTCCCGCGCAGAACCCTCCGGCACCCTGAAAGTGACCGCGCCACTGCCCATCGGCCTGAACATCCTGGCTCCGGCGCTGCCCAGGTTTCGCGAGCGCTACCCCAAGGTCAACGTGGACCTGCGCCTGGGCGACCAGTATTCGGACATTATCGAGCAGGGCATCGACATCGTGATCCGTGTCGGAAACCTGGTGGACTCCAGGCTCATCAGCCGTCACCTTGGTCCGAACCGCACCGGCGCGTTCGCCTCGCCGCACTATCTGGCGCGCAAAGGCACTCCGCATCACCCACAGGAGTTGACCGGACACGAGTGCGTGAATTTCCGCTACCAGAGTTCCGGGCAGGCCTTGCGCTGGGCCTACAGCGAAGGCGAGCGCTCGCTGGAGGTAATCCCGGAAGCGGCGATCACCATCGACCTGAGTGACGCGGTGGCCGCCACCCTGGCAGCTGGGGGTGGCATCGGCATATCGCCCAACTACGTGGCGGCACCTTACGTCAGGCGAGGCGAACTGGTGCCCGTATTGCCGCAGTTCGTCATGGAGCGGTTTCCGATCACCGCGCTCTGGCCAGAGAGCCGGCGGGGCAGCCCGAACGTCAAGGCATTCCTCGAATTCCTTGCCCAATTGTTCCCTTCGCCCGCGCCCTGGGATCAACTGATCGCCGAGCGCATGCCGCGCTCTGAGTGACCGCCACCCAGCGTCAGCACCTGTTCCCCGGTTGAATCCCACGCTGATCTTCCCTTGCGCAGCGCAAGTGCTGCGCCCTGACAGGCATTTTTCAGCGCGGTGATATGCCAGATCATCCTCCCCAAGATGACGTCGCAGTGAGCTTTCCGAACGCGCAATGCCAGTGCGGCCTGCCTGGCCCATCCGAGATACCTGTATGCAGACGGCCTACACCATTCTGATTCTGCTGACCCTGGTCGGGCTGTCCCGCCTGATTGCCCGGGTGTTGCCACTGCCCCTGCCACTGGTGCAGGTTGGCATGGGCGCCATGCTGGCATGGCCCACCCTGGGTCTGCACGTGGCGCTCGACCCGCAACTGTTTCTGTTCCTGTTCCTGCCGCCGCTGTTGTTCTCGGATGGCTGGCGAGTGCCCAAGCGCGACCTGTGGCGTTACCGTACACCGATCTTCCTGCTTGCGGTGGGGCTGGTGCTGTTCACGGTGGTGGTGGCCGGGCTGTTCATTCACTGGCTGATTCCCGCGATCCCCTTGCCAGTCGCCTTCGCCCTGGCGGCGGTGATCTCGCCCACCGACGCTGTGGCAGTCATGGCCATCGCCCAGGATCGCCTGCCAGCACCTATCATGCGCGTCCTGCAGGGCGAGGCACTGACCAACGATGCCTCGGGCCTGGTGACCTTCAACTTCGCCATCGCCGCAGCGGTCACTGGCGTATTCTCGTTGCCGGCTGCGACCGCGACCTTTGTTCTCGTGGCCTGTGGCGGGCTGTGCGTGGGCGTCGCGCTGAGCTGGCTGGTGGGGCGCTTTCGTGGCTGGATGATCGAGCGCGGCTGGGATGATCCGGCCACGCACGTAGTATTCATGTTGCTGCTGCCGTTCGCAGCGTATGTGATTGCAGAGCGTCTTGAGGTATCCGGGATCCTGTCAGCGGTGGCGGCGGGCATGATGCAAAGCTGGGTCGACCTGCTGCCGCGACAGACCAGCACCCGGCTGCTCAACCGCAGTGTCTGGACCCTCCTGGAATTTGCCTTCAACGGCCTGATTTTCCTGCTGATGGGCCTGCAGTTGCCCGACATCCTGATCGCACTCGCAAGTGACGGCCAGGCGCTATGGCCGACCCTGCCACTGCGTTGCTTGGATGTGCTGTACATCTTCGGCGTGCTGTTGCTACTGCGCTATGCATGGACCCAGGGCACCTGCCTGGTGCTGGCCAGCATCCATTCGTGGCGCAAGGGTGGGCAGCATTCAGGATTGATCTCCACCCAGCGCTCATCGCTGCTGCTGACCTTCGGCGGGGTGCGTGGATCGGTGACGCTGGCGGGAATTCTTTCGGTGCCCCTGTTCATTGCCCAGGGTGTGGATTTTCCGGAGCGCAACCTGCTGATCTTCATCTCTGCGGGGGTGATCCTGCTGTCGCTGGTCTGCGCGACAGTGATGCTTCCGCTGTTGCTCAAGGGCATCAATGCCGCGCCGGACCCGCAGATCCGTCGAGAGATAGACGACGCCTGGAGGCGGACGGCGCTTGCCGCGATTCAGTCACTGGAGCGGGTCGATGATCCGGCGGTCCAGAAGCCGTCCGACGCCGCCGAGCTGGTGCTGGTCGTGCAGGCCAAATCCCGGGTCATGTCCGAGTACAAACAACGCCTTGAAATCTACAACGGCTCGCCGGAGGCGCAGGCGCTGGCGTTCCACGTAGATGTGGTGGAACGGCGGATGCGCATCAACGCCCTCAAGGCGCAGCGCCTGGAACTGTACCGGCTGCACCGGCACCACCAGATCGCCGATGACGTGCTCAACCAGGTGCTGGCGGAGCTGGACCTGAGCGAGGCCAATCTGGGAAGGCCCTGAGCACGCCCCGGCACGCCTGTATACGACCTATTCATCCACGGAGTGACTACCATGAAAACGCTGAGTGCCACCCTGACCGCAACAGTTATTGCCCTGTCCATCGGAGCGGCTTTCGCCGCCGAGATCGACGTTCCCGAACACCAGACCCAGGCGTTTCTCAATGCGCTAGCCGCAGGCGGCGGCAAGCCGCTGGAACAGATGAGCCCCAGGGATGCGCGCGCGGTGCTGACCGGAGCGCAGAATTCGGTGAAGGTCGATATGTCTGGTATCGAGGTCAGCGAGAAGACCATCAAGGCCGATAACCAGACCATCAGACTGACCATTGTGCGCCCCGCGGGTGTGAAGGGCACGCTGCCTGTGTTCATGTTCTTTCATGGCGGCGGCTGGGTGCTGGGCGACTATCCTACCCATGCCCGATTGATTCGTGATCTGGTGGTGGGCTCGGAGGCGGTGGCCGTGTACGTCGATTACACCCCATCCCCGGAAGCGCACTATCCGACCGCCATCAATCAGGCCTACGCCGCAACCAAGTGGGTGGCCGAACACGGCAAGGAGATCAACGTCGATGGCTCGCGCCTGGCCGTCGCTGGCAACAGCGTGGGCGGCAACATGGCTGCCGTGGTTGCACTGATGGCCAAGGAACAGAACACACCCAGACTGCGCTTTCAGGTGCTGCTGTGGCCGGTGACCGATGCCAGCTTCGACACCGAATCCTACAAGACCTATGCCCAGGGGCATTTCCTGACCAAGAACATGATGACCTGGTTCTGGGACAGCTACACCACCGACCCGAAACAACGCGCCGAGATCCACGCATCGCCATTGCGTGCTACCACCGAACAGTTGAAGGGCTTGCCGCCAGCGCTGGTGCAGACTGCGCAACTGGACGTTTTGCGTGACGAAGGCGAGGCTTACGCACGCAAACTCGATGCCGCAGGCGTCGATGTGACAGCGGTGCGCTACAACGGCATGGTGCACGATTACGGCCTGCTCAACCCGTTGGCCGGCATCGCCGAGGTCAAGGCGGCAATGCGCCAGGCGGCGCTGGAGCTCAAGGCGCATTTGAAATAGGCGGGCAGCCTGTCAAACGATGCTTCTTGAGGTCTGGACCTGGGGTCCCGTCAGCGATTCACAGCGGGTCCTCAGGTAGGTGTACAGCGACCGGATCGACGGGGAAAACTGTTTGCGATGGGGGCAGATGAAATGCAGCGGAAACAGTTCGCCCGGTTGCTCGGGAAGCAGCACTTCGAGATGGCCGGCGCGCACGTCCTGGCAGATGTCCAGCCAGGACTTGTACAGAATGCCTTCACCGGCAATCGCACAACGGCGAATGACGTCGGCGTCGTCGCTGATGACCGGACCGTTGACCGTGATCGACTGCTGGTTCGCCATTTCGGGAAATACCCAGCGATCATACAGCTTGCCGTTGAGGTGATACCTCAGGCAGGCATGCTCGAACAGGTCTTCGAGGCGCCTGGGTCGGCCGTGCTTTTCCAGATAGGCGGGGGCGGCGGCCAGGATCCTGCGGTTCAATGGCAGCAACGGCAGGGAAACGAACTCCGCATCCGGGATCATCCCGTAGCGCACCGCCACATCGACCGGTTCACGGTAGATGTCGGCCACATGGTCGGACAGCGACAGCCGCAGCACGAGGGAAGGATTTTTCTGCCGAAACTCGATCAGCCAGGGCAGCAGGACGTTGCGCCCGAAGTCCGATGAGCAGGCTATCTGCAGCGTCCCTTTGAGGCTCTGGTCGGTTTGCTGCAAACAAGCCTTGCCTTCGTTCAGGGAGTCGACCACGGCGCGGGCATACGGCAGGTATTGTTCACCTTCTGCGGTCAGTCGCAGGCTGCGGGTGGAGCGGGCGAACAGCCTGATGTCCAGTTCACGCTCGAGTCGTTTGATGGCGGCGCTGATTTGCGAGGGCAACAGATCCATCTCTCGGCCGACAGCCGAAAAACTGTCCAGGGAAGCGACGCGTATGAAAATGACGAGATCATCAATCCGGATCATTTGGGAATTCGCTCCTTCGATCGCGGTATGTGCCCAAAAGGGAAGTTCAATGGCGACAACCTGCTCCCACGCTGAAGTTGCCGTCATGTGTGGTGATTTTTATGTAAGCGGGAACGATATGGGTTTGCTTGAAGGATGGTAATGCGGCTCAGTGTCGTTTCAGTTTTTCCTGTGTGGCACAAATCCGAATGCTCGCGTCTACGACATGGCTGAGGTTGTAAGCGAGTGTTTCAGGTATTTTATCCATCTGATTTTAATGAATAAATTTGCAGACTTCGCTAGCTGACCATGGTTGACAGACCCATGGGATCTGAAGTTGCTGTCGCGAAAATCAGGGATATCTGCGGCATAAACGCGCCAACTGTTTCTCGCGCTGCAGCGGTATCTGCGCGACGGGGTTGATAATCGCCATGGGACCGGCTTCAATCCGGCGATGAAAGAACAAATCGGATTGGAGCGTTTGACTGGCCTGGTCGCATTCGTGCGTACCGCGGCATTGGGTAGTTACACGGCCGCTGCCCGTGAGCTTTCCGTTTCCCCTTCGGCGGTCAGCAAGAGCGTGCAGCGGCTGGAGGAGCATTTCGAGCTCAAGCTGTTCACTCGCACCACCCGATCGTTGACCCTGACCGCCGAAGGGCGCGAGCTGTTCGAGCGGGCGCTGCGCATCATCCGTGAAATCGACGACATCGAGCAGGCTGCGATGGCCTCCAGGGCAGAGCCGTCCGGGGTGTTGAAGATCACCGCGCCGCTGCCGATCGGCACCAATATCATCGCTCCGGCCCTGCCCGAATTCAGCGAGCGCTACCCCAAGCTGATCATCGACCTGCGCCTGGGCGGGCAGTTTTCCGACATCATCGAGCAGGGCATCGACGTCGCGGTTCGCGTCGGCAACCTGTCTGACTCACGCCTGATTTCCCGCTCGCTGGGCCCGCACAGGGTCGGCGCTTTCGCATCCCCGGCCTACATCGAGCGTCGTGGCATGCCAACCCGGCTGGAAGACCTGGTTCATCACAACTGCATCAATTTCCGCTACCAGAGTTCGGGACAGGCCTTGCGTTGGCCCTTTGCCGTGGATGAGCGGCTGGTGGAAGTGACGCCTGATTCGCGGATCGTCATTGATGCCAGCGACGCAGTGGCTGCAGTAGTGGTGGCGGGTGGCGGAATCGGGATCTCGCCTACTTACGTGGCGGCGCCTTTCGTCAGACGCGGTGAAATGGTGCCGGTGTTCGCGCAGTATCAGGTCGACAAATTCGCGATCACTGCGCTGTGGCCGGTAAGTCGAAGGGGTAGTCCAAACGTGAAGGTGTTCCTGGAGTTTCTCTCGGCACTGTTCCCGTCTCCCACTTCCTGGGACGCCATCGTCGCGTCCGCCGCCAACCCTCGATAGCAGCACCTCACACCCCGCCTGCTCCCGTCATACCTGCGCTTGCGAAGAGCAAGTGCTGCGCAGTTCGATGCGTGGTTCTGCCGGTTCGTATCAGAGACTATCTGCTCAAGGTGTTCCCGGCGATAGCCGGTTTCCTATGGGTTCAGGCCGTCGAAAGGATACGACCATGAAAACGATCATCGTTGTGATTCCGCCCAAACCGGTGTCCGGGCTCACCACTTGCCTGGCCGCCTGGGAAGGCCGGCTGACGGCATCGGTCGCAACCGCCGGAGTGCGCTCCAGCCGCGAAAAGAAACCATCTGTCCCACCTTCGGCGCACCAGGAGCTGGACAGCCTGGCGAAGCTTCGTTTCGACGGCATCGTGTTGATGGACGGCTTCGACGGGCAGGGCTACCCGCACCATCCACACCTGCTGATCGATCAGCTACAGGCCTATGACCGCAAAAAGAAACTGGTAGCTGCCGTCGGCAGGAGTTGCCTGCTGTTGGCTCAGGCGGGGCTGCTGGTGGGAAAGCCTGCGACCACGGCCACCGTTCCCGAAGTGCTCGAAGCCCTGCGTCGCTATGGCGCGATTTACCAGGCGTCGCCCATCGTCCGTTCCGGCTGGCTGATAACAGCTGACGGCAGCGACATGACCGCATTCGCCAACGCAATCACACAGATGCTGTTGGCGTAGGCCCATTCCATCGAATGATACGAGAGGACCGTCATGAGTGAGATCAACCAAGGTGCAGCGAGTGCTCGTCAACATCGGGTAACGGCAGAGGATCAGCAGGTGACGGTTGGCCCGGTCAAGGCGCTCACCTCACGGCAAGTGCTGCAAGCGGGTCTGGACATGGCCCATGCACGTTGCCTCGGGACGCCGGTCAGCGGCGAAGATTCGGCGCGGTGTTTTGGCAAATGCCTGCTGACCCCGGCGCGCTCGCGATCGGACAGCTACTTCGTGTCATGGCAAGTCAGGAAGCTGATGGACTTCCTGGAGGTCGATCGCCGCCCGATCGTGACAGTCGGGCAACTGGCAGGCGTCATCGGGCATAGCCGCAGCCACTTCACCCGGCTGTTCAAGAACTCGTTCGGGGTTTCTCCGGCGTTGTTCCTGATGTACCGACGTCTGGAAAAAGTGCGCTGGGTCATGGGCAACAGTCATTTGAAGCTCACCGACATTGCCCTGCAGTTCGGCTTTTGCGACCAGTCGCATTTCTGCCGCTCGTTCAAGCGCGAGACCGGTATCAGCCCGCGTGCCTGGCGTTCGCGCCGCACCGAGCAGGCCCTGGAATCAACGCTGCAGCATTGAACCATTCACCGCCCTACAGCGAGCGGCGACGAATGCGCGGTCATTCGGCATCTGCGAGTTGGGGCTTATATCGATCAGACGGTCACGGGCCATGTTGCGATGGCTCTCAACTAAAGGCGCGAGTCATGAACATTCAAAAGCATGTCCTACCGATTACGGCGCTCTCGGTGCTGACGGCTTGCCACCAGACACCCGATGCGGTGGTGGCGCCGGCGGCGGCCAAGGTCAACGTCGCCAGGGTCATCGAACAACCGGTGCACGAATGGGACGAGGTCACCGCGCGTCTTGAGGCGCCGGAAACCGTGCAGGTACGCCCCCGTGTCACCGGTCAGATCGATGCGGTAGCGTTCACCGACGGCGATCTGGTGAAGAAAGGCGACTTGTTGTTCAGGATTGACCCGCGACCGTTCGAGGCCGAGGTGCATCGCCTCGAAGCTCAACTGCAGCAGGCCAGGGCGGCTTCGGTACGCAGCAACAATGAAGCCCAGCGGGGGGAGCGCCTGCGCACCAACAACGCAATTTCCGTGGAACTGGCTGACTCGCGCACCACCACCGCGCAGGAATCGAAGGCAGCGGTAGCTGCCATTCAGGCCCAGCTTGACCTGGCAAAGCTGAACCTGAGCTTCACGCGGGTCACTGCACCCATCACCGGCCGCGTCAGCCGCGCGGAAATCACCGCGGGTAACATCGTCACTGCCGATCAGTCGATCCTCACCAGCCTGGTCTCCACCGACAAGGTCTACGCCTACTTCGACGCTGACGAGCGGGTGTTCCTCAAGTACAGCCAGCTCGCCCGCGACGGCAAGCGCGGGGCGACCACGCCAGTCTACATGGGCCTTTCCAACGAGCCGGAGCATGGGCACCTTGGACAGATGAACTTCGTCGACAACCAGGTCAACCCGCGCACCGGCACCATCCGTGGCCGTGCCGTGTTCGACAACAGCGAGGGGGAGTACACGCCCGGCCTTTATGCGCGGCTGAAACTGGTGGGTAGCGGTATCTACACCGCCATGCTGATTCAGGACGAGGCTGTCGGTACCGATCTGGGCAAGAAGTATGTGCTGGTGGTCGACACGGACAACAAGGCGCTGTACCGCAGCATCGATGTGGGGCCCAAGCTCGAAGGCCTGCGCATCGTGCGCAGCGGCCTGCAGAAAGACGACCGGATCGTCGTCAGCGGTCTGCAGCGCGTGCGACCAGGCTCTGCAATCGACCCTCAGGACACACCGATGGCCAGCGCCGAGGTGCTCGCCGGTTTGCAGAAGCAACGCCAGCTCGTGGAGTCGAGCAGTCCGCCCCGGACACCGTCCAGCGAGCAGGGCCAGCCTGCCACCCGGATTGCCGCTACTGACGCGCCACGCGGTTGAGAGGCCAGTGCCATGAACTTTTCCAGTTTCTTCATCACCCGGCCGATTTTCGCGGCGGTGTTGTCGCTGATGATCCTGATCGCCGGCACCATCTCACTGTTCCAGTTGCCGATCAGCGAATACCCTGAAGTCGTGCCACCCACAGTGGTGGTGCGCGCCAACTTCCCTGGGGCCAACCCCAAGGTCATTGGCGAGACTGTCGCCGCGCCGCTGGAACAAGCGATTACCGGAGTGGAGGGCATGCTGTACATGTCTTCCCAGGCCACCGCCGACGGCAAGCTGACCCTGACCATCACTTTTGCCCTGGGCACCAACCTGGACACCGCGCAGGTGCAGGTGCAGAACCGGGTGACCCGCACCGAACCCAAGCTGCCTGAAGAAGTGACCCGGCTGGGCATCACGGTTGACAAGGCGTCCCCGGACCTGACGCTGCTGGTCCACCTGATCTCCCCCGACAACCGCTACGACATGCTGTACCTGTCCAACTACGCGGTGCTGAATATCAAGGATGAGTTGTCGCGCCTGAACGGGGTGGGTGATGTGCAGCTCTTCGGCATGGGCGACTACTCGCTGCGTGTCTGGCTGGACCCGAACAAGACCGCTTCGCGCAACATCACCGCGACCGATGTGGTCACCGCCATTCGCGAGCAGAACCGCCAGGTTGCTGCCGGTCAACTGGGTGCACCGCCATCGCCCAGCGCCACCAGTTTCCAGATGTCGATCAACACCCAGGGCCGTCTGGTCAGCGAAGAAGAGTTCGAGAACATCATCGTGCGTGCCGGCGAGAACGGCGAAATTACTCGCGTACGTGATATCGCGCGAGTGGAACTGGGGTCGAACCAGTACGCATTGCGTTCGCTGCTGGACAATCAGCCGGCGGTGGCGATCCCGGTGTTCCAGCGCCCGGGTTCCAATGCCATCGACATCTCCAATCAGGTCCGGGCGCTGATGGAGACGCTGAAAAAGGACTTCCCGGCCGGCATGGACTACAGCATCGTCTATGACCCCACGATCTTCGTGCGCGGTTCTATCGAAGCGGTGATCCACACGCTGTTCGAGGCGTTGATCCTGGTGGTGCTGGTGGTCGTGCTGTTTCTGCAGACATGGCGCGCTTCGATCATCCCGCTGGCCGCTGTGCCGGTGTCGCTGATCGGCACCTTCGCGATCATGCATTTGCTCGGATTCTCTTTCAATGCGCTGTCGTTGTTCGGCCTGGTGCTGGCCATCGGTATCGTGGTGGACGATGCGATCGTGGTGGTTGAGAACGTCGAGCGGAACATCGAGTTGGGGCACGCGCCAGTCGAGGCCACCCAGATTGCCATGAGCGAGGTAACCGGGCCGATCATCGCCACCGCCCTCGTGCTGTGTGCGGTGTTCGTGCCGGCGGCGTTCATCTCGGGGCTGACCGGGCAATTCTACAAACAGTTTGCCTTGACCATCGCGATCTCCACGGTGATCTCGGCGTTCAATTCCCTGACGCTGTCACCGGCCCTGGCCGCCGTGCTCTTGCAGGCGCAGGGCGTGCCCAGAGACAGGCTCTCCCGAGGATTGGACAGGTTGCTCGGCGGCTGGCTGTTCAAACCGTTCAACCGCTTTTTCATCAGGGCCAGCAACGGCTACGTGAGCACCGTGAACCGCGTCATTCGAGTCAGCGGTGTGGCGGTGGTGGTGTATCTGGGGCTGATCGTGCTGACCTGGCTCGGTTTCTCGACCACGCCCACCGGTTTCGTGCCACAGCAGGACAAGCTATACCTGGTCGCGTTTGCTCAGCTTCCGGACGCGGCCAGCCTGGATCGAACCGAAGCGGTGATGAAAGAGATGTCTGCCATTGCCTTGAAACAGCCGGGGGTGGGCAGTTCGGTGGCGTTTCCGGGGCTTTCGATCAACGGCTTCACCAACAGCCCCAACTCAGGGATCGTGTTCACGCCGCTCAAACCGTTCGAGGAACGTACCGATCCGAGCGAGTCGGCCGCGGCCATCGCCGCTGCCCTGAACCAGAAGTTTGCCGGTATTCAGGATGCCTACATTGCGATCTTTCCACCCCCGCCTGTACAGGGCCTGGGCACTATCGGGGGCTTTCGTCTGCAGATCGAGGACCGTGGCAACCGGGGCTATGACGAACTCTACAAAGAAACCATGAATATCATCGCCAAGAGCCGCAGCGTGCCGCAATTGGCGGCGCTGTTCACCAGTTATACCGTCAACGTACCGCAGATCGATGCCGCGATCGATCGCGAAAAAGCCAAGACCCACGGGGTAAATATCACCGATATCTTCGACACGTTGCAGGTTTATCTGGGGTCGCTGTACGCCAACGACTTCAACCGTTTCGGCCGTACCTACCAGGTCAACGTGCAGGCTGAGCAGCGCTTTCGCCAGGATGCCGAACAGATCGGCCAGCTCAAGGTACGCAACAACCTGGGGGAAATGATTCCACTGGCCACCTTGCTCAACGTCACCCCCAGCTCAGGGCCTGACCGGGTGATGCACTACAACGGCTTCATCACCGCGGAAATCAACGGTGCGGCAGGCCCGGGCTACAGCTCGGGTCAGGCAGAGGCGGCGATGGAAAAACTGCTCAAGGAGGAGTTGCCCAATGGCATGACCTACGAGTGGACGGACCTGACGTATCAACAGATCCTGTCGGGCAACACGGCGCTGCTGGTCTTCCCGCTTTGCGTGTTGCTGGCATTCCTGGTGCTGGCGGCGCTGTACGAAAGCTGGAGCCTGCCGCTGGCGGTGATGCTGATCGTGCCGATGACGCTGCTGTCGGCCATTGCCGGTGTGATCATTGCGGGCAGCGACAACAACATCTTCACCCAGATCGCGCTGATCGTGCTGGTAGGCCTGGCGTGCAAGAACGCGATCCTCATCGTTGAATTCGCCAAGGACGAGCAGCAGAAAAAAGGCAAGGCGCCGCTGGAAGCGGTATTGGAGGCCTGTCGGCTGCGCCTGCGGCCGATTCTGATGACCTCGTTCGCCTTCATCATGGGTGTTGTGCCCTTGGTCTTGTCCAGTGGCGCGGGTGCCGAGATGCGGCATGCCATGGGGGTGGCGGTCTTCTCCGGAATGCTCGGCGTGACCTTCTTTGGCCTGTTGCTGACCCCTGTTTTCTACGTGCTGATTCGTAATCATGTGGAGCGCAGCCAAGCCCGCAAGGCCCAGAGGGCCGCGCGCATCCAGACTATCGCGCCGGAGGCTCATTGATGAACACAGTCAAACCCTTCCTGCCAGGGCTGGTGGCTCTGGCGCTGGCGGCGTGCACTGTAGGGCCTGACTACCGCAAGCCTGATACGCCGGCTGCCGATATCCAGGCCGCCGCGCAACGCAGCTATGATCGCAGCCGGATCGAAACCCTGTGGTGGCAGCAGTTCGACGATCCGACGCTGAACCAACTGGTTGCCCGGTCGCTGCAGGGTAACCGGGAACTGCGCGTGGCGTTCGCCCGGCTCAAGGCGGCACGCGCCATACGCGACGATATCCGTAACGATGCCATGCCGGTGGTCACCAGCCGCGCCAGCAGTGAAATCGGCCGCGCCCAGGTGCCGGGTGAAACCGAGCACCGTGTCAATCAGGAGCGCTACGACCTGGGTCTGGACATGGCCTGGGAGATCGACCTGTTCGGCCGCATTCAGCGCCAGTTGGAAGCCAGCGAGGCGGACCAGCAGGCGGCCGAGGCGGATCTCTACCATCTGCAGGTGACCATGATCGCCGAACTGGTGGACGCCTACGGTCAGCTTCGTGGCGCGCAATTGCGAGAGCGGATCGCCAGGGACAACCTGAACAATCAGCGGGAGTCTCGCGGGGTCACCGTGCAACTGCGTGACGAGGGCGTCGGCAACGAGATCGACGTGGTGCGGGCCGATGCGCGTCTGGCCGCCGTGGAGGCGAGCATTCCGCAGTTGCAGGCGGAGCAGGCTCGTCAACGCAATCGTATCGCAACGTTGTTGGGAGAACGTGCAGACCGCATGAGCGTCAACTTGAGTCCGGCAAGGCTACCGGCTATCTCCAGGGCGCTGCCGATTGGTGATCCGACCAGGCTGCTGGAGAACCGCCCGGACGTGCGCAGCGCCGAACGGCAACTGGCGGCGCAGACCGCGCGGATTGGCGTGCAGACCGCGGACCTGTTTCCCAGGGTCAGCCTCAGCGGTTTTCTGGGGTGGACCGCCAGCCGGGGTTCGCAGCTCGGTTCAGGTGCGGCGCAGGCCTGGGGGCTTGGGCCGAGTATCACTTGGGCGGCGTTTGATCTGGGCAGTGTCAGGGCCAGGATCAGGGGCGCCAACGCTGACGCGGAAGGCGCACTGGCCAACTATGAGCAGCATGTGCTGCTGGCGCTTGAGGAAACCTCGAACGCCTTCAGCGACTACGACAAGCGTCAGCAGCGGCTGGTGTCGCTGGTGCGCCAGAGTGAATCCAGTCGCAAGGCCGCGAACCTCGCCAACATCCAGTACAAGGAGGGTACCGCTGACTTTCTCGTGCTGCTGGATGCCGAACGCGAACGCCTGGCGGCCGAGGACTCTCAGGCGCAGGCGGAAATCGACCAGTACCGAGGCATCGTCGCCATCTACAAGGCGCTTGGAGGAGGGTGGTCGAGTGTGAATTAGCAGGCCTCGCTGACGCCCCCGCCGGCAAGCCGTGCTGCAACGAGCCGATCAGTCCAGCAGCACCCACAGCCGGACGATCCTGCCGTCTTCGACCTCTGCCACATCGGCACCGCGCACCACGACAGGGCCCTGCTCTGGCCCTGCATGCCAGCGCAGATAGCCAAGCCCGTGGTGCCCGACCGCCACCCCTTCGGCCACGAAGGCGAAGTCCGGGCCGAACTGTTCGAGTAGCGCGCCGGCGACATCGCCGATCGCCGCCTGCCCGGTGACAATACCGTCCGGCTCGTACATCGTTGGTGTCTCGGAAAACAGTTCTTTCACCGCGGCTTGGCGCGTTGCGGCATCACGTTCATTGAAGACGCGCTCCAGGTTGGCGCGCAGCAGTGCGTCGTAATCAGGTGTTCCGATTGGGGCGGTCATGGTGTTTCCTCGCATGGATGCATGCCAACAGGCTAATACGTCACAACCCCTTTATTTACGCTTTGACAGCGTAAGACTTGCGCGCCACCTCGCGTTTATCTTCCGGGCGTGACGGCTGATGATCCTGGCCGGAGCTCTGTGCCTTCAATCAGCGCAGGGCCACGACTTGAACACGACAGCATCGCAAGCGTTCGTTGACATTGCCTGTCAGCGCACAACCCGTCAGGATCTCAGACGGATGCGGCACCTGGCTTGACTGCGCCAGTTCAATGGGGGGTATCGCTATGCTGCTCTATCAGTTTCCGATGGGGACCAACCCCCGACGCGTTGCGATCTACATTGCAGAGAAGGGGCTCGATGTCCCTCAATACACACTCGATCATGTGAAACTGGAGCACCGTTCTGCAGCGTACCTGCAAATCAATCCGGCAGGCCGCGCGCCGACTCTGGTAACTCACGAGGGAGCGGCGATCACCGAGTCGGCAGCCATTGTCGAGTACCTCGAAGAGCTGTACCCCGAGAACCCTATGATCGGCACTGATCCCTTGTCTCGCGCGCAGGTCCGTGCGCTGGAAAGAATCGGCAGCGACCTGATCGTCAGAAGCCAGTTGTGGCTATGGAATGTCACCGGGGCGTTCCCGCGAAACGAGCCGGAACCCTCCCAGGTATTTGCCGCGAAACTGTTTCGACACGTCGAAGAGCTGCTGGACCTGCTGGAGCTGGCAATAGCTGACAAGCGCTTTTTGGCGGGAGATCGACCGACCATTGCCGATTGCACAGTGTTCGCGATTTTCCAGACCGCGCGAGAGCGCTTCAATCTGCCGTTCGGCACCTCTCACCCGCGGCTGGATGCCTGGTACAGACATTTTCGCACCCGACCGAGCGCTGACTATTAAAGGGCATTACGCAACATGGGTGCCGGTTTACTCAGGTCTTGGGCATCAGCATAGCCACCAGTGCCGAGCAGGCGAACAAACCGGCACAAACGATCAGCCCCCCGCTGAAACCCACGACGCCAGAGAGACCTGCCAAACCAAAAGGTGCGATGGCAGCCACGCCCCGCCCTGCATTGAAGCAGAACCCCGCTCCGGTCGAGCGGACCCGTGTCGGAAAAAGCTCCCCGAGGTAGGAGGCGAAAATTCCGAAAAATGCGCTGAAAAGACCCAGTCCCAAGCCTAGCCACAGCAAGGTCGCATGGTCGCTGGTTGAGGCGTAGATCGGGATGATCACCGCGACACCCATGAGCGTAATGATGATCGTCAGCCGCCGACCGATACGGTCCGACAACAGACCAAAAGCGTTGTAGCCCACGAACATTCCCATGTTCAACACCGTGACCAGCCACGCGACTGACACAGCGGGCAGGCCTCGCTCCTGCCCAAGGTAAGTGGGCAGCCAGGTCATCGCGCCCCAGAAACCGGTCAAGGCCAGGGCAGACATCAGGGTGCCGAGGATCGTGGAGCGGCGCAGGGCAACCGTGAATACGTGACGCACGGCGATCCTCTCGCTTCCCCGTCCGGTCCTTTGTTCCGACCATAGCGCCGACTCACGAAATTCGATCAGGATGAGCAGGGCGGGGATCAGAATCGAAAGCCCGCCGACCAGGAACATCGTGCGCCAATCAGGTAGAAAATACCCGGACAGGATGCCTGCGATCACGCCACCGGCAGGAAGGGCGCTGGTGACGAACGCTGCAGCTCGCCCGCGGCTTCCTGCCGGCCATGTCTCCACGATGTAGGCTGAAATGACGCTCCAGAGAGAGCCCAGCCCCACCCCGGCCAAGAATCGGAGCACGATCAGGAGCGCAAAGCCGTTGCCCACCGACAACGCGGCCGTGAACAAACCGAACACGACCAGCGAGGCCACCAACGCCTTCTTGCGCCCATGGTTGTCGGAAACGTAGCCGCCCGCAATGCTGCTGACGCCGACGCCCGCCAACATGGAGGTCACCAGCAAACCGCCCTGGACCACGGACAGTTCCAGATCGGCGCAAATCGCCGGCAGCGCCAGTGAAAACAGCACGATTTCGACCGAGTCGAACAGGTAGGCGATGAAGCATCCGATCAGAATCATCCATCGACTTTGTTTCATGCACATTCCCCAAGAGTGACGAAGCTTGCTGAACAGCAGTTCTCATAGACGCTGCGCCGGCCTGCAGCGGACGTATTCGCAGCAATCCGATAAAGTACACAGCGCACAGGTGGCCGCCAGGCCTGGCTGTTTGACTCAGCTATGCGCTAACCCATGACTGCACCAAGCAGCTCAGACTGACAAGGAGTCCAGATGCACCTCGCCAAACTCTCGCTGATAGCGAGGCTAGATAGCTTCCTGACAAACTGCCTCTGCGTGCTCATAAGTTGGCTGGTCAGTGCCTCGATCTGGATATTGGGTCTGTTGTCGCTGCTGGATCTCGCCTCGCGGATTTTTGCATATGGCGAAGGATGGGCCGACCTCTCATGGGCTGAGCTAGCGTTCATGATGATTTTCGCATTGTTGCTCTGGCGGCACTTTCGCTACTGCCGGTACTTTGCCATAAGTGTCTTGAAGGGTATGAGGCGGTTAATCTTTTTCCAAGGGATACTGGCGGGTGGAGGGTTGGCGGTTGCGGGGTTTATTACGGGAGTCGAGCAACAGTTGGGTACTTCTCTCGATCTGCCAGCAATCGCCATAGATCCCGTCACTGAGCTTGCACAGTTTGGTCTCACGCTGCTGGCGCTTTACCTGGCAGCCCCTGTGAGGAATGTCAGCGGCTCACGCAGTCCCTCTTTTCCTCATGTTGAACCCGCGTTCACTACAGCTGAAAAGGATGTCACCGCTTGAAAGTCTTGAATTTCACGCTTGCCTTGGTCCTAGCCAGCGCTATTGCCCCTTGTGTCCTGGCTGATGAGGGGGCAAAGCATCTGATCACCAGTTGCAAAGAGTTGCTCAGAGTCTACGCAAAGCGGGATGAGCAACACCTTCTTGCGGGTCTTACAACCTCAACCGCCGACGCCTTGCGAGCGGGTTACTGTCGAGGAGTGCTCAACGAGTTTCGACGCACGCATTCATGCGCTCAAAATGATTGGTTTGCTCAGGCTACGCACATTGCAATCTACTCTCCACTGGCTGATCAGTTGCCAAGCGTGGACGCATTGTTAGAGCAGTCCTGTGCGCTCTGATCGTCGTACGTGGCCTGAACACACTGCAGTGCTGGAGCGCCTGCTTTGTCCGCCGCTATCGCCGCCGCTGTCGCAGAAACGGTATGGCAGTTTAAGGGATGCTCTCAATACGTTGATCGACGCGCTGGGGAGCAAGACTACTCGGGGGCGCGGTGCCCTCAAGGAAACGTTGGCACCACTGCTATCAATCGAACGCTTCAGACCGGATGGACCTGGTGCTACAGGGAGTCGCGAGCGCTGGTGCATAAATCCTGACGATGAAGTGCTGGTCTGGAACGCGATCATATTGCAGGGTTTGTTCGGTGCGCCTAAGGTCGCGATCACGCTGATCAGAGACAGCTCGGAACGACAGGCCCATGCCGACTGGGCCCGCCAGCTATTTCTGAATCGTCAGTCCGTGGCAGGTCTTGGACTGTTACGGCAGGAAATGACCATTCTGCTCGATCAACTGGTCACAGTGGATTTGCGTAGGGAAAAACTGCCCAATCCATTTGTCGATGCGCTGCCACAAATGGCGTTCGGACCACATCAGGGCAGTCTGCTGAAAACACTGGCCAGCCAGACCGCTGCGCTGTCAGTAGGCGACAGCATGATGACGTACTACCTCAACGGTGAGCTGGCGCTGGCCTATGAGCGCGCCATCAACATCGCGACGGATAATGCGTTGCTGTTGAAATACCGCGACCTCATCGTCGGCGAATATCACAACGCCAAGGAGTTTGATGATTTGCTGGATTTTCTTCGTTGACCTGTTGGCTGTGGAATCCACACACCGAAACTGGCTCCGTCATCACAAACGGAGCCATTCATGTACACCATTCAGTCTGTTCTCTCCAGTTGCCCACACCAGATTAGTGCCAATCACCAGACCAAAGCCTTGGTCATTGATCAAGCCCTGGCATCGGGGACGCCATTCACTGTCCTGGGCGGCAAGCGCGTGCGGTGTCGTGAAGGTCTGCTGCGCTTCAAGCTCGGCAGTGACTGGCGCTTGCTCTATCAACTCACATCAACCGGCTACGCACCTTGCGCGCTGGTCAGCCGCCAATGTTTCGAACGTGAGCTGAAGCGAAGGCGGGCCATTAAAGCCTGCAACCTTCAATCACATGAGAAACACATATGAACGCGATATTCTCGTTAAATGCGCCGCAGTTAGCGGCAAACGGTCTGGTGCTCAGTGTCAGTCTTCTGGACTTCACGCGTCTGAAGCATAAATACACCAAGTCCTCGGAGGCTGAGATGTCAGCCTCCGAATGGGATCTGGCTGAAATGGAGTACCGCCGCTTTTTATCCCTCAAAAGTTTCTATCCATCTGTTGCGCTCGTGCCCAGCAAGATGGTGGATGCTCTCTGGCATGCCCACATACTGGATACCCGCGCCTATCGTGAGGACTGCCAGCAAGTGTTCGGTCGCTTCATCGACCACTACCCGTATTTTGGCATCTACGGCCACGACGACTACCAAGAGTTGAAGAATGCTTTTGCCCAGACGGTTGCACTGTATGAAAAACATTATGGCGCGTATCCGGGTGGTGATCAGGCACAGGGGATGCGTTGCGGTGTCGACCACAAGTGCCATGCGCCGACGGCCTGCGCCTGCCGAGTAGAAGGTGCATGCAAGTAATCTCACTCAACTTCTAAAGGAAACGATGTCATGAACAAGCAGCCTCTGAAACCTAGCAGCCCAAGTCCTGAGCAAGAGTTCCGTCCGGTCGTTCCAAATCTGCCAAGCACCACAGGCAACAAGTCTGGCGGCGGACGCGGTAACCGTTTGCCGGCGAAACCCAAGTAAGTTCACGGGCGCGACAGGCATGGGGATCACTCAAGTCTCCTGCCTGTCTGGCTTTGAGGAGCAATCGCCTTCACACCACCGTCCCCAACTCACCCACCAACAGCGGACACGCCTGCTGCGCCCGCTCGGCCAGCACATTTCGCAGCGCCTGCATCTGTGAAATGCGCTCGTCCAGCATTGCAATCTTCTGTGCGAACAACTCGGCCAGAAGCGCGCTCGATGCTTCTTCAGCATTCCACAGCAGTGGCAGGTTTTCACCGATCTGCGCCAGTGAGAACCCCAACTGCTGCGCCAACTTGATGTACCCCACCAGTTGCAGTGTTTCCTCGGGGTAGAGCCGGTAGCCATTGGCGGTTCGCTGGGGCTTGATCAGGCCTTTGTCTTCATAAAACCGCAAGGCGTCCACGGACACGCCGGTGCGCCTGGCGACGTCGCCGATTCTCATTTTCATGGTTTCTCGCATTGACTCTGGACCTTACTCCAGGCTTTAGCCTGAGGGTCCAAACTGTGAGGGATGAGCATGCTGAACGTAAACCACAATCTGAAAATCGTGCGGGCCAGTGCCTGGTATGACCTGGCGGCCACGGCGGCCTTCATGACGCCGTGGTCGGCGTCGCTCTGCCTGCAAGGCTTCGCCGCACTGTCCGCGGCCCTGGGGCTGGACCGTCCGGTCCCTGTGCTTGGCGTCTCGGAGATGCTCTTCGTCAATTTGCTGGGCAGCGTGGTGATTGTCTGGTCGCTGTGGCGGCTGCGGCATCCGAGCCGCCTCGTGGGACTCTATGACGTGCTGGCAAGGGGACTGTTTGCCCTGTGGCAGATCTATGCAGTGGCCAAGGGCGCCAGTTTTCTGATCCTTGGCTTCACCTTCATGGAGGTCGCGTTTGCCATTGCCCAGAGCCTGCCGGTGTCCGGTGCCGAGCGAGGGAGGGATCGCTCAGGGGGCAGTCGTGGGGAACATGTGACGAATTGATACAGATCTGGCGGGATTGACCTGCCCCGTACGGTTACATCCTGACTTGATAAACGTGTAGGGTGCTCTGTCTCGTGCTCTGACCCATCGGTCAGTGCTGTACACAGGACCCGGATTTTTTGTGAATTGCGTGAAAGCTTCTGAATCAAACACCCCTCAATGCGCTTCATGGTGGGCGGTCGCAAGCGTAGCCCTTGGCTCCTTCGCGACCGTGACCACCGAATTTCTTCCCGTGGGCCTGCTGCCTTCGATCGCCAGTGAACTGAAGGTGAGCGTCAATCACGCAGGCCTGATGATGGCTGTGCCTGGTGTGCTGGCCGCTGTCTCGGCGCCTTCATGCATTGCGCTTTTCAGTCATGTCGACAGGCGCCGGATCCTGCTGGTGCTGCTGAGCATACTGCTGGCCTCCAACCTCATCGTGGCGCTGTCGGGTGAATTCTGGCTGACCCTTGCCGGCCGGGTGTTGCTGGGCTTTGCGTTAGGCGGGTTCTGGACCATCGCCGGCTCGCTCGGCCCGCGCCTGCGCCCAGGCAGGGAAGGGGTGAGCGCGACGTCATATATTCTGGCAGGGGTGTCGTTGGGAACCGTGGCGGGTATTCCAGCGGGCACGCTCATCGGCGAAGCCTTCGGCTGGCGTTCGGCGTTCCTGCTGGCGGGGGCCGTCACCGTCGGGGTGGGTTTGCTGATCGCCTGGTTCCTGCCGTCGCTGCCCGGTGAGCGCAGTGCCGGCATGACGCAGATGCGCGCGCTGGCAGGCGAGGCCGCCATCCGCCGACGGTTCGCCGCTGCGCTGCTCATCTACGTGGGGCACTTTGCGGCCTACACCTTTTTGGCGCCATACGTACAGGAGCAGGCCGGGGTGACGGGCTCGACACTCAGTGTCCTGTTGTTCGCCTTTGGCCTGGCGGCGGTGGTGGGAAATCTGGCCGGCGGGGTGCTGGCAGCCCGGGGCGCGCCGTCGTCGGTGTTGGTCATGACCCTGCTCATGCTGGTGTCGCTGACCTCGCTGATGGTCTTCGTGGCCGATCCGCTGCTGCTGTGGCCGGTGATCGTGTTCTGGGGTTTTGCCTTCGGGATGATCCCCATTACCACCCAGATCTGGTGTTTCGATGCCTCCAACGGCCGCGTCGAAGGCGTTCAGGCGCTGCTGGTGTGTGTGGTCAACCTGTCGATTGGCGGCGGTGCCTTCATCGGCGGTCTGGTGTCCGGTTCCGCAGGCTTCACGGCGGCCATCATGACCGGATCGGGCTGCGCCTTGCTGGCGACCCTGGTCGTGCTGGTTTCCCTGAGGGGGCCAGAACCTGTCTCGTGCCAGTCCTGAGTCACTGAACCGGCGCAATGCCGGCAGGCTCGAGACTGTTGAGTAACCCTGTGTGACACCTGTCCCTCAATCGAGGTGACAGGTGCCCGCTGAAGCGTCCGCTTCCAGCCCTCCCTCACGCCATTTCCGGCGTCTTTCATGCTTCTCAGCGACCCTCCTGACCCGAATACGACAAAAGATTTCGGACCGTTGCGCATTTTTCGATAGTTAATTATTGTATTGAGACATTAACTATCGCATAGAGATAAACATGTCAGACATTCTGCTTGAGATCCAAGGTGCTGTCGCGGTTATCACACTGAACAGGCCGGCCGTGCTCAACGCATGGACCACGCCGATGCGTAACGAAATCATCACCGCCTTGAAGCACTACGAAGCCGACGCTGCGATCAAGGCCATCATCATGACCGGGGCAGGGGACCGTGCGTTTTCTGCAGGCCAGGACCTGTCCGAGGCCCACGATTTCAGCGGTGACCGCGCGGTGGAGTGGGTCGGCGAGTGGGAGCATTACTACGCGACGCTGCGCGGCCTCTCCAAACCGCTGGTGATTGCGCTCAACGGTACCGCCGCAGGTTCGGCGTTCCAGGTCGCGCTGCTCGGTGACATCCGTGTCGGCCACCCGAAGGTGCGCATGGGCCAGCCGGAAATCAACTCCGGCATCCCGAGCACGACCGGTCCCTGGATCATGAACAGCATGCTCGGCATGTCGCGCACCATCGAGCTGGTACTGACCGGCCGTTTGATGGACGCCGAGGAGTGCCACCGCATTGGCCTGATTCATCATCTGGTGCCGGCTGCACAGGTGTTCGAGAAAGCCATGCAGATCGCGCAGGAGCTGGCGGCCAAGCCACCGGTTGCCATGCGCCTGGACAAGCAGCGCTTCCGCGAAATGAGCGAGGAAGGTTTCAAGAGCTGCATCGAAGCGGGCCGTCGTCTGCAGAAAGAAGCCTACGACTCGGGCGAGCCTGCACGCATGATGGAAGAGTTTTTCAGCAAGCGCGCCAGGAAGTGACCACTGCTTGACCGGCAGCCGGCCACTGGGTCGGCGCCGGGCTTCACCGCACCATGGATGACAGGGGCAAAGTACCTCTCTAACCAACTGATTGACCTTTGCCCTGCCCACGTCCATCTACAAAAACGAACAATTCGTGCCGTAGGAGTCAGTCATGAGCAGTCCAGTTACCCCAAATCGTCGTCAGGTTCTAAAAGCCGGTGCCACGCTTGCGTTGGCGCTGGGCCTTCCGAGTGTGGTCCGCGCCCAGGACAAGCGCATCGTGGTCTCCGATCCCGGCGGCCCGTACACCATCGCCTACCGCAAGGCGTTCTACGACCCCTTCGAAAAAGCCACGGGGATCAAGGTCGTCAGCGTGGCGCGTGAGTCGCAGCCGGTCGCGCAGTTCGCGGCCATGGTCAAGACCCGCAACTACGTGTGGGACGCCACCATCCTCACCATCTCGGCCGACATTCCTTACCTCGAAGCCGAGGGCTTTCTCGAACCCATCGGGCTGGACGCCAAGGACTACCCGGACCTCATGCCCGAGGCCATCACCCCGAATTTCCTGGGGCTGGACGTGTATTCCACCGTTTTGGCCTTCCGCACCGACACCCTGGACGAAGGCAAGCGCCCGCAGTCCTGGGCCGATTTCTGGAACGTCGAGAAATTCCCCGGACGCCGCTGCTTGCGCCGCAGCCCGTTGGACACCCTGGAGCAGGCGCTTTTGGCCGACGGCGTGGGGCTGGACGAGTTGTATCCGCTGGACGTGGATCGCGCATTCAAGAGCCTGGACAAGATCAAGCCGCACATTGACCTGTGGTGGACCTCCGGTGCACAGGCGATGCAGGCGATCCAGAGCGGGGAAGTGGACATGATCTCGACCTGGAACGGTCGCGCCCAGGCGGCGATTGAAAACGGTGCGCCGGTTCAGGTGGTGTGGAATCAGGGGCTGTATTCCATCGAAGGCTGGGCCATCCCCAAGGGCACGTCGCGGGCGGAGATGGCCAAGGAGTTCGTCCGCTTCTGTGCCGATGCCAAGCGCCAGGCCGACTTTACCGACACCCTGGCCTACGGTCCGACCAACCGCAAGGCCTTCGAATCGATCCCACCCGAGCGTGCCGCGTTCCTGCCGACCGCCGAACAAAACCTGAAGAACATGCGCCTGCCCAGCCCGAGCTGGTGGGCAGAGAATCGCACCCAGGTGACAGAACGTTTCAACGCCTGGATCTTGTCGTAGGAGTGGCCGCATGACCGTCAAACTAGAGGCCCGCAGTCTGGGCAAAACATACGGCCAGTTCGTGGCGTTGCAACCCACCAATATCCAGGTCAAGGAAGGTGAGTTCCTGACCTTGCTGGGGCCTTCCGGCTCCGGCAAGACCACCTTGCTGCAGATGATTTCCGGGCTGGTGCTGCCCACCAGCGGCCAACTCTTGATCGACGGCAAGGACGCCACCCACACCGCACCCGGCGATCGCGGGATGGGGCTGGTGTTCCAGAGTTATGCGCTGTTTCCGCACATGAGCGTCTGGGACAACGTCGCCTATGGATTGCGCATGCGGCGTATGGGCAAGGCCGAAACCAGGACCGCAGTGGATGACGCGCTGGCCATGGTGCGCATGCAGGATTTCGCCCATCGCTACCCCAATGAGTTATCGGGCGGGCAACAGCAGCGCATCGCCCTGGCCCGCTGTTTTGCCTATCGGCCGTCGGTGATTCTGCTCGACGAGCCGCTGGGTGCACTGGACAAGAACCTGCGCGAACACATGCAGCTCGAAATCCGCCACATGCACAAGGAACTGGGCGCGACCTTCATTTATGTCACCCACGATCAGGAAGAGGCGCTGACCCTGTCCGACCGTATCTGCCTGATGAACCGCGCGCGTATCGAACAACTGGCCACGCCCCAGGAGCTTTACGATCGCCCGGCGACCCGCTTCGCCGCCGAGTTCATCGGCCACTCCAACGTGCTCAAGGTGCGACGTGAAAACAGCCAGCAGTTCGCGGTTGAAGGCCGGTTGGTCGATTTCAGCGGTTGCGTCGGCCAGGAGGTCGCGCAAACGGTGGACGATGACGCCTTCGTGCTGGTCCGGCCTGAAGCTGCGCGCCTGACCGACCCTGCTCAGGGCTTGCTGGTGGGTTATGTGGATGAGTGCGTATTCCTGGGCAGTGACACCCGGGCCCTGATTCGCCTGCCGTCCGGTGCTCGGTTCAGCGTGCGTTGCGCCCGTCAGGTCAAGCCGCAGGTGGGCAATCAGGTGGGAATCACCTGGGACGCGGACCGCGCCACGCTGCTGGCCGCCGAGGCACGGTCATGAACCTGCGGCGCGGCCTGTGGCCGGCCATTCCAGCGCTGTTGTTCCTGTGTCTTCTCTTCCTGCTGCCGGTGGGTGAGATGCTCATGGGCAGCTTTCAGGACGCCAATGGTGACCTGAGCCTGGGCAATTTCCAGCGCATCGCGTCCACCCCGATCTATGGCCGCGTGTTGGGTATCACATTCTGGATTTCTGCGATGACGGCGCTGGTGGCGGTGCTGCTGGCCTATCCCATCGCCTACCTGCTGACGCGCCTCTCGCCCTATGGGCGTGAGCGGTGGATGCTGTGGATCATGCTGCCGTTCTGGACCAGCTACCTGGTCAAGACCTACGCCTGGATGCTGCTGTTGTCGCGCAAGGGCCTGGTCACCACGCTCGCGGCTTCGGTCATCGACAACCCCTCGGGGCTGGTCCCTGCGCTGTCCGGGGTGTTGATCGGCATGGTGCATTCGATGCTGCCACTGGCGGTCATTACCTTGTTGCCGATCATGCGCAGCATCGATCAGCGCTTGGCGCCTGCCGCGCAGACACTGGGCGCCAGCCGCGCCATGAGCTTCTTCAGCATCTTCCTGCCGCTGTCGGCGCCCGGCATTGCCGCCGCTGCGCTGCTGGTGTTCATCACCAGCCTCGGCTTCTTCATCGTGCCGGCGTTGTTGGGTTCACCAAGGGAAATGATGGTGGCGCAACTGGTCATCTCCTCGGTGCTGGACCTCTTCGACATGCGCTTTGCAGGCGCGCTTTCCGTGGTGCTGCTGGCGTCCTCGCTGGTGGTGTTCCTGATCTACGACCGCGTCGCCGGGCTGTCTTCACTCGGCGGCGAGGCGCCAGAAGGCAAGCGTTCCGGACGCGGCCTGCAGGTGCTGATCTGGCTCGGACACTTCAGTGCGCGCTTCGGCAAGGAGCGGGCGCGGGGAGGGGACAGCAAACTGCTCACCGGCTACAGCATCGTGCTGGTCATGCTGCTGATTCTTCCGGTGCTGATCGTGGTGCCGCTGGCCTTCACCAGCAGCCCGTTCATTGCGTTCCCACCGAAGATGTACAGCTTCAAATGGTTTGAGGAGTTCTTCACGTCACCCGTGTGGCAGGCGGCGCTGATGCGCTCGTTCGGTGTCGGCGTTGCGACGGCGCTGCTCGCCCTGGTGCTGGGTTTCGGGGCGACGATGGCGCTCACCCGCTTGTCTGCGGGGTGGCGCAAGGGGCTGTTCGTGCTGTTCATCGCACCCCTGATCGTACCGCGCATCGTCATCGCCCTCGGCTTGTTGTACCTGTTCTCGCGCATTGGCCTGGCCGGCAAGGACCTGGGGCTGGTGCTGGGGCATACGGTGCTGGCGCTGCCCTATGTGGTGGTGACCCTGTCGGCGGCATTCAAACAGTATGACTGGCGCCTGGACGATGCCGCACGGATGCTGGGCGCAAGCACCTTCACCCGGTTGCGCACCGTGACCTTGCCCTTGATGTCGGCCAGCCTGGTGTCGGCGTTCCTGCTGGCGTTCATCACCTCGTTCGATGACCTGACCGTGGCCATCTTCGTCAGCGGCGGTATCAACACCACGCTGCCCAAGCAGATGTGGGACAGCATCCAGCTCGCGCTGACGCCGACGCTGGCGGCGGCCTCGACCACCTTGCTGGTGTTCATCGTATTTTTCGCCGTGGTTGCCCAGTGGGTATCGCGACGCTCCATCTCGAAACGCAAAGGGCTTTGACGATGCATCCATATGCCGAGTTCTTCCCCCATCGTATTGCCGGTGATCAGCTCGATACCGCCCCTTTGATTCACGCAGGCCTGCTGGCGGACGACGCAGGTGTGCGCCTGACGTTCGAGGGTCGTTCCCTGACCACCGCCTCGTTGCGGCAGCGGGTGGCCTCGTTGCAGGCGGTGCTGGCCGACATGGGCCTTGAGCCCGGCCAGCGGGTCGCGGTGATGCTGACCAACAGCGACGAGCAGATCGTGCTGATCTACGCGCTGATTCTGTCAGGGCTGGTGTGGATTCCGATCAACACCAAGCTGCGCGGCCCGGGCCTGGATTACCCCTTCGAACATGCCCGGCCTGACCTGGTGGTCGGCGACGCCGAATTCGAACCGCTGTTGCAAAAGGGCGCCGCTGGCTCGCTGCGGTATCGCTCCATCGATGCCTTGCACGAGGCGGCGCAAACCTGGCCGTCGGCAACCCTGACGCTGACCCCCAGCGCCACCGATGCGCCGCTGTGCCTGATCTACACCTCGGGCACCACCGGCGCGCCGAAAGGCGTTCTGTTCACCCACCGGATGATGCGCATCGCCAGCGAAGCGGTGCTGAAAGTGGCCGACGTGCGCGACGGTGATCGCCTGTTGCTGTGGGAGCCGTTGTGCCACATCGGCGGGGCGCAAATGTTGCTGCTGCCGTTTCTGGCCGACGTGCGATTGAGCGTGGTGCAGCGCTTTTCCGCCAGCCGTTTCTGGGACCAGTGCAGCGAGGCGCAGGCCACGCAATTGCACTACCTGGGTGGCATCCTCGACATCCTCATGCAACAGGACGGCAGCCGCTGGCCCGCCACCCACAGCCTGCGAACCCTGTGGGGCGCGGGCATCAGCCAGGGCAACTGGGCAGCCATCGCCGAGCGCTTCAACTGCCCGTTGCGCGAGTGCTACGGCATGACCGAGTGTTCGAGTTTCGCCACGCTCAACGCCACCAACAAACCAGGGTCGATTGGCAAGGCACTGCCGTGGTTGCGCGTTGAACTGCTGGATGCGGAGGGGGAGCCGGTCCCTGTCGGGTCGTTGGGCGAGATGGTGTTGTCGAGCCCGGTTGAAGGCGTCTTTCTGCCTGGCTATCTGGACAACCCGCGCGCCACCAGCAGCGCACTGCGCAACGGCCGTCTGTACACCGGCGACATGGCCCGCTTCGATGCCGACGGCGACCTGTTTTTCGTCGGGCGTCAAACCGACAGCATGCGGGTGCGCGGCGAAAACGTCTCCGCCTGGGAAGTGGAGCGTGTGTTCAGCGCGCACCCGTCTGTCCGCGCCTGCGCCGCCGTTGGCGTGAACTCGGACGTCGGCGAGCAGGAGATCCTGCTCTACCTGCAATTGGAGGAGGGCGCGTTGCCGGACATGGCCGGCCTTGCAGGCTGGGTGGACGAACGACTGGCTACCTACCAGCAACCCAGGTACTACAAAGCCATCGACCGTTTCGAGCTGACCCCCAGCGAGCGGATCAAGAAACACCTGCTGGACCGCAGCCTGGCGGGCGCCTGGGACCGACGCGGCTAGATCGCCCGCAGGCCGGAGGAAGTGATCCCGCCGCGATCACTTCCTTCGGCCAAGGCAGGTATTCGTGAAATATTTAGTGAATAGCAATAGAACATGTGGCCCAGTATGCGGATAATCGGCTTTTCAAATTGATGCTGCGTATCTATGGCGAACCCAAAAGCTCCACGAAAATCCGCCGCGAGTGATCCCAAGGAATCCTCGCTCTATGTTCAGTCGGTGGAGAAAGCCATGAAGGTGCTGATGGCCTTCAACGGCAGCCAGCGCCAGTTATCCCTGTCCGACATCGCCAGCCTCACCGGCATGGACCTGAGCGCCACCCAGCGCTTCACCCATACCCTCTCGACCCTGGGCTACCTCAACAAGGACCCGGGCAAGAAATACGAACTGTCCCCCAAGTTGCTGGACTTCACCTTCCAGTACCTGGTCTCCAGCGATTTGGTCAACCGCGCCGCGCCGTACCTGCAACAGCTCAGCAGTGAAACCGAAGAGGCCACCAACCTTACGGTCATGAACGACACCGACATCGTCTTCGTGTTGCGTATCGTCAGCCGTCATGTGTTCAACGCCAACGTCATCGTCGGCACCCGCCTGCCGGCGTGGTGCACCGCGCCGGGCCTGGCGCTGCTGGCGACCTACCCGGATGACGAAGTGGACGATATCCTGGCGCGCAGCCAGTTTCAGCAGTACACACCGGCTACCGTCACTGACGTCGGGCAAATCCGCGAGCACATCAAACGTGTCCGAGAAGAGCGCTTTGCCCACGTCGAAGACCAGTACTTCTACGGCGACATCTCCACCGCCGCTGCGGTCGTCGACAGCAATGGCCGCGGCATCGGCGCCGTCAACATCGCGGTTTCCCGTTCACGCTGGGACGAAAAGCGCGACATGCGCCGCTATGCGGATCTGGTGATTTCCACGGCTTCTTCGATTTCGGGGAAGCGGCATAATTGAGGGTGGGCTGGCAAACCGTCACGGCGTGCCGTTTCTCCCATACAGCCTGTACCCCGGCCGGCTGCCGAGCCGCTCGTAGTAATCAACGACTGCTGGAAAATCCGGCTTTTCGAATGGGGTTTCGAACCACCGGTTGACCGAGAGGCCAATCGGGATGTCCGCCAATGAGAAGTCGGCGCCTGCGACAAAGCCACCAGTCGATTCAAGCTGCTGGTTCAGAATCGCCATGTGCCTGGACCAGTCCGCGCATCCTTCAGCCAGCGCCTGCGCGTTCTGGTGAGCCGGCGAGTGCCTGATCAGAGACAGGAATGCGTAGCTCCAGGATCGGTTCAGGTCGGACGCCTGCCAGTCAATCCACCGATCGATATTCGCCCGCTTCCTTGGGTCGGCAGGGTAGAGGCCGGGCTTGCCATAGGCAGACGCGAGGTAGCGAATGATGGCGTTCGACTCCCATAGCGTGAAGTCGCCATCCTGGATGACCGGCACCATCGCGTTGGGGTTGAGCGCCAGAAACTCCGGGGTATGGGTCGACTTGAAGCCAGCTCCCCAATCCTCTCGTTCGAAATCAAGGCCGATTTCAGCGCAGGCCCAGAGCACTTTGCGCACGTTGATTGACGTCGCCTTGCCCAACACACGCAGCATCCTTGGTGCACCTCTTTCACTTGCGTCTCCGGGCGTTCAAACACGCCAGCTTAAGCGCCCCAGACTCATTCAATCGATCGACCGCTTCTGGCGCAAATCGGCGGCTTCTACTAGCTGTTTTCGCAGGCCGGCTGTGGCGTGTGTATATCGTTAGCTGGTGCTCCCGCCGAAAGGGGCATGCATGGGATTGCCGACTTGATTACTGCAATAGTGTGCAGCACCCGTGAAGCCAGTGCTGCCGGATCAGACAGGCAGTTCATGTTGCTCGAAACGCTATCCCAGCAGAGGTGGGAATGCCACTTGAACGCTTTCCAATCACGTCGCACAAGCTCCCCGTTTGATCTGGCCATCAATTCACTCAGTACGTCGTTGTCGACCACCTTGCCTTGGGCAAAGCCTACGAGTCCGTAGTGCAGCGCCTCACTCGCAACCTCGATGCGCAGCAGAACACCTGTGACGCCAATGTCAAAAAATCTACCTACGTTCTGTAGTTTGAATGGCTTAGGCATGAACCAGCGGCTGCAATTTGCCTCGCTGTAGTCATGCCCGGCAAAATCAGCCGGAGCTGGCTTCGGCTCACAATGCGTCGACAGTGCAGCTTCCAGCGCCAGGAAGAATTCGTGCAGTACCTTTCCTTTTGCGTGTGGAAGCGCCAGGGCGATGGCTTCGGCAGCCATCAGGTTATCCTGCTGAGTGATCAGATCAACCAATGCGTTGCGTGTGATGTGAGTCATCGTCCGTCCTGTGATTTTCTGGACCAGATTCTTGTACTGAATCAATGCGTGCACCAGTGCCGGTGTCTGGCTTGAAGCGTTGATGCACTGCTCGAGCCAGTCGAGGATGTGCTCCTGATAAGACATTCGACGGTACGGCACGCCGCAGTGGCTGGTTTCCAGGGCGCTCGTGCCCTTCTTGGTCAGGTACCACAAGTGCCAACTCTTCCCCGACGCTTTGCCAACTTCGCCGTAGCGCCAGAGCTGCTCCTTGCCGTCCAGGGCATCAATCTTGTTCTCAATCAGAATGAGGTGATCCCGCAGGCGAATCACGATGTCAACACGACCATATCCTGCAAACGCCTGCTCTTTGTAGACCTTGGCTTCAGCTATGGGACATTGGTGCTCAAAACCCATAGTCGACAGGAAAAGCTTTAGAAAGCATTCGCCCTGGCCGTGACGACCACGAGGATTCAACAGCTCCGCGATCATCGCAGAATGCGTATTGACCTCGTCCCGTTCGATCCGGGTAATACTGAAAAGATTGAAAAGCTCACCACTGGCTGTGAGCCTGGCATTCGCGTCGCTAACCAGATCTGCAGATTGACCCAGCAGCGCTACCGCTGTTTCTGCGCTGACTGGGATAGAGTTTTCATCTGATCCAGATGCTGAGCAAGTGCCGCTTTCCCGATTGAAAACAACCATGCGCTAATCCCTGCACTTAAAAAATGCGTCAGCATACCCACAGTGCTGGCAAAAGAAAGCTCTTGAGGAAAAGACTTGGCAATTTGCCACATCGCTTGATGAAGGGGCATCGGCTGCTAGTCAGCGGTACTTGCCTTCCGTAGTTCAAAATTTGAGTAGCCCCCCGCGCACCCGTAGAATGTCGCCGCTCAAAAATCAAAGGACTGATCTCATGATTACCTGTCACGTCAAATACGTCATCGACCCCTATCAGGTCGCTGCCTTCGAACGCTACTCGCGCCAGTGGATCGGGGTAGTGACTCGCTTGGGCGGCTACCATCACGGTTACTTCCTGCCGGCTGAGGGGGCCAACAACATTGCCTACTGCATGTTCAGCTTCGCCAGCCTGGCCGACTACGAACGCTACCGACAGCAGTCCGTGCAGGATGCTGAATGCGTGGGGCTGGTGGAGGAGGCGACTGAATTGAAGTTCATCGTCAGCTACGAGAGGAGCTTCATGCGGCCTGTGCTTGAGTGACGGCTGACTGATCGGTGGCGCGCTGGCCCGGAATTACGCCGGCGCGCCCGGATCGGCCCGGCTGGCCCGGGCCAGCTCGATGAATGCCCTGACCGCTGCGGACGGGTTGCGGCGGTTCGGGTAGTACAGGCACAGCCGGTCTCTGGGAGGTGTCCAGTCATCGAGAATGCGCACGAACTCTCCGGCTGCCACTTCATCTTGAACGTCCTGTTCCATGAAAAAGCCAAGGCCGATGCCTTGGCGCACCACCGCCTTGACGACGCTGGACTCGTCCAGGGTCAAGGGCCCGCTCACATCGAGGCGGGTCACTTCTGAATCGCGTTCGAAATACCACGGAAAGATCGCCCCGTTCGGCAGCCGCACCCGGATGCATCGATGCTGGAGCAAGTCCGACGGCGTTCGCGGTGTGCCGTGTTTTTCGAAGTAGCCTGGGGAGCCGACCACGGCGTAGCGTTGCGGCGGTCCGAGGGGGATGACGATCACGTCGCTGGGCACCAGGCTTTCCGAGCGCACGCCGAAGTCGAAGCCGTCGGCGACGATGTCCACCAGCCGGCCTTCGGTGACCAGGTCAATGTGCACCTGTGGATGCTGCGCCAGGAACTCCACCACCAAGGGCAACAGCGCCGAGCGGGCAGCGCTGGCGAAGGCATTGATGCGCAACGTGCCCGAGGGCCCGGCATTATGGGACCGTACGGCATCCAGTGCTGCGCGCAAGTCCTGCAGGGCAGGGCCTACCTGCTCCAGAAATACCCTGCCTGCTTCGGTGATGGCCACGCTGCGGGTCGTGCGGTTGAACAGCCGCGATTCCAGGCGCGCTTCCAGTTGGGCAATGGTGCTGCTCAGTGCGGTGGTCGAGACGTTGAGATCGATGGCGGCCTGCCGGAACGAGCCTCGGCGTGCGACTGCCAGCACCGCGTCCAGCTCACTTAAGCCCAAGCGTGCGAGTGACATGGATTGTCCTGAAATTCGGGATGGGTCATTAGGTTTTGTCCCAGTTGAACAAACTATCACCCGGGCAGCAAGATCACTTCGACTTAATCCATGCAGGAAACAGCGAAATGAACCTTGATTTGAACGCCAAGCGAGTCCTCGTCACCGGTGGCACCAAAGGCATCGGCAAGGCGGTGGTCGAACTGTTGGTGACCGAAGGCGCAACGGTGATAACAGCGGCCCGCCAGGTGGACGTTCAACTGCCCGGCGCGCTGCTGGTAGCGGCGGATCTTTCCACTCGGGAAGGCTGCGACGCGCTGGTGAGGGAGGTTGAGCAGCGGCTGGGCGGGGTAGACGTCGTGATCCATGTTCTGGGCGGCTCGTCGGCACCCGGCGGCGGTTTCGCGGCGCTGGACGAGGAGCAGTGGCAAGCCGAACTCAACCTGAACCTGTTGCCGGCGGTGCGCCTGGATCGCGCCTTGCTCCCGGGCATGTTGGCGCGCGGGGAAGGGGTCGTGATCCATGTGACCTCCATCCAGAGCCAGCTTCCGTTGCCGGAATCGACCACCGCCTACGCCGCAGCCAAGGGTGCGCTCTCGACCTACAGCAAGAGCCTGTCCAAAGAAGTCTCGCCCAAAGGTGTGCGCGTGGTCCGGGTTTCTCCCGGCTGGGTCGAAACAGAAGCATCGGTCGCACTCGCCGAGCGGCTCGCGCAGCAAGCCGGAACGGACTATGAAGGCGGCAAGCAGATCGTCATGCAGGCACTTGGCGGCATCCCGCTGGGCCGTCCGGCGAAGCCGTTGGAGGTGGCCGAACTGATCGCGTTCCTGGCATCACCTCGGGCGGCATCTGTCACGGGCACTGAGTTCGTGATCGATGGCGGGACGGTGCCAACGGCCTAGCCGTCTCATTTGCCGGAACCTTCAACGCAACCCCTTCGCCTCGAACAACTCCACCAGCCACTCCACGAAAACCCTGACCCGGGCGCTGAGGTGGCGGTTGGGGGAGTAGACGATGTAGATCGGGTTGGGCTCCAGTGACCAGTCCTCGAGCAACCGGACCAGGGCGCCGGACTTGAAATGAGGTTCGGCCATGAACATCAGCGTCTGCAACACGCCCATGCCGGCCAGGGCCGCGGCGAGCAGGGCATTGGAGTCGTTCACGGAGACGAAGTAATTGGCGTCCACCGAGATGCGCTCGTCACCTCTGACGAACTCCACGGGCAAGCGCCGACTGGTTCCGGCGAAGAAATAGCGAACCATCTGATGGTTGGTTTCCAGATCTTTTGGATGCGATGGAGTGCCATGGGTGGCAAGGTATCCGGGCGTCGCGCAGGTGACGGACGTGAGGCTGCCCAGGCGCCTGGCGATCAGCGAAGGATCACTCAAGGTACCGCCACGGATGACGCAATCGACCCGGTCGCCGAGCAGGTCCACCGGCCTGTCACTGACGCCAATGTCCAGTTGCAATTCGGGGTAGCGTTGCTGGAAATCCGGCAGCGCGGGCAACACCAGCATTGTCGCCATGGTCGAGCCCATGTCCACCCGCAAGCGACCATGGGGACGGGTCTGGGCGCTGACCAGATCCGATTCGGCTTCCAGCCACTGATCCACCACCCGCACCATGCGCTCGTAATAAGCGGTTCCGTCGTTGGTGAGCGAGATGCGTCGCGTGGTGCGGTTGAGCAATTTCACCCGCAGATGACTTTCCAGCGACTGGATGTGCTTGGTGACGGTGTTGCGTGGAAGGTTCAGCGTTTGCGCCGCCTTGACGAAGCTGCCGGCTTCCACCACCTGGATAAAGGCTTTGACTGCCGTGAAGTAGTCCACGAGATGACCCATCCATCGAGATCAGGGCCGAAGAGTATTAGCCCGTTTTTGGGAATAGTGGTGTCATTTTTAGCTAATTTATCCCGCATTGGCTATCTCTTACATTGATCTCACCGAAACGAAGCCACCCATTCCGGTTGGCCCCCAGGTGGAGATCAGACAGATGACTCAGCAACTCAAAGGCAAGGTGGCACTGGTAACCGGCGGCTCGCGTGGCATTGGTGCTGCCATTGCAAAACGTCTCGCGGCAGACGGCGCGCACGTCGCGTTCAGTTATGCAAAATCCCCTGAGCAGGCGCAAAACGTGGTCGCCGAGATTGAGGGTCATGGCGTGCAGGCGCTGGCGCTTCAGGCCGACCAAGGCGACTCGGCGCAAGTGACCGCGCTGGTCAAACAGGTCCATCAGCACTTCGGTCGCCTGGACATCCTGGTCAACAGCGCTGGCGTGTTCGTCACCGGCCCCGTGGGAGATCCCGATGCCGACATCGCGGCATTCGATCGTCAGCAAGCGGTCAACGTCGGTGGTGTCGTGACTGCGGTGCGCACTGCAGTCGGCCTGATGAACGACGGTGGACGCATCATTTCCATAGGCACGACCGGCGCCGACCGCGTGCCGTTCCCCGGCGCTGCCGATTACGTCGCGACCAAGGCCGCCGTCGCCGCTTACACCCGTGGCTGGGCCCGCGACCTGGGCCCGCGCAACATCACCGTGAACGTCATTCAGCCGGGTGCGATCAACACCGAGATGAACCCAGCAACCGCCGACCATGCGCCCTTCCTTGCAGGCTTGGCAGCCCTGGGGCGTTACGGTCAGCCGGATGACATCGCCGCTGCCGTGTCCTTCCTGGCAGGCCCCGAGGCGTCGTACATCACCGGCGCCACGCTCAACGTCGATGGCGGCCAGAGCGCCTGATCGACCTCACATCCAGTAACCCGATCGGCACTGCCGCGCTACATCCGCGTAGCAGTGCTTCCTCCGGGATTCGGTTTTTCGCCAATCACGTTTTCAATCGCCGAGGCAGTCATGACTCAACGCATCCGGATTTACCAGCAAGGCACACCCGCAGTCCTTCACCACGAAACCTTTGAGCTGGAGTCTCCCTCCCGTGAGCAGGTGGTGATACGCCACGAAGCCATCGGCGTGAACTTCGTCGATACGATGTTCAGGGACGGCACCTTCAAGGTCCCACTGCCGTTCAGCATGGGCGTGGAGGCAGCGGGCACCGTCGAGGCTGTCGGCTCGCGTGTGCAGCATTTGAAAGTGGGGGATCGCGTCGGTTATTTCTTCTCGTTCGGCGCCTACGCGGACCGGCGGGTGATTGATGCCAGTGCGCTGATCAAACTCCCCGACGACATCTCCAGCGAACAGGCCGCAGGGCTTCTGTCGAAAGGCCTGACGGCGTGGGCTTTGGTCAGGCAGGTGCATGGGGTTCAAGCCGGCGAAACCCTTGTCGTGCACGGCGCATCCGGTGGGGTGGGAAGCCTGCTTGCACGCTGGGCCAAATCCCTGGGCGCCACCGTCATCGCCACGGTCGGCTCAGCCGGCAAAGCCCGAATCCTCGAGGGTTGGGGGCTGGATCATGTGTTGCGTTCCGACGAGCCGGACCTGGCTGCGCGGATCAAGGCTGTCAACAGTGGAAGGGGCGTCGATGTGGTGTACGACCTGGTCGGTCGGCAGACGCTGGACGCGTCACTCAGCGTACTGCGCGACGGCGGTGATCTCGTCCACGTCGGCAACGCCTCGGGCAGCGTCGCTGCAGACACCGCGCTGCTGGCCGCGCGGGGCATTCGCTACGTCCAGCCGTCAACGCCGCAATACGTCAACCCGCAGAATCAGGACAGGGCAGCCTCGGAGTTGTTCGAGCGCTTCCGCGAAGGGGCCCTGGGTCATCTGGAACTCACTCGGTATCGGCTGGAAGAGGCAGCGTTGGCTCATGAGGCCATGGCGGCACGCAAACACGTCGGGTCGATTGTGCTGGTGCCTTGAAGTCTTTGCGGGCTGGCTTGCGGTTGTGATGGTGATTCAGACCGTACGCCCCGTGCGCAGAAAGTCAGCCCATTTGCGCACCAGGTAGTTGTGTTCGTCCATCACCGAGTTCCACACCGCAATGTGGCCCATGCGTTGCGCGTAGGTGCCGCCTTCGCGTACTTGGCCTGGCTCGATGAGCGGCGCGTCATCGCTGCCCAGCAGGTGCTCGGAGGCGGGTTTTCCGTCGTACCAGTAATCCCACTCGCTGGCTGCCAGGTGCTCCCTGACTCGCGCGGGGTTGGAGAGGTAAAAGCCCTGGCGCGCCATGACTGCACCGGGCCAGCCTGAGAGCCACCAGTTCAGATAGGCATAGGCCGCATCCTTGACACTGCCCTCGGCGCATCTGGACAGGGACAGCCCGCCAAACCATGCCCGATAGCCTTCCTTGGGTACGGCCAGACGGTACTCGATGCCTGCGCGGTGCAGTTGCATCAGTGTCGGCGACCAGAGACTCTGGATGTGGACGTCCGGGCCGAGCATGAGCTCTCCCGCTTCCCGGTCATCCGACCAGAACGCGGCAAAGTGGCCGCCGCGCCGGCGTGCAATCAGCACTCGGGCCAGCGTGTCGATCTCATCGAGCCTCAGATTTCCGACGTTATCGAATCTGGCGAGGCCAGCAGCCTGCACGGCAAGCGCGGCGTCCAGTGCGCCAATGGCGGCGTCGCTCTGCAGGGCGATGTGCCCGGCCCATGCGGGGTCCAGCAGCCATGACCAGCTCTCTGCCTTGCCGCTCAAGCCTGAGGGCAGGTATTCCGGGCGATAGGCGAAACTGTCGGCATTGTGGGTCAAGGGCAACATGCTGATGCGTTCGGTGGGTGTGCTGCCCAGGCTGTTGTCGTGCTGAACGTACAGCCTGTCACACGGCAGGCTGCCGGTGGCGAGCCTGTCCCCGGGATTCAGGCGACCGAGCTTGGGCAGGTCATTGATCTCATCCCACAGGGCGATGCGGGTGGTGTCTATGGGCTGGATAGCCCGTGCTGGCCAGACGAAATCGACGTTGTGGAACCACTGATCGTAGAGGTCGTAGCTCTGGGGGTGCATAACGGCGATGCGCTGCGCGGTCTGCATGTCATGGATCTGGTATTCCAGGCTGATGCCCAGATCCTCTTCGGCACGCTGACGAATGCATTCGAGCAAGGTAACCGAGGTGCCCAGTACCCTGAGCTTGATCTGAGAGGTCATGCAGCGATTCCAGTATTGCCAATGAATGCGTTGAAGGAGCGGCGAAGCAGATTCGTGTCCAGGTCCCGGACAATGAACACCAGCCGGGAGCAGCGTTCGTGGCCGGCGGGCCAGGCGCTCAGGTGAAGTGGCGCATGTAGCGTGTGTTGCACCCCATGGATGACGATGGGATGGGGTGAGTCGATCACATCGAGAATGCCTTTGACCCTGAGTATCCGATCGCCGTGGCATCTTAGCAGCATCGATAACCACACCCCAAAATCGACCCAGTCCAGCGGCGCGTCAAAGGTCAGGCAGCAGACCTCTGCGTTGCCGTGGCGTTGCTGGTTGACCGGGGAAAATAGCTGCCAGCCTTGCACTTCGTCTGCTGCCGAGGCGCCTCGCGCACCTTCCCCCAGTAGCATCTGATCGCCTTCGTGGATCTCATGGGTGAACGCCTGGGAGGCGGTCGGATTGAGTGCGTGCAGCCTTGACCGCAATGCCTCGATAGCAGCAGCGTCCACCCGATCGGTCTTGCTAAGCAGCAGGCGGTCGGCTGCGGTGACCTGAACCAGCCATTCGGGGTGAACGCGTTGCTGCATCGACGCATGCTCGGCGTCTACCACCGTGATCAGCAGGGCGATGTGAAAGCGGCCGCGCAACTGAGGGTCGCGCAGCAGTGTTGATAGAATAGGGGCCGGATTGGCCAGCCCGGTGGTCTCCAGCACCACCCGCTTGAACGCAGGCACTTCACCTCGTTCACGGCGGGCGTGAAGGTCGAGCAATGCCTGTTTGAGATCGCCTTGCACCGAACAACAGACGCAACCTCCCGGCAGCAAGACGGTGCCGGGCGCGACTTCCTCGACCAACAGATGGTCGATGCCGATGTCGCCAAACTCATTGATCAGAAGCGCGGTATCACCGAACGACTGGCCCGCCAGCAGACGGTTGAGCAGCGTGGTCTTGCCGCTGCCCAGAAATCCTGTGATGACACTGACCGGCAGGCTCATGCGGGGCGCTCCAATGCTGTGAGGATCGTTTCGGCGAACGGATCGAGAGGACGCCCGATCAACAGCTCGGCCTGTTGCCACAGTTCTTCCAGACCGTTCGCCAGCGCCTGACGCCCCGTCGCTCCCTGCAGAAGATACGAGGCGCCCTGGACGTCGGATACCGTCAGCCGGAAGGGCCTGAGTATTCGGTTGATTGCCTGAATCCTGCGCAGACGTTCTCGCCTGCGGGGCAGGGTTGCCATCAGAGGATCACTCCAGTGACTCTCTTCGCCGATCAAACCGCACAAGCCGCACATCGTGGTTCTCCTCAGGGCATGACGTCGCCGGAGTTGGGGCCCAAGGTCTGACCGACGAACAGATTGCCGCCCGGTTCGCTTGCCAACAGCACCGCGATGGGGGCGACCTCATGGGCTTTGCCGAAGCGGCCCAGGGGCAGTTCCTTGGCCTTGGCCTCTTTCCAGGCCTGGCTGATGCCATCCACCAGCGGGGTTTCGATTGGGCCGGGCGCGATTACGTTGACCAGCACATTCTGTTTGCCCACTTCCAGCGCCAGCGACTTGGTGAACCCGATGACGCCGGCCTTGGCCGCTGCGTAATGGCACAACTCGGCGCCGCCCTTGATGCCCAGTTGCGAAGCCACGTTGATGATGCGCCCCCACTGCTGCGAGAGCATGTGGGGCAGGGCGCGCTGGCTGGCGATGAACACGCTGGTCAGGTCGATGCGCAGCATGTCGTCCCACATCGCCTGGGTCAGGTCGACACAGGGGGCCTGGGTCAGCATGCCGGCGTTGTTGACCAGAATGTCGATGCCGTCGTAACGGGCAACGCAGGCGTCGACACCGGCACGGGCACCGTCGACCGTACCGACATCCGCGACACATTCCTCAACGTCGACATCGAGGGCTCGGCATTGCTGCGCGGTGTTGGCGAGCCGCTGGGCATCGCGGTCGCACAGGACCAGGCGTGCGCCTGCTTCGGCATAGGCCAGGGCAATGGCGGCGCCGATGCCGCTGGCCGCGCCGGTGATCACGGCGCGGCGATTGTGTAGAGCTTTCATGAGCGGTTCCTATTCAGGCCAGCGGACGGTCAGGCCGCCGTCGATGATGATGCTTTGGCCGGTGATGTAGGTGGATTCGTCACTGGTCAGAAAGCGCACCAGGTCGGCCACTTCCCGCGCCTTGCCAACCCGGCCAAGGGGAATGGCGCGGGCGGCTTGCGCCAGGCCCTCAGGCCCCAGAGAGTTCTTGGCATCCAGGGACTGAGGTGTTTCAATCAGCCCCGGGATCACGGCGTTGCAGCGAATGCCGCGTCCGGCCAGCTCCACGGCCAGTGAGCGGCACAGGCCCGGCACGCCGGCTTTGGCGGCGGCGTAATGCGCGTGATCCTGCCAGCCATAGACACCGCCGGCGATGGAGGAAATGGCAACCAGCGAGCCGCCTTGCATGTGCCGCACAGCGGATCTGAAGGTGCGCATCACGCCAGTCAGATCCACGTCGAGCATTTCGTTCCAGCGCTCATCGGTCATTTCCAGCAGCGGCGCCCGGCGCAGCAAGCCTGCGTTGGCCACCGCGCAGTCGAGGCGTCCGAAGTGTTCGATGGCTGCGGCCGCCAGCGCATCCAGTGAGGCGCTGTCGGTCACATCGGCTGCCAGCATCAGGCATTGTCCGCCGGCCGCTTCGACCAGGTGGCGGGTGTGCTCCGGGTCATGGGCGTCGCCCGCGAAGTAGCCGCCGACCACGCGTATCCCGCGCTCGGCGTAGGCCACGGCCAAAGCCTGGCCGATGCCGCTGGCCGCGCCGGTAATCAATGCGACAGGTGAATGAGTTGTCATCAAGGTCTCTCCGATCATTTGACGCTGGAGGGTTCGACGTGGCGCGCAGCCAACATCACCACACCAGACAGGAAGCAAGGCAGTGCACCGAACCACAGGGCAGCGCTGTGCCATTGGCCGCCGGTGGACAGCACGCTGGTGATGCCCAGGCCTGCGAGGATGGCACCGACCGGCCCCATGGCATGCACGATGGCGCCACCCGTTGCGCGGATGCTGGTAGGGAAGCTTTCGCCCATGAAGAACAGCATGGCCGAGTAAGGGCCTGTCAGGAAAAACAGCCCCAGGCTGTAGAGCGCGACCACGATCACCAGATCACTGGGCGCCTGAATCATCGCGAAGAACGCCAGGCCGCCCAGCATCCAGCCGATCGCGACCGTGTTGCGTCGGCCAATCCGGTCGCCCAGCCAGCCGTGGAACAGGTAGCCGATAAAGCCGACGAGGTTGGACAGCACCAGAATCCACAACGAATTCTCGAACGACAGGCCGTGTACACTCACGATCACCGAAGTACCCAGCACGCTGAATACCTGGATCGCCGACCAGTTGAGCAGGATTGCCAGGCTCAGGATCACCGTGGGACGAAGGGCCGCGCCGCGGAAGGCTGCCGCGACACCGGCTTTGGCGTGGTCGTCGTAGTCAACGCCATACTCGCGAGCCAGGCCGCGGGCCTGCGCATCCTGACCGGCTTTGCGCAACTGCACGATGCGCTGGTGCACCTGGAATTGCGGGCTCTCTTTCAGTTTGCGAGCCAGTATCGCGATGATGAACGCAGGCACGGCGGCAAAGATGAAGCAGCCCTGCCAGCCGATGCTCGGCAGCAGCAACGCTGTCAGGCCCGCAGCGATGAGCGCGCCCACCGGCCAGCCGCTTTGCACCAGGCTGTAGACGAAGCCGCGACGCTTGATCAGTTTCGGGTCGGTCGAAGCGGCGTAAATCTCCGTCAGGTACGTGGCGTTCACACCTTCCTCGGCATACCCAAGGCCTGCCACCGATCGCACGCCGATCAGCGCGCCTTTGCCCATGCCGGCGCACAGGGCGGTGAGCGCCGAGCACAAAGCTGCGCCGCCGATGGTGAACATGATGCCGCCACGGCGACCGATACGGTCTACGACAGGGCCGATGGCAAAGGCGATCACCGCGCCTCCCGCCGCCACCCAGGTGGCGATTTCAGCCTGTTCGGCTTCGTTCCAGCTGAAGTGCCCGCCCATGACCGGCAGCAGCGTGCCGAACAGGATGAAATCGTAAACGGCAAAGACCCAGGCAAAAAATGCGATCCAGGTCGCGTAGGTCACGTCTTTGGTCGCCAGTTGCACGGGCTTCCAGTCAGCAGAATCCATCGATTGTGTCGGCGTTGTGATGTGCGTGGTCATAGGGGCAATCTCGCAGGAGGCGTCAGGTCAGCGCTGACGGGGATTACGTTTGAGGAAGTCGTCGGCAATTTCGTCCATGGTCACGAAGCGCACACCGTCGTGGGCTTTCATGTGGTCGATGAGCCGCTCCAGCATCATCAGCACTTGCGGGCGGCCGGAGACGTCGGGGTGAATGGTGATTGGGAACACCGCGTAGTCCATTTCGCGATAGACCCAGTCGAACTGGTCGCGCCACATTTGCTCGATGTCGCGCGGGTTCACGAACCCGTGGCTGTTCGGTGCCTTCTTGATGAACATCATTGGCGGCAGGTCGTCGAGGTACCAGTTGGCCGGAATCTCCACCAGATCGGTTTCCTGCCCGCGCACCAGGGGTTTCATCCAGGTGTCAGGGTGGGCGCTGTAGTCGATCTTGGTCCAGCTGTCCTTCACGCGTACGTAGTAAGGGGTGAAGTCGTTGTGCATCAGGCTGTGGTCGTACTTGATGCCTTTTTTCAGCAGCAGCTCGTTGGTCACATTGCTGAATTCCCACCAGGGGGCCACGTAGCCGGTCGGACGTTTGCCGGCCAGTTGGGTGATCAGTTCGATGGACTTGTCCAGGACGATCTCTTCCTGTTCAGGTGTCATCGCGATGGGGTTTTCGTGGCTGTAGCCGTGGATGCCGATCTCGTGTCCGGCATCGGCCACGGCTTTCATCTGCTCTGGGAAGGTTTCCACCGAGTGCCCCGGAATGAACCAGGTGGTGCGCAGGCCGTAGCGTTCGAACAGCTTGAGCAAACGCGGCGCGCCGACTTCGCCGGCGAACAGGCCACGGGAAATGTCGTCCGGCGAATCTTCGCCGCCGTACGAGCCCAGCCAGCCAGCAACGGCGTCCACGTCGACACCAATGGAAACCAGAATTTCTTTAGCCATGGATCAGTCCTCCAATACCCCGGGCGATACAGGTTCAAGGGCGAAAGCCGGGCCTTTCGTCCTCAGGCAGAAAAGGGTCAGGCCGCGCGTACCAGCGGCTCGATGGCCAACGCGGCGCGCAACAGGTAATCGTCCTGGCCGCTGGGCGCCGAAAGCAGAAGGCTGGTAGGCAGGCCCTTGGCGTCTGTGCCGTTGGGGAGGGCGACCCCCGGCATGTCGAGCAGGCTGCCTGGCATGGTCAGGCGCAGCGTGGCGAGATTGGTCTTGGCAAACAGGTCGTCATCGAGCAGCAGCGCAGCCATGAGGGGCGCTACGTGGGCCACCGTCGGCGTGATCAACAGCGCGCCATCAAGCTCGGCGGCGAGTTCGGCACGCAGCCGCTCCGATGCCTGGTAGAGGCGAATCTGCTTGAAGGCAGGGAAGTCCCGGGCGGCCTCCAGCCGGCGTCGGACACGCGGGTCGAGCTGCTCGGCGTCGGGGCTGTCCAGCAATGCCTGGTGCAAGCAGAACGCTTCGGCGCTACCCGGCCAGCCCACCGTTTCAATGAGCTCCATGGCCCTGGCGAAGGCGACTACCGGGCGATCTTCGATGACGGCTCCGGCCCGCTCCAGCCGTAGCAAGGAGTCTGCGAGATTGGTTCGCACAGCAGGTTCCAGCTGCAGGTTTGCAAGCAGTTGCGAGTCGACTCTGATCCGTATCCCTCGCAGCGGCAGGGGCGAACGCAATGAGCCAGCAGAACTGCCAACGAGCAGGTTGTCGATGCAGATCACGTCTCGCACACTTTTGGCCAGTGGCCCCAGTGAGTCGAGCGATCGTGCCAGTGGATACACGCCATCGGATGGATAGCGAAGCCGGCTGCTTCGATAGCCGACCAGGCCATTGAAGGCTGCAGGCACGCGAATCGAGCCTGCGGTATCAGTCCCCATGGCGATGGGGACGATGTCTGCTGCGACAGCGATTGCAGAACCCGACGAAGATCCGCCCGGCGCCCGTTCGTTCCCGGGTTCGGCCCCCTGTAGCGGGGTGCCGAAATGCGGGTTCAGACCGAGCCCCGAATAGGCGAATTCGCTGAGGTTGGTCTTGCCCACATTGACCATGCCGGCCCGAGTCAGGATGGCGACCAAAACGGCATCTTCACTGGCGGCAGCCGCATGTTTGCGCACCTTGGCGCCAGCGGTGGTGATGCAGCCGGACATGTCGAACAGGTCCTTCCAGGCGACGGGCACCCCGTCCAGCGGTGACAGCGGTTCACCGGCCTGCCAGCGAGCCCTTGAAGCCAGAGCTTCCCGCCGGGCGCGGTCGCGGCTCATGGAAATGAAGGTCGCGGGAGATTTGTCAGCCCGTTCAAACGTCGACTCGACGATTTCCACCGGATCTGCTTTCCCCGTCGCATACAGTTGTGCCAACGCCAGAGCATCTGAGTACATAGTTGTTGCCTGCAATAATGTACAATTACGAAATAGGTACATTTATTGATAGGCACAGTTCATGCCATGTCACTCATTGATATGGGTGTTTTGCTTGGGAATGCTCAGCCATGCGGCTGAAGGCGGGCGGAAGGTTGAGAAGTGGCGCGAGTCGGTATAAATGTATGTGTAACGAAAAGATCCATTCGTGGGCAGTTTGGTAACCTCGTGCACCATTTGGGGTCTTCGCGGGGTGACATTTGATGCGTGATACGGAGCTGCGCCGTTGTGAGAGAATTTGCGCCTTGTCTGTCCGGGATTTCACCCATGCTCGAAACCAGCTCTGAAGATCGTGGCGCTTCGCGATACGAGATGATTCGTAACGCCCTGCGCGAGGCGATACTTGGAGGGCTTGCGACGCCAGGCCTGGTCATCGTGGAAGCACCACTGGCACAACTGTTCGGCACCAGCCGGGTACCTGTTCGGCAGGCATTGACGCTGCTCTTCGAAGAAGGACTGATCCGCCGCTTCGAGGGCAGGGGATACCTCATCGATCCTGGTAACCAGGGCGTCGCGCCTCAGCGTCTGACCGTGACCAGGGCGCTGCTCGGGCTGGAGCCATCGCTCGAACTGATCGACAACCGAGCGTTGAGCGAGCGCATCCACGATGAGTTGGCCAGCTGCGTCACCCGCTTCATGGTCTTTGGGCACTATCGCCTGGACGAGCAGCGAGCCGCTGACCAGTTGGGAGTGGGGCGCGCTGTGATTCGTGAAGCGCTGATGCGCTTGAAGGATCGTGGCCTGGTTGAAAAAGAGCCCTACGCCCAATGGCTCGCAGGCCCGCTCACGGCCCAGGCGGTCACCGAGGATTACGAGCTGCGCGCCTTGCTGGAGCCGGATGCGCTCAAGCAAGGGGCAGGGCAGCTTGATCGCGCTGAGCTGCAGGTGATGCTGGAGAGAATCGTCGCTGCCCAGCAGGCTGGCCCGTCGGTCAGCCGCGCTCAGATCGAGGCGATCGAGCAAGACTTGCATGTCACCTGCCTTGCGAATCTGAGAAATGGCCGCATGGCTTCCGTCATTCGACAAAGCCAGATTCCGATGAGTATCGGCAGGATCCTCCACGAAGCGCTCAACACCAGCACTGACGAGGCCATGTTGATCGAGCACAGGCTGGTCTTCGAGTCGTTGCTCTACGGCACGGGCGAGTCGGCGGCGATCAATCTCAGGGAACACCTGCTGCGCGCCTGCGAGAGAACGCTGCAACGCTTGAAGGTGCTTTCCGTTTTGCCTGAGCCTCCATTGCCCAGCTATCTCGAGCGGCTGGCATGAAGGAGTCGAGTGCGGGAAGCTGGCCTGATTTGCTGCCGTCTTCCCGCGATGGCGGGCTAGTATTCGTACGCTATTGACGGAGCGATGACGCTGCTTGCTCCGTCCCCTGCTTCAGCAATGTCGACAGCAGGGCTAAGCAATTGGTAGTAACGGGTGTGGAACTCGAACTCGCTGATCCTGCCTCCTATCTGCGCTTGCAATGCCATGCTCAGATGCCAGTCCCGCACATTTCGCAAGCTTTCCAATTGCCGCTTTGACCTCATATTCATGTCGTTTCGGCCTTCCTGTCCGAATGATCTGATTGCACGATCAATTCTTCGGGAGGGTGCCGATGGCAGCAATATACAAACGAAGGAATCCACAGCAGGTGGGTTGTCGATTGAAGGGAAATGCCGGTTAAAGCTGCAAAAGCCGATGAACAGCAGGCGGACTCGATGTCCGCCAGCGTGCAGCGCTTGGCCAGGTAGTGATACTTACCGCCGCGCCACCGCAATCAATGCAGTAGATGGAATGGGCAGCACAGGATCGTCGCCTGCCATGGCCCTGACCTCGGCAACCACTGCCGCCTTCTCTGTGTCGGTCAGACTGGTCCAGTCGGGAGACATGCCAAACAGCGTGTCAGGGTTGTCGAGCGACGTTACCTCCAGCTGATAGGCATGCGTCACACTCTCGATGACCGGCTCGCGAAACCCGGCGGCGATCAGTTCGCGGGCGAAATCCAGTGGGTCGCTCAAGGCTTTCACCGCTTCGGGCATCGCCATGCCCTGGCGATCCGGGAAAAGCTTTCGCCGCACATTGCCCAACAGCAGAAACGTCGCCGCACCCCTCTCTTGCCACGTCGCGACAACGCCATGGCCCCCGATGGCGGTGACGCGATGCATTTCGGCCAGCCCCTTGCGCCAGTCAGGAAACATGATCACACCGAAGATCGAGAACGTCGCGTCGAAGCTTGCGTCTGGCAGATCGAGCGCCTGGCCGTCCATGACCCGGGCCTGCACATTGGCAAGCCCTGCGCTTTTCACACAGGCCACCATGCCGGCGGAAAAGTCCGTCGCCAGCACCTGTGCGCCTGTTCGTGCGGCAGCCAACGCGAGGGCACCGGTGCCGGTGGCCACATCGAGCACGCGGCTGTGCGGCGTCAGCGGGACTCGTGCGAGTGCTGCTTCTGCAAAATGCGCGGTGAAGGGATGCGCGGTTTTCTGATAATGCTTTGCCGCGACGTCCCAGTGATCGGGATTCTCGAATTCGTGCATGGCCCTGGCCTCGATATTCATGTAACTTTAGAAGTATCATGAGTGCATGCTTTCTGCCAAGCAGCAAAATGTCAAGGAGCAAATGGTGCGCAACGACAGTCGTCTTTCGCGAATGCTACATATCCTGGTGCACATGGCGCGGCACGGTGGGCCAGTCACTTCCGAACGCATAGCCGCGATGCTGGGAACCAACCCGGTGGTCGTTCGCAGAACCATGTCGGGCCTTAGGGATTCAGGCTACGTTCGCTCGGAGAAGGGGCACGGTGGCGGCTGGGTCATCACCTGCGATCTTGAGCAGGTCACGCTACTGGACATCTACAACGCCGTGGGGCAGCCCACACTGTTCGCCATCGGCAACGAGCGCGCCAACCCCGACTGCATGATCGAGCAGGTCGTCAACCTGGCGGTGGAAGAGGCCTTGCGGGAAGCGGAGTCGGTGCTGGTGGAGCGGTTTCGCGGCGTCAGCCTGGCCGAACTCAATCGCCTGTTCGATGCACGCCGTACTGCTGGCCACCGGGAGTGAGGCGAACCCTGGGTGATTGCCGCGCAAGCTGAGATGCAGGATCGTACAAGAGCGACGAGGCCCGGGTTCGGTAGGCTGAGGACTCCAACCAGAGAGGATCTGCCATGTCTGTATCACACCCGCAACGCACTGCCGCGCCCGTGAACCTCGCGCAAAAAGCCTCGATGATCGACCAGCAGTGGAGCCCGAGGGTCGTCGCGGAAATGAACGACTATCAGTTCAAGGTCGTGCGAATCGAAGGTGAGTTCATCTGGCATTCGCACCCGGAGACTGACGAAGCGTTCCTGGTGCTTGAAGGCATCCTGCGCATCGATTTGCCAGAGGGCTGCGTGTATGTGCGGCCCGGTGAGCTGTATGTCGTGCCACGTGGCGTGGAGCACAGGACAGCGGCTGAGGGGGAGGCGAAGGTGATGATGATTGAGCCGCGGGGCGTGCTCAATACTGGTCAGGAAGGGGGTGAGCGGACTGCGTTGAATGATGTCTGGATTTGAGTTGGAGCCCGAGAGAGGGCGTAAGGCCGGCCCTGCTTTTGACCCATAGCTGATTTCGTTGACCGGGTGGCTACGAAATTGAAACGTCTCGCGCTGGCATCCAGGGACGTCAGCGCTTGTCTGTTATCTTACCGTTGCTGACCCGCTAGATAGCTTCTTCGCTGTGATTGGAATTCTGCGTATAATGACTTAGGGTCAGTAGTCGCACCAACTGAGCTGACGCTGTCAGCAAAAATGCGATAATAAAGCAAGAATTGTCTTTTGTCTTTGGAGTATGTCCCTTGCCAAGTGTGATCGGGTAGGCGCGATATTATTTCGTTAAATAAAAAGTTGTTTATAGTCTTAACTAGGTTTGTTGATATCGATATGGCAGTTTGAAGGGAGAGATAGTCGAGCAGCAAGGGTTTTTCTAATAACTCTCTATGGTCTTGAATTCCTAGGGCTAGTGCGTTAGAGGCACCTAGTCGACCAAATCTATGCACGGCACAGTGCCGAAGATGGCAAATTTTTACATAGTCATCTATGGAGGCTTCCACATAAGAAGGTGAATGTCCTTTAATGCCCAAGCATTCTTTTATAGTGCCGGTAATGCTTTCTTTGCTTATAAATGAGACTCTTTCTAGAATGGCTTCAGGCATCATATCTTTATGTAAATGAATCGCGGCTCCAAACGAAATGTCTCGCTTGTATGATGCATCCTGCGAAAATTCATCATTTGAAATTATTTTTCTGAGCAAAGTTCTCAGATAGCTTTCAACAGCGGCAATTACGCCTAATAAGACAAGTTGTCCTTGCAGAGGATCGAAGTTGCTGGGGTCTGGGGATAATCTATTGATTGAGTGCAGCCGCTCTAGGAACTGATCTATCGGTGAAGATGTTGGTTCCAAATGATTGCTATCGAATAGCAAGTGGGTACTGAGTAGTGGTGGCGCAGGAACTACACAAGTTGTTAGCTGAGTCTTAAAAGGAGTGGCCATTATGAAAGAAACTCCTCAACAGTCAGCTCGACTTTTCTTATAATATTTTCGGCGCGTCTAGGTCCGACGTAATTTGCTTTCTGAAGCTCGCTTGATGCATTCTGTGAAATGACCACGTCAGACACACTACGAATATTCGTATCTTGATGTATCCTTCCAATCAGAGTTTCGCTTATTCCAGGCACCTCGCTCAGGGGAAGCTTCATGCATTCTTCGAAGAGTGACGAACCCACTAGAGGCTCTCCACAGTTGTGGCAGAATTGCTGCGAATCGTTGAAGCGTTGAGTGCCGCACTTTTTGCAAGGAGGCAAGTCAAGCTTTAAATCCGCCAACTCTCGAGAAGATAGCAAAGATTTAAATTCTCGCCTTAGAGGATGTTTTGCGGGAGTAGCCATCATCAGTTCGGACAGTCCGCGAAATGTATTTCGCTTTCCTTCCTTAAAGGCACCACTCTGATAGAGAAATGCTAAGTGGGGAATGTATCGGTCATATTTTCTATTTTGTCCATGTGATACTGATTGCAACGGAAAAATCATGCCAACTTCAATTAGAAACTTAATCATTCGATCAGCTAGTAGAGTGCGATCCCCACTCTGAAGTATGCCTAAGACAATGTTACGCCTGGAAAGGTCTTTGTTCTGAAGTGTAGATACTTCCATCACAGCGTTTGAAAAAAATGACCGCCCGATTTGAATGACGGAAGAGAATTGCTTGAGTTTTAACGCAATGGAATCGTACTCAGCGCCTATGAGTTCAACCTGTTGGTCAATAATCTTATTGACTTTTGATTGCGAGGTGCCAGCTCTCTCCGAAAAAAACTCACGAAGTAGCCTTAGAAAAACGCGTGGAATTCCGAATGCTGTATATTTGAATAGCTCCAGAATGTCTGGAGATATGCTCTTTTGCTGATCGGAGGATAGCCTTCTGTTAGCTATGTCACCCATTATGGTTGAGTATGCTGGATCCTCTACAGACAGCCAAAGGGGAACTTCTTCTACTTCATGAGATGCGTGAAAGGTCGGCCCGTATTGGGTGGTGCCTGGATAGACCGAGGCCTTGGGTGCGATACCTTCAACTTTCAACACCCTGAAAATTTCGAAGAACGCTACTAGATACTGGTCAGATAAGCTCAGCGCTGCGTCATCTAATAATAATACAGCGCGATTTCTGTTGAACCTGGCATTAAGTGATCGCACTGCCCTTATAACGTGATCCACTGTTAGGAACTGGCCAAAGCTCTCGTAGAGTTCGACCCCCGAGCCTCTTTCTAAAAGTGAAATAAGTTCGCGTAGTTTTTGTTCGTCATAGATAGGGTCGAGATCTTTGAGAAAATCTCCGCTACTGCTGAGGTCGTTGATATAGTCAAAGGCGCTAAGCAGTATTCTTGCGAGCACCCAAGAGTGAAAGCGTTTAAGCGCGTCCGGTGTTTTTTTCAATAGAGGCTCTAGGTGGAGGTATCTATTGAAGCTAGAATATAGAACTAGTGGTGACGATTTGTTGAGAAGGGATTGGGAATAGATGTAGCGCATTAGATGCGTCTTGCCTGTTCCTCTAGGGCCTATCAGTAATTTCGCCCCGGTTGCTAATAGTTTTTGCCGGGCTTTCTTTAGTATCTCACCGTCAGCCAAAGAGGTGGAAATTTCTTCGGTTGAAAGTTGGTCGGCTCTCTCTTCAAATTCCATTTAAACATCCTTGCATTAGTCAAGAGTAACTGGAAACGTTACTAATTCTTTTTTTGCTAATTGCTTTGCGGCTACACCATAAGCATGTGCTGATATCCAATCTCGACCTTCTCGACTGGCCATCTGGGCCAGCACGTGCTCACGCACATGAGGCAAACATTTTATAACATATATACAATCACTTACAGCAAATGTACCTGCTTTAACACCGACAATTTTACTATCGAGGTTTCGACCTATTCGTGAAATCAATATGTCGCCTGGTTGTGCTTTTACATAAAATGGATAGTCATGCGAAGTTTTTGCACTATAAGCGCTGAAATCTAACCATTTTCCGATGTCTTTTTCTTTAATGTCCGTTATGTGCAAAACCGGGAAATTGGCGTTTTTCATTTGGGAGCTTGATAAGCTACCACGCTTTATATCTGAAGCGAGCTCTCGCAAGTAGGTGGTTTTGCAGGTTGTGATGGCTGCTTTAATTCGTTCAAAGTGAAAGGCGTAGTCTAGTCGTTCCGATGCGTGTAAAACGTCAATAAAGAGTGGTTCGCTAAGGGTTTTGTCTCGAGCTAGGCAGTAGATGCGAACATCGTCTTGATGTTTCTTTGTTTTTTGCAATATCACGATGCTGGCTAATGCATCAGTATGGTGAAAGGAACCGCGCGGCAGTTGAATTACCTTTGTCACAGCGTAGCTATTAATCAAAACTGACCTAAATTTTTTATATTTTTTTGCTGTGATTAAGCTGTCTGGAAGTATAATTCCAAGCGTTGCGCCTTCGCTCATTAGTCTGAGGTTTTGTGCTAAAAAAAGTAAGCCCGCGTCGACATCCGAAGGAAAAGGGAGGCAGTCGTTAAAACCTGCATCTTCCAAGATCGCAGTAAACTCGTTTCGCCACTTGGGGGTGATAAATGGAGGATTGCAGACAGCCACATCAATTGGGGCGTTGGCGCAATCAAGCACTGTTGATAGGTCTTCACATAAGGCATCGATCACGAAATGCTCATGAAATACGTCAACAGAAGTTCTCCCTGCGGAGATGTTGGGGAGTTCAACTTCTGGGTCGATATCAACGGTAAGAACTTTAATCTCAGGCCAGCGTGTTTTTGCGGCACCGCTTAGAGAACCTGATCCCGCTCCAAGATCTAGCAGGCGGACGGGAGAAGTAATATCGAATTGTTCTACCAAAAACGAACTGATCTCACTTCTAGTATAATACCGACCTAAAATATCTGAGCCAGAATTGGTTGTGATAGTCGGCAATTTTCAATCTCATTTCGTCGCAAAAACCAACGCGCGATTCTACAGCCATCCCGACGGGGATGGAAGAAAGGTCGCAGCACTGAGAGCACGTTAAATTTTTCTTTTTGCTTCGTCAGCCGACTACGCTGCTTCTTTCTGCTTCGCACGTCCCGTCGGACCTCCAACTGGAGAGTTATCCTTAGCACGCGCATGGGGTCGGAGGTGTACCTTTGCGCACGGCCGTTTTTGCCCAAAGCCGCCAAAAAGTGAGCGCCTCACGCTCCCCAATCGCCTCGCCCACGCGACGAATAGCCGCAGATTTCCCCCTCCCGATCCCCCCCCGCCACGATTACATCCCAACCCATTAGCCCTGTCGGGTTCCCTATTGCGTGCGATAACCGCTTTAGAAGGAATCTGGTAATGAAAGCGTTTCAAATCGGTACCCAGCAGGGCCTGGATTCACTCACCGCCATCATCCGTCCCGAGCCTGTTGCCGGGCCGGGTGAAGTCATCCTCGCGCCTCGCATGGTGAGTCTGATCAGTCGTGATGTGCAGATCCTGCGCGGGGTGTACGGTGCTCTGCAGGCACCTGAGCGGGTTCCGGTTTCGGAAGGTGTGGGTGAGGTCGTTGCGGTCGGTGAGGGCGTCAGCCAGGTGCAGTCGGGGGATCGGGTGATCTGTGGTCACTTCCCGAGCTGGCTTGAGGACAAGTTCAGCCCCCGCGTGTTTGCTCACGATATGGGCGTGTCTCACGAGGGCTGGCTCGCTGAAAAGGTCGTTCTGCCTGCCGCCGCGTTGACGCGTGCCGGCTGCGCTTGCAGATGCAGACGTCGCTGCGCTGGCCTCGGCCGGGCTGACGGCCTGGAATGCACTGGTGGAGGTGTGCAAGGTCAGGCCTGGCGAGCTGATGCTGTGCCTTGGCACGGGTGGCGATTACGTCTTCAAGCGATGAGAAGCTTGAGATTGCACGTCAATTCGGGGCTGACATCACGGTCAATTACCGCGAACATGCCGACTGGGCGGGCCAGCTCATGAGCCTGACCGACAACGCCGGTGCTGATGTCATCATCGAGACCGCCGGCCAGGACACGCTGGGCCAGTCGATCGCCGCTGCCGCCGTGAACGGGCGTATCGCGGTGATTGGAGTCACGCCGGGGCAGCGTTCGCCGATCCCCGACTATGTCTCGCTGGTCCTCAGGAACGTCACCATCCGGGGCATTGCCAACGGCAGCCGCGAGATGTTTCTGGACCTGATCCGCGCTATCGAGTCGAACGGCATCCAAACCGTTGTCGCCAAGACCTTCACGTTCGATGAGGCGCCTGAAGCCTTTGCTTTTCTTGCTCCTGCGCAACATCTGGGCAAGATACTGATCGGGTTTGACCGGCGCTGACAGCACCTCGGGCTTCGGCGCGCATCACCAGCCAGATCCCCACGGCGGAGACTGCCATCCCTGCCGCCATCTGCCACGACAGCGGCTCGCCGAACATCGCCCAGGCCCAGACCAGGGTGATCGGCGGGCTTAGGTAGAGCACGCTGGCGACGCGGGTCGCGCTGGACCGGCGCAGGCACACCCAGTACAGCCCGTACCCTCCGAGGGTCGACAGGGCCACGGTCCACAGCACGCTCAGCGCGAAGCCCGCGGTGGGGATGGGGGCCAGGCTGCCTTGGCTGCCTTCGATGGCTGCGAATGCAAAGCTTGAGACAAAACACTGGACCCAGAGATTGGGCAGTAGACCCATCGGCTGCGAACGGACGCGCTTTTGCCAGAGTGTCGCCACCGCCAGCGAGAACATGCCCGCCACCGGCAAGCCGTAGGCCCACAGCGGAGCATCGCCCAGCACCAGCGCATCATGCGTGACCCATAGCACCCCGAGCAGGCCGACGATCAGGCCCAGCCAGACTTGTCGACCCAGGCGCTCACCCAACGCCAGCGCGGCCAGCACCGCCATGCCCAGCGGCAGCAGGTCTGCACACAATGCTGCAAGCCCGGCAGGCACTCCGAGTTCGATGCCCTTCGTCACCCCGGTCAGATACCCCGCCATCGCCAACAGCCCGATGCCTGCATTGGTCAGCAAGAGGGAAAAGGGCGTCTGGCGCAGTGACCGGAAAACGAACGGCAACAACAGGACGCACACCAGGACGCAGCGCCAGAACACCACGAGCAGCGCGGGGGCGTAGTCGATGGAAAACCGCGCGCCGATGAACCCGGAACTCCAGGTCAGCAGCAACCCTGCCTCAAGCAAGGGCAGCGGCAGTGTCCGACGCCTGCTGTGGCGTGTGGGAGGGTTGTCTTGAATCGGAATGTGCTGGCTCATTCCCAGACACTACGGAACAGGCGTAGTCTAATAAATCAAAATATCATGCAGTACTTCTTCACAGGTATTGAACCATGACGGCGATCCTCGACATCGATCTCCTGCGTACCTTTCATGCGGTGGTGCGCATCGGCAAATTCAGCGCAGCGGCCGAACACCTGCATAAAAGCCCGGCGGCGGTCAGTGTGCACATTCAGCGCCTGGAGGCGGTGGCGGGCGGCCGGCTGCTGAACCGCGACAACCAGTCGATTTCGCTGACGCTGCTGGGCAAGCGCCTGCTGACCTCGACCGCCGAACTGTTGCGCAGCCACGATCAGGCGCTGGCCGACCTGCACGGGACCGACCTGGCAGGGCGCATCACGGTCGGCGTGCCTGACGAATACGCGGCCCACGTGATCCGGGATATCTTGCCGACGTTCAGCGCGGCCTGGCCAAACGTGGTACTCGAACTCAGGACCGGGCCGAGCCATGCGCTGCGCGAGCTGATCCTGCGTGGAAAATTGCAGACGGCGGTCATCGCTCAGTCCCAGGGCAATATCGGGCCCGACACTCAACTGCTGATGGCGACCACGCCGGTCTGGGTGGGGCCGTCGAGCGCCGCGTTGACGCAGCATGACCCCTTGCCGCTGGCGGTTCACGCGCTGCAATGCCCTTACCGTGAGGCCATGGTCCAATCGCTGAAGGCATCCGGACGCCGCTCGCGGATCGTCCTGGAAAGCCACTCCAATCAGGCGGTCAAGGCCTGTGTGGAAGCGGGGTTGGCCATCAGCGTGATCGACCGCGCCAAGGTCACCGAGCGCATGCAGATTCTCGAAGGGTTGCCGGTCATTCCTGACCACGACATCGTGTTCATGCGCAACCCGGCCTCCCGGGACGATGAGGCTGTGGAGTTGCTGGCGCGTGAGATGCAGCGGTCGTTCCGGATGTAGGGGCACGGCGTCCCGACCTTTAGAAAAGGCCTTGCGGCCACCGCGAATCCGAGTCTTCCGCGATGGCCCGCCCCCCAGGAAAAGTGGGCGTCAAAGCCGTCTGCTGATGGCCTCGGCAATCATGATGGTGGTCACGTTGGTCGCGACCGAAGGGATCTCCGGCATGATCGACGCATCCACCACATGCAGGCCGCTGACTCCCCGCACGGCGCCGTTCTCGTCGACCACGGCGGCGGGGTCATCGCTGGCGCCCATGGGCACCGTGGAAGTCGGGTGAGCATAACCGTCCACCGATGCGATGATTGCCTGCTTCAACGCTTCATCGTCCTGAATCTCGGCCCCAGGGGTCATTTCGAATGCGACGGTGTCGCTGAAGGGCGCTGTCCTGCCAATGCGTCGGGACAGCTTGACGGCTTCCATCATGCGCCGCAGGTCGCTGGGGTCCTGGAAGAAGTTATAGCGGATGACCGGGGCCACTCGCGGATCGCGGCTGGCCAGGCGCACCGAGCCGACGGACCTGGGCAAGGTGACGGCGCACGCCAGCACGATGGCGCCCCCGGTGGGGCTTTGCGCAGGGTCGAAGATGTGTGTCCCGGAGATGTGCAGATCCAGTGCGTCGCCTTGCGCCTCGCTTGAGCGCGTCCAGATGATCGCGCCGGCAGCCGGTGTCATCGAGTTGGTTTCCGGCTTCAGGGCGTACACGTTATAATAGAACGGATGCTCCTTGAGTGTTTCACCCACCGGCGCATCGACGACAAGCGGGATGTCCAGCTCGGCAAGGTGGGCTGCTGGGCCGATACCCGAACGCAGAAGAATGGCCGGGCTGCCGAATGCGCCTGCCGAGAGGATCACTCGCTGCGCCGACAGTGTCTGGCCATCGATGAGGCGTACGCCGGTGGCCTGCTGACCTTCGAACGTGACCAGGTCCACTTCTGCATTGCCCAGGATGGTCAGGTTCGGGCGACGGCGAATGTCGTCAGTCAGGTAGGCCATGCCGGTATTGATGCGTTGGCCGTCCACCACGTTCAGCGGGTAGGGCGAGACGCCGTTTTGCTCGGCGCCGTTGAAGTCGCTGATGCGCTTGAGGCCGGCCGCTTCAGAGGCGAGGGCGAACGCCTGCATCGACGGGGTATTTTCTTCCATGCTGCGTTGGCGGATCGGGAAAGGGCCCGAGCGCCCGTGCCAGGCGTCGTCTCCGCTGGGCGTGTTTTCAAGCGCCTTGTAGACCGGCAAGACGTCATCGAAGGACCAGCCCTTGATGCCTTTGCGCGTCCAGTTGTCGAAATCTGCGGCACGTGCACGCATGGCCACGGCGGCGTTCACCGCCGAACTGCCCCCTAGCACCTTGCCGCGCAACGCGTTGACGTCGTGCCCCAGCCCCGCATGATCCGAGGTGTGGTAACCCCAGTCGTGTGCCGTATCACCGCCGACCCGATTGGCGTTGGCGAGCACGTCCGGGTACTCGGATGGGGCGTAGGCGTGCCCGGCCTCGAGCAGCAGGATCCTGCATGACGAGTCCGCGCTCAAACGGTTGGCGAGCACTGCCCCGGCAGAGCCTCCGCCCACGATGATAACGTCGAATGTCTGTTTCAGCGTCTGTTCAGTTGCCATGGTCTTTCTCCTTGTTTTCAGGGCGTTTGTTCTGATGGATGAATGAGGTCAGGCCGCGTTGAAGGCGCCGCGCAGAAAGCCGGCGGTGCGATCAAGGGCGCTGGCGCTGCTGTGCAGATGGGCAAGGTCAAGCTGAAACACGTGATGCATGCCTTCCCAGATTTCCAGGTCGACCTGCACGCCAGCGCTTCTCGCACGCGCCGCGAACTGGCGTGAGTCATCCAGCAGGCGCTCGTCGGATCCGGCCTGGATCAGCAGCGGCGGCAGGCCTTCGAGTGAGGCAAACAGGGGCGAGGCTCGCGGATCCGCTGGATCGGCTCCGGCCAGGTAGTGACGGGCGCATTGCTTCAGATACTCATGGCCGATCAGCGGGTCTTCCACGTTTGGATCGGTCATGGAAGCGCCACTGAAGGTCAGATCGACCCAGGGTGAAAAGACCACGCCGGCCAGCGGCGCAATGGCTTCGGCAGATTGGGAGAGGCTGGCCAGTGTCGACAGCGCCAGGCCGCCTCCCGCTGAATCACCCACCAGTGCGATGCGTGAGTAGCCCTGATCGATCAGCCAGCGCCAGGCTGCCAGTGCGGCGTCGGTGGCCTGAAGGAACGTGTTTTCAGGGGCGAGCGGGTAATCGATGACCAGCGCTGCGGTGCGGGTCCGTCGGGCGATCTGGCTGACAAAACCGCGATAGGCCGCTGCGCTTCCTTGAACGTATCCGCCTCCATGCAGGTACAACAGGACCTGGCCGGGCAGGGCGTCGACGGGAGCCACCCACCAGCCACTCGCGCCTGGGGCATCGATGGCGTGCAGGGTCGTACCGGTCGCCAGTGGCGTGGCGCCGATGAAGGCGTCATAAACGGCTCTGGGCTCCCCTGGAGTGGTCGCCCAGAACCGCGCGAACTGTTCCCGCAGGGCGTATTCACGCTGGCGCTCTTCAGGCGAAATGTGCAGCGTGGTGAAGCGTTCCGGGGCAAGGATGTGGGTCATGTTCGGTCACCTGCATGAAGTTGAGGGCAAAGGGTCCCCTGCACGCGGTCAGGAGGCCGCGCGGCGGGATTGCATTGCGATCAGGCGTGAATCAGGCGGGAATCTGTCCGAAACCGCCATTGGCGTACTTGGCGAGGGTTCGTCGGATGTCTTCCTCGGTGCTCATCACCAGCGGGCCGCGTTTGATGAAGGGCTCGCCGATGGGTTTGCCTGCGATCAGCACGAAGTGGCACGCCTCGCCTGCAGTCATCGCCAGTTCGATGCGGGAACCGGCGCTCACAGTGGTGGCGTGACCGGCAGCAATATTGCGTTCTTCGGCCTGGCAGTGAAGGACCAGGTTACCGTTGACTGCATAGATCCAGGCCTGCATCCCCTCGGGCAGCACATGAGTGAAGGCGCTGTTCGCTTGCAGAAAACCATCAAGCAGGGTCAGTGGCTCGGGTGTGCCTTCGGCGCCTGTTGACTCGCCACTGCGGCCCAGCACCACTCGCACACGATGCCCCGGCCCGTGAATCACAGGGACCTGCTCATCCGTGACGTGAAGGGTGCGCGCCGGTGCCTGCTTGAGATGAGCCGGCAGATTGACGAACAGTTGCAATGCGTGGACGCGGGCGTTGGCCGCCGGGGTTTCTTCATGGGCCGCGCCGCTGGCGGCTGCCAGCCAGTAAAGATCACCGGCCTTGAGGGCCAGGTTATGACCCAGGGTGTCGCGGTTCAGAAAATCGCCCTGTGAATCTTCGAACAGCGCGGTCACCGCAGAGATACCGGCGTGCAGATGAGGCGCGAAGGTGGGGGCGGTCATCACGAAGTGGTCCACCATCAGCAGCGGATCCATGCGCGTGGCGAACATTTCTTCTGAAAAGTGCAGCGCCGTGAAGCCTTCACCGATTGTGTGAGTGACGCCCGGAACGACTGCGCCCAGTCGTTGATCAACGAGCATGTCGGGTTCAAGCGTGGCGATGTGATTCATGGTGCAGCCCTCTGATTGGCGTCGTGTCGAAGGCCAATCTAGAGGTGAACCCGGATCCCGAGAAGCCGTTGTTTTCGGGACTCAACGTCCAGCCTCATGGACGATCTACATCAGCACCTTTTTCGGAAACTCCCGGGCCAGATGGTCGAGGAAGGCGCGCACCGACGGCAGCAGCCCCTGCCGGCACGGAATGAGCGCCGTGATGGTGGAGTCCCCCGCAAGCCATTCCGGCAGCACCCGTCGCAAGGCCCCTGATCGCACCGCCGCCCGGCAGACATAACCCGGCAACGCCACAATGCCCAGGCCACTGATAGCGGCATGCTGCAAGCCGGTCATGTCGTCGCTCTGAAGCCGTGGTTCCAGGGGGATGACCACTTCCTCGTTGGCGTGATGGGCATGACGCAGGCGCCATACCGGGGCTACGCCCGACCGGGCCATGAACAATGCGGGATGTCTGTGCAGATCCTGAGGGGTCCGGGGCTCCCCGTTGGCGTCCAGATAGGCCGCCCCGCCGAACAGGAACCAGGGTGCCGGCGCCAGCGTGCGCTGCACCAGATCCGAGTCAGGCAATGGACCGGAATGGGCACGCACCGCAACGTCGTAGTTCTCACCGACGATATCCACGGTGCGGTCTGCCGCATGGGACACGACGTTGACCTTGGGGTATTGAGCGAGGAAGTCAGCGATGATTTCCGACATCGCATATTGCATCGTCGCGTTGCCCGCCGTGCAACGAATGGTGCCGGTGGGTTCGGTCAGGCGGTGCCTGATGGTGCTTTCGGCAAGCTCCGCCTCGCGCAGCATGGCCACGGCGTGCTGGTAGAACTCCGCCCCGGCGTCCGTCATCCCGAATTTGCGAGAGGTGCGGTTGAGCAGGCGCACGCCCAGGTTGGTTTCCAGTTGCTGGATGCGGTGGCTGAGGGTGGATTTGGGAATCTGCAGGGTTCGACCGGCTGCGGTGAAGCCGCCCCGGTCGACCACATGGACAAAGAAAAAGAAGTCGTTGAGATCCAGCACTCGTCACCTCATCGTTCGTCTGGTTGGACGCTGAGGTGGGAGTGTGCCGGTAAATTGCGGGTTGTTCCAGAGACGTTATAGGGAGTTTTCAGCCACGGTAGGCCGAGGCTATCTGCCCGACCAGCGTTGCCCATGGCATGTCCAGCGCGCCATAGACGGGCCCTGCTTCGGGTCTGCCGTTGTCCTTGAGGATCTCGACCATCAGGGTCGCGTAGTCCGACAGAATCACCCCTGCCTGCATCATGCGCAACAGGCCGACCTGGTGCTTGGTGTCGCTGAATGTCCCGGACGCATCGACTGCGACGTAGGCATCGTAACCCCGCGACACGGCGGTCATGGCCGGAAATGCGGCGCAGACCTCAAGCGAGATGCCAGCGAAGATCAGCTTCCTGCGCCCGGTGGCTTCGATGGCGCTGGCCACGCGGTCATCGTCGTAAGCGTTGACCGAGGAGCGGTCGATGATTTCGATGCCGGGCAGTGCCTCGACCAGTTCGGGGAAGGTCGGCCCCCACATGCTGTCCCGCGCCGTGGTGGTCACGACAATTGGCAGCTTCAGCGCCAGTGCCGCCTTGGCGAGCGCCACCACATTGTGCTTCAGCTCGCCAGTGGAGTAGTCACGAACGCCGGTCATCAGTCCCACCTGATGGTCGACCAGAACCAGGGCGGCGTTGTCGGCGGTGAGCGGTTCATAGGTGCGTAGGCTCATTTCATCATCCTCTTGAGTAGAAATGGTTTCATCCGGCGACCGCGTTTGTGGTCGTGGTGGAACAGAAGCTACGGCTTAAGGAACGCTCTCAGAAGCCCATGAAACCCGAACTCAGCTTCTAACCTGTTGGACGATCTCATCAGGCGGGAAATTTTCCGAACCTTTGCCAAGAGCCCCTGCCTTACCTGTAAGTCCCCATGGTGACTGGCAAGGAGAGCCTGATGACCAGCAATACCCGATCAAAACGGCAAGTCGAGAGTTTGCGTCGCATACGTGAGTGGCATCTGGAAAGTGCGCTGCGGGCCCAGATGGACGGGCGCGGTGACGAAAGCAGGTTTCATATGCACCACTACCGATTGCTGGGCCCGGCAGTAGAGCACAGCGAACCCGGGGTCGCAGGACGTTCGACCCTGTCAGTCACGGGTTCGCGTGTTGATTGAAATGGGCAGGCGTTGATCAGTTCTGCAACGCCTGCACCGAACCGCCATCGACCCGCAGATTGCTGCCGTTGATGAACGAGGCGCGGTCCGACACCAACAATGCAATGGCCGCCGCGACTTCTTCCGGCTTGCCACGGCGCTTCTGCACAATGCCCGGGCGCTCCTCATCGAGGAAGCTTTTGATCGCCTCGTCGAACGACACGCCCATTTCCTGGGCCCGCTTTTTCATCATGCCGTCAGTCATGGGCGTTTCGATAAAGGCCGGGGCCACGGTGTTGCACAGCACGCCATGGGCAGCTTCCTTGTACGACAGATTCTTGATGAAGGCCGCCAGCGATGCCTTGGCGGTGTTGTAGACCGCTTCTTCCCAATAGGGCTGCGTGGCATTTTCCGAGGTGATGCACACGAAGCGGCCCCAGCCGCGGGTGCGCATGTCAGGGATCGTGGCGCGTGCAACTCGCACGGCGGAGAAGAAGTCAGTGTTCCAGGCTTCCAGATAGTCCTGGTCAGACAACTCCAGCGGGTCGCCCTTGGCGCCCGTGACGCCGGCCGTGTGGACCACGATGTCGATCTTGCCGAACTTCGCCCGGCCCTGGCTGACGACGCGTTCGACCTGATCTTGCCGGGTCATGTCGGCGGCGACGAAGAGGGCGTCTATGTTCAAGCCCGCATAGGCCTCTTCCAGCTTGTCCTGCTTGATGTCACTCAACACCAGCAGCACGCCTTCTTCGCTCAGTTGCCTGGCAGTGGCCAGCCCGATCCCTCCGCTCGCACCCGTGATCAGCGCGACGCGGCCTTTGATTCCCAGATCCATAATCACCTCGTTGTTACTGATGGTGCCGACAGCTCGGCATGCAAGTGCCCAAGGGGCGCGTGTTCATTGATCGCCAGGTGCGATGCGCCTGGCGAAGGCAAGCATCAGCTTTGCCAGGGCCTGGGGTGTTTGCAGCGGCATCAGATGCCCGGCCTCGGGAATGACTTCCAGCTGACTGTGCGGGAAGGCTTCAAGCGTGGTTGCGCGTTGCTCGTCAGGGCCGGGCACTTGCTGGTCGGCCCCGCCGCAGATCAGCAGCACGGGATAATTCATCGTCCCCAGGCGGCTGCTCCAGTCTTCACGGCTGCCATGGTCAACCCAGGCGCGCCACGCGGCCAGGTTGACGTGCTCGGCATCGGCGATGGCGATTTCCCTGAGGTGATCGGGAAGCCGAACGGCGCTGGAGTCATCCACGAACGCCTCGGCGGCAGGCCGGCTTTTATCGTAGGCACGCTGTTCGTCACGCTCACTGTCAGTCATCGGCTGCGGGCCGGGAGGAGAGGGGGCGACCAGCACCAGGCCCCGCAGGTAGGCGGGATGTCGGGACGCCAGGACCACCGCGACCTTGCCTGTCATGGAGTGGCCCACCAATACGCAATCGGTCAGGCCCAACTCGCGGATTGAGCGATCCACATGGTCAGCCATCGCTTCCACGCTGTAGCCTTCAACGTGTACCGCATCACCGAAACCTGGCGTGTCCAGTGCCACGCACAGATGCGTGCGGTCAAGGTAGGGAAGGGTTGGCGACCAGGTGCGATGCGAGCCACCCAGAAAATGCATGAGGACGAACGCCGGTGACCCATGACCTTGAATGCTATGCGGGAGCATGACGGTTACTCGTGGATGTTTGCTAGTTGAGCGATGCGAGACTGCCAAAGTTCAAACGGATCCACTCGTCTTGCGGGTCTTCTTCGCAGGCTTGTTTTCAGCACCCCCGAGACGAATCCAGGTCGGCGCGTGATCGCTTGGATGCTCTTCGCCGCGCACCCAGGCGTCGACACCGGCATCCTGCAGACGAGGCGCCAGGGCTGGATTGAGCAGGAGGTGGTCGATGCGCAGGCCGGAGTTTTTCTGCCAGTGCTGACGGAAGTAATCCCAGAAGGTGTAGACGCGTTCGTCCGGATACAGGTGCCGCACCGAGTCGATCCAGCCTTGAGCCAGCAGGCGGCTGTAGCATTCCCGGCTCTCAGGCTGGAGCAGGGCGTCCTTGAGCCAGGAGCGCGGGTTGTAGATGTCTTCGTCCGTCGGCACCACATTGAAATCCCCGGCCAGTACGACAGGGTGTTCACTGGCGTGCAATGATTTCGCGTGCTCGATCAGGTGTTCGAACCAGCGCAGCTTGTAGTCGAACTTTGGCCCGGGCTGAGGGTTGCCGTTGGGCAGGTACAGGCAGGCGACAATCACGCCGTGGGCCGCTGCTTCGATGTAGCGCGCCTCGGTATCCGCCTCCTCGCCTGGCAAGCCCTTCTGGATCAGCTGGGGTTCGGAGTCACGGGCCAGGATGGCCACGCCGTTCCACGAGGTCTGGCCCAGGTGCACAGCGCCATAGCCTGCGGCTTCGAGGTCGCTGGCCGGGAACGCCTTGTCCGGTGCCTTGAGCTCCTGCAAACAGACGATGTCAGGCTGCTCGCGGTCCAGCCACTGCAACAGATTGGGCAGGCGGGCGCCGATGCCGTTGACGTTGAACGTGGCGATCTTCAGGTTTTCCACTCTGCGCACCTTCGACTAGTCCGAGCCTATTTATCTGAGGGTTTGCGAGTGACGGAGTTCGCGATTTATCGCCGGCGTGAGTCTTGCCAGACAACGGCGGGAATCGGCGAGGCTGTCGAGGTCATTCGCCGTTGCACGCCAGGGCTGCGTGTATCAGTGTCAAATGGCTGAGCCCCTGGGGGAAATTCCCAAGGGGCAGGTCGGAATCGGGGTCGAGCATTTCCGCCATCACGCCATGGCTAGGCGTGATCCGTTTCAACAATGCCTCCAGTATGTGCTGGCCTTGTTCTCGCTGGCCCAGCAACGCGTAGGCTTCCACCAGCCAGAACGAGCAGGCGAGAAAGCACCCTTCCTTTCCTTCGGCGCCGGTGTAGCGAAAGATCAACGGGCCCCGCGACAATTCCCGGGCGACTGCTTCGCGGGTGAGGACGACCCGGTCCACGCGTTCGAATCCAAACCGCGCAGCCAGCAGCACGGACGCATCGAGGCGGTCGGTATTGGCATACATGGTGTAGGACTGCTTGCGCTCGGACCAGCAGTGCTCGTCGATCCAGTCGCGAATCCTGTCGCGCTCCCTGGCCCAGCGCTGGGCTTTGCCGTCGGGAATCTGGCCGGCGTCGGCCAGTTTGCTGGCGCGGTCCAGGGCCACCCAGCAGCCGATCTTCGAGATGGTGTAGTGGCGTTGTTCCGGCAACTCCCAGATGCCTGCGTCAGGCGTCTGCCATTCATCCGCGCACTGATCGGCAAGGCTGTGCAGCAATTGCGCCGTGCCCTCGTCGAGCAGATGACCTTTGGCGACAAACAGCGAAGCGGTTTCGAGAATGTCTCCATACAGGCTCAGTTGCAGTTGATCGTACGCCGAGTTGCCGATCACGACAGGGCGGCTGTCCATGTAGCCTGACAGAGGAATTTCCTGAACGTCGTCCACTCGATCACCGTCGAGGGTGTAACACACATGCATGCGTGGCCCGTGCTTGCGAATCACCCCGATGAGCCAGGCGAATGCAGCCTTGGCCTCCTGCAGCGCGCCGACCCGCAGCAGGGCCTTGATCGTGTACGCCGCATCGCGCACCCAGGCATAGCGGTAATCATAGTTACGGTCGGAGCCGATTTTTTCCGGTAGCGAGCTGGTTGCGGCAGCGGCGATAGCCCCGCTTGGCGAGTAGAGCAGCAGCTTCAGCGCAAGGGCTGAGCGTCGCACCTCGGTGGCGTAGGCGCCGGTGAAGTCCAGCGTTTTGGTCCAGTCGCGCCAGGCGCCGTCGCTCAAATCGATCCGGGCGTCGATCTGCTCCAGAGTGGGGACCGCGAACGGCTCGTCCTCAGAGGCGAGCAGAGCCAGCGTCACTCGCCGCCCGGCGCCGACCGTGAAGCGTGCCCTCACCAGGCGATCGGTGTACTCGGTGATCTCAACCTCGGGGCTGGTGCGCAGCATCACCATCAAGGTAGCGATGTGAAACACCTTGCCGTGCTGAGTGTCCTGAATCCATGGGCTTGCAGTGTCGGCACGGGTGCCTGGCCTGAACACCAGATCAAACTCGACTTCGCCTTCGACGCCCTCCAGGCGCCGCGCCAATTCACTCCAGGGCAAGCGCCCGGCATTGCCGCTGTTGAGCGACTCCGTCAGACGCACACTTCCTGAAGCCGTGGTGAAGGTCGTGCAGGCAACGTTGCTGTCGGGCAGATAATCACGCTCGATGGTGAAGGCCTCGCGCGGCGTCAGGCTGAAAAAGCCACCCTTGCCGGCACTCAACACCCGGTCAAACAGCGGTGGCGAGTCCATGTTGGGCGCGCACCACCAGTCAATGGAGCCATCGGTTGCCGACAGGGCGACGGATCGACCGTCACCCAGGGCAATGTACTGGTCCAGAGGTACGTAGCCATTCTCACGGGGCGAGATGGTGCGCTGGACACTCATGGAAGTGGGTTACCGCCGGTTACGCCGAACACTTCGCCAGTGATGTAGCTCGACTCCTGGTTGGCCAGCAGCACGTAGATCGGGGCGCATTCGGCGGGCTGACCCGGACGGCCCATAGGCGTCTCGGAGCCAAATGTGGGAATCTTCTCTTGAGGCTGGCCGCCACTGGGTTGCAACGGCGTCCAGAACGGGCCGGGCGCTACCGCATTGACGCGAATGCCCTGGCTGATGACCTGTTTTGCCAGCGCCTTGGTGAAGGCGACGATGGCTGATTTGGTCGGGGCGTAGTCCAGCAGCGTTTCCGAGGGCTGATAGGCCTGAATCGATGCCGTGTTGATGATGGTCGCGCCAGGCTTGAGCAAGGGCAGGGCAGCCTTGCAGATCCAGAACAGGGCGTAGACGTTGGTCTTGAATGTTTCATCGAACTGTTCAGTGGTGAGATCGGCGATGGATTTCTGCGCGATCTGCTTGCCGGCCACGTTGACCAGGATGTCCAGACCGCCCAGGCCTTCCGATGCTTTGCTGACCAACTCTTTGCAGAACGCTTCACTTTTCAGGTCACCCGGGATGCACACCGCCTTGCGTCCTTCGGCTTCGATCAGAGCGACCACTTCCCGGGCGTCAGCTTCTTCTTCCGGCAAGTAGTTGAGGGCGATGTCGGCGCCTTCCCGGGCGTAGGCAATAGCGGCCGCGCGGCCTATGCCGGAGTCTGCCCCGGTGATCAGCGCTTTGCGACCTGCCAGCCTGCCAAACCCTTTGTAACTGGTTTCGCCATGGTCCGCGGCGGGCTGCATTTCATGCACCGTGCCTGGCGGGGTCTGGGGTTGCCTGGGGAATTCAGGTTGTGGGTATTGGGTCAGCGGGTTTTGCATCGCGAATTGGTTTTCGGTCGCCATTACGCATTCTCCTGCGAATCATTGAAGGATCTGATGGCGTTTGCGCCAACTTGAGTCCTAATGTCCGATGGGCCGCAATGGCAAAACGTTCAGTCTTTCTGCTTCCCGATCAGGAACCCGCTCAGAACTGACCCCGGCACTCTACCTTTTGGCGGCCGCCTTCAATAGCACGCGAGACAGCTGATCGATCGAATACGGCTTGTGCAGAAGCTCGAAGCCGGCCGACCCGTTCTGAGCAAGCACGTGGCTGTAGCCGGATGTCAGCACCACCGGCAGGCCGGGGTAGTGTTTGCGAAGTTCATGGGCCAGTTCGATGCCGCTCATGCCCGGCATGACGACGTCCGAGAACACCACATCAAACCGGTCTGCTCCGGCTTTCAGCTCATCCAGCGCCGCAAGCGCGGTGGCAGCGAGGACTGGCCGATACCCAAGCTCAGAGAGGGCCTGAACGGCAAAGGTGCCGACATCAGGGTTGTCCTCCACCACCAGCACAGAGGTGCCATGGCCCTCTTCAAGGGCTACGGGAGATTCCGGGGGTTGCGGGGCGGGGTGCTGCGCAGCGACTCGAGGAAGGTACAGGGTGAATGTGGTGCCATGGCCCACATCGCTGGCCACGGCGATTTCGCCGCCAGACTGTTTGGCAAAGCCGAACACCTGGCTCAGGCCCAGGCCTGTGCCTTCACCCACCCCTTTGGTGGTGTAGAAAGGCTCGAAGATCTGTTCCAGGTGCGTGACCGGAATGCCCGAACCCGTGTCGCTGATGGACACCGCCACAAACGGCCCTTGCAGCGCAGGGTGAAGCCTGACCGAGGGCATCGATTCCACAGCCCGGACGGCTATCGAAAGTTTGCCTTCTCCCAGCATTGCATCCCGTGCATTGGCGACCATGTTCACCAGCGCGGTATCGAACTGGTTGGGGTCGGCATCGACAAAGCAGGGCGAATCAGACAGCTCGATCAGGGTATCGATGCGTGAGCCAGTCAACGTCCCCATCATGCTGCTGATCGCCCGCACGTTGTCGCAGACACTGAACACTTCGGGTTGCAGGGCTTGCCTGCGGGCGAAGGCCAGCAACTGTCCGGTGAGCCTTGCGGCGCGATCCACCGTTTCCGAGATGGCCGTGACGTACCTGAGCCGTCGTTCATCCGTGAGGGCAGGCCGCATCAGAAGGTCGGTCGAAGACCGGATAACCGTCAGCAGGTTGTTGAAGTCGTGGGCGACGCCTCCCGTCAATTGACCTACCGCCTCCATCTTCTGCGATTGGCGCAACGCCTCCGCCTGCTCGCGCTCTGTCGTCACGTGGCGGCCGGCTGCATAGACGAGGCCGTCTTCAAAGGTGCCTGTCCAGCTGAACCATTTGTAAGATCCGTCCTTGTGCCGCAGCCGGTATTCATAGGGCACGGTGAGCGGGGCGTGGAAAATACCCTGGAAGACTGCAATGGTTGCCACCAGGTCCTCGGGATGGGTGTAGTCGGCGAAATTGGCGCCGAGCAGTTCCTGCTCCGACCATCCCAGTTGTTCGCTCCAGCGCGCGTTGACCGCCACCAGCTTGCCTTCGGGGGAGGCGATCACCAGAAGCTCCTGCGAGAGGCCCCAGGCGCGGTCCCGCTCTCTGGTGCGCGTGGCCAGGGCGGCTGCCTGCTCGCGCTCTGCGGTGATGTCCCGCGCAGTGCAATAGATCTTGCCGTCTTCCAGCACCGCGACCCACGCCAGCCAGCGATAACCTCCGTCGCGGTGCCGGTAGCGGTTTTGGAACCGTGAGACGGGGCGTCCATTGGCCGCTGCAGACAGAATGCCTCGCGTCGCGGGCAGGTCGTCCGGGTGTACGAGGGAGAAGAGGTCCGTCTGGAGCTCTTCCGGCGACCACCCCAACACGATTGTCCAGGCAGGGTTGGCCGCTTCAATCCTTGCGTCAGCGCCGATCACTGACAGAAGATCAGGGCTCAGCAACCAGGTCCGGCTACGCTCCGTGGCGCGTTCATTGACCTTGCTCTCAAGGGTGGTGTTGAGTTCCCACAGGGCTTCCTGGCTGCGGCGCAGCCTCTGGTCTGAGCGGTGTCTTTCGATGGCGAGCGCGGCGGTTTGAGCAATCACCGAGATGGCTTCGATATCACCTGCCGTGGGCGCGCGGGGTTCAACGTAGTAGACGGCAAAGGTGCCAAGCACGGTACCATCTGCCGCCTTGATCGGCATCGACCAGCAGGAGCGCAGGCCGTGGCACAGGGCGAGCTCCGCGTAACCTTCCCAGAGCGGATCGCAGGCGATGTCATTCACATACACCGGAGTGCCGCGTGCCGCTGCGGTACCGCAAGACCCGATCCCTTCTCCGATCGCAATGCCATGGATGGCTTCGTTGTACACCGCCGGCAGACTCGGCGCGGCCCCGTGCAGCATGTACTGCCCGTCTTCGCTGAGAAAGAGAACCGAGGCCATCATGTTGGTGCTCTGCGCTTCCACGGCAAGTAGCAGCTCACTCAAGACGTCAGCGAGCGGAATGCCTGCAGCAATCTGGCCGAGAACTTTTCTCTCCCGCTCTACCAGAGCGGCAGGGGAGTAGATGCCCCCGATCAGACCTGAGTCGATGGAAGGTTTCGCGCCAGAATCTTCGAACACGGTAGAACTCTCGGGATGGGGACAATTTACGCTGAACCAGGGTATCAGCGCTTGTGGCTGGAACAATCTGCAACACTGACGCCGAAGCCCGCAGATCCGGATCCGTGTCACGCAAAGGTTTGGAACTCGAGGCGAGGGTGGCCAAGTGACAGCTCGCTAAGCCATTTGAGCATTTGGGGCTCAAGTCGTTCCATGGAACTTACGACCGGCTGTTTGACGTCTTTAACCTCTAGCCGACAATTCTCGCGAAACTATTGTTCGCCGTGCGAGCAATTTCCGACGAACCTCGAGGTCTGATGGCAATGCGCATAACGGGCAGATCATAACAGCAGGATTACGATGATTTCTGATGCAACGGGTTACGAGCCAATCACCGGTAAGGTGGTGATCGTGGAAGACGACGCGCTGATGCAAAGCATTCTCGTCGATATGTTCATGGATCTGGGTGCCGATTGTGAGGCATTCGTGACGGCCGATGATGCGTTGATCCATCTGATGCAATCCAGGACTGTGTGCGCGTTGCTAGTGACCGACTACACACTCCCTGGACAACTGGATGGCCGGGAGCTTGCTTGCATGGTCCGTCAGCGCTGGCCCGAGATGCCCGTAATCGTCACCACTGGCTATGGAAGCGAAGTAGGTAAGGATCTGCCCCCTGGCGTGGCGTTTCTGCAGAAGCCCTGGAGCATTGACCTCATGGTGAATACTGCCAGTGGCCTGATGTCGGGCTTCAGCACTCCTTGACCCAGTGGCTGAGCTACCGCTTAGGGTTCAAAGAGCCCCGCCCGGGTTTGGCACATCGTGAAGACGTTCGTAAACACCAGGACGCGACCACTATTCGTTGTAGTGGCACCTGTGTAGATTGAAGTCGATCTTATCGCCTCAGAACTCAATGCTGCGCCTGTTTCATCGCACAACGTATTGATTTCGCCGGTGCCACCCTCACAAACGTTTGTACCCTGGACCTTTCCATGCAAGACATGTCAGCTGACGAGACGGTTCGCGCGGCGTTACAGCTCTCTCATACCCGACTGCGCAAGCAGCATGAATTGGTTGTCGAGTTCGGAGTCAAGTCGCTCAAGGCCGCCGATCTTGACGATTTGCTGACCCGTGCCTGTGCCACGGTCGCTCGCGGCATGAACACACGCTTTGCCAAGATCCTGAAGCTGGTTCCTGAGGACGGGGATTTCCTGTTGGCCCACGGGGTGGGTTGGGATGAGTCCGATATCGGATCTGCGCGCGTGGGTGCAGATGAAGCAAGCCCGGCGGGCTACGCTTTTGCGACGGACCGCCCTGTAATATCCAACCATCTAGGCCAGGAACACAGGTTCAGGACGCCGTCCTTGCTCAAGAAATACGGGATCGAACGGGCCATCAACGTCCCGATCCGCGGTACTTCAGGTCCTTACGGAGTTTTGGAAGCGGACAGTCCCGACGGTGACGACTTCATCGAGACCGATCTTGTGTTCATGGAGGGGATCGCCAACGTCATCTCGATGGCGGTCGATCGGATGGCGGCCAATGAAGAGGCGCAGGGGCACCATCTCTATTCCGAGAGCATTCTCAACGCCAGTCCCGACTGCGTGAAGATCCTGTCGGCGCGAGGTGAGATCGAATTCTTCAACGAGACAGGCTTGTGCCAGATGGAGATCGACAGCTTCGATCGGATCTACGGCCAGCCTTGGGTGGATCTCTGGCCGGAGGAGTCTCAGCATACCGTCAGCGATGCGGTTCAGCGTGTATCGGCGGGAGAGTCCGTGCGTTTTGAGTCGTACTGCCCGACGGCAAAAGGACAGCCCAAGTGGTGGGACGTCACCGCCGCCCCGATTTTCGGGCAGTCTGGCGAAATCGAAAAGATCATCGCCGTCTCGCGAGACATCACCGAGCGACGAAACCATGAAGCAGAACTGGCCTCCCTGATCGAGCAGCAGCACAACAAGCTGACGAAAAGCGACCTCCATCTGGAGGAGATTCATCATCGGGTGAAGAACAGCCTGCATCTGGTTAATACTCTGTTGTTGCTTCAGGCCAACCTGGCCGTGGAGGAGGCGGTGAAAATCCAGCTTCAGACAGCGGCTGGGCGGGTCGTGACAATCGCGACTGTGCATGAACGGCTTTACCAGAGTGCCGATGTACAAAGCGTGAGCGCAGCGGAATATCTGCAAGCTTTGCTATGTGACATTGGCAAGGCGTTTGGGGAAAGGGAGATCGTGCTGCACGTTGACGCGGTCCCGCTGCCTCCTGAACGGATGGCCCCGTTGGGCCTGGTCATCTCCGAGCTGATTACCAACTCCCTCAAGTACGGCAAAGGCACTATCACCGTACGTGTGGAGGATGCGAAAGATCACGCGCTCATCGTGGTTTCGGATCAGGGCGACGGCTTTCCGGAGTCATACCCCAAACCCAGTGGTACCGGCTTGGGTATGAGGCTGGTGAAAAGCTATTCGGGCTACGGCAATGCGGCTGTTTCCGTGGACAGGCTGGTTGAGGTGAGCACGATCCGGGTCAGGTTCAAGCTCTGACAGGACGGCTGCCGGAGACTTGAGCCTGGCCTGGCGAGTCATGGGTCTACAACCCTTGATACCACTGCGCGTACGGCGTGTTCTTCACCATGTGCCTGTTCAGGTCTGGCGCTGCGTCATCCCACCAGACCGGCCCGCGCTCTCCCAGTGCCACTTTGGCAGTCTGGACCGATGCGCGGGCGGTCTTCATTTCGTCCGGGTCACCTGAAGCCTTGGCGGCCTTCACCGCTCGCCTGGCGTCCATCAACTCGTTCACCAGACGTTGCCGCGTCTGCTCATCAAGCCCAGGGTTCGAACAGCGCCACAGCCGGCCTTTGACGACGAAGTAACGGCCATCGGGCGTGACAGGATTCATGGTCCGTACCTCGCAACAGAGCGGGAACTAGGCACCGCCTGCCTGGGCCACGACCTTGATGTCTGTCAGGCCGACCCGCTCTGCCTGTTGCAAGATCTCCGCTGGCGTAGCGTCTGAATTGGGCATCATCAGGCTGTTTTCGCCATCGCCGAAATGCAGTTCCAACAAGTGCATTGCGGCATCGTGGACAGAGAGTTCCGGCTCATGCAGTTCGATGGAATGGGTGCGGGGTTCATCGTTGAATCGGTACTGCAGGCTGTAGGTATGCATGGCAACGTCCGTGGTAAGAAAGGGGATGTTGAATAACCTGACTTGCTGGTCAGCTTTAAGTTCAAGAAATCCCTTTCGGACTGGAGAAACATTTCGCAACATTCCCGCGTGCCGGGAGTCGTAGCTGTAATCCCGACTTAAGGCCGCACATGAAAACACCTCGCCCCGCCGCACGCCTGAAACCCCTCAACGAACTTCGAAATCTCAAGATGGCCCGATCTGCCCATGCCTATGTCAGGGGCAGTACGGTGCAGTTCTACGACTGGCTGCACACGCAGTCCGGCCGACGTCTGCCCAGCGGCCCGCCAGTGTGGATCTGCGGCGATTGCCATGCCGGAAATCTTGGCCCCACGGGCGATCTGAAGGGCGGCATCGACATTCACATCCGCGATCTGGACCAGACGGTCATTGGAAACCCGGCCCATGACCTGGTGAGGCTTGGCCTGTCTTTGGCGACGGCTGCCAGGGGCTCGGACCTTCCTGGCGTCACCACCGCGCGCATGCTTGAAGAAATGATGCGCGGCTACGAGATGGCGTTCGAGGAAAGTGTCGAAGAAGAGCCTCCACGGCCCGCTCAAGTCAAGGCCGGGATGCGTACGGCTGTTCGGCGTACCTGGAAGCATCTGGCCCAGGAACGCATCGAAAACACCAAGCCCACGTTCCCCCTTGGCAAGCATTTCTGGCCCCTGTCCAGAGCCGAGCGATCAGCGCTGCGTGAGCTGTGCGCCACCCATGACATTCACGCGCTGGTGACCTCGTTGAAGGGCCGCTCCCACCACGACAAAGTGGAGATGCTGGACTGTGCCTATTGGGTCAAAGGCTGCAGCTCGCTGGGCTTGCTGCGGTATGCAGTGCTCATCGGGATCGGCGAGGGCGAAGATCTTGAATACTGTCTGCTGGACGTGAAGCAGGCCGTCGCCGCCGCTGCACCCCGTTCGCCACGCATCTCCATGCCTCGGGATAACGCCAGGCGGGTGGTGGAAGGTGCGCGACATTTGTCACCGGGGCTGGGGAATCGCATGGTTGCCGCTCGCATGATGGAGAACGGCTTCTTCGTTCGCGAGCTGCTTCCCCAGGACATGAAGCTCGAGCTGGATCAGATCAGCCAGACGGAAGCGATCCAGGCGGCAGGCTACCTGTCCCGCGTCGTCGGCCATGCCCACGCCAGGCAGATGGATTTGAGCACCCGTGCGGCCTGGATCAGGGATCTGCAACTCAACCGCTCCCAGACGCTGGATGCGCCGTCATGGCTGTGGTCGAACGTTGTGCAGTTGGTGGGGAGTCACGAACAGGGCTATCTGGAGCACTGTCGACGCTATGCCTTGGATGCCTGAGCGGACGCCCAAGGCCCGCCCACGGGCTAGGGAGACGTGGGTCGCGCTGATACAATCGGGGACGCATCCTGCGCGTATGCGTCATCTCAACCCCGAAAAAAGATTTTTGTAAGGACTGATTTATGCAGTCGGCACTGGAAACAGTCGCTCTTTTTTGCCACAAGCTGGCGTATGAAACTGAAGATCAAAGCCCCATCTTGCGTGACGATCTGGTCATGGGCGACTACCAGAGCGATGTCTTCGAGCTGCTGCTGAAAAGGGGAGATGTCGAAGCCATCCAGCAGAAGGTCAACGAGTGCCTGCTCATGGCGCTTGAAGCAATGGGCGGCGCTGAAAAGCCACTCGGGCGTGAGCTGCAACGGCTGTCGGCAGGGTTTCACGCCGCCCGGACGCTGGACTCCATGACTGCTCCGCTGGCTATGATCAAGGGGTATCTGCGAGAGGTGCTGTAGGAGGAGACAGTCCGGCAGCTTTTGCCTTGGGCCATGATAATGCCACTTTGAGACGTCGGCTAACGTATGGCGGCGCTTTTGCACTATCCGTTCGCGCAGATTCGTGCAGTACGCCCGATATCGCTATTCAAGTCTTTCTGTAACCGGCTGAATCACAGCAGGAAATTCACATCCTCTCGCTGGCACGTCCGCTGCAATCTATCTGGAGTTACCGGCAGGACAGGCATCCAGACCCGTTCGCCAACCGTGATACCAGAGGAAATGAAATGAACGCCATCGACCTTCTCAAAGCCGACCACGAACGCGTCAAGTCCATCCTGACTCAGTTGAGCGAGTCCACGGAGCGGGGTGTGAAAAAACGCACTGATCTGCTCGCCAAGTTAGAGATGGAAATCACCATTCACACCAAGCTGGAGGAAGAGATTCTCTACCCCGCGTTCAAAGAGGCGGGTTCCAAAGAGCAGGACGTCATGTATTACGAGGCCAAGGAAGAGCACCGTACAGTTGACTCGCTCGTGCTTCCGGATCTCAAGAATACAGACCCGGCAACGCCAGAGTTTTCTGGTCGGGTGAAGGTGGTCAAAGAGTTGCTGGAGCACCATATCGAAGAAGAGGAAACCGAGATGTTTCCCCAGGCCAAAAAGCTGCTCGGCAATGCCAAACTGGATGAGCTGGGTGCGCAGATGGAAACCATGAAAGCCGATTACAAGAAAGCGTCGTTATCTGGACTGGCTGCATAAACCGGTGTCAACGCGCCCGGCTCATTGCCGGGCGTTTTTGCGTGTGTTTAACACGCATTGACATATCGGTAAATCTCGATATCCTGAGCTCATGGAACTGGTCGAAATATTCAAAGCCCTCTCGAACCCGACGCGCCTGCAGATTCTCAAAGGCCTGAAGGATCCCGTAAAGAACTTCCCGCCTCAGGATGAAGGCGACGTTCTCACGGTCGGCGTATGCGTGAGCAGTATTCAGGAAGGTATCGGGTTGTCGCAGTCCACAGTGTCGGGCTATCTGGCGACGCTGCAGCGGGCAGGGCTGGTCGAGGTTCGGCGCATCGGTCAGTGGACCTACTACAAGCGCAATGAAGCCACCATTGGCGCGCTTGCCGAAGTCATAGGGAAAGACCTGTAGTTTTTTTTACCGCAATATATCGAGATATCTCGATATCCCTTATTCTAGATGCGAGGATTCACCATGAAAGCGATGGTACTGAAGTCATTTGGCGGGCCTGATTCGTTCGAGCTGTGCGACGTGCCCAAGCCTGTCCCTCAAGCCGGGCAGGTGCTCGTTCGGGTGCACGCCACCTCCATCAATCCGCTGGATTACCAGGTGCGACGCGGCGACTACCCGGACCTGGTACCGCTGCCGGCGATCACCGGGCACGACGTTTCGGGCGTGGTCGAAGCGGTCGGGCCGGGTGTGACGGCTTTCGTTCCAGGCGATGAAGTCTGGTACACCCCGCAGATATTCGAAGGGGCAGGCAGTTACGCCGAGTATCACGTGGCTGACCAGAGCATCGTCGCGAGAAAACCTGCGTCGCTCAGTCATCTTGAGGCAGCCAGCCTGAGCCTGGTGGGCGGCACGGTGTGGGAAGCGTTGATCGTGCGGGCGGCGTTGCGGGTAGGGGAAAGCATTCTGATCCACGGCGGCGCGGGCGGGGTCGGGCATGTGGCGATCCAGTTGGCGAAAGCCATGGGGGTTCGGGTGTTCACCACCGTGCGCGAGGCAAACGCCGACTTCGTGCGTGGCCTGGGCGCCGATGGGGTCATCGACTATGAGAACGAGGATTACGTCGACGTGATCATGGCCAAAACCGATGGCCGTGGGGTTGATGTGGTGTTCGACACCATCGGCGGCAACACCCTGTCGCGCAGCCCCGACGCGCTTGCCCAACTGGGACGCGTGGTGTCGATCGTGGACATCGCCCAGCCGCAGAATCTGGTTCAGGCCTGGGGCAAGAACGCGAGCTATCACTTCGTGTTTACCCGGCAGAATCGCGGCAAGCTCGATGAACTGAGCGCACTGGTTGAGCGGGGGCAGTTGCGGCCTCATGTGGGCGCCGTCTACTCGCTGGCCGACATTGCGCTGGCCCACGCCCGACTGGAAAGTCCCAACAACGGCCTGCGAGGCAAGATTGCGATTGCGGTCGAGCCATCGCTGATCCCTTGAGCCTTCACTCCCCCCGTTCACGTCATTGACGAGGCACACCATGATTTACGAAATCGCGCTGCTCCCTGTTCAAAAGGATCGTATCGATGCATTCAGGAATGCCTTTGCCGAGGTCGCGCACCTGCTGACCCGGGCAGAAGGTTACGGCGGCCACATGCTGGCGCAGGGGATCGAGACTCCCGAGCAATTCAACCTGATCGTGCGCTGGCGCTCGCTCGAGGATCACACGCCGGGTTTTGAAGAGAGCGAAGACCATCGGTTGTTCATGCAGGGTCTTGAGAGCTTCTTTTCCCAAGAGCCGGTGGTCTATCACATCAATGGCAACGAGGGCCTGTCAGGGTGGTCGATTCCTGGCGCCTAGCTCTTGAAGCTGAAGAGATGGATGAACGCGGAAAACCCGCCCAGCACCACCCACAACGTGGAAAAAATCCAGGGCGCGCGCATCGAGAACTTCAGCGCTTCGCGGTAGCCGCCCTCGTTGGATTCACGTTTGGCGAACAGCGGGGAATCGTCGTAGACATCGCTCATGCGTGGCTGGCTGGCCAACAGGTGACTCTGCTTGAGGTACCAGTGATCGATGATTTCGTACGCCGCCTTGATCCCTGACCAGGCATGCAGCGAGGTGATCAGTCCCAGCACCGAGAGCAGTACAGAAACCACCAGTGAGAAGAGGTTGCCCCAGTCGGGATTGACGTTGGCCATCGACGATGAATAGGCGATGACCAGGAAAGACTGGGCACCCAGATAGGCGTTGGTGCGGCCGGAAAGCATGGTGGTTTCGTACTGGATTTCCTTGCGGTAGAAGTCCAGGCGATCCTTCAACGAGCCGAACATGATCGCGTCGTCGTCGGTCGGTGCGTCGAGGTTGGAGCCTTGGGTGATGATGTGACTCATGGAGCGTACGCCTTCATTCGAAAGTCCAACGTGACGGCAGGGGCGTCATGGGGCCTGCACAGGTTGCTCGATATGTAGGTGAGAGAGGGATGTCGCGGATTAATTCAACGAAGTTCGCCTTCAAAGACGGGTGGCTTCCTGTGTAGGAGCGCGCTTGCCCGCGACCGCGGTGTGTCTGCCAACGGTTCGTGGGCTGATGAAACGCTTTCGCGGGCAAGCGCGCTCCTACGGGTGGGGAGCCTGCTGAAGGGTTTCACTCAACAGTTGCGCAACCCGGTGTTCCACTGTTCCCTCGCTTCCACCTGCCTCGAACACGGCGCAACAAGCCAACGCATCGCCTTCGCTGGCACGGTTGACGGCGATGACGCTCCCAGGCCCGCCGCCTGTGTGGCCGGACAATATCATTCCGCTGGCAATCGGCCCGTGCATCAGGCCCAGGCCATAACCCGGTGTGACCCACGGCCGCCCAGGAATCGGGCCGCCCAATGTTCGGGGCGTCTGCATCTGCCGGAGCAGGTCGCTGGGGAGAAGGTCATGGGTGAAGAGTCGATCCAGCCACAGGGCAGCTTGCGAAACAGGCCCGATCAGCAGGCCATGAAACACCCAGCCCGGGTCGTAGCTGGTGGTGAATCCCATATGCGCCGGTTGCAAATCCGCGGGCGTTTTTGCGAAGCGGACATTCGATATCTCCAGCGGCATTAGCACCCGTTGAGCGACGGCATCATCAAGTGTCAGCCCCGTCAGCCGTTCAATCAGCCGCCCGACGAGCATGTAGCCGACATTGGAATAGCGCCAACCGGTGCCGGGGCTATGGCGAAGCCGGCTGCCGTCCAGGCGCTCCATCATTTCACTGGCCGACCAGGCCGGCTCACCGTTGGCGACAGCGGCGTGATAGTCGCCCAGTTCGCCGTAGTCCGCCAGGCCCGCTTCATGCCTCAGTAACTGACGCAGTGTGAAAGGCTGGTCGGGCAGCATATCGTCCAGTCCAACCAGCCCGTCCCGCACCAGCGTCAGCGCGGTGGCGGCCAGGACTGTCTTGGTGAAACTCCACCAGGGGACCGCCAGTTCGGGGTGACTGGATGTGGTTATCTGGCCATTCAATATGAGCGATGTGAACATGGTTTCCCTTGGGTTATCTGGCTAACTCCTCGCGTTCAGCGATGGTGCTTGTCATCTGCGCTGCATTCTCCAGGTTAGGTTGGCGATCCTGAGGCAGCCACGCCGGCAAGCCGTACTGCTACGGGATCGGGGTCGACTGCAAATTCCTGAAGCACCGAGTAACGATGTAGCAGCCGGGCTTGCCCGCGAGAGCGGTCTTGAAACCGCCCCCGCCAGCAAGCCGTGCTGCTACGGGACCGGGGCCAGACGCAAAATTCCGCGCATCAGATAGCCCGGCAACGCACTGTCGATGCGGTGGTTGACCCGCCAATGCGCGGATTCGTGGATGATCAAACGAGGCGATATATCCATATGACGGCCTTGGGAAATGACGGTGAAGGGTATCACTGGCGCGCGGATGTCACGTCACCGCCCACCGATCCCCGCGTAATCCAGGCGATGGCGCACAACGCCATGCCTGCCACATTCAGCGTGACCGGATTGAACGCGTCGATCAGCATCGATGGCTGCATCGCCGCCACGTCCACCAGCAGGCCGAGCAGGATGAGTGCGGTCAACGGTAAGGGCCAGTAGAGCCTGGGCAAAAACAGCAGCACTGCAGCCCAAGCCAATTCGGCCGCGCCAGCTGCTTGCGATAACCACGCGGCACCTTCCAGGCCATGAGCCCGCAACAGTAACTGCTCGCCGGGGCTCAGGGCGATGAGCTTGGGCACCAGCCCGTGGTAGGCAAACATGAAGGCGAGACTGCCGCGAGCCAGCCAGTGAACCTGGCGCAGGGCATTCACGATCCAGCCTTGAGAAAGCGCCGCTGATGGTCCGCTGTCGGCAACAGGCAGACGTCGTGTTTGCCGAACAGCCGATAGCGGTTCAGGGCAATGCGATCGTACGCCCAGTCTCGAAGGGCTCGCGGGACTACACGCAGCAGCCCAAGTATCCGCCATGCGGCAGGCAATTGCGCCACCACTTCGACGAACGCCTCCGAGCGCACCCAGTAATGCCGGCCGCGAATCACCGCCATGGTGTCGAACGCATCCACCGGCAACCCTGCCCACGTCAGCAACGCTTGTCCTTCTGCCGACTGCACGCTGGCCAGGCGGACGCGATGATGCCGGTCATGCCGGATCAGAAATTTCGCCCAGCCATTGCACAGCTTGCAGACACCGTCGAACAGCACCACGGTTTCACCGGGGGCCAAAAGCGGTGCAGGGGTCGGGCGGATCAGAGAGGCGGGCATTGCGGGTTCTCTGCAAGGCGAGGATGCGGAGCATTGTAGGGTGGGGTGGCGTTTTGTTTCCAGTCACGGCCAGGCAAAAAAAAGAGGCCTGAACCACCGGATTCAGGCCTCGCTCGCATTTCTTCGCTTGCCTACTGCAACGCCTGCTTCCCTACGGGAGCCGCACGCTCTACCACCGGCATGTCCTTGACCACCGCCGGCGCGGTTTCGCGCATTTTCACGGCGCACAGCGTCGAGACCACGCCCAAGAGGCTGAACAGGATCGCCGGGCCCATCCAGCCGACCTGCGAGTACAACGCTGTGGCGATGAAGGGCAGGGTGCCTGCGACCAGCGAAGCGCAGTTGTAGCCCAGGGAAATTCCCGAGGAACGCACGTTGGCCGGGAACTGTTCGGTGAACCAGCTGGCTTCCACGGCGAAGATCGGGTCGTGGCTGAGGATCAGCGCCATGGCCACTGCGACGATGATCAGCGGCACGATCCCGGTGTTGATCATCATGAACATCGGGATGCCGAACACGATGGTGAACAGCGAGCCGATCAGGAACACCGGCTTGCGACCGATGCGGTCACTCAGGGCGCCATAGAACAGGTGGCTGCCCAGGCCAATGGCCGAGCCGATCATGGTGCCCCACAGCACGTTCTGCTTGGTGGCGATGCCCGACAGCACGACATAGGACAGCATGAAGCTCGTCGCCAGGTAGTAGCCGCCGGTTTCCGCCAGACGCAGGCCGGCAATCTGCAGCACCTTGCGCCAGTCTTCACGAATCACCTGCAACGCCGGTTGCTTGACCAGGGTGTTTTCAGCCTTGGCTTTTTCAAACTCCGGCGATTCGCTGACGCTCATCCGAATCCACATCCCCACAGCCACCATTACCACCGACGCCAGGAACGGCGCGCGCCAGACCCAGTCACCTTCGAACAGCGCTGCCGACAGCAGGAACGCGCCGTTGGCCATCAGCAGACCCAGGGGAATGCCGATCTGCGGCACCGCGCCGAAGAAACCGCGACGATGGGCCGGTGCGTGTTCGCAGGCCATCAGCACCGCGCCGCCCCATTCGGCACCAAAGCCGATGCCCTGAATCATGCGCAGCAGAATCAGCAATATCGGTGCGATGACCCCGGCTTGCGCGTAGGTAGGCAGCGCCCCGATCAGGACGGTCGCGCCGCCCATGGCCAGCAGCGACCAGAGCAACACGGTCTTGCGCCCCAGACGGTCGCCGAAATGCCCGGCCAGGTAGCCACCCAAGGGGCGCATGAAGAAGCCAACGGCCATGGTCGCAAACGCCGCGAGGATGCCGACGATGGGCTCTGTGGTATGGAAGAACACCTGGCCAAACCAGCCTGCGGCGGCGGTGCCATAGATGAAGAAGTCGTAGCTTTCCACGGCCGAGCCGACCATGGAGGCGAAGGAAACTTTCCCCGCCTTGCTTTCTGTTTGTGCTGACGCCGTCGAGGATGTGCTCATGGCAAACTCCGAACTTTTATTGTTGTTGTAGCGGGCAGTCCAGCGTGTGGATTCTGCCCTGAGTGTTGGAACGGACCTTTACAACTGTATCGGGCTTACTCCCAGGTTTCGATGACCCGGCTGTCGTCGCGCCTGCCCAGCCCTGCGTCAGACGCCTGACTGAAGCGGGCGTGAGCGATGTCGAGCAACGGCACCGCCGCATTGCAGCCTTGCGCGGCAGACGCCACCAGGCCGCTGTCCTTGACGAAGATATCGACCATGCTGGTGACCTGGGTGTCAGTGCCTTCGAGCATGCGCGGCCCGCGATCGGAGAGCATCCACGAACCTCCGGCGCCTTTTTGCACCAGATCCAGCACCCGCGCCGGGTCCAGGCCCAGCGAACGCGCCAGGCTAAGTGCCTCGGCCGCTGCCACCAGATGCACAGAGCACAGGTGTTGGTTGACCACCTTGATCGCCTGGCCGTCGCCGACCTCAGCGCCGGCATCGCGCACTTCGCCCATGCTGCGAAGCACAGGCTCGACGCGCTCAACTGCGGCCTTGGGCCCCGAGGCGAAAATCAGCAGACTGCCAGTGCTTGCCCGCGCCACACCACCGGTGACCGGGGCATCGACCACCTGCACGCCTTTCTCCAGCAGGCGCACCGCCTGTTCACGCACCGAGGCCGGGCCCACGGTGCTCATCACCACCCAATGCTGACCGGGTTTGAGCTCCGTGCACTGGCTGACCAGTGCGTCCAGTTGCGCCGGGGTGGCGACCATCACTACCACCACGTCGGCATCGACGGCCGCGCGCCAGTCAGCGCTGGACTCGATGCCCTGGGCCTGCGCCAGGGCGCGGTTGGCTTCACTCAGTTCGATGCCGACCACGCCGTGGCCCGCCTGCTGGATCTGCCGCGCCATGGGCAGGCCGATGGCGCCAAGACCGATAAATGCAACGTCCATCTTCGCGCTCCTCATGCCAGCCACTGACGGATGTTCGCCGCCATGACCTGAGTGGAAATGCCATAGCGATCATGCAAGGTCGGCAGGGCGCCGGCGTCGAGGTAGGCATCGGGCAGGGCGATCTGCTGGAACGCCGGGCTGACCCGCGCCTTGAGCAGCGTCAGGGCCACGGCCTCGCTCAAACCGCCAACCGTGCTGTGGTTTTCCGCAACCACCACCAGCCGGCCACTGCGGCGGCACTGCTCGATGATGGTGGCTTCGTCCAGCGGCTTGATGGTCGGCACGTGCAGCACCGCGACGTCTGCGCTGCCATCGCCCAACAGCTCGGCGACTTCCAGGGCGCGCATGGTCATGATGCCGCTGGAGATAATCAAAACGTCTTTGCCATCGCGCAGCAGCTTGGCCTTGCCCAGCTCGAATTTATAGTCGTACTGGTCCAGCACCATCGGCACCTTGCCGCGCAGCAGGCGCATGTACACCGGGCCGTTGTATTCGGCGATGGCGGTGACGGCCTGGGCAGTGTCCAGCGCGTCGCACGGGTCGATGACGGTCAGGCCCGGCACGGCACGCATCAGCGCCAGGTCGTCGGTGGCCTGGTGGCTGGGACCGTAACCGGTGGTCAGGCCTGGCAGCGCGGCGCAGATCTTCACGTTGAGGTTTTCTTCGGCGATCACCTGGTGGATGAAGTCATAGGCGCGGCGGGTGGCGAACACGGCGTAGGTGGTGGCGAAGGGGATCAGGCCCTCTTTGGCCATGCCGCCCGCAGCGGCCATCAGCAGTTGCTCGGCCATGCCCATCTGCAGGTGACGCTCGGGGAATTCGCGGCCAAAGATGTGCAGGTCGGTGTACTTGGACAGGTCGGCGGTCATGCCGACAATGCGCGAATCCTTCTGTGCGGCAGCGACCAGCGCATGGCCGAAAGGGGCGGTTTCGGTGCGCTGCCCTTCGCTGGCGATGGAGGCGATCATCGCCGAGGTAGTCAGGCGTGGTTTGTTCATGGTTGGCGTATCCATCTCAGCGTTTCTCCGATTCCAGATGGGACTGGTAGCTGGCATCCAGAACCTTGATCGCGGTCTGCCATTCATCAGGCTCGACGCGAATGAAGTGGTTCTTCTCGCGCACTTCCAGGAAGTCCACGCCTTTGCCCATCAGGGTGTCGAACAGGATCACGCGAGGCTTGGCTTCCTTGAGCGCCATGGCCTCATCGAAAGCAGCGACGACCGCCGCCAGGTCGTTGCCATCGACACGCTGCACATGCCAGCCGAACGCCTGCCATTTGTCGGCCAGGGGTTCGAAATCAAGAACCTCATGGGAGTTGCCGTCGGCCTGCTGTTTATTGAGATCGACCAGGGCAATCAGGTTGCCCAGCTTGTGGTGCGCTGCGGACATGGCTGCTTCCCAGGTCGAGCCTTCGTCCAGCTCGCCATCGGACATGGAGTTGAACACCCACGCCGGGTTGCCTTTCATGCGCAGGCCCAGCGCCATGCCGACGCCGATCGGCAGGCCCTGACCCAGCGAGCCACCGGAGATTTCCATCCCTGGTGTGTAGCTCGCCATGCCGGACATCGGCAGGCGGCTGTCGTCGGAGCCGTAGGTGTCCAGTTCGCTTTCGGGAATGATTTGCGCCTCGATCAGCGCGGCGTAGAGGGCGATTGCGTAGTGCCCGTGGGACAGCAGGAAGCGGTCGCGGCCTTCCCAAAGAGGATCGTTGGGGCGCACCTTCATGGCATGGCAGTAAGCGGTGGCCAGCACATCGGCCCAACCCAGCGCCTGGCCGACGTAACCCTGACCCTGAACCTCGCCCATGCGCAGGGCGAAACGGCGAATGCGCCAGGCATGATGGGCCACACGTGCGAGCGGCTCCATGGCCACTTCGGCACCTCGAGAAATCATCGTCATCTGTAAGTCCTGCTTATTTTTATTAAGAGGCAACCGGTGGTCAGAGATACACGGCAACTAATGTTCTGAATTCATCAAACGCACTGCATCCAACCTGTAATCAAGCTACCATCGGAAAATAAGCCCTTACAAAAGACATTTTTGCAGCAATGACTGAACAAAATTCATTAATTCAGCAGCTTCGCCGAGTGCCGCTTTCATCACTGCGGGTGTTTGAATCGGCGGGCCGCTCTGGCTCGTTCATTCAGGCCGCGCAGGAGCTTGGGATTTCCTCCAGCGCGGTCAGCCACTCGATCCGCAAGCTGGAAGAATCCATCGACATTCAGTTGTTCGAACGCACCACCCGCGAGATCAACCTCACAGCCAAAGGCCGCCTGCTGATGGAGCACGTGCAGCGCGGGCTGGAAGAAATGCAGCGCGGTTTCGTCCTCGCCAAGACCGACGAACCGCCGCCGTTGCGCCTGCACACCGCGCCCAGTTTCGGCATGCAATGGCTGATGCCGCGCCTGCACCGATTCGTTCAGGCCTACCCGGCCATCGACCTGCGCTTTTCCGCGAGCACCGACTATGCGCAGTTCGAGAATGACGACTTCGATCTGGACATCGTCTACGGCGAACCGCGCTCAGCCCTCAACGAAAAAGTGCCCCTGGCCGTGGAGCACCTGACCCCGCTGTGCAGTCCGGAGTTGGCGAAAACCATTCGCACGCCACAGGATTTGTACGAGCACCGGCTGATCCAGTGTGACGTGCAGATGCTGCAATGGAAGGGCTGGTTCGAGGCCAACCACCTGATGTCGCCCCATCACTACGCCCTGCGCTTCGACCGCAGCATCATGGCTATCTCTGCGGCCACCAATGGCATGGGCGTGGTTTTGGAATCAACGTTGCTGGCCCAGACCGAACTGGAAAACGGCACCCTGGTCGCGCCGCTGCGGGCAGTGACCCATGACATTCAGTACATCGGGCATTACCTCGTCTACCCGAAACGGCGGACGAGGCATGAAGCGGCGGAGGTGTTCAAGAAGTGGCTGCTCGACGAACTGGGTGTGCGGCCTGCGGTGGCGGTTCAAGGGTGAACCGCACCGCAGACTAGCGTCTCAACCCGGCTGCGCCGCCAGGCTATTACTCACATTGCGCCCCAGCACCAGCACCGTCACAAACCCACAGCCCACCAAGGCGGTCGCGAGGCTCATCAGCACCGAGGTGCCGAGCTGGTCGACGATCTGTCCGCCGAAGAAGGAGCCCAGCGCGATGATGACCTGGAACAGGGCGACGAACAGCGGCATGCCGCGTTCGACATCCTTGGGTGCTACGACGAACATCCAGATGCTGGCGCAGGCCGGGAAGGCGCCGAAGGCGAAGCCCCAGAGTGCGATGAGCATGGCAGCGCCGGTCATGCCGGTGGCGAAGTAGGGGAACAGGGCGGTGCTGACGCCGATCATCAGCGCCACCAGCAGCAGGGTATGGCGCACGCTGCGGTTGGCGGCGAAACCGGCAAAGATGTTGCCCGCGACACCGGCCACGCCATACAGCAGAAGCAGCGAGCCAATCGTCGGCCCATCGAAGCCTGAGCTGTGCTTGAAGAACGGAGCGACGTAGGTGTACGCGGCAAAGTGCGCCAGACCAATGAGCAATACCGCGATCAGGCCGACCCGGGCCTGCGGGTTGATGAACAGGGCAGGCAGGTCGCTGAAGCGAATGGCCTTGTCCGGATCCAGCCGTGGCAGCAGGAAAATCTGCGCCAGCAGCACCGGCACGCCCACCAGGGCAGTGACCAGGAACGTCATGCGCCAGCCCATCAGGCCGCTGAGCCAGGTGCCCACGGGCACGCCCAGCACGGTGGCCAGGGTGACGCCGATCATGATGATCGAGGTGGCCTGGGCGACACCCACACCCTTGGGCGCCAGCCGACCGCTGAGGGCGATGGCCGTGGCCCAGAAGCCGCCGATGCTGATACCCAGCAGAATGCGGCCGAACAGCAACAGGTTGAAGTCACTGGCATAGGCCACGACCGCGTTGGCGATGATCATGATCAGCGTCAGGCCGATCAGCAGATAGCGACGGTCCATGGCGCCGATACCCACCGACAGCAACGGTGCGGCCAGCGCGGCCATGATGCCGGGCAGGGTCACCATCAGGCCGGCATGGCCTGCGCTGATGCCCAGGTCGCTGGCGACATCATTGAGTACGCCGACCGGCAGAAACTCGCTGGTCACCAGGGCAAAGGCACCCACGGCGACGGAGAGAATCGCCAGCCATTGCTGTTTGACGCTCTGTTGGTTGTGTTCGGGAGGCGTGTGCGGGGCGTGACGGGCGCTTGGCATAAGACTGGGTTCCAAGGAAAGGAGAGATGTCGCCTGAAGGCAGGCGAGGGGAGCGGGGGATTGGCAGGCAATTATAGGAGCCGGTTTCGGCGAGTCCGCAGGCGAGCGGTTCGATAGTAAATATCAGTAGAAATGATAAGAGGTGCTGAATAGAGCGCTCGCCTGGGCGCCGGGGGTAAGCAGGGCCGACCTCCGTCCCGTAGCAGCACGGCTTGCCGGCGAGGCGACTTCATGTACGCCGTCGTAGGCAGGCGTGCTCCTAAAGGGTTGAGGTCAGACCTACACCCCGCAGATATCCGTAGCAGTCCGGCTTGCCGGCGTCGGGGCTCTTGAAGACGCCCGCAGCGAGAGCTCGAAGGACTCAGGCCGTGCGGGCGACCATGCTGCTTTCAGCCGCCGGCGCGATGGGGATCATCGGTTTTCTGGTCATGCTCAGGATCACGATAGCTCCGGTCACCAACAATGCGCCTGCGATGGCGAATGCCCAGTTGTAGCTTCCAGTGGCCGTGATGACGTACCCCGTCACGATCGGCGCGAGCATGCCGAAGACATTCCCGCCCACCACGACGAACGCCATGGCGCGACCCACGTCCCCCGAGCTTGGCAGCAGGTCGTTGAGCAACGAGAAGTTGAGTGAGGTGGTCGAGGCGATGCCTGCCAGGGTCAGAGAAAAAATCAGCACCAGCATGGCAATGTCGTCTGCGAACGGGATCAGCAGGATGCAGCTTGCAACCAGCATGGTCAGCGCGATGACGTTGCGACGTTTGCCCGACGCAGCGCCGCTGCCGTTTTTCAGGTACTGGTCACTGAGCTTGCCGATCACGATGCACAACACCACGGCGGCAGCATAGGGAATGGCCGTGAACAGGCCGCTCTTGGCGATGGTCAGGTGCCGCACTTCCTGCAGGTAGCTAGGCAGCCAGGTCAGGAAAAGATACTGGGTGTAGACGTTGCAGCCCTGAGCGATGGCCAGGCCCCAGAGGGTTGGCGTCTTCAGCAGCTTTTTGAGGCCATAAGCGACATTGGTGGCGTTACCGGCGGTGCTGGTAGCGCGTGTGGCGACGATATGTTCGCGCTCGCCCTGGGCGAGCCATTTAACCTGCTCAGGCTTGTCGTAGAAAAAATACCAGGCCACCAGCCAGACGAAGCCGATAGCGCCGGCGATCACGAAGGACATGCGCCAGCCAAACGCGGCAACCAGTGCAGCCAGAACCACCGAGCAGATGGCAGGGCCTGCGTAGGAGCCGCTGTTGAAGATGGCCGTGATGGTGCCGCGCTCTGTGCCGGGAATCCATTCACGTATGACCTTGGCGCCCACCGGGTTGCTGACCGATTCCCCCGCACCCATGACCAGGCGCGCGGTCAGCAGGCTGGCGAAGCTTGAGGCAGCACCGGTGAGGGCGGTCGCCAGGGACCAGATAAAGATGCCCAGGCCGCCGACGCGTTTGACCCCGTACTTGTCGATCAGCAGGCCGACCGGAATCAGAAAGAGCGCATAGCTCCAGATAAAGGAAGAGAACAGGTAGCCCATCCCCACGGATGTGAGGTGAAACTCTTCAGCGATGGGTTTGGCCGCAATGGAAAGCGCGATGCGATCCATGTAATTGATCATGGCCAGGGAGAACAGGAAGACGGCTATCCAGCCTCTACGGTATGACATGTATTCACCATTATTGTGATTGTGGTGTGTGCGTAACCGGGCTTCAGGCATGGGGTGTTCAGGCGGACACGCATGCGGTGGCTCGTTTCTTGTGGTGAATGCAAAAATGAACTTTGTAACGATATAAGTCAATCTGTGTTTTGTGAAAGGCAGATAAACCCGACGACTAACTTGAGGCATCAGTTGTAGATCGGCGGCCAGGAGGAAGCGCACGCGACCTGGACAGATCGCGTGACAGCTATAGAAGACGTGGGGCAGGGATTATTCGAAGAGAGCGGGGTCGACCTTGTGGCGTCTTGCCTGTTCCAGATGGCGTCGCATCTGGTCTGCAGCGGCCAGTCGGTCGCCTCGTTCCAGGCAATCAAGAATCGCGAGGTGCTCTTCGGCTTGTCCTTTACGAGGGGTACGTGAGCTGGCTTGGCGGTACTCGACAAGGCGTCGCAGTTGGTCAAGACGGCGGACGGTCTGCTGCAGGAAACGGTTTCCGGAACAAGCGGCCAAGGTCTCATGGAATTGAGAGTTGGCCTCGAAAAGCTCCTGAGGCGTCATGGTCAGATAACCGCCGTTGGCGATGAACTCTTGCTGCCGACGGCAAGCTGCCAGGGTTTCGCGGTCGATCTGGAAGCTGGGTGACAGAATCCCCGACGGCTCGATAGTGGCGCGAAAGGAATAGCTTTCTTCGTAGGCCTCGACCGAATCGATCATGGGCAACAGTCGCCAGCCTTGACCTGCACGCTGCTCAACCCAGCCTTCCTGCTGGATCCGCGAAAGCACGGCGCGCAGGGCTGCCCTGGAAACATCGAACTGGCGCATGAACTCGATCTCGGTAAACAGCTCTGGGAGCTGCCTGCTCAGGCGCAGTTCGGCGAACTTGAGGTACAGCGGGTCGTCGGATTTCTCCATCACTTCCGATACCAGGTCGCCCAGGTCATCGCTGGCGCGAGCCAGGAAGAAGCCACGGTTGCGGTCATAGGTCAGCATGCCTTTCTCGACCAGATGCCCCATGGCGAACTTGACCGGCGTGCGCGACACATTGAGCGCCGCGGCCAGTTGTGACTCTACCAGGTGATGGCCGACGGCGAAGCGTTCACGACGCACGTGAGAGACGATGTCACGCGCAATGCGTGCTTGCAGAGGGCTTAGAGGCATTGGATCGGGAACCGGAAAGAGCTGAACCAGAGGGCTGCCATTCTAGCGCGTCATGCCATGCAACGGCAGAGACCATTTCCGGTCTTTGCCGCTTTCTTCTCGCGCACCGCCGGCGCCTCAGCGCACCTGATACAACGGGAATGCGCCAAACAGCAGACCGCCGAGCAGCAAGCCAAAGCTCGCCAGAATGGCCCATTTGAGGGCGAAGCGCTGGTGGTCTCCCAGATCGACCTTGGCCAGCGCAACCAGCAGGTACAGCGAGGGCACCAGAGGGCTCAACAGATGAACAGGCTGGCCCACCACTGACGCACGTGCAATCTCCAGCGGCGTAATGCCGTACTGCGCAGCGGTTTGTGCAATGACCGGCAGGATCCCGAAGTAGAAGGCATCGTTGGACATGAAGAAAGTGAAAGGCAGGCTGACGATCGCGGTAAATACCGCCAGGAATGGCCCGAAGCTTGGCGGGATCACGTACAGCAGGCTCTTGGCCATGGAGTCCACCATACCGGTGCCCGACAGGATCCCGGTGAAGATGCCGGCCGCGAAAATCACGGCAGTGACCGCCAGGACGTTGGCCGCGTGGGCTGCAATCCGCGCCTTCTGGTCTTCGATCTTCGGGTAGTTGAGCATGATGGCCAGGGCGAAACCGACCATGAACAGTATCTGGATCGGCATGACGCCCAGGATCAGGCAGGTGATCAGGGTCAAGGTCAGAATCAGGTTTGGCCAGAACATCTGTGGCCGGCGATTCCCGTCGCAATCCTCGGCAGAGCCGTTGCCCAGCGCCATGGGGCCGTTGTGAACATCATGGAGATGGATGATGCCCAGACGAGCGCGCTCCTTGCGTCCCAGGATCACGGCGGTGAACACCAGGCAGGCGGCGCCGATCAGCATCCCCGGAATCATCGGCACGAAGATGTCCATCGCATCGACATGCAGCGCCGCAGCTGCACGGGCGGTGGGACCACCCCATGGCGAGATGTTCATGATCCCGCTGGCGATGTTGACCAGGCATGTCATGCCCAGAACGCTCATGCCCAGACGCTGGTAAAGCGGCAGGAACGCCGCGCACGCGATCATGTAGGTGGTGGAGCTGTCGCCGTCCAGGGACACCAGCATGGTCAGCACGGCGGTACCGACCAACACCTTTAGAGGGTCGCCCTTCACCAGCTTCAAGATGAAGCGCACCAGGCCGTCGAACAGCCCTGCGTCAATCATGATCCCGAAGTACAGGATCGAGAAGGTCAGCATGACCCCAGTTGGGGCCAGCGTTTTCACGCCGTCGAGCATCATCGCGCCCAGGCCGGCGTAGTGCCCGCCAATCAGGGCGAACAGGATGGGGATCAGGATCAGAGCAATCAACGCCGAGAGGCGCTTGGTCATGATCAGGTACATGAAACAGATGACCATCGAAAAGCCGAGGGTTGTCAGCACGGTCGAACTCCCTTTTTTCGTGAATATGTAGGGCGCCTTTCAGCCAGACGGTCTGCAAGGCAGCCGGCGTGATTCAGGACGAGACAGGCTCGGTGCGAATGGGAGGACGAACGGAGTTGGAGCGCGGGAGCTGGGTCATGGAGGGCCTCAATTTTCTTATGTTTATTGTTGTTCCAGTACCTGTCGGATGCATTGGCGGTGCATGTCGCGACCCATCGTTCAGGTACGTCCGATCTCAGTGGCTGAGTGAACCGGATGAATCAACATTGACCTATATCATTACAAAGTGCAACATCAGCCTCACAAAAACATTGCTTGTACAGCCTGTGAGGATTAGCCAATGCCTGAGTCAAAGGGTCAAACCGTTTCCGCTAACGGAATCGAGTACCGTGTCAGCGACATCCGCGGGGTCGTGACTGACCTGGGCGGTGATTACGCAAAGCTGCCCTACAGCTTGCGCATCCTCGCCGAGAACGTCTTGCGTGGAGAGGCGGACCCTGAAGCCGCGCTGAAAGTCATCTGCGCCCGATCCAGCGCGTTCGACATTCCTTTCCGCCCGGCCCGTGTGGTCCTGCAGGACCTGCTCGGTACGCCAGCGCTGGTCGATCTCGCGGGGCTGCGTGACGCAGTTGCCGAGAAAGGTGGCAACCCACGGCTGGTCAACCCGGTCACCCCGACTCATCTGGTAGTGGATCACTCGCTCAACGTGGAGCGTTGGGGCGATGCCAGTGCCCTGGCCGATAACGAAGCCATCGAGCGCGAACGCAACGCTGAACGTTTCCAGTTTCTCGACTGGTGCAACAAGGCGTTCAGCAACCTGTCGATCATTCCTTCGGGCAAAGGCATCCTTCACCAGATCAACCTGGAACGCCTGACCACTGTGGTAGGTACTCAACGCCGTGATGGCAAGTTGTGGGCGTTCCCCGATACGCTGGTCGGCACTGACAGCCACACCACCATGATCAACGCCATTGGGGTGCTGGGTTGGGGGGTGGGAGGTATCGAGGCGGAGGCTGCGATGCTGGGTAAATCCCTGATGCTGCGCCTGCCCGAGATCGTGGGTGTGCGCCTGGAAGGCACGTTGCCTCAGGGCTATCTGGCAACCGACATCGCACTGGCGCTGACCGAGCTGCTGCGCAAGGCAGGTGTGATCGGCGCGTTTCTGGAGTTCTTCGGGCCCGGTGTTGCGCAGTTGTCCCTGGCTGACCGTGGCACCCTGTCCAACATGGCGCCTGAGTTCGGCGCGACTGCCGCGATGTTCGCGATTGACGATCGCACCCTGCATTATCTGCGCATGACCGGGCGTGGCGGCCAGATATCCGGCCTGACTGAAGCCTATGCCCGCGCCCAGGGCTTGTGGCATGACAGCCTTGGTGCTGCTGAGTACAACCGCGTGGTAACGCTGAATCTCAGCTCTGTGGCACGTTCGATTGCGGGGCCGAAGCAGCCACATCAGCGGATCGTATTGGGTCAAAAAGCTCCGGCGACCAACCTACCAGTTGGCTTGGACAACGGCTCGGTTGTGCTCGCCGCTATCACTAGCTGCACCAACACTTCCAATCCGCGCGGTGTGATCGCCGCCGGCCTGGTTGCTCGAAACGCACGCAAACGTGGCTTGAAGCGTGCCCCTTGGGTCAAGACGTCCTTTGCACCGGGCTCGATGGTTGTTTCTGATTACCTTGAGCGTTCCGGGCTCAACGAAGATCTCGACGCATTAGGTTTCAACCTGGTCGGCTATGGCTGCACCACCTGTAACGGTATGTCGGGCCCGCTGCTCAGCCCTGAGATCGAAGAAGAGATCCGCACCCGCAAGCTGGAAACCGTGGCGGCGACGTCCGGTAATCGTAACTTCGAAGGCCGTGTTCACCCGTTGGCTCGCGAAGTATTCATCATGTCGCCGCCGCTGATCGTGGCTTACGCCATCGCCGGTACCTACCGGATCGATCCGGAAAAAGATGCGCTGGGTCTGGACGACAACGGCGTTCCTGTCTACCTGCACGAGCTGTGGCCAAGCGATGAAGAACTGACTCGAATCGAGGCGGACAACCTGACCGCCGACCTGTTCGACAAGGCCTATGAAGACGTCCCTCGCGAAGCCGGCCTGATTGCCAGCGACCTGCGCGCTGGCGTCAGCGACCAGTACCCATGGCAAGCGAACAGCACCTATATCCGCAAACCTCCTTACTGGAGCGATGCGGTAACGGCCACCGATACGCGCAAAGACCTGAGCAACATGCGCGTTCTCGCCATGCTGTCGGACAACATCACCACCGACCACATTTCTCCATCGGGTGCGATTCTCCCCGAAAGTGATGCGGGGCAGTATTTGCAATCCCACGGCATCGCCGCGCCTGACTTCAATTCCTACGGCACACGTCGTGGCAACCACGAGGCAGCGCAGCGCGCCACGTTTGCCAGCCCGCGCCTGAAGAACGAGCTCCTCGAAGACGGTCGCGAAGGCCCTTGGACGCTGCTGCTGCCGGAGAAAGAAGTCACCACGATCTTCCAGGCTGCCGAAATCTACGCGGATCGCAAACAGTCCCTGATCGTTGTCGCCGGCAAAGAGTACGGCAGCGGTTCCTCCCGCGACTGGGCAGCCAAAGGTCCACGCCTGCTGGGTGTGCGCGTGGTAGTGGCTGAGAGCTTCGAGCGTATCCACCGTACCAACCTGGCGGGTCTCGGCATTCTCCCGCTGCAGTTCGAGCAGGGTGTTTCGCGTCAAAGCCTGGGTCTGAATGGGCGCGAAACCTTCAGCGTGGAGGGCATCACCGATGACTTCCAGCCAGGCGCCAGGGTCACTCTGGTCATCGAGCGCGAAAACGGCGAAACCGAGCGCGTCACTGTCGTGAGTCGTCTGGATACCTTCGAGGATGTTCGCTACTTCCGCAGCGGTGGCCTGTTGCCGCAGTTGCTGATCGAAAGCATGAAGAACGCATCCGCCCAGTGACGCGGCGCTGATTTGTCACAGGAGATAACAAATGACTCAAAGACGTATTCCAGCCGTGTACATGCGTGGCGGCTCCAGCAAGGGTGTGTTCTTTCTCGACAAGGATCTGCCGCCTGCAGGCCAAGAGCGTGATGCCATCCTGCTCCGGGTGATCGGCAGCCCGGATGTCTACGGCAAGCAGATCGACGGAATGGGCGGTGCGACCTCCAGTACCAGCAAGGTCGTGGTTATCGGCAAATCGAGCCGTGAGGATTGCGACGTTGATTACCTGTTCGGGGCTCCGGCCATCGAGACCCCAGTGATCGACTGGTCGGGCAACTGTGGCAATCTGAGCTCGGCAGTCGGCCCATACGCCATCTCTGAATGTCTGGTAGATGCGCCTCGCGATGGCATCGCCGTCGTGCGGATCTGGCAGGCCAATATCCAGAAGCGCATCATTGCCCACGTACCGATGCGCAACGGCGAGGTGCAGGAGGAAGGTGACTTCGTGCTCGACGGCGTGGCGTTCCCCGCTGCGGAAGTCGTGCTGGAGTTTCTCAAACCTGGCGGCTCGGACGGCAGCATCCTGCCGACCGGCAACGCCATTGACGAACTGGACATTCCGGGCGTTGGCAATATGCCCGTCACCTTGTTGAACGCTGGCAACCCTACCATCTTCATTGACGCAGAAAGGGTAGGGCTCAAGGGCACTGAAACCCAGGAGCAAGTCAACGGCGACTCTGAACTGCTCGCCCGCTGCGAAACGATCCGCGCACACTGCACCGTTGCCATGGGTCTGGCCGCCAGTGCCGACGAGGCAACGCGCCTGCGCCCTCACACGCCCAAGCTGTGCTTTGTGGCCAGGCCTCAGGCCTATCAGGCTGCGGGCGGCAAGTTCGTTGAGCCGGGCGACATCGACGTCATCGCCCGCATATTGTCGATGGGCAAGCTGCACCACGCAATTACCGGAACCGGAGCAGTCGCGGTTGCCGTTGCGGCCGCGCTGGATGGGACGCTGGTGAACCGTATCGTTGGCGATAACGGGGAGCGTCAGGTTCGGATGGGGCATACCGCAGGCAGCGTCGCCGTAGGCGCAAAAACTGTGCTGGAAGATGGCGCCTGGGCGGTGGACAAGGCCGTGATGAGCCGCAGCGCCCGGCGGTTGATGGAAGGCTGGGTGCTAATTCCTGAAGTCCTCTGATTCAGCCTGTGCTCATGCTGGGGGCGCCCGGCATGAGCCCATCGACCCCGCGGCACATGCTGCTTGAACCGGTGATGAATGCAAAATGACCCATGACATATCTTCGCAGACTCCTCGCTTCGCTTACGTTGGATCACGCACGACCCGGGAGCGAAACGCCCGTGGCGCAGGGATCACTGTGTACCGTTATGCACCGCAAACGGGTGCGTGCACATTGGTTCAGACGCTCAGTGATCTGGTGAACCCGTCGTTCTTGACCTTCGATCACTCGCAGTCCCATCTGTACTGCGTCCACGGTGATCTCAGCGAGGTAAGCTCATTCGCCATTGATGGGAAGACCGGTGAGTTGACCCGTCTCAATACGGTAGGCACCCGGGGCAGGAATCCCGTTCATCTCAGCGTCGATCCTGCGGGCAGGTTCCTGGCCGTCGCCAACTACGCAGCTGGCAGCTTCGCCGTCTTGCCGATTCAGGAGGGTGGCAGCCTCGGCGAGCTTGCCCACCTTGAGTCGCTGCCCGGAGAGCCAGGTCCGCATAAAGTGGAGCAAGGCAGCTCCCATCCACACATGATTCCGTTCGACCCGTCCGGACGATTCCTGGTCATCCCCGACAAAGGTCTGGATAGCGTCTTCGTCTATCGCGTGCAGCAGACCAACGGGCAGTACGGTGTCAGCCAGGTCAGCATGGTCAAGGCTCGGGAAGGTTCAGGCCCGCGTCATGTGGTGTTCACACCAACGGGCAAACACGCCTATGTGGTGAACGAACTCGACAGCAGCGTCACAGCCTACGCTTATGACTCAGAGCACGGTTCGCTCACGGCCAGGGAGATCGTTTCGACGCTGCCATCGGAATTCACCGGCGACAGTCGCGCCGCGGCGATAGTGATGGCGCCGTCCGGGAAATACCTCTACGTGTCGAACCGCGGCCATGACAGCGTGACGATCCTCGCGATCAAGGCTGATGGAGCACTGACCGTCACGGGTCATGCGTCGTCGCAAGGCCGCAAGCCGCGTTTCATGAGCCTGACCCCAGACGGCACGCGTCTGTTTGTCGCCAACGAAGAGGACGACACCATACTGAGCTTCAACGTTAACCCGCACTCGGGTGCGCTCACTTCCAGTGGTCAGGTCATCGAGACCGGCAGCCCGGTGTGCATGATTTTCAAGACCTGAAATTGCAAAGGAGCGATTCCCTGTGGAATTTGATCTTGCTGCCGTACGAAAGGACATCGCTCCGCATGGAGAGCTGCGGGTTGCAATCAATCTCGGTAATCCGGTGCTGGCACAGCGTGACGAAAGCACTGGAGCGCTTTCGGGCGTGTCGGTGGCGTTGGCAACAGCGCTCGCGCATGAGCTCGACATTGACCTGTGCATGACGGCGTATGATGCCGCCGGCAAAGTCTTCGCTGCGCTCGAAGCGCAGGCCTGGGATCTCGCATTCCTCGCCATTGAACCAGTCAGGGCTGAGAAAATCGCCTTTTCAAGTCCCTACGTCTGCATTGACGGCACCTACCTGGTAAAAAATGAGAGCCCATTCCACCGCGCCGCAGCTCTGGATGCGTTGGGTTGCCGAATCGCTGTGGGGAAGGGCGCTGCCTACGATTTGTTCCTGTCCCGCACGCTGAACAATGCCGAGCTGGTTCGAGCGCCGACTTCGGCCAGCGCCGTTGACACCTTTCTGGACCTTGGCCTGGATGCCGCAGCCGGTGTTCGCCAGCCGCTGGAACGCTTCGCCAGAACAACATCAGGCGTCAGGGTGCTGAACGACAACTTCACCGAAATCCGCCAGGCCATGGCTGTTCCAAAAGGCAGGAAGACGGCCGCCGGTTACGTTCAAGGTTTCATCAATCGATGTCTGCGTAGCGGCCTGGTCGCCAGCGCCCTGGACGCCAGTGGCGGACGTGATGCGCGGGTTGCACAACCCGGCTCGGAATGAATCAGCAAACGTTCAAGGCGGGTGACCACCGAAAAGACTACAAGCCCCCAGAACGGAGGCTCGTTGGTAAAGGCCCGAATCAGTACTTCCAGGTCACCGACGCCGTCACGTTACGCGGCGCGCCGTAGTTGCTCGCGGTGCCGCTGTACAGCGACGTCAGGTATTTGCGGTCGGTGACGTTGTTGAGGTTCAGCGCTGTGCTCCAGTTGCGGTCGATGTCGTAGCTGGCCATCAGATCGACCAGGGCGTAGGCGTTCTGGCGGATCACGCTGATGTTGTCGTTCTGGATACCGCTCTGCCAGCTGACGCGAGTACCGATCCGGGCTTGCGGCATGCCGGGCAGGCGGTAGGTCGCCATGCCGTGGAAGCTGTGGGTCGGGACGTAGCGGCGGGTCTTGTCACCGTCGTCGTTCTCGATGTGCACGTAGGTGTAGCCCGCCAGCAGATCCAGGCCTGGCAGCGCTTCGCCCGAGGCTTCGAGCTCGATGCCGTGGCTCTTGTAGTCGCCGGTGAAGTAGCGGAATTGCGAGCCGACCTGAATGAAGTCGGACGACGCCACGTTGCTCTGCTCGGTCTTGAATACTGCTGCGGTGAGGTTCAGGCGCTGGTCAAACATGGTGCCCTTGACGCCCGCTTCCAGACTCTTGCCTTCGAGTGGGTCGAGCACCTTGCCGTCCACGCCGACTGTGCCGAACTGCGGATTGTAGATCTGCGTCCAGCTGGTGTAGAGCGTCCAGTCCTGGTTCAGGTCATACACCAGGCCGGTGTACGGCGTGACCTTGCCGTGCTCGCGCTGGGCGTGGTCGACGCCGTAGCTTTCGCCGCTGCCGTCGGTGCTGAGCATGCGTGCGCCGGCGATCCAGTGCAGGTCGTCGGCGAGGCTGAAGCGGGCGCCGGCGAACAGGCTCTTCTGCCGGTCAACGATGTTCTGGGTATTGATGTCGCTGGTAAAGAGGAATTGCGGCGGCGTTTCTGTGCCCGCCAGGATGCTGGCGAACGAGGTGTGGTAATAGCCCGTCTCGGCGGCATCGTACTCGCGCGCTTTCTGGTGCGTGCGGCCGTAGGTGGCGCCGAAGGTCAGCTCGTGATCACGCCCGAAGAGGCTGAACGGGCCGGAGACTTTCGCCTCGCCGATCAACTGGTGGGAGCGGCCGGAGGTCTGCGCCGCGAACGCCAGCGCATCGTCATCGGTGACGCTGGCGACGTAGAGCATGTTGGAGTTCTGGTATTCGGTGATGCCGGTGCCGGTCAGCGTGGCATTCCAGCCGTTGCCGAAATCATGCTTGAGTTCGGCAAACACACGCTGGGTATGGATGTTCCAGTAGCTCCATGGCTGGCCGACGTTGGAGCTGCGGCTTGAGTAATGGATTGGGTTGTTACTGGTGTCCACCAGCGGCAGGTTGCCCCAGGTGCTGCCGTTGGAATCGCTGTTGTGCTGCGAGAAACCTACGGTCAGGGTATCGGCATCGGACAGGTCGAATGCCAGCAGGCCGGCCGCGACGTTTTTCTCGTGGCTGTAGCGGTCCATCCACGAGTTGCCCTTGTCATGGGCGTAGATGAAGCGGCCGCGCACGTTGCCGGTTTCGGTCAGGGGACCTGAGACATCGACATCGATGCGACGGCTGTCCCACGAGCCGACGCTGGTGTCGATCTGTGCCTGGAACTCCCTGGTCGGGCGCTTGCGCACGAAGTTGACCGTGGCCGACGGGTTGCCCGTTCCGCTCATCAAACCGTTGGCGCCGTGCAGGATGTCGATCTGCTCGTATTCGGCCATGTCCAGGTCACCGTTGAGGATGGTCTGGGTGAACGGCATGTTCATGCCATCGAATTCGAAGCTGTTGATTTCAAAGCCGCGGGAAGTGAACTCAGTGCGGTCGCTTTCGCTCTGCTCAACGGTCACCGAGGGCGCCGAGCGCAGGGCGTCCTTGACGCTGTTGGTCTTGTAATCGTTCATCTGCGCGCGGGTGATGGTGGTGATCGCCTGCGGCGTTTCCTTGTTGCTCAACCCCATCTTGGTGGTGCTGGTGGCCGGCTTTCCTACGTATCCCACGCTCTGCGCGTCGTTCTGAGCGGCAACGTCCTGGATCTCCGTTGCGGGAAGCGTCAGGTCATCGGCGGCTTGTGCCAACGGCAAAACGCTGACAGCACCGGCGAAGAGGAAACTGGCGGGAAAACGAGGATTCACGATCAAAACACCTGAAGAAGGAAAGATTTGCGCGATTCTGAATGAAAATGAGAATGATAACTAGATGTGTCGTTAACAATCTTTTGACATTTATTTCACATGTCATGTGGGTACAGGTTTGTATCCGAACCCACACAATCAGGCCGCTTCAGGTCGGTCGATGCGGTGTGGGTGCAGCACAGGTGCCGTAGTGGGTTTTGGTCAAGAATCGAAACCGATGCCCAAGGCGTCGAAGCTCTTGAGCAGCAGGTCGCGATGGCCGTCGCGGTCTTCGCGAGCCAGTGAGCGCTGCGCCATCTTCACGCCGACGTAGCGCAGCGGCTCGGGGGGAAAGCGAAAGGGTGGCGTGGAGGTCATCGCCAGCTCGGTGCGTTCGGTGCGCTCACCGGACAGCAAATCGAGCATGTTCTGCGCCGCAAAACGACTTGCCGATACGCCCTGGCCGGTAAAGCCCAAGGCATAGGCGACGCGGCCCTGATGCTCGCAGCCGGTGAACAATGTGGTGCGGGCCGAGGTGTCGATGATGCCGCCCCAGGCATGGCTGAACGAGACGTCCTGCAAGGCCGGGAAGGCCTGGCGAAATTGCAGCGCCAGGCGATTGAAACTCTCGGGGCGCTGCGTCAGGTGTTCATCCCGGCGGCCGCCGAAGTGGTAAACCGCATCAAAGCCACCCCAGAGAATCCGGTTGTCCGCCGTCTTGCGCAGGTAGTGAAACTGGTTGCCGGCGTCGGCGATACCATAGCGCCCCCGCCAGCCAATCGTGTGCAGTTGCGCATCGCTCAAGGGCTCGGTGACCAGCGCGTAGTCGTAGACCGGGATCACGCTTGAAGACAGTTGACCCAGCAATGGCGGGGCGATGTTGGTCGCCAGTGCCACTTTACCCGCGCGAGCCTGGGCCTCTGCGGTGCGGATCAACAGGCCGTCGTGTTCGGAGCGCAATTCAAGCACAGGGCTGTTTTCGAACAACAGCACCCCTTGCTCAAGGCAGACGCGGCGAAGCTCTGTCACCATCCTGACCGGGTTGAGCAGCGCGTAGTTGGGTTCGAACAGACCCGCCCGGTAAACGGGGGAGTCGAGGCGTTGGCTGAGGGCGTCTGCTTCAAGCCACTCACATTCGATGCCCAGGCGTGCGTAGTTGCGTTGCATCGAGCGCAACCCTTCGATTTGCCAGGGTTGGCTGGCCAGGTTGAGTTTGCCCTCCCGTTCGAACTCGACCTGCATGCCCAGGCGACGGATGTCATCGGCCATCTCGTCGAGGTTCTGCCGGCCAAGACGAATAAGCCGCTCGGCCTCCGCTGGCCAGCGCTTGAAGGCGTTGCCGACGCCGTGGGAAATGCTTGGCGCACAGAATCCACCATTGCGCCCGCTGGCTTCGGAGCCGCAACGTCGCGCTTCGATCACCGCGATACTGCGCGCCGGCCAGCGCTGACGAGCCAGCAGGGCAGTCCACAGGCCAGTGAACCCGCCGCCAACCACCACCAGATCGAAGTGCGCAGCGCCAGTCATGGCGGGGCAGGGCGGGGGTTGTGAAACGCTGTCAATCCAGTAAGGTCTGGGTTGGGCATTGGCCAGCGAAGCGTGCAACTTGGGCGCGTTCATGGAAAGCTCCGGCGGGTCGTCGGACGGTGATGGCTCAAGGTTAACGCGAGCACAGCGGCGTAAAACCCCAGGCGGTTATGTGCGGGCACGCGCGGAAAACAGGAGAGATGGCGGGACGATGAGCAAGCCTGATGAATGTCAGAAACCCCGGACTTCCCTGGACCCGCAGCCGTTTCGGCAGGACCCGGCCAGCGCCGACACCCACGCGCTGATCCTGCGTTATCACCAGGCCTGGCAGCGTCGGGACATCGACACGCTGCTGACGCTGCTCGATCCGCAGGTCGAGTACAACGATTTCTTCCAGGGCCGCCGCATCGCGCCCCACGAGTTGCGTGAATACCTGCTGTCCAGCATGCCGGGGCAGGGCGATGAAACCCAGCACTACGTCGATCGCTTGCGCGTGGACGGCGACACGGCCTTCCTGCAGTACCAGGTAACGTTGCGCGGCACCCGGGGGCTGGTGTCGTTCCAGGCGTGCGAGGCGTTGACCGTGCGGGATGGGCGAGTGGTGCGGGTCAATGAGCATTCGCTGCTGGTGGGGCAGCACAACGGCGCGGCGCCACAATCTGCCTCGCGTGTGGCCCCCAGCCGCCTGGGGTTGTCTGCGCGCCAGTTGAGCGTCCTGGCCGGCGACCTGCTGCAATATTTCCAGACCCGACAGCCTTACCTGAACCCCGACCTGGACATGGCACAGGTGGCCGCCGCCACCGGCTACACGCGCAATCAGATCTCCTTCTTTCTCAATCAGGTACTGGGCTGCAGCTTCTACCAGCACATCAACCAACTGCGCTTGCGCCACTTGCTGGGTCAACTGGAAAACGGCGCAAGCGCAACGAAAGTCGACGATCTGGCCCGCGCCGCAGGGTTTCGCTCGCTGTCGACGTTCTACAAGTGTTTTCGCGAGGAAACCGGGCTGTCTCCGAAGGCGTATCTGGAGCGCCTGGCGCGCACTGCCTGAAGACGGGCAGTGCGCGGCCCGGTTACAGGAATGCGCTCTGCATGATCTGCCGTTGCTGCTCGATATGCATCGCCATGTTGCCAGGTGCCGTGGAAGCACTGGCAGGAGGACCTGCGTAACGCAGCGATGCGTTTTCGGGGATTATGTCGCGCAAATAGTCATCGATGAACGACCAGGCGCCCTGGTTCTTGGGCTCTTCCTGACACCAGATCACCGATTGCAGATTCGGGTAGCAGCCGAGTGCGTCGGCCAGTGCTTCGTATGGAAACGGGAAGAGTTGCTCCATGCGCACGAGGGCGACGTGCTCGGCTTTCTCGCTGCTGCGGTGCGCCAACAGTTCGTAGTGGATTTTTCCCGAGCAGAGAATGACGCAGGTGATCTTGCGCGCTTGGGCGGAGGCTGCCGCGCTGTCGCCGATCACCTCTTGGAACGAGCCGCTGGACAGCGACTGGAGTGTGCTCACGGCTTGCGGATGGCGAAGCAGGGACTTGGGTGACATCACGATCAGTGGCCGGGGCGTAGAGTGAAGTGCCTGTCGGCGCAGGAGATGAAAGAACTGCGCTGGGGTCGTTGGCTGGCAGACCCGCATGTTGTCCTGCGCGCACAGTTGCAGATAACGCTCGAGCCTGGCCGACGCATGCTCGGGGCCCTGGCCGTCCTGGCCATGGGGCAGCAGGAGGGTCAGTGCGCTGTGCTGTCCCCATTTCGCGGCACCGGAGGCAATGAACTGGTCGATGACCACTTGCGCACCGTTGGCGAAGTCTCCGAACTGGGCCTCCCACATCACCAGCGCCTGGGGTTTGCCAAGGGTGTAGCCATACTCAAAACCCAGTACCGCAGCTTCGGACAACACTGAGTTGATCACCGTGAACTCGCCTTGCTGCCCCGCTATGTGGTCCAGCGGGCGGTATTTGCCCTGGCTGCGGACTTCACGATTCTGCGGGTTGAGAACGGCGTGCCGATGCCCGAACGTTCCGCGCTCGCAATCCTCGCCGCTGAGCCTGACCTCAATGCCTTCCGAGAGGACGGAGGCCAATGCCAGGTGTTCGGCCATTCCCCAGTCAAGCGGCCGGGTCCCGGCGGCCATCTCACGACGGGCCCCCGTGACCTTGGCCACAAGGGGGTGCAATTTCAAGCCATCAGGCAGATCGACGATTCGGCTGGCCAGGGTCTTGATCTGTTCCAGTGAGGGGGCCAGATACCCATCCTTTCCCTGAGGGACGAATGATTCGGCGCAGGCCACCACGCTTGCTGGCAACAGGGCTGTGCCGGCTGCCTCAGGCTGAGCGTTGTCCAGCGCGTCGCGGTACGCCTGAGCGACTGACAGCACGTGTGCCTGGGTGATCAGCCCCGATGCCATCAGCTTGTTGGCGTAAAGCTTGAGCGCGCCTGGATGCGTGGCGATCGAGCGGTACATCAACGGTTGGGTCATGTGCGGCGTGTCTTGCTCCTGATGGCCATGGCGCCGGAAACAGACCAGATCAATGACCACGCTTTTGCCGAAGGTCTGGCGATAATCCAGTGCCAGTTGAACAGCGTTGACGACAGCCTCGGGATCGTCGGCGTTGACGTGCAGTACGGGCGCCTCGATGAGCTTGGCAATGTCGGTGCAGAAAAACGACGAGCGTGTTTCCAGAGGATCGGAGGTGGTGAAGCCGATCTGGTTGTTCACCACAACATGGATGGAGCCGCAGGTGCCGTAGCCCCTGGTCGCACTCAGGTTGAGGGTTTCCATGACCACACCCTGGCCGGAGATGGCTGTGTCACCGTGGATTTCCACGGCCAGCACCGCATTGCGCCATGAAGGCGCGTGCTGCACGCCACGGGCACGGGCCATCCCTTGAACCACCGGGTTGACGATCTCCAGGTGCGAGGGATTGAAAGCCAGTTCCACTTTTACCAACCCATGCTCAGTCTTGATGTCGGCGGTGTAGCCCTTGTGATATTTCACGTCGCCTGCCGGGAGACCGTGCGCGGTCTTGTTCTCGAACTCGTCGAACAGGGAGGCGGGTGGTTTGCCCAGCGTGTTCACCAGCACATTCAAGCGTCCGCGATGGGCCATGCCCATGACGATGTTGCTCACACCGGCCTTGGCGCCGTGATGGATGAGTTCGTCGAGCAGGACAATCAACGATTCACCGCCTTCGAGCGAATATCTTTTCTGCCCGCTGTAACGGGCATGCAGGTATTTCTCCAGACCTTCGGCTGCAGACAGACGCTCAAGGATGCGCAGTTTTCGTTCCTGTGTGAGCGTGGATTTAGCCCAGGTGGATTCCAGGCGGTCGATCCACCATTGGCGCTGTAGCGGGTCACTCAGGTACATGAATTCGCTGGCCAGGGTGCCGCAGTAGGTCGTTTCCAGTGCAGACACCAGATCCGAAATCGATGCTGCCCCTCGCCAGAACGCCTGGCCCGCAAACTCGGCTTTAAAAGCAAGGTCGGCGTCGCTCAGTCCATGATATGCAGGCGACAGCTCGGGGCGTGGCGGCACAGGTGCCCACCACAGCGGATCCAGGTTCGCTCTGCGTGCACCGACCGTTCGGTAACTTGCGATCAGCGACTGAGCGGCGAGTTGCAGGCGTGAATTGTCCATGACCGGGAAGCCACTCCCAGATGTCCCGCGCTCAGTATCCCTTGCCACCTGGATGATTCCCTCGATGGCAGCGGCAGGCGCGATGTCTTCGGCATGGTATCCCCCGTGGTCCAGCGACGGGCGAAGTGAATCGAAGTAGTGGCTCCATTGTTCTGATACAACGGTGGGGTCCCTCAAGAACTGTGCGTACAACGCTTCGACGTAGGCGACGTTGCCGCTGTCTAGGGCTGGAGCTTTCTGGCTGTGCATGGTGATCCTCGATGGGCTGAAAATGGCGGCCGGTTTGTCCGGCATTCACGTGCAGGGAGGGTCGGCCCAAGCCGGGCTTGGGGTGGGGCTGTTCAGTCGGTGTTTCCTGTGACTGGGTGGCCGCGCTGCCAGATCGCGTTCACTGCACGCGCAAATAGCGTACTGAGGAACTGAAATCAGTTATGCGATATAATTTATCATCTGAGATGAAATTAATTCACAATTCGGGATGGGTGATGTTCTCGTCAGAGCGGCTCAAAGGCATTGATGTGTTTGTCTGCGTGGCGGACTGCGGCAGTTTCAGACTGGCCGCCGAGCGTTTGAACCTGACCGGCTCGGCGATCAGCAAGAGCATTGCTCGCCTGGAAGGTCGACTCGATATCCGCTTGTTTCATCGCACCACCCGAAGCCTGTCACTGACGGAGGCTGGTGCCGCGTTCTACAAGACCTGCCTCGGTGTGCTGGCCGATCTTGAAGAAGCCGAAGCGGCGCTGCATGAAAATACCGAGCCTTGCGGAGGTATTCGCATCGACCTTTCTGCGTCTTACGGACGGATGCATGCGCTGCCGGTCGTTCTGGACTTCATCGACAAGCACCCGAAACTTTCGCCGCACATCACGTTTTCCAATCGCATCGTGGACCCGGTCGAGGAAGGCATCGATGTCGTGGTTCAGGTCGGAGGACCGGATGTCTGGCCAGCCACGGTGGGGCACCGTTACCTGGGCACCGGACGGCACATCTTCTGCGCATCGCCCGATTACCTGGCAAGGCACGGTACGCCAGGCTCGGAAAGCGAGTTGCGCGACCACTGCTGTGTGGTCTACGGAGATAACGACGGCACGATCCACCCATGGCATTTTCCGGGGGACCGGCCCGGCGTAATCGAGCGCCGGGTCATGCCTGGAAGATTTCGCGTAGGGGACGGGGAAGGCATGGCGGCAGCGGTGGCGGCAGGGTGTGGCGTCGCACAGCTGCCAACATGGCTGATCCAGCGCCAGCTTGAAGAGGGCAGTCTGGTCGAGGTGCTTGTGCATCTGGCGACCGATGGCCTGGCGATCAACCTGGCGTGGAGCAAGAGCCGACAGGCGCTACCTAAGGTGCGCGCCTTGCTGGACAGGCTGGCGGCGAGCCTGTCCGGGGCGGGGAGATTACCAGACGTAAGCCATATCAGCTCTCCGCCAGATCCGCTTCCAGTTCCTCGAACACGGCCGTGACATCTGCCGGGCTGGATGGGCTGTCGAGTTGCAGCATTTCCAGGTTCAGAACCCAATGCAGTCCCGAGCCACGGGACGGTGGCACGGGAAGGATGACGTTGAGGTCCTCAAGGGCTGCTGCCAGTTTGCTGGTGAACGCGGCGCTTTTCCCGGTGACGCGGTAATACGCCGTGCCCATGCCCATGGGGACCGTGCCGCTTGGCACACCTGTGACGCTATTGGCCAGGGGGAACGGGCCGGCGTTGAAGTGTTTCCACAGGACGTCGAGGGTTTCATTCATCTCTTTGATGGTGAAGCGTGGACCGTTTTCCACCTCCAGGCCGGTTGGAGTGAAGCGATAACGAAACGGGTTGCGGCGAGCCAGCGTCTGGCATTCGATCCAGGCGTCGATTGCAGCGGCAGCTTGCGTCGAGGCACTCGCCGTGTGCTGGTTCAGGTCATAGCCGATCATGAACAATGCGGCTTCCAGCGCTCGCAGTCGCAAGGCGGGCGTCGCAAGAGACGGGTCGCTGGTGAACTGGCTGGCCTGGCCTGCGGGTGTGAGCAGTGCAGCTTGCAGTATCCAGCTGGCCTTGAGATTCCACTGGGCGTGAAGCGGCCCGGAGCTGAGCTTCGGAAAGGTCAGCGTACCAGAAGACGGATTGCGGTCTTTCGGCGCAGGGTGGTTGGGCGTGGATTTGGCCGGTGCCCAAGGGAAACCCAGTTCGGCCGGCACAGTGGCCAACTGCCGGGCTTCGCAGAATTTTCTGACGGCCCAGCCCAGCGTGGCAGCGACGCGGCTGTCGTAGATGACGAACCCCTCGCAGAGCAGCGAATAGACTTTGGTCATTCCCGCGTTGAAGCGAAGCTGGCGATCGGTCAGGACGGCGTCGGCCGTGTCTTGCGCATTGATCGCCGCCTGCACGGCCAGCAGGTCCGAGGCGAGCTTCTGGTTGGCGTTGAGCCAGCGCACGTTCCCGGCGACCACGCCGCCCCAGATCATGACGTCGGTGGCTGCGCTACGGACAGCCTGATCGTCGGCGGGCGAGGTGAGTGCGGCATGCAGCGCTTTGCCGAGGGATGTCAGGGTCGCTGCGCTGTGGGCGAAGGTATGGCCGCCGCGATGACGCCAGTGGTACTGGACGTAGGCGTCATACAGGCTCTTGCATTGCCAGGCACCACTGCGACGATTGATGTAGCTGTGGGCGAAGGTCTCGCTGTCGAGGTTGTTGCCCAGCCAGGTCACGAATTGCTGCACCACTGGGAGAGCCAGATAAGACGACTTTTTCACTTCGTACATCCTTGAATGAATTGATTTTTTCCGCAGGTGACGACTGTACCTGCCGAATGTAGGTAATGCCATTTCGCTATTAATCAGAACAGCAGCGTTTCGAACCTTCGCGCAACAGGGCTTCGGGTCCACTGAAGTCAGAACACGTCCTGGGCAATGAGAAGCACGGCTGGGCGTTCAGCGGGAAGAGTCAGGACCGGCGCTTCGAGCCTCGGCGATCATGGCGTCCAGCAGGGCGAGAAATTCGTCGACGTCGATTTCGACGAACTCCCCGCAGGAAGCGGCAATCATCTGCTCGGCAAATTCGTTACTGTATTCCAGGGGTTTATAGTCAGGGTCGGTGTCGTCGAGGGTCTTGAAACACCATTCGCCTTCCTGGACTTCACCGACCAGTCGGCCGAGTTCCTGCAGGCCCAGCAGCGCCGCGTGGTACTGCGCCTGGTCCAGAAAAGGAAAGTCCTGGTCCAGGGCCTGTTTGAGGCGGATGGCGGGTATGCCGCCGACGGCCAGTTCGACGATTTTTTCCTGCAGCGATTGCGTGGGGGGCGTTGCAGCACAGGCTTGACGATTCATGGATATTCCCGTGTGCTGGCGCCATTGAGCGGGTTTGCTTGCCAGCCAGAGCATCAGAACACCAGATAGGGACAGATCGTGTCCGCAACAGGATGACCGTGGAAAATAAATCAGAGTTGTATGATCGCCGTGATTGCCTGCGCAAGATTCTGGCCGATTACAAGGAAGCCCAGCCGACGCCCGTCATTCACAAGCGTCTTTGCGCCGCGTTGGGGCTGGAGAACCACATCCTCAAGACCACTCAACGAGACCTTGAGGCCCTTGAGCGTATTGGCGAAGTCAGGCAGGTCCGGCAGGACTCGGACCAGCGAGCCAATTTCTGGGTGTGGCTGGGGCCTGCCCTCGATCTGACCCTGTTGCCCACCGAGGCCGTGACCTTGTCAGCGATGCTGGATCATGCGGCGAGGCTCGGCATGCAGGCACCGGCGCAGGTTCTGCAGAAATTGCGTGCACATGTCGACAAGGTGATGAGCCGGGTGCCGTTTCGAAAGTTCGACTGGGCAAAACGCATCACCACCGGTACCCGTTTCACGGTGCTGAAGGTCGGGCAATTCGACCCTGCGCATGTCGATAGCATTCATGACGCGCTGTTTTTCAATCAGCCCCTGAAAGTCACCTATCTGCCCAGGGATGCAGGTGGCGTCGAATGTGTCTACCACCTCAAGCCCCTGGCGCTTTCCTATCAGGATTCCAACATCTACCTGTCGGCCTACGTGCTGGAGGAAGAGTGGCCCGAAGGCTGCGAACCGCAACCGGGCGCCAGGCGAGGCAAGTACAGCAGCAATGGGCCTGGGACGTTCTGTGCACTGATGTTGCACCGAGTCGTGGCGATTGAAGACAGCAGCCTGTACATCCCGGACCCTGAAGACTTCGATGTCAATTCCCTTGAAGCGCAGCGGCATCTCATGACCATTCACGCCGATGAGCCCGTGGAACTCAGACTCAGGCTGGGCGCCAACCTGCACAACAGGCTCAGCGAAAACCCGCTGGCAGACCAGCAGGTCCTCACCCCACTGGCCGATGGCAAGTGGGAGCTGCGCTGCTCGATTCTCGACACCCAGGGCTTGCGCCTGTTTTTGCTGGCCAACGCGGACGAGATCGAGGTACTTGCGCCCCCCGTCATTCGCGCCCATGTGCGTGATGCCGTGCGCCAGGCCGCAAGTTTTTACGCCGAAGATCCGACCCCCTGACGGGGCAGATGACCATTTGCGCCAACAGCGCCTGGCTTGATGGCTCCCCTGATCTGCCGTCAAGTGCAGGCAGCAGGATGCTTCAGCGCTCGCCGCGCACTTGCAATCGGTAGGCTATGGTTCAAGCGGGCGCACGCGTCCTGATGGTTGTGAATGGAAAATAAAAAAGGACAGGTCATGCATTCATCCGCTATTTCTCGTCCGGCCGCGCCTGGCCGTTCGCTGCTTCTTTCAATGGGCCTGCTTGCGGCGGGCATCTCCTCGGCCGCCCTGGCCGATGACTACCCACACGCGCAGGAACCCATCGGGACCGTGGAGCAGATCTATGACGGCGCCATGTTCCCGGATCTGGCGGTCAGTACCTACCGCAACATCGACCGGCTGTTTCCCACGCACCTGATCAAGGCCGGCAATCATCCCTATGCGCTGGCCCGATCAGACAAACAGTTGCCCAACGTTCGCTTCACCTTCGAGGACAAGAAGTACGATCTCTATGACTACGTCGCACTCAACAGCGTGACTGCGATGCTGGTGCTCAAGGACGGCAAGATCGTGTTCGAGAACTACCAGCGCGGCAACACCGAGAAGACCCGCTGGATGTCGATGTCGATGGCCAAGTCCATCACCTCGACGCTTGCGGGTGCAGCGATCAAGGACGGGCTTATCAAGGGCCTCGATGCGCAAGTGGTGGATTACGTCCCGCAGCTCAAGGGCAGCGCCTACGAAGGCGTGACCCTGCGCAATGTGCTGATGATGTCTTCGGGGGTGAAGTGGAACGAGACCTACACCGATCCGGCGTCCGACCGCCGCGCGCTGTTGAACGCGCAGATATCCCAGAAGCCTCATTCGGCCATGGCGTTGATGGCCAGTTTGCCGCGCGCGGCTGAGCCCGGCACGACTAATAACTACAGTACGGGTGAAACCCAGGTACTCGGTGAAATCGTTCGTGGCGCCGTGAAGATGCCGCTGGCCGATTACCTGTCGCAGAAGATCTGGCAGCCGTTCGGCATGGAGAGCGACGCCCGCTGGTGGCTCGATTCGCCCGATGGCGTGGAAATCGGTGGCAGCGGCATCAGCGCCACGCTGCGTGACTACGGACGCTTCGGGCTGTTCTTCATGAACGGCGGCAAGATCAACGACGCCTCGATCCTGCCCGAAGGCTGGGTCAAGGAAGCGACCCTGCCGACCACCCTGAAAAACGGCAAGTCCCTGGACTACGGCTACATGTGGTGGACGGCTTGGACCGAGCCGTCGGTGAAAGACGGCGCCTATGCAGCGATCGGTATCCAGGGCCAGAACATCTACCTCAACCCGGCCAATAACGTGGTGATTGTCACCTTCGGTGCCCAGCCCAAGCCCACGGATAAAGAGCCAGTGGACCCCATGGTGTTCTTCGATGCCGTGGTCGCTGCCTTGAAGTGACAGCGCGCCTGGCAGGGCGATGGAAGGTCATACAGCTTCGCATCGCCCTGCCATGTGCTCACATCCTGAGCACATAATACTGCCTTAACCCTGATCCGCTGTTATTGCCTCCACGCGATCCCCGATTTGTCAGGGCCGTTGTCAGTCATTACAGTGCTGCGATATGAAACGTTACCTGCGGTTCTGCCTCATTCTCATGCTCAGCCTCGCGCTTCCCCTCACCGGGATGGCGGGTGTTCAGGCGCCAACGGAACCCTGCCCGATGAAATCCATGGGCATGGCGATGATGGATGGCATGGGGATGGACTGCTGTAACGACAGCCACGACCTGAAAAACCCTGCCGATCACGGCAAGCCATGCAAGCCGGGCCAGGAGTGCAAGACTGGCGGCATGCTGGAAGTCTCGGTGTTCAAACCGCCTGTGACGCCGCTGGTTCCGGTCGTGTTTTCGCTGGTCAGCGATGCTTCTGTTACCCAGCCTCCTTCCGGGGTGTGGCGACCGCCCCGCGCCTGATTCCTGTTCGACATTGAGCCCCGCTTCGCCAAGGCGAAGCGGACTGCCTGCGCGTGTCTGTTTTTCCCGCGCAGTGAATGAACTCAGGAATCAACAACATGAACGCCAAGTGCTATTGCACCGGCTGGCCTCTGGTGGCCGGTCTGGTGGCAAGCGTGATGGCATGGCCGGGTTTCGCTGCCACCCTGACGCTCGATGAAGCGTTACGGCTGGCAGATACCCAGGCGCCTTCGCTTGTCGCACAAGATGCCAACATCCAGGCCGCCAGCAGCGCGGCCGTCCCCGCTGGAGAACTGCCCGACCCCAAGCTGCTGGCAGGCTTGCAGAACTACCCCGTGGGCGGCCCGGATCGCTGGAGCGTCAACGATGACTTCATGACCATGCAAATGATCGGGGTCAGACAGGAAGTACCCAATCGCGACAAGCGCAACGCCCGGATCGAGGTCGCCAATGCGGCTGTTGAGCGGGCTGCGGCAGAGCGCCAGGTCGAGCGCCTCAACGTGCGTCAGTCGACGGCGATGGCGTGGATCAGCCGCTATTCGGTCGAGCGCAAGGACGCGCTGTTTCAGGACTTCTACAAGGAAAACCGGCTGCTGGCCGACACCGTCAAGGCGCAGATCGCCGCCGGTCGCGCGCAGCCTGCCGATGCCGTGACGCCCAGGCAGGAAGCGACGCTGCTCGCCGAGCAGCAGGATGACCTCAACCTCAAGCGAACCCAGGCTCGTGCGGCGCTCAAGCGCTGGATCGGCGCAGCAGGTGACGAGGAACCGGCGGGCAGCCTGCCGGACTGGCCCGTCGATGGAGCCGGCTATTCGCACTCCCTGCAGCACCATCCGGAGCTGGCGGCGTTTGCCCCGATGACGCGCCAGGCGCAGGCGAGGGTGAAGGAAGCCATCGCCGAGAAACGTCCGGACTGGAGTTGGGAGCTGGACTATCAGCACCGCAATCGTCAATTCGGCGACATGGTCAGCGTGCAGTTCTCGTGGGATCTGCCGCTGTTTCCGGACTCCCGGCAAAACCCGAGGATCGCCGCCAGGCAAGCCGAACTCAGCCAGATCGAGGCGCAACGCGACGCCTTGTCCCGTGAGCACCGTGCCGAACTGGAAAGCGAACTGGCCGACTACCAGCGACTGAGCCGTGCGGTGCAGCGCAACCGTGAAAGCCTGGTGCCGCTGGCCGAGCAGAAGGTCGAACTGGGCCTTGCGAGCTATCGGGCCGGCAAAGGCGATCTGAATGCGGTCATCGCGGCCCGTCGTGAACTCATCGAAGCGCGACTCAAGCAGATCGACGTCGAGGAACAGCGAGCCCTGACCAGTGCCCGCCTGTATTTTACCTATGGGGAACCGCGTTCATGAACAAGCCGTGGAATGCAGTGGTGCTGGCGGGGTTGTCCCTGGCCGTGGGTCTGGGGCTGGGAGCAGCGGGGGGATACGGGTTCGCAGGCCAGCCGGACAGTGGTCTGCCATCACCCGAGGTTGCAAGTGCGCCGCAGGAATCGAAGGAACGCCAGGCGCTGTACTGGTACGACCCCATGTACCCCCAGCAAAAGTTCGACAAGCCGGGCAAGTCGCCTTTCATGGACATGCAACTGGTGCCCCGATATGCCGAGGGCTCAGGGGATGCGGCTGCCGTGAGCATTGATCCCGGCCTGACCCAGAACCTTGGGTTGCGGCTGGGCGTGGTGTCCCGTGGCGTCGTTGATTCAACCCTCGACGTCACCGGGGTGCTGGGCTTCAACGAGCGCGATATCGCCGTGGTTCAGGCCCGCACCAACGGGTTTGTCGAGCGGGTCTACGCCCATGCCCCCGGTGATGTGGTGGCGGTGAATGCGCCGCTGGCCGATATCCTGGTGCCGGACTGGGCCGCTGCCCAGACCGAGTTCGTGGCGCTCAAGGCCCAGGGCGACGAAGCGCTGCTGAGCGCGGCGCGGCAACGGCTTCGTCTGACCGGCATGCCGCCGGCCTTGATCGCGCAGGTCGAGCGCAGCGGCAAGGTTCAGCCCTTGCTGACCCTCACCAGCCCCATGGGTGGTGTGCTGCAGGAGTTGGATCTGCGCGTCGGCATGACCCTGGCGACGGGGCAGACGCTGGCGCGCATCAACGGGCTGGACAGCGTCTGGCTGGCGGTGGCCGTCCCGGAATCCGAAGCCGGTGCCGTCGTGACCGGGCAAAGCGTTGAAGCCCGCCTGCCGGCGTTTCCGGGAAAGACCCTGGCTGGCAAGGTCAGTGCGATTCTGCCGCAGACCAATCCGGACACCCGCACCCTTCGCGTGCGGGTGGAGCTGCCCAATCCGGACGGGCAACTCAGGCCCGGCCTGACGGCCCAGGTGCGCCTGCACCATCCCGGCGAGCAGAGCGTGCTGTGGGTGCCCAGCGAAGCGGTGATTCGTACCGGGCGCCGGGCGTTGGTCATGCTGGCGGAAGACGCAGGCAAGTATCGTCCGGTGGAAGTGCAGTTGGGGCAGGAGAGTGACGGCAGGACTGTCATCACCCAAGGCCTGGAGGAGGGGCAGAAGGTCGTTGCCTCCGGCCAGTTCCTGCTGGATTCGGAGGCCAGCCTCAAGGGCATCACCGCGCCATCCCGTGACATGGGGGCCCGACCATGATTGCCGCCGTTATCAGATGGTCAGTCGCCAATCGCTTCCTGGTGCTGCTGGCGACGATGTTCGTGACCGCCTGGGGGCTCTGGTCGCTGAGCAATACGCCCATCGACGCACTGCCGGACCTTTCGGATGTGCAGGTGATCATCCGCACCCCCTATGCGGGGCAGGCGCCGCAGATCGTCGAGAATCAGGTGACCTATCCGTTGTCCACGACCATGCTTTCGGTGCCGGGGGCCAGGACGGTGCGGGGCTATTCGTTCTTCGGCGACAGTTTCGTCTACGTGTTGTTCGAGGACGGCACCGATCCGTACTGGGCCCGCTCGCGCGTGCTGGAATACCTGAGCCAGGTGCAGAGCCGCCTGCCAGCGAACGCCAAACCTGCGCTGGGCCCGGATGCCACCGGTGTCGGCTGGATTTTCCAGTATGCCCTGGTGGATCGCACTGGCGGCCATGATCTGGCGCAATTGCGTGCCCTGCAGGACTGGTTCCTCAAGTTCGAACTCAAGACCCTGCCCAACGTCGCCGAGGTCGCGACGGTCGGCGGCATGGTCAGGCAGTACCAGGTGCTGCTCGATCCCGTGCGGCTGGCCAGCCTCGGCATCACCCAGGCGGACGTCAGTGCGGCCATCGGCAAGGCCAACCAGGAAACGGGAGGCGCGGTGCTGGAGATGGCGGAAACCGAGTTCATCGTCAGGGCCTCCGGTTATCTGAAAACCCTCGATGATTTTCGCGCCATCCCGCTGAAGCTTGGGGCGGGCGGGGTGCCTGTCACCCTGGGTGATGTCGCCACGGTCCAGCTCGGGCCGGAAATGCGCCGTGGCATCAGCGAACTCGACGGCCAGGGTGAAACCGTGGGCGGCGTCGTGGTGCTGCGCAGCGGCAAGAACGCCCGGGAGACCATCGCGGCGGTCAAGGTCAAGCTTGAACAGCTCAAACGCAGCTTGCCGGCAGGGGTGGAGATTGTCACCACCTACGACCGCAGCAAGTTGATCGACCGCGCGGTGGAGAATCTCAGCCACAAGCTGATCGAGGAGTTCATCGTGGTCGCCCTGGTGTGCGGGGTTTTCCTGTGGCACCTGCGATCCTCGCTGGTGGCGATCATCTCCTTGCCGGTGGGCGTGTTGATTGCGTTTATCGTCATGCGCCATCAAGGGATCAACGCCAATATCATGTCGCTGGGCGGCATCGCCATCGCCATTGGTGCGATGGTCGATGCCGCCGTGGTGATGATCGAGAACGCCCACAAGAAGGTTGAAGCCTGGCACCTCGCCCATCCCGGGCAGGTGTTGAAGGGGCCGGAGCATTGGCGGGTGATGACCGAAGCGGCAACCGAAGTCGGCCCTGCGCTGTTTTTCTGCCTGCTCATCATCACCTTGTCGTTCATTCCGGTGTTCACCCTTGAAGCCCAGGAAGGGCGGCTGTTCGGGCCGCTGGCGTTTACCAAGACCTACGCCATGGCGGCAGCGGCGGGCTTGTCCGTGACCCTGGTGCCGGTGCTGATGGGCTACTGGATTCGCGGGCGGCTTCCCGATGAGCAGCGCAACCCGCTGAACCGGTTGCTGGTCGGGATCTACCGGCCGGCGCTGGATGCCGTCCTGAATCGTCCCAGGACGACCCTGCTGATCGCAGCCCTGGTGTTCGCCAGCGTGCTGTGGCCACTGTCGCGATTGGGCGGCGAGTTTCTTCCGCCGCTGGACGAAGGGGATCTGCTGTATATGCCGTCGGCGCTTCCAGGCCTGTCGGCGCAGAAGGCTGCGCAGTTGTTGCAACAGACGGATCGGTTGATCAAGACCATTCCCGAGGTCGAGCACGTGTCCGGCAAGGCCGGTCGCGCTGAAAGCGCCACGGACCCTGCACCGCTGGAGATGTTTGAAACCACCATTGCATTCAAGCCTCGGGAGCAATGGCGGCCGGGCATGACCCCGCAGAAACTGGTGGAAGAACTGGACCGCGTGGTGCGGGTTCCAGGGCTGACCAACATCTGGATTCCGCCGATCCGTAACCGCATCGACATGCTCGCCACCGGGATCAAGAGCCCCATTGGCGTGAAGGTCGCGGGGACGGACCTGACCCAGATCGATGCCGCGACCCAGGCCGTGGAACGGGTGGCCAAGACCGTGCCCGGCATCAGTTCGGCGCTGGCAGAACGGCTCACGGGCGGGCGCTACATCGACGTCGATATCGACCGCAAGGCAGCCGCGCGTTACGGGCTGAACATCGCCGACGTGCAATCCATCGTGTCCGGAGCCATTGGCGGGGAAAACGTCGGCGAAACCATTGAAGGGCTGGCGCGTTTCCCCATCAATCTGCGTTACCCGCGGGAATGGCGTGATTCGGTCGGCGCGCTTGAACAGTTGCCGATCTACACGCCTCAGGGCAGCCAGATCACCCTGGGCACGGTGGCGAAGATCAAGGTCACAGACGGCCCTCCCATGCTCAAGAGCGAGAACGCACGGCCTTCCGGCTGGGTGTACATCGATGTACGCGGCAGGGACCTGGCTTCGGTGGTCGGCGATCTGCGCCAGGTCATCGGGCAGCAGGTCACCTTGCAGCCGGGGATGAGCCTGAGCTATTCGGGCCAGTTCGAGTTCCTTGAACGGGCCAATGCGCGGCTGAAGCTGGTCGTCCCGGCGACTCTGCTGATCATCTTCGTGCTGCTGTACCTGACCTTTTCCCGAATCGATGAGGCGCTGCTGATCATGGCCACGCTCCCGTTCGCGCTCACCGGCGGGGCCTGGTTCCTCTATCTGCTCGGCTTCAACCTGTCGGTCGCCACGGGGGTTGGCTTCATTGCACTGGCCGGGGTTTCTGCCGAGTTCGGCGTGATCATGCTGCTGTACCTGAAGAATGCTTGGGCAGAGCGGCAAAGCCTGGGCGAGGGCTCGGAGTCAGGGCTGATCGAAGCGATTCGCCAGGGCGCCGTACAGCGTGTGCGGCCCAAGGCGATGACGGTGGCGGTCATTCTCGCCGGCCTGCTGCCGATCCTGTCCGGCAGCGGATCGGGCGGCGAAGTCATGAGCCGCATCGCCGCGCCGATGGTCGGCGGCATGGTCACTGCTCCGCTGCTTTCACTCTTCGTATTACCAGCCGCCTATCGCCTGATGCGGCGCAGGCAGCTGTCTGGCAATCACTCGTCCTGACGACGGGTGTAGTGCAGCAGGCGGTCGGTTTCGGTCTTGACCACCAGGTAGCACTCGCAACTCAGGCGCTCCAGTCGCGGACGGTCGAGCACCGTAATCTGTCCGCGGCTGTATTCGATGACGCCCTGGCGTTGCAGTTTACCCGCTGCTTCCGTCACGCCTTCGCGACGTACGCCGAGCATGTTGGCGATCAGTTCCTGCGTCATGTTCAGGCGATTGCCCTGCAGGCGATCCAGTGACAGCAGCAGCCAGCGGCACAGCTGCTGGTCGATGGAGTGGTGACGGTTGCACAGCGCGGTCTGCGACATCTGGGTGATCAGCGCTTGGGTATAGCGCAGCATCAGCAGGAGCAGATCGCCGTGGCGGTTGAACTCCTTCTTCAGTTTCTGCCCGGGAAGCCTGAACGCCACCCCCGCACTCTGCACCACGGCGCGGCTGGAGGTGCTCTCGCCACCCATGAACAGCGCGATTCCGATCAGCCCCTCATTGCCCACCACCGCGATCTCGGCGGACGAGCCGTTTTCCGTGACATGCAGCAGCGACACGATCGAGTCGGTGGGGAAATACACGTGGCGCAGGGTATCGCCCGGTTCATACAGCACATCGCCCAAGGCCAGCGGCACCTGCTCCAGATGAGGCGCCAGGCGCTTGAGGTCGTCCGCCGGGAGCGCGGCGAGCAGGTGGTTGTCGCTGGGCTGGGGTGGGGCAGGCATGGCAGGGCACCGTGATCAAGGATAGGGCGTACCGGGTCAGGGTACTCCCCTTGGACCCCGGCACTGTGGGCTTATCGTGATTCATCGACGGCCTGCACGTATTCCAGCGCCTGAGGTCGGGGCGATGGGGCGCGGCAATCGACCTGAATCCAGTGCTCACCGCGTTCGCCGTCGAGTGTCAGCACGTTGCTGTCCAGGGGCTGGCCGTCGCGGATCATCGAGGTCGAGAGCGCGCTGCCCTGGCGGATGTCGAAGTGATACAGGGCCTCGCCCAGCCGGTAGTGCAGGATGAAACCCGGCCAGCCGGCCGGCAGCAGCGGTTCGAGGCTGAGCGTCGTGCCGACCCGCTGCACGCCCAGCAGCGACTCGACGATCAGGCGGTACATCCACCCGGCAGACCCGGTGTACCAGGTCCAGCCGCCGCGACCGGCATGGGGCGCGGTGCCGTAGACATCGGCAGCCATGACGTAGGGCTCGACCTTGTAGGTGTCGATCCGTCCATGGTTGGCAGGGTCGGCGGGGTTGATCAGGTTCAGCACCTCCCAGGCTTTGCCGGCATCACCCAGTTGAGCGAAGGCCATGCCTGCCCAGACCGCCGCATGGGTGTATTGACCGCCGTTTTCCCGCACGCCGGGCACATAGCCCTTGATGTAGCCGGGCTCAAGATTGCCCTTGTCGAACGGAGGGTCAAGCAGCAACACGGCGCGGATGTCGCGTTTGATCAGGTGCTCATCCAGTGACGCCATCGCCTGGCGCTGACGTGCGGGTGACGCCGCCCCCGACAGTACTGACCAGCTTTGCGCAATCGAGTCGATGCGGCATTCCTCGTTGCTCGCCGAGCCGAGCAACTGGCCGTCGTCGAACCAGGCGCGCCGGTACCAGGCGCCGTCCCAGGCGTTCTGGTCCAGGTGACGACGCAACAGGAGCGCCTGTTCGTTGCACCGTTTGGCGAACGCCTGATCGCCCTGCAGCCGTGCCGTTGCAGCGAACTGCTCCAGCACCTGATGACCGAAGAAACCCAGCCAGACACTTTCGCCTTCGCCCAGGTGACCCACGCGATTCATGCCGTCGTTCCAGTCGCCGCTGCCCATCAGCGGCAAACCGTGGCGACCGCGGCGCAGGCTGTGCTCGATGGCGCGTACGCAGTGCTGGTACAGCGTTTCGTGCAAGGCCGAAGTGCCCGGCAAGTCGTAGTAGGACTCCTCACCCGGGCCCAGCGGGCGTCCTTCCAGATAGCCTGCCGTCGCGTTGAGCACCGCGACATCGCCGGTCATCTCCACATAACGACTGGTGGCTGCGGCCAGCCACAGGAAATCGTCAGAACAGGCCGTGCGCACCCCGCGGTTCATCGGCGGGTGCCACCAGTGCTGCACGTCGCCATCGGCGTATTGATGCCCGGCGCACAGCAACAGGTGCGCACGCACGGCGGCAGGGTCGGCATGAATCATCGCCATGCTGTCTTGCAACTGATCGCGAAAGCCAATGGCGCCGCCGGACTGGTAGTAACCGCTGCGTGCCTGGAAGCGACAGGCAATGACCTGGTACATCAGCCAGCCATTGACCATGACGTCCACCGATGGGGCGCAGGTTTCGATGCGAATCACGCCCAGCACCGAGCGCCAGTGCTCGCGGACCTTCTGCAGTTCCGCTGCGGCGGCCTGGCTGCCCCTGAAGCGTTGCACCAGGTGGGTCGCCGCCTGGGTCGAGGTCTCTGCACCCAGGCGCAGGATGACTTCCCTGTTTTGCCCGTCCGCCAGCTCGACCGACACTTGCAGCGCCGCGCAAGGGTCCAGCCCTGCACCGACCCGGCCCGATAACCCGGCATGGCCCATGGCGGCGGGCGCTGCCAGGGTTCCGCTACGGCCCAGGAATTCGGTGCGGTCAGCGCTGACGCCATGCTCGACGGTGTCGGTGTCGAAGAACGCCACCCTTTCTGAAAACTCCAGCGAATAGGCATTGCGGGCGAAGAGGGCGCCCGTCACCGGATCCGACTGGGTGACCACATGCATCGCTGACTTGCTGCGCAGATCGCCCAGCACCCATTCCACGTAGCCCGTGACCGACAGCGTGCGGGCGCGACCGGAGCGGTTGTTCAGCAGCAATCGGGAAAACTTGATGGGGGCGTCCAGCGCCACGTAGACCCACAGCTCGCTGTGAATGCCGTCTTCTTCATGTTCGAACACGCTGTAGCCGAAGCCATGGCGGGTCCGGTACGGGCCGGTGCCGGGGCAGGGCTGTGGCGCGGGCGACCAGAAATGCCCGGTTTCTTCGTCGCGCAGGTAGATCGCTTCGCCGCTGCGATCGGTGACCGGGTCGTTGTGCCAGGGGCTCAAGCGAAACTCATGGGCGTTTTCCGCCCAGGTGTAGGCGCTCCCGGCCTGGGAAACCACGGTGCCCAATTGCCCGTTGGCCAGCACGTTGACCCAGGGTGCGGGCGTCGGCTGGGACGCCAGGCCGGTAATGATGTATTCGCTGCCATCGGCACTGAAACCGCCGTAGGCATTGCTCAGCAGCAACGGCGAGTGGCTGGGCCTGACCGAGCTTGACGTTGCCTGGTGCTGCCGCGTTGCCACGAATGGTCCATGCACCGGTGAAACCCTGCGCCGATGCACCTGCTCGGCCAGGGTACCGAAGCCTTCGCTCAGCACCAGCCGCGCCACGGACAGGACCAGCACACGGTCTTCGGCGGAGATCTGCTGGGCGGGCCGCACGAAGATGCCGCCCGGACGATCCAGCAGGGTCGCCTCGCTGCCGGAGGTGATCAATCCCATGATCGCGTCCTGCAACTGCTGACGATAGCCCGCCTGATCCTCGTTCCAGATCAGCAAGTCCACCACCAGCCCCTTTTGCCGCCAATAGGCGTGGGCCTGCACCAGTTGCCGGACCAGTTCGATGTTGTCCAGGCTGTAGATCTGCAACAGCACGATGGGCAGGTCGCCGGAGATCGCCTGTCCCCAGAGCCCTGACTGGTTGCGGTGGTTGGCGACCAGCACGGCAGCGTCGGCGCGCATCGAGGTGTTGGCGTAGAGCAGGGAGGAGGCCATCTGCTCGAACAAACGGGCATCGGGCAAAGACGCATTGAGCTGACGCAGCAGCACCTGGCTATGGGTCCAGGACAGGTCGAACACGCGATCGGCCAGATGACGGTCGCGGTACTTGTTGATCAGTGACAGACAGTCGTCGCGGCTGTCGGCGGCCCCGGTCACCAGGTCGATGGTTCCTTGCTGGCCGGGTTGCAGGGTGATCCGGCAGCGGATCGCGACCACCGGGTCGAGGACCGGGCCTGCGGTGTTCGACAGCTGCCCGCAGCCGGCGTCCAGTGCCGCTGGCGAGACCAGGCTGCGCCCCCGGCCAATGAACCGCATGCGATCGGTTTCATAGGAAATCTCGTCGATGTCGACGCCATGGGCCGCCAGTAGATGGCACATCCAGGGCGTCGGTTCATCGCTGGCGCGGGGCCTGTGGCTGCACAGGATGGCTTGCAGCGAGGGCAGCAGTTCGGTCTGTACGAACAGCTTGCTGAAGGCTGGGTGCATGGCGTCATTGCCTGGGCTGGCCAGCACCACTTCGGCGTAGGTGGTGATCTCCAGCGTCTTGGCGAAGGCGGCGCGGTTGGTGACGTGCAGGCGCCGCAGTTCGATGTCGTCCTCCGGCGAGACGACGATTTCCAGGTGGGTATCGAAATCCAGGTTGCGCGCCCTGAACTCGGCCCGGGAATCACTGAAAATGGTCTCGTGGCTTTCTGGCTGATGCAGCGTGGGCTGATAGGCCGCCGACCAGACCGTGGCAGTGTCGACGTCGCGCAGATAGCAGAACATGCCCCAGTTGTCCTGGGTGGTGTCTTCCTGCCAGCGGGTGACGGCCATGTCGTTGCGACGGCTGTAGCCACCGCCGCCACTGGTCAGCATCACGTGGTAGCGGCCGTTGGACAGCAACTGCACGGCGGGGCGTTTGCGGCCGGGGTCGGCGAACACCCTCAGGCCCGGGTCCTGGCCACCGTCGCCGAGCACCGGCGATTGCTCGGTTTTAAGGTATGGCGCGGCGGCTTTGGGCACCCGTTCCTGTAGCAGCAACAGCGCGGATTGCGACGCAGGATCCGCCGCGAAGCGCCGTTGCATGGGGTGATCCAGCAGCAGGCTGGTCAGGGCCAGCAGGCTCATGCCCTGATGGTGAGCCATGAACGACTGGACCACGGCGAACGGCTGGCTGCGTGGCAAGCGAGCCTCGGTGTAGTCCACCGCTTCATACATCCCGAAACGCCCCGAGGCGCCTTGCAAGGTCAGGCGTTGCAGGTTCTTGCAGGCCGCGTTGGCATCGATCATCAGCGCCAGCGCGCTGGCATAAGGGGCGATCACGATGTCGTCGCTCAGCCCGCGCTTGAGGCCCAGGCCCTGAACGCCAAAGGCGCGGTATTGATAGTTCAGGTGCGCATCGAGGGTGTAATACCCCGATTCCGACACGCCCCAGGGAATGCCCAGCGCCTTGCCGTGTTCGATCTGTACGGCCACGGCGGCACGGCAGGTCTGGTCCAGCAGGCTGCCGTCGTAATTGGGCATCACCAGCATCGGCATCAGGTATTCGAACATCGACCCGGACCACGAAAGCAGCGTCGGCACCCCTGCGTTTTCCCCCAGCAACCTGCCGAGGGTGAACCAGGCGCGCTGTGGCGTCTGTCCCTGGGCGATGGTGACGTAGTTGGTCAGCCGCACCTCGGAAGCCAGGAGGTCGTAGTAGCCGGTGTCCAGCCTGCGCTCGTCAGCGTTGTAACCGATGACAAAGAGATCGCGCTGACTGTCGTAGAGCAACGAGAAGTCCATCTGCGCCATCTCGCCGGTCAGCGCTCTCAACCGGTCCAGTACCTTGAGCCGGTCCCTGGCACTGTTGCGCACCTGTTCGATATCGCTGAGCTGCTCGATATTCCACTCTGCGGTGTCCAGGCTTGCCAGCTGGCGCAGGCTGAAGGGCGTAAGCCTGGGGCCGGCCAGGGGCGTCGGGAGCCGGTATCGCTGCAGTTCGTCGGTCCAGTCGGTGCATTGGCTGACGAAGGCTTGCTGCCAATAGATGCTTTCCTCATCGCCCGCCAGTTCAGCGTCTGAAACCGTCATGCGGGCTGTGTGCAGCAGGTCGGCCAGGGTGTCCGCATCCGGCGTCTGCCCGGCGCGTTCAAGGGCTGTTCGCAGTTGACTGAGCGGGTCGGATTCATTGGCGTGCCGGGCCTGGATCAAGGTGTCCAGGGTGTCGCGCAGGCCGTTGATCACGGCCAGTGGGCTCATCGCGGTGTCAGCGATCTGCCCGAGGCCAGTACCCAATGTCAGCAATACCCCGGCCAGGTTGCCGCTGTCGACCGTCGAGACATAGCGTGGCCGCAGCGGTTCGCGGGTTTGCGTGTCGTACCAGTTGTAGAAATGCTCCCGGTGCCGTTCGAGGCTGTGCATGCTGTCCAGGGAGGCGGCCAGCCGGGTCAGCAGGCGTTCGGTGCTGAGGTAGCCGAAGTCATGGGCGGCCAGATGCGCCAGCAACGACATGCCCATATTGGTCGGCGAGGTGCGGTGGGCGATGGCCGCCTTCGGTGCTTCCTGCACGTTGTCGGGCGGGAGCCAGTTATCCTGGGGACCGACGTACTGGTCGAAGAAGGCCCAGGTCCGACGAGCGAGCACGTGCAGAAAACGCAGGTCCTGCGGCGAGGGTTTGAACACTGATCCCTCGGCGGGCGAGCTGAGCCGCCAGGCGATCCATGGACCTGCCAGCCACGCCAGCAGCAGGGGGCTTGCGATCAGCAGGGTCAGCGGAGTGTCGAGCAGCGCCGCGACTGTCAGCAGTGCCAGCGTCGGCGCGATCCACATCAGTCGATAGAAACCGGGCAGCCGGCTTTGCCTCATCCGCTCGACCTCCCGCGACGGTTGCCACTGCAACAGCAGGCGCCGGCTGAAACCGAGCCGCCACAGCGAGCGCAGGATGGCGTCGGTGCTGTACAGCATCTCGAACGGCAGCCAGGCGAGTGTCAGGCAGACGCGGGCAAGCTCCTGTCCCAGGTCGCCCGTCAGTGCCAGAAGGTGCTGCCGGTAGGGCACGCCGGCCGGTGGCTGCATCAGCTCGGTGACGCTGCGAAGCAGCGGTTGAACCACCAGCAAGCCGACAACCGTCAGCGTCCAGCCCAGCGGTTCGCTGCTGGCCAGCCACGCCCAGCCCAGCATGGTCAGGGTGGAGAGCGGCTCCAGACTGCGCCTCAGGTTGTCGAGAATCTTCCAGCGCGCCATGACACTGAGCCGGTTGTGCACCCACTCGCCGGTCGCGTTGCGGGTCCAGGGCGCGACCCACGGCAACAACTGCCAGTCCCCGCGAATCCAGCGGTGCCGACGTTTGACATCGGCGCCGTAGCCCGAAGGATATTGCTCATACAGCTGTACGTCACTGAGCAGGCCGGAGCGCGCATAGCAGCCTTCGATCAGGTCGTGGCTGAGGATCTGGTTATTGGGCAGGCAGCCATCCAGCGCGCAGGTGAACGCATCCACGTCATAGATGCCCTTGCCGATGAACGAGCCCTGCTGGAACAGGTCCTGATACACATCGGACACCGCGCGGGTATAGGGGTCGACCCCGGCGTCGCTGCCAAACACTCGCGCGTAGGTCGAACGGGTGACGCTGGTCAGGCTGATACCCACCCGCGGCTGCAACACCGCGTAGCCGGCGATGATCTGTTTGCCCATGGCATCGAACAGCGGACGGTTCAGCGGGTGCATCATGGCGGCCACGCATTGCTGCGCGGCGTCACGGGGCAGCAGGGTGTCGGTGTCCAGTGTGATCACGTAGCGGGCGCTTTGCAGTGGGGTGATGTCCCCGACGATGGCGTTGAAACACTCCCGCCCACTGCCGCGCAGCAGCGCGTTGAGTTCGATCAGCTTGCCGCGCTTGCGCTCGTGGCCCATCCACACCCGTTCGCCCGGATTCCAGCGACGGGGCCGGTGCAGCAGGAAAAACCGGTCGGTGATGCCGTCGGCGTACTTGCGGTTGAGCAGGGTGATCGCCTCCGAGGCCCGGGCAATCAGCTCGGCGTCCTGAGGCAGGACTTCTTCAGCGGCGTCGAGCAAATCGCTGAGCAGGGCGAAATACAGGTTGCTGTCGCGGTTGGCGAGAAAGCGCACCTCGAGGCCTTCCACCAGTTCATCCACATCGGCCAGGTTGGCAATCAGCGTGGGAATCACCACCAGGGTGCGGGCGTCGTCGGGGATGCCATGGGCGTAATCCATCTTGGGCAGCACGGAAGGCAGCAGGCTGAACGTCACCAGCCAGTTGATCAGGCTGATCGCCAGCCGGCTGACCATGATCAGGCACGGAACTGCCAGCACCAGCAGCGCGAGGTCCGGCATGCGGTCGCGGTGCGCGGACGCCAGCAACGGTCCGGCAAACACCAGTGTCAGCAGCGACACCGGGGCCAGGTAAAACATCAGCGGCGAGCGCTGCAACAGGCGTTTCCAGCGCTCATGCATCGGCACGCGGGCCTTGAGTGCGCGCTCCAGTACAGGCAGCCCGTCGCTGATCAGGTAATACCCGACATGCCGCGCCAGCACCTCACAGGAGACCGACGCCGCCTGGGCCGTCGCAAGGTCGATGGCCACCCGCGCCACTTGAGTTTCGGAATGCTGCGCACTGCGCCTGGCCAGGCGTTCGATGACATGCCGGTAGCTGTCCCGGGTGCGGAAGTCCATGGTCCGGTAGACCGTTGCCGGGTCTTCGCACAGCGTCTGTTCGACGTGGCTCATCGACTCGACGAACTCGCGCCAGTCCGTCGCGGACAACAGGCGCAGGCTGCCGATGCTGTTGCTGATGGACACCTGGTCGGCGGCCTGCTGCTGGGCGTCGAGCTGAACCTGACGCTCGATGCTTGAGCCTTTTTCGCCCAGCATCTGCTCGATCCAGTTCAGCGGTAACGCCAGGGCTGCGCTCTGGCCCTGCAACCGGCGGGTGAATTCGGCGACGAAAGCCGCCGTCATCGGCGGGGTGGAGCGGGCCATGTCGGCCACGGTCAGCACCACGCTCTTGATGTCGCGCTCCGAGGTTTCGATCAGGCGCTCGGCCCAGTCGTCGGCCAGGTTGCGATCATCTGCGTTGGCCATCACCCGCGAAGCGACCCGACGCAGGTTCTCGATCAGCGCCAGGCGCAACATGATCGGCACCGCCCACAGCTCTCCAAGCGCCAGCGGCATGACAGTCTGATACGAGAAAATGAAGCGGCCCAGGCTCTGTTCGTCGACCCGTCCATCGCCGTGGGAAATCGTCTCCAGGGCGATGTCGTAGACCCGCGGCAGCCCGGCGGAAGGGCCGTTGATCAGGCGTGGCAACTCACGGCTGTAGCCTTTGGGCAGGTGGGTCCTGGCGGTGCGAATGTGTTCTTCGATCAGGAAGTAATTGTCCAGCAGCCATTCCGCTGCCGGCGTGACGCGACGGCTCGACACCTGAGCCTCGGACAGCGCCGTGCAACTGCGCTTGAGCAAGGCCTCGTTGTCATCGAGCCTGCTGAGCATCGAGTCGCGGGCCGACAGCGCCGTCAGTTGATGCTGCCCGGCCAGGGCGATGCCGTGGCTGGCCATCTGATCGGCGCTGAACAGCTCGGAGCGCAGAATCGGTTCGTATTCAAACCCGGAGGCGGAAAACGAACCGTTCTGGTGGATCCCGGACAAGCGAGCAACCACTCCCCGTACGCGTGTCCATGTGCTAGTCATAAGGTCGTGAGCCTGAAGCGCGTGGCTCTCATCGCGCGAATGTTCAGAGGTGCGCCGATGTAGCCCTTCAGCGCCCAGCAGCGCCTTTAAGACGTGGCTTTCCAGCGCCGAGTATGGCCATCCTGGGACAGATTCGTCTGTGCGCTGGCGAACATAGGGCAGAGCAGGCTCAAGGCGCGGGGATGTCGTTTCAGAAACGCCAGTCCTTCGCCTGCACCACCCGGCAGAAGGGTCCTGCCAGTGTTGCGTTGTGGTGGGCGATGATGGCCTCTGCGCTCAGCGTCGGGGTGTCGGAGCAGGTGTGCCCGTCGGCGATCAGCACGGCATCGAACCCGCAATCGCGGGCGGCGCGGCAAGTGCTGTCGACGCAGTATTGGGTTTTCATGCCGGTCACGACGATGCCCTCGCAGCCGAGCTGTCTGAGCTGGCTGGCCAGGTCTGTCTGAACGAAGGCGCTGGGGCGGGTTTTCTGGAAGATGCGTTCATCGCCTGTCAGCTCCAGCTCTTGCACAAGCTCGGTGAGCGGGCTGCCCGGTTCGATCGGAGAACCTGCCGGGCCGACGTGGCGCGCGAGAAAGATCGGAGCGCCGCGCTCCCGTGCATCTCTCATGAGCGCGGTCAGGGTGTCGATCACCGCCTCGCCGCGCCAAGGCTTGTCAGGGCCGTGAACGAGTCCAACCTGCATGTCGAGAATCAGCAGAGCGTACATATGCGTTTCCTTGCATGGGTGCCAGCGAAAATCGGGGCAAAAAAAAGACCCGATCCATTGCTGGCGGGTCTTTGGGGTCCTGCGTTATCACTTCACGCAACCACCCGCGACCCGCCGATGGCGGTCGTGAAGGTGGTGGTCGAGGCGAAACGTTGGGTGTTCATGGTTTGACCTTAACCTCGACCGGAGAGTGTTGCAAGTGCGGGGAGTTGCGGCGGGCGCAGGATGGGTGTCCGGCCGCAAACCCCGTAGGAGCGCGCTTGCCCGCGACTGGCTTTTTCGCCTGGCAGAGATGTTGTGAATGTACCAACGTCATCGCGGGCAAGCGCGCTCCTACAGGGGGCGCCTTTGAGATTGCGCCCGCGGGCAAGCCCGGCTGCTCCGGGATTTGCGGCGGGCGCGGGATGGGTGTCCGGCCGCAAACCCGTAGGAGCGCGCTTGCCCGCGACTGGCCTTTTCGCCTGACAGAGATGTCGTGAATGTACCAACGTCATCGCGGGCAAGCGCGCTCCTACAGGGGCGCTGCGAGACACGTTCGGTGCTGCACCTCAATCCCGTAGCAGTCCGGCTTGCCGGCGTGGCGCCCTTGAAGTCGCTGACGCCGGCAAGCCGGACTGCTACGGGAGATGAGGTGTTCGGGGGATTTGCGTCTGGCGCCGGTCCCGTAGCAGCACGGCTTGCCGGCGGGGGCGGCTTTGAGGTCGCCGATGCAGGCAAGTCTTGCTCATCACTACTGCCCACCCCCTCAACCACTCGCTTCAAACTCTCCTCTAAGCCAGTCAGCCACGTCCTGCACCCAAACGCTGGGCTCTTTTCCCACCTGGGTCAGCAGGTGGTAGGTATAGCCAGTGATCGAAGGCCCAAAGGGTTGTATCAGGTGGCCGGCGGCAAGTTCTTCGGCGACTAATGCAAGGCTGAGCAGGGCGATACCCTGGCCGGCCACGGCGGCCTGGATGGCGTGCCCCTCATCCGAATAGCGCAACTGTCCATGAAGCGCTGTCCGCGACAGCCCGGCCTGGTCCAGCCACTTCTGCCAGGTCGGGTTGTCGGCACTTTCCCTCGCCCATTCAAAGTGAATCAAGGGCACCGAGCCAAGCGCCGACAGGTCCCTGACCTGCAGTAACGGGTTGCTCACCGGGGCATATTCGTCAGTCAACATGGCCTGTGCGTTGAATCCGGGATAGGGGCCGCGCCCGTAGCGCAAAGCGATGTCGAACGTCTGGCCGGTCAGCTCGATGGCCCGGTCGCTGGCCTGAATCTGCAAATCAATGTCAGGGTGCAATGCATGAAAACGGGAAATTCGAGGCATCAGCCACTTCGCGGTGAACGCATGGGTGGCAGTGATGGTGACCCGCTTGCGCTGACTCGCCTGGGTGAGCTGCTGCAACACTGTCTCGAATGCATCAAAGCCCTGTTTCAGGACGGGATACAGCACTGAGCCTGCCTCGGTCAGCGTGACCTGGCGCACGGTCCGCACAAAGAGCTGAAGCTGGGTGTATTCCTCAAGTGCCCGTACGCGGTGGCTGATCGCAGTCGGCGTCACCGCCAACTCGTGAGCGGCCTGCTTGAAACTGCCGTGCCTGGCTGCCGCTTCGAAAGCGCGCAGTGATGAGAGAGGCGGTAAACGACGCATGGGCCAACCAATAAAGACAGATGATTTCAAATCATCTTATACCTGATTTCTTATCGTTTGCCCGCTTGGCTGTGCGAGATCAGTATCGCCCCTACCGGTCATCTGGTGATTTGAATTCACCCATGCCGTGTCATCTTTCTCACTCTGGAGCCAACCATGTTCGAACGTATCATCACCCAACCCGATCCCTACGAACCCTACCTGCTGTCGCAGGGCATCAAGTTTGGAAACCTTTTGTTCATCTCCGGGCAGGCCGGAAGTGGCTCCGATGGGCAGATCGTCGAAGGCGGATTTCTCGCCCAGGGTGAGCAGGCCTTCGCCAACCTCAACCGGGCACTGATTGCAGGTGGCTCGACCCTCGCCAACGTCATCAAGGTGACCATCTTCGTGACGGATATGGGGCACTTCGATGAAGTCGTCGAGCTGCGTCGCCGGTTTTTCTCCGCCCCGTATCCCGCTGATACCATCGCCGAGATCAAGGCGCTCTACGACCCTCGCGCCATGATCGAAATCGAGGCCATTGCGGTTGTGCAACCCACAGAGTGATGTGCCGCCACCGTCAGGGGCATAGAATGGCGCGACGTGATCATCCATTCCGTCGGGAGCTCTCATGCTGGACAGTCTCAGTGGCATCATGGCCTTTGTGCAGGTCGCTGAAACACGCAGCTTTACCGAAGCCGGCCGTTTGATGGAGATTTCCTCCTCGGCGGTCGGCAAGAGCGTGTCGCGCATGGAAGAGCGCCTGGGGGTGCGGCTGTTTCACCGCAGCACCCGCAGCGTCACCCTGACCGCCGAAGGCGAGCTGTTCCTGCAGCGTTGCAAACGCATCATTCAGGAGGCCGAGCAGGCGGAAATCGAGCTGTCGCAACTGGCCGACGAGCCGCGCGGCAAGTTGCGCATCAGCGTGCCGTTGCAGAACACGCTGATCTTCCCGCTGCTCACCGGTTTCATGCAGGCCTACCCGCAGATCGAGCTGGACGTGGACCTGTCGGACCGCATGGTGGACGTGATCGAAGAAGGCTTCGATGCCGTGGTGCGTACCGGCCAGCCGTCGGATTCGCGGCTGATGGCGCGCAAGCTGGGGGAATACAAGCTGGAACTGGTGGCATCGCCCGACTACCTGGCCCGCCGTGGCCGACCCACCCACCCGGATCAACTGCGCGACCATGCCTGCCTGCTGCACAAATTCCCGGCCAGCGGCTCCCTTGAACGCTGGCCGGTGCGCGATCCGGACGCCGACACTGACCCGGAACTGGGCCGGGTCATCGCCTGCACCACCACCGATGCGCTGACCCACATGGCGCTTGAAGGTCTGGGCATCGCCTGTCTGGCGGACTTTTCAACGATTCAGGCGTTGCGCGACGGCCATCTTGAGCGTGTGCTGCCGGAGTTCACCGACCACCGAGGGTCGTTGTGGATGCTGTGGCCGTCGAGCCGCAATGCGACACCGAAGCTTCGGGTGTTGATCGACTACTTCAAGCAGCACATCGCAACGGTGGCGCAGCCTTGACGCGATGATGAGTCGCCGATTGCCAACCGCGCCACGCACATTCAGAGGGATTACAGCCCAATAGTCCGAATTGTTGTGACGGTTGGGCTGTTTATCTGGTTCGGGAAAAGCCTTGTACTGGCCGCCAGTGCCCAGGCCATGAAAGCGATGCTGACTTTCGGGCGGGCAAGCGTCTATTCCTTTTCCGAACGAGGCAATCATGTCCAAGCTCCATTCCCCGGTCACCATCGGCCCTTTCACCTTTTCCCACCGCGTCGTGCTGGCGCCGCTGACCCGCATGCGGGCCGAAGAGGGCGCACGCCCCGGTCCGCTGATGGCCGAATACTACGCACAGCGCGCTTCCGAAGGCGGCTTGCTGATTGGCGAGGCGACCATCGCCGCCCCCAACGGCAACGGCTATCTGGGCGCCCCCGGCCTGTTCGATGACAGCCAGATCGCCGGCTGGAAACAGGTCACCGACGCCGTGCACGCCAAGGGCGCGAAGATCTTCCTGCAGCTCTACCACGCTGGTCGTCAGTCCAACAGCGAAGTGCAGCCCCTCGGCAGCATTCCAGTCGGGCCATCGGAAGTCCTCCATGGCGGCGTGGCGTACACCCAGGAAGGCTGGGTGCCGAACACGCCGAACCGGGCGCTGACCGTCGAGGAAATCGCCGAGTTGGTCGAGAGTTTCCGCACGGCAGCCGAGCGTGGCGTCAAGGCCGGTTTCGACGGCGTCGAGCTGCACGGCGCCAACGGTTATCTGGTGGATCAGTTCCTTCAGGACAACAGCAACAAGCGCACCGACCAATACGGCGGCGCGTTCGAAAACCGCGCGCGGTTCCTGCTGGAAGTGACGAACGCACTGATCTCGGTCTGGGGTTCCGACCGCGTCGCCGTTCGCCTTGGCCCAAGCGGTACCTGGGGCGACATGGGCGATGCCGATCCTGAAGGCCTGTTCACCTACGTCGCTCGACAACTGGCGCCGCTGAACCTGGCGTACCTGCACCTGATCGAGCCACGCATCCTCGGCAACGTCGAAGATGAAAACGCAGACCCGGCCCCAGTGGCTGCGCAGATGATGCGCAAGCATTTCCCTGGCGTGATCATCGCGGCGGGCGGGTTCGACGGCGAAGCGGCGGAGGCGATCATCCGCGCCGGCGATGCGGATCTGGTGGCCTTCGGTCGTCACTTCATCGCCAACCCTGACCTGCCGGAGAGATTGCGTAAGCACTTGCCGTTGAACGTCTACGACCGTCCGACTTTCTTCGGCGGCACGGACGTCGGCTACATCGATTATCCGTTCTACGAAGAAGCCGCGGTGGTCTGACACCCCAGCGGTTGCACCGGGCCGACAGCGATCCTTCGCTGTCGGCTTTTTTGTGGATGAAAGAAAAGCGCCGGGCAGCGGCCAGACAGCGCCCAATAAAAAGCCCGATGCTGAACATCGGGCGTTGAGGGGATGGATGGAAGGGAGTCAGTTCACAAGGTCACTCAGCGCGCTTCTGCCTCGCCGCCGTACTCGGGAAAATCGTTGTAGTCCTGCGCCGTACCACCCCAGAACGCGTCCCGCACATAAGGGGTCAGGGGCCAGTCGTGGCGCAGGCGCTCGGGCAGGTCGGGGTTGGCGCTGAAGTGACGACCGAAGGCCACCAGGTCCGCAGCGCCGGATTGCACGATCGCTTCGGCGCCCCCGCGATCGAAGCCGCCGGCCGCGATGATCGGGCCGTCGAAGAACGGTCGCAGAAAGGCCGCTGCAACCGGCGGGCGATCAGGCTCGATTTCGTCGGTGCCCTTGATGCGCGGCTCGATGACGTGCAGGTACGCCAGTCCGTACTCGTTCAGCCGGCGCGTGAAGTATTCGAAAGTGGCTTGCGGGTTGCTGTCGGAAATCGAACCCCACTGGCCACTCGGCGACACCCGCACGCCGACCCGCTCCGCACCCCAGACCGACACCAGCGCGTCGAGCACCTGCAAGGGGAATCGCACGCGGTTTTCGATGGGGCCGCCGTATTCATCCGTGCGTTTATTGGTGCCGTCCTGCAGGAAGGTGTCCAGCAGGTAGCCGTTGGCATTATGCAGTTCGACGCCGTCGAAGCCCGCATCCAGCGCCCGCTGCGCGCTTTGCCGATAACTCTCGACCAACGCCGGCAGCTCGTCCTTGTCGACAGCACGGTGAGGGGAGGCCGGCACCCAGCCGTCCTGGGTGAAGGCATTGGTTTCGAACGGCACCACCGACGGCGCAATCGGCGGCTTACCGTTGCTGAGGTCGCTGTGGGACTGGCGGCCATCGTGACCGAGTTGCAGAAATATCACCCCGCCCTTGGCGTGCACGGCCTCGACGATGGGTTTCCAGGCGTCCCGATGGGCGTCGGTGTAGATGCCCGGCGCACCGAGGTAACCCCGGCTGTCCAGCGAAGGGTGAGTGGATTCGACGATCAGCAGGCCGCCCCGGGAGGCGCGTTGCTCGTAGTAGCGTTGCATCATCTGGCTCGGGCTGTCGTCGCGGTCTGCGCGCAGCCGGGTCATGGGCGCGTGCACCACGCGATGGCTCAGTGGGTACGGTCCGACGACCGCATTGGATAACAGTTTCAATGGCAATGAAGGGGCCAAGGGAAGATCTCCAGAAAGGAACAGGTATTCAGCGAAAAGGGGTTCAGAGGGCGAGCAGCGTCCGGCGGCCGGTTTGCGACGACGCCAGTACGCCGTCCAGAAGCGCGTGCATGCGCACGGCATCGTCAAAGGTCGCGGCGGCGTGGGTGCCTTCGGCGAGGTCCTGGGCGTACACGTGATACAGCTCCGCGAGTTCGAGCACCGAGGAGGGCAGGTCCGCGGCGGCTGGCAGGCGTGAGTAGCTGGCCGGAATCGGCAGCACTTCCAGGGGCAGGTCATCGCCGTGTGCGCCTTCGATGACATAGTCATCGCCCACGTCGCCAAACGCCGAGACGTTGCTGATGCGCAAATCGCCTTCGTGGCCGGTGATGTCGATCTGCACCCCCGAGCCGTTGCGTTTGCCGCCTTCGATGTGAACCGAGAGCAGGGCGCCATCTTCCAGTTGCCCGGCGATGACCAGTTGATCCGGCGCGGTGCCGCTCAGTCGCTCACCGGTTTCCTTGATGGTGACGGTGTCGAACTGGTTGACCACCAGCGCGCTGACGTTGACCGGCCAGCCCATGGCGGTGAACAGCATGTCGAGGAAATGCCCGGCATAAATTGAAATCACGCTGGAGAAATTCTCGACCGGTACTGTCCAGCGCAGGGCGTTGGGGCGCAGGGCCTGGAAGTAATTCATGCTGACGTGGATGCGCACCGAACGCACCTTGCCGACATAGCCTTGTTGCAGCAGATCCTGCAGGTAGCGGTTGTGCGGCGCGTGGCGGCGCTGCAAGCCGACGAGGGTGCGCACCCCGGCCTGCTTCGCCAGGCAAGCCAGTTCCTGCGAGACGGCGGTGCTGGTGGTCAGCGGCCACTCGCAGTAGACGTTCTTCCCGGCGGCGATGGCCGCGCGCACCGCTTCTTCATGTTGCGGCGCGGTCGTCAGGACCACCACCAGATCGACTTCGGGGTGGTTGACCAGCTCGTCCAGAGACTCGGCCACATGGGCAATGCCGAGCTTATCAGCGGCGACCTTGGCACTGTCCAGACGCTGGCTGTACACCGCAGTGATTTGATATTGCGGCAACAGCGAGAGCACACGAACGTGACCGTGCATGGCCCAGTTGCCGATGCCGACCAGGCCGACTCGGATGGGAGAGGTAATAGCAAGCATGACAGACTCCATGGATTCAAGGGACAAGCCTTGAAGTCTAGGGAGCGGGGGAATGGGGAAAAACGGGCTGCCGATCCGATCATTGCGGACAAAAGCGCTTCAATGGGCGATGGCCAGCCGATCCGTCTAGTAAGCCACGTCCACCAGCAGCACTTCACTGCGTTGATGGGCGAACAGCTTGAGCAGTAATTCTTTATGAACAGCGGCGCCGTCCCCAACCCTCATGACTACGCCGTTCACCTCGATCTGCCCTGACGCCACAACCAGATACACCTTACGGTCCTTCGTCAACGCATATTCGGCGTGCCCAGCGGTATCGAGGGTGGCCGCAGCCAGGCGCGCATCAGCGCGAATGCGCAGCGCTTGGCAATCGCCGTCGAAGCCACTTGCCAGGATTTCCAACGTGCCACCGCAGATCTGCCTGGGAAACGGCCGCACGGCCCATTGCGTCGGCAACCCCTTGAGATCCGGGACGATGAATATTTGAAAAAAAGCGGTCTCCTGGTCCTCGTGGTTGTAATCGCTCTGCGTAAAACCCGTGCCGGCGCTCCTGACATGCACGTCACCTGCGACCGTGCGGCTTGTGTTGCCAAGGCTGTCCTGGTGGGTGATCGCACCTTGGCGCACATAGGTAATGATCTCCATCTCCGGGTGGCAATGGGGGGCAAGACTGGTCTGGGGGGCGACCCTGTTGTCATTCCAGGCTTTGATCCTCCCCCAGTTCATGCGTTTCGGGTCATGGTAGTTACCGAATGAGAAATGATGGCGAGTATCCAGCCCTCCGTCGTGTCCGCTGCCCAGCTCCGCAAACGTGCGCAGTTCAATCATGTGCTGACCTCAGACAGAATATTCAAGAGAGCGAAGGCTCACAGGCTCGATAATGAACATCGGTCAGGCCGATTGGGAAAAGCCGAATAATTGAATCAAACAGATCTGATTATTCGATTTTTAACCGCCCGGCCAGCCGCTGCCTGGCATACGCTCGCAGTGACGCAGGGAAAGCGTGGGGTTTGCGAAATGCAAACCCCACGTTCGCCGTTTCAAATGGGTGGTAAAGCATGGCGCCTGGTCGTTCAACCAACGCTGCGCAGCGCTTTGTTCAAACCATCCTGACACTCAAGCAGCGCTGCCTTGATGGTGTCCAGTGCGGTCTGCAGGCGCCAGACAGGGCCGACCACGTCAATCGCATAACTGCCTTGGGGCGTCTGCAAACCTACCGCCACAGCCCCAACCCCGGTGGTGTGCTCGTCAAAGTCGTAGGCGAAACCCTCCTCGCGGATAAGCTTCAGCTGGGAAAGCAGCTGGCTCATCGTGGGTGTTTTGGGTGTCAACGCCTTGAGCTCCGGCCCGACCAGCTTGATGACCGCCTCATCCGTCATTCTCGAAAGCAGGATCTTGCCACCTGACGTGGCGTAGATACTGAACATGTTGCCGGCCACAGGCGATACCCGCAGGGCCTGGCCGGACACGACTGAATGCAAAATCAGCAGGTTGTCGCCGTTGGCAGTTTCGAGCACCGCCGTTTCGCCTGTCATTTGCGCCAGCTTTTCCAGGAACGGGCGAGCCTGTTGAGTGATGTCGACATGGCTGTGGGAGGCGAGGCGCATCAGCGCCGGGCCGAGGCAAACGCCGCCAGCACCGTGCACCTCCAGCAGCTCTTCGATCACCAGGGCGTCGACCAGTCGCTGCACAGTGGAGCGGGGCAGTTCGATTCGCTTGGCGATCGCTCCCAGGCTCAACCCGTTCGGTTCGCTTTCCAGGCAGCGCAGGATCGCTGCGGCTCTGGTTATCACTTGTATGGCTGCGCGACCGGATAACGGACCTGTCATGTATCTTGCCTCTCGTATCGTTGAGCGGTACAGTGTACCGAAATAAAAATCTGTTTCTAAATTCTAGCGCAAGTTTTGCGCCGGGCCTGTTCTGACATCGATTCCAGGAGCCTAGTGTGTCGCCATCCGTAACCCCACCTGTTCCCACGCCGTTTGGTTGGCGCCTTGCCATTGGTCTGGTAGGGGTTCTGATTGCTGCGCTTTCATCCGGCATCAACGACCGGGTAACTGAAATCACCCTCACCGACACACTGGGTGTCATGGGCTTGGGTCATGACGAAGGCACCTGGGTCAGCACGGCCTATGCTGCCGCCGAGGTGTCGGCAATGTTGATCGCGCCGTGGCTGGCGATCACGTTTTCGATACGCCGCTTCGCCATTGTCGCCACCGCGGCGTTCGCGCTGCTGGGCGTCTTGATCCCGTTCGCCCCCGATCTGACGACACTGCTGGCGTTGCGCGTACTCCAAGGGCTTGCAGGTGGGTCATTGCCGCCGCTGCTGATGACTGTGGCCCTGCGGTTTCTGCCCTGGAACATCAAACTCTACGGCCTGTCAGCCTATGCGTTGACGGCCACGTTCGGTCCCAATCTGGCGATGCCACTGTCGGCGTTGTGGACAGAGCACAGCGATTGGCGCCTGGTGTTCTGGCAAATCGTTCCAGCGGGACTTGCAGGCGCGGCCCTGATTGCCTATGGCCTGCCCCAGGATCCGCTACGCCTGGAGCGTTTCAAGCAAGCGGACTGGAAGGGCGCACTGCTGGGCATGGGCTGGATTTCCATGCTGGTGGTCGCACTCACTCAGGGTGAGCGTCTCGATTGGCTGAACTCGCCCCTGATCGTGGTGCTGTTGCTGGGTGCGGCCGTGTGCCTGCCACTTTTCCTGCTGAATGAATGGTTCCACCCGTTGCCATTGTTCAAGCTTCAGTTGCTCGAGCGGAGAAATTTCGCCTACGGGATCATGACGTTGTGCCTGTTCGTTATCGTCGCGACCGCGGGTAGCGCGATTCCCGCTGCGTATCTGATCGAGATCCAGAACTACCGGCCTCAGCAGGTGATGCCCATTGCCCTGCTGATTGCGGTGCCTCAGTTGATCCTGGCCCCTCTGGTCGCCTTTGTGATCAATCGTCGCTGGGTTGATTCGCGTTACGTCCTGGCAGCAGGCCTATGCCTGTTGACGGTTGCCTGCATCGGCGGGTCGCTGGTGACCAGTGACTGGGTCCGCGAAGATTTCTACGCATTGCAGGCGCTTCATGCTTTCGCCCAGCCCATGGTGGTGGTGCCGCTACTGATGAATGCTACCGGCGTCATCGCGCCAATGGAAGGACCCTTCGCTTCTGCCATGGTCAACGCCCTGCGCGGCCTGGCAGCCGTCATCGCGGGCTCCGCAGTGGAGAACTTCCTCACCCAGAGAGAGCATTTCCACTCCAACATCCTGGTGAACGCATTTACCGCCCGCCAGCCGACCCTGGCGCAGCCATTGGATCAAGGGGCGATCATGGAACTGGCCGAACGGCTGCGCGAGCAAGCGTTCGTCTTGAGTTTCAGTGATGCATTTCTGGCGCTGTTGCTGGTCCTGGCGGCGCTTCTGCTGATTTTGCTGACCCTCCCTAAACGAGCCTACCCACCGCAACCACCGGTATCGCCATGAAACATAGAACTTCTCTTTCTCTCATCACAGCAGCCGTGGCGGTGTGCGCCATTTATGGCGGTTATCGTCTATTGAGCGACTCGACGGTAGAGACCACCGACGATGCTTACGTGCGTGCGGATTCGGTTTTCGTGGCTCCGCGTATTTCGGGTCAGGTGACAAGGGTCACTGTTGAAGACAACGAATTGGTCAAGACCGGTCAGTTGCTGGCAGAGCTCGACGACCGAGATTTCGTCGCAGCCAGAGCTGCGGCGGTGGCCGGTGTTCAAGCGGCTGAGGCGGAGCTGAAAAATCTGGGCGCCAACATCGAGCGTCAGGCTGCGGTGATTGACCAGGCCGCAGCGACGACTCGCTCCACGGCAGCTTCGCTGAAGTTCGCTCAAGCCAACGCGCAGCGTTATCTGAACCTGTCCAATTCGGGCGCGGGCACCCAGCAGGAGCGGCAGAAGGCGGAGTCGGATCTGTCGAGCCTGCAGGCAGGGCGTGATCGCGACGAGGCTTCCCGCATTGCTGCGCTCAGGGCGCTGGATGTCCTGAAGGCGCGGGTCGACGTTGCCAAGGCCACCTTGGCCAAAGAGCAGGCGGCGCTGCAGCAGGCAGACCTCAACCTGTCCTACACCAAAATCACTGCGCCGCAGGACGGTATGGTCGGACAGCGTTCGGTGCGAGTAGGCGCCTACGTCTCACAAGGGCGTCCATTGCTGGCCGTGGTCCCGTTGCACGAAGCGTTCCTGGTCGCTAATTTTCGTGAAACTCAGCTCAAACACATGCGCCAGAAACAGCGAGTCGATATCCGCGTCGACAGTTTTGCCGGCCATGCCTTCACCGGCTACGTCGAAAGCGTTGCGCCAGCCAGTGGCGTCTCGTTCTCGGAAATCGCACCGGACAACGCTACCGGTAACTTCACCAAAGTGACCCAGCGCATCCCGGTGAAGATCGTCTTCGATGAGAATCAGCCTGATCTGGACAGGCTGCGTGTCGGCATGTCGGTGGTGGTCAGCATCGACACTGCGCAGGAGCTGTGAAATGAAACGCGCATTGTTGATCCTGGCCATCGCCAGTGTGAGCGGCTGTACGGTCGGGCCTGATTTTGTCGGGCCGCAGACACCGTTGCCGGACAGCTGGGAATCGCCGGCACGGACCGGTACTGCCATCGGCGCGGTCGTTGATAGCCAGTGGTGGCAGCAACTGGGCGATGCACAACTGACGTCTCTGGTGGAACGTGCCGCGCAGTCGAACCTGGATGTGCGCACTGCGAGCAGTCGTCTGGAGCAAAGCCGCGTGATGCGTCAGGTCACGGGGAGCCAGCAATATCCGGGCGTTAGTACCGGGGGTAGCTATCAACGCCAGCGCAGTAGCGCCGAGGGGCTCCTGGACCCTTCGAACCTCAACGGCAAGGCGCCCTATGAGCTGTGGAACGCCACCGTGGATGCCAGTTGGGAACTCGACTTGTGGGGGCATGTGCGGCGCAACGTCGAAATGGCCGATGCCGACGTCCAGTTGACCCAGTCCCAGCGCGACGGCGTGTTGTTGAGCATTGCCGCGGAAACCGCCACTGACTACATCCATCTGCGCGGTATCCAGGCCAGGCTGGTGGTGGCCCAACATAACCTGGACATCGCCAGGCAGAGCGCGCGGTTGACGCAAAACCGCTTCGACAACGGGGTCACCACGAATCTGGACACGGCCAACTCCGCCGCCCAGGTCGCGACGATCGAAGCCACCATTCCGGTGCTGCGCGCTCAGGAAGAAAAACTGATCAACGCATTGAGCTATCTGCTGGGCGAGCCTCCCCGGGCCCTCGGTACCGAGCTGTCCACGGTCAAGGATATCCCTCATCCGGCGCCCGATGTCCCGGTCGGATTGCCATCGGAGCTTGCCCGACGGCGCCCGGACATCCAGCAGAGCGAAGCCGCATTGCATCGGGCAACGGCAGCCATTGGCGTTGCCAAGGCCGACTTCTACCCGCGGGTCAGCCTGGGTGCCAGTGTCGGCTTTCAAGCGTTGAACGGGTCGGACCTGGGGGCGTGGAATTCGCGCCAGTGGTCATACGGGCCGAGTCTGTATCTGCCGATTTTCCAGGGTGGACGCCTGACCGGCACGCTGGAACTACGCAAGCGCCAGGAGCAGGAGGCGGCTTTGAATTATCAGAAGGTCGTCCTGTCCGCATGGCATGAAGTGGACAACGCGATGAGTGATTACGCCGCAGAGCAAGAGCACCATGCGGCCCTTGAAGAAGCGGTTCGCCAGAACACTCTGGCCCTGAACACCGCTCGGGACCGCTACAACCAGGGCGCCACTGATTTCATCAACGTGCTTACCGTGCAGCGCGCGCTGTTGGCCACGCAAAGCGATCTGGTCGACAGCGCCACTGATGCCGCAATCGACAGGGTGCGTTTGTATCGCGCGCTGGGAGGCGGCTGGCCAAGGACTTGAACCCCGGCACACGCCGGAACAGCTGAAGGAATGGCACTTGAACAGCTAAATGAATCCATTGAATCGATGTCACTTTGAGGCTCTATGAAAAGCACCGATATTCTAATCGCCGGGGCAGGGCCCACGGGTTTGTCCCTTGCGTTGCGCCTGGCGCGCATGGGCGTTGGCTTTCGGATCATCGACACCAACAGCGGCCCGGGGCAGGCGTCGCGTGCGATGGTGGTCCAGGCACGGACGCTTGAGTTCTATCAACAGCTTGGCCTTGCCGAGCAGATGATCGAGCGCGGGATTAAAATCGACAGCATCCACTACAGCGAAGAAGGCAAGGACATCGCCAGTCTACATTGGGGAGATGCGGGCAAAGACATTACGCCTTACCCCTTCGTGTTGTCGTTTCCGCAGGACGATCATGAACACTTCCTCGTCGAGCAGCTCAGAGCACTGGGCGTTGAAGTGGAGCGAGGCGTTTCCTTGCAGCGCTTCGAGCAGCACTGGGATCATGTGCGTGTCACGCTGAGTCGCGATGGCGTAGAGGAGCTCTGTGAAGCCCGCTATATCTGTGGATGTGAAGGCGCACACAGTGTGGTGCGCAAACAACTGCAGGTCGGCTTCCCGGGCGGTACCTACAGCCAGCTGTTTTACGTGGCCGACGTGTCCGTGACGGGACCGCCGAGCACCAACGTCTACCTGCACAGCGCCAAGCATAACCTGGTGTTCATGGCCCCGGTTCGCAGCAGCGGGATGCAGCGTTTGATTGGTATCGTTCCACCGGAACTGGAAGGCCATGAAGGGCTCACCTTTGAGGATCTGCGGCCTTCGGTTGAAGCCATGCTGGGTATTACAGTGGGTAAAGCCAACTGGCTCTCCACATACCGCGTGCATCACCGCGTGGCGGAGCATTTGCGCGTCAATCGTGCCTTTCTGCTTGGCGACGCCGGCCATCTTCACAGCCCGGCTGGCGGTCAGGGCATGAATACCGGCATAGGCGATGCGGTAAACCTTGCCTGGAAGCTGGCAGACGTTGTCCAGGGCCGGGCCAGTGAAGACTTGCTCGATACCTATGAAACAGAGCGCATTGCGTTCGCTCACAAGCTGGTCGAATCCACTGACAAGGCGTTTGAGGGCATGGTAGGAGAGGGCTGGCGAAGCAAGTTCCTGCGCAACTGGATGATGCCTCACCTGGCGCCCGCGCTCAGTCATCTCGAGAGCTTTCGCAAGTCGTTGTTCCAGACGCTCTCGCAGACCCGGATCAAATACCGGGACAGTGCTATCAGTGAGGGGCATGCGGGGGATCTCCACGGCGGTGATCGCATGCCATGGACCGGTGACAACTTCGGCCACGAGTTTTCGCTGGACTGGCACGTCCAGCATTTCGGCGAAACCAGTGCTGACTTCGCACGCGAGGCCGAGCGTCTGGGCTTGCCGGTTGTGAACCTCCCGTTCACCAAGCGCGCGAAGATCAACGGCGTCAGTGAGCACGCGGTCTATCTGGTTCGCCCGGATGGCCACATCGCTCTGGTGCTCGCGCATCAGGACCCTGATGCATTGTCAGGCTTCCTGTCACGCATCGGGCTCACCCTGGCGTAGGACTGCGTTGCAGCCTGGGGCGGGCGATCCTGACAGCAAGATCGCCCGCCTCCTTTCAGACTACCTGGCCAGCAATTCATCCAACTGACCGAACAGGGTTGCCAGTTGCCGGGCAGCCTCTTTGCAGTCTTCGCATGTCGTCAGGTGTTTGCCCAGCGCGACATGTTCCTCCTGCGCCAGCGGTCTGTCGCGCTCGTCACACACCAGCAGTGCGGCATCGCGGCAACTGATGGTGCGATCTGGATCGTTGGTCATAAAAGCTCTCCCCAGCCTCTTACCACGCACTCACGCAGGCGCAGCCGCGCACGGTGCAAAATGACACGCAGGTTGCCGGGTGTCAGGCGCGTCTGCGCGACGATCTCATCGATGTCCATGCCCAGATATTCGCGCATCAAGAACAGCCTCGCGCTGTCTCCGGGCAGGGCGTGCATGCACAACTCGACCAGTTCCAGGGCTTGTTGATGCACGGCGTCGCCTTGAGGACATTGAGTGCTGATGAATCGAGCCGGGTTCCAGCTTCCGGCTTCGTTGAACATTCCCCCCTCGTCTGGATCGTGCAGGGCAGATTCCAGAGGCTGGAAGCGGTAGCTGCGACGGAAGATATCCGTGACCTTATGCCTCAGAATTCCCACCAGCCAGGCCCGCATCACCCCACGCCCGGTGAAGCTCTCAATGGATGCCATTGCGGCCAGCAAGGTTTCCTGCAAGGCATCCTCGGCATCGGCAGGGTTTCCAAGCTGCAACAGCGCCAGATTCTCAAGAAACCTGCGATGTTCCAGCAGCTCCGGTGGCCATCCGGAGCCGTCAGGTGGCATAGGGGCGTGAGTGATCATCGCGTGCGTCGGGCCAGGGATACGCCGTAGGCTGCTGCGCGCGCCTTGAAGACGCTATCCTCGGGGTGGCCTTCGATCCCTCGGGGAAGTTGAGAGGGTGTGAAAACCAGACCTTCGCACGTGTGCGGGGGCGAGAGTGCGGAGATTTTCAGGCGCCCCAGTTCAATTGCCGCCTGGGCGTTTTCAGCCCAGGGTGCCGAGGGATCGATCAGTGAGTCACCCGGTCTTGCAGGCTGAATCAGTAATGTGAATTCCACCAGGCCTTTCTCAAGACGTGATTCCAGCTCGCCCTCGAGAAATTTGTCGGGCAGGCTGGCTTCCTGTTCGCCATCCAGATATTCAGTACCAGCCATGGGCCGCATTTGCAGACGCCCCCACACGCTCTCGCCCACATCATTGGTAAAGCGCATGGCATGCGTCGCGAAGTAGGGTGTTGTGGCATAGGACGCAGGCGCCGGGTGTGAGGCCAGAAGTGCCGGCTGCAATCTCCCATCAGGAAATTGTGCCTCATATGCCCTGATTTTTTCGGGGTCAGGCTTTTTGGTTTCTGGATCTGGCGTACGGGCCTGGAGGAATTGTACGAATGATTCGGGCGTGGCGGCGAAAAACACCGGCTCAGAGATCATCAGTAAGTCGAAGATTTCGTTTGCGCCCTGCAAGCGCATAGACAGGCCGCGTACCGAACGGCTTTTGTCCGAGACAGTGGGGTTGCCGCCACCGACAGACCACCGCACGATCGCTGTCGAGGCACGGGTGAAGAGGGGCGCACCCACATAGCGTGGCGCATCGACAGCCGGTACGAAAATGCCTTCGGCGCAAAAACCCTTCGCATGGGATGCACGTGTCTTCGGGTGGCGACCAAAGACGTTGTTCAGTGAGTCGATCAACAGTTGCGGCTCAGAAAAGGCCGATGCCGCAAGGGTGCTGCATGGGGTGTTCATGAATGCTGGCCTCCGTCGGCCGAGAAGATTGATTCAAGCTGATTTCTGTAAAAACAGCTGCGTCGATCGAGCAGCTGCAGATACGTCGCTGGACGGAGGAGATCTGTTACAGACGAAAATGAAATTTTTCAGGCCCCGGGTGCCGCATCGGCTGTACTGGTCATCGAACATGACGCTAGGGTTCGATGAATTTTTCCAGCAAGCGGCGAAACTCTTCGAATTCTTCTCGGCTGAAATGCTTCAACCTTGCATTGAGTACGGGAGGAACGATGTCGGGAATACGAGTGGCGACCTCCTGGCCTTTTTCTGTGAGCGTCAGATTGACGATGCGGCGGTCGTCACCGCTGCGCGAGCGCTCCAGCAAGCCCTTGTCTTCCAGCTTGTCCAGTGTCCTTGTCATCAGCCCGGTGTCGATGCCCAGCAGGGTCGACAGTTCAAACGGGGTTTTCGCCATGGCTCGGTGAAGCGATAGCAAAATCCCCATTTGCTGGCTAGAGATGTCGTATTCTTTCAATGCGGCGTCAATCTCGGCGGTCACCAGATTACGAGCCTTGGCCAGCGTGAACCCGACGCTCTGGGTGAGCATGAAATTTCGTTTGTTGTAGTGGTTCACGTTCCCTCCAGAGGTGGTGCAAATAGCGGGCGGTGCGCTGTTGGCCAGAGAAACTCCTCTTTGGCGTTGTACGCCTGGTCGAGCGCAGCCACTTTTCGTACAAAGCCTAGTGTGCACTAACGTTCGCCGCTGATGCAGTCTGTTTCTGAGGATGCGTTATCCAGATGAGCGGAACGATTGCCACGAACACCACCGCAGACAACCAGAACATGTCATTGAGGCCCAGCATGGCAGCCTGCGCATTCATCTTCGTCTCGGCGAAGGCCAGCGCCTGGTTGACGCCCACGTTCAACTGGGTTTGCACCGAAGAAATGAACGCTGTGAACGTCGGATTGTAGACAGACATCTGCTCGGCGAGCCGCGCGTGATGCTCGATGGTCCGGTTGTTCCAGCCGGTGGTCAGCAGTGATGTACCCACCGCGCCGGCAAAAATACGGACGAAGTTCGACAAGCCTGCAGCTGCCGGGATTTTTTCCGCAGGCAGCCCCGAAAGAATGATGGCTGTGAGCGGTACGAAAAACAGCGCGGTCGGGATTCCCTGCAGCAGAGTCGGAAGTACCAGGGTGAAGGCATCAACGCCGGTGGTGTAATGGGAGCGCATGAAGAACACCCCTGCGAAGCCTATGAACGCAAGCGTCGCCAAGATTCTTGCGTCCGTCTTCGGCATGATCTTGCCCATCACCGGCGCCAGTATGACGGCGAATATCCCAAGGGGCGCGGTGACCAGGCCTGCGTCCACCGAACGATAGCCCAAATAGCCTTGAATCCATTGGGGAAGCAGCACCAGATTGCCAAAAAATATGGCGTAGGCCACCGATATCGCAAGGGTTCCGCCCAGGAAATTCCGTTTGGCAAACAGGCGTAGGTCAATGATCGGCCGGTCATCGGTGAGCTCCCAAATCAAGAAAAACAGGAAGCTGACCAGGGCGAATATCCCGAGTGCGCAGATTAACGGTGAGCTGAACCAGTCCAGATCTTTACCTTTATCCAGCATGATCTGCAGCGATCCAACCCATGCAATCAACGAAATCAGGCCGACCAGATCGATTGGCAGTTTGCGCCCTGAGGTGTCCCGATCACGGTAGATCGCCCAGATGACGCCCGCCGCAAACAGCCCCACCGGAATATTCACGTAGAAAATCCATGACCAGCTGTAGCTGTCGGTGATCCAGCCGCCGAGGGCCGGGCCGGCGATAGGGCCGACGGTGGCCGTCATCGCCCAAAGCGAGAGGGCACTGGAGCTTTTATGCTTGGCGAATGTTCCCAGCAACAGTGCCTGGGACAAGGGTACGAGAGGTCCGGCAGCCACGCCTTGAAGCACTCTGGCGCCGAGTAGTACCGGAAGAGTGGGGGCGATGCCGCACATCCATGACGCGAAGGAGAACAGCAAGATGGCGGCCACAAAAAGACGCACCTGGCCCAGGCGCTGCGACAACCAGCCGGTGAGCGGGATTGAAATGGCGTTTGCCGCTGCGAACAGCGTGATGACCCAGGTGCCTTCATCCACCGACACCCCCAGATTGCCTGAGATGGTGGGGATGGCGACGTTCGCGATCGAGGAATCGAGCACATTCATGAACGTGGCAAGGGAAACTGCCAGCGCACCAAAGAAAAACTTCATTCCGGTCAGCGCGGGTAACGGGGAGGGCGCAGTTGCAGAGGGCATGGGGCCTCCAGAAGAACAGGTCATTTTATCTGACTAGTCAGATATGCCGTTGGAAATACGCAACTCCCGGGATGAGGGGATTGCGGTGATTAATTGACCATGATGTTATCTGACATGTCAGATATATCAAGCATGCCGATTCTTTTCCGGATCGAAGGTTGGGCTGGCATGCGGCGGGGTTCTGATACGTGATCAGTTCATGATGCTGAAGGGGGAATTCAGGCAGGCGTGGCGGCGCCGCCAAGTGAAGTCATGGTCCAAATGACCAAGCGCGGTCATTTTGACCTTTCTGCGATGGAGTCATTACGACTCAAGCATACTAACCTGTTGAGTGCCATGGTAATTTATTCTGGCATGACTTCTGCTCTTCGAAGAGTACAGGCAACGTCATCACGACGAGCCTAAACAGGATGGGAGTAATCGCCATGTTTGATTTCTTCGTTGACCCCAGGAATGTGCTGCGTCTTTCGACCCGTATTTTGTGGACCGGATTAATCATGCTCCTGACCGGCATTGTCGGGGCGTACCTGATCGAACTGCATGCAAACCTGATTGTCCTGGTCAGCATGCACGCCATGACCATTATTGGGCCAACCCTGCTCAAGATCGGGTACGTGATGCGCCTGCTTTCGCAACATAACCTTCGGTTGCAGCATGCCTGAGTGGCGTGGCTGTGACCGGTGTGGTTTGTTGGACCCTGAGGCATTCATGAGCTAGCCCATACGAAGCATGGGAGCGCAACACGGAAGTACGTTACGTAATACAGGACGGTACGTTCAAGAACTGGCGCTTCGATTGCGCCGCACCTTTCACCTGAAGGCTACGCTTGCCATCATTCAACACGGAACCCTGCCGCCATGCCCTTGCATATTTCGACCCCGCTGATTGAATCCCGCCCGATGAGTGCCTTGGCCAAGAGCAACATTCTGTTGAAGCTCGACGCCTTGCAGCCCTGCGGCTCGTTCAAGCTGCGCGGGGTAGGGCATGCGTGCGAGACCCATTATCGCAGGGGTGCAAGACGATTCATCTCATCGTCAGGTGGCAATGCCGGGTTGGCAGTTGCGTATGCCGGGCGTCTGCTGGGTGCGTCGGTTGTCGTGGTGGTGCCAAACACCACATCGCAAAAGGCCAGAGAGCTTCTGGCGCTCGAAGGCGCAGAGGTCATCGTGCACGGGGATTCCTGGCAGGAGGCCAATGAACTGGCGCACACCCTGCTGTCAGCGGGTGATGCCTTTATCCACCCCTTCGACGATCCGCTGCTGTGGGCCGGCCATGCCAGCATGATCGATGAAGTGGCCCTCACGTCCTGCAAACCGGATGCTGTCGTGTTGTCCGTGGGCGGCGGCGGATTGCTGTGCGGCGTTGCCGAGGGCCTGGAACGCAACGGCTGGGGCCAGGTGCCCATCATCGCGGTGGAAACCCAAGGCGCAGCGTCGTTCCGCGCCGCTACCCTTGCCGGTCGGCCGGTGGAAATCGACGCCATCACGTCAGTTGCCACCTCGCTCGGGGCCAAGCGCGTCTGCGGGCAAGCCTATGAATATTTCAAATCCCGCACTGTCGAAAGCGTCGTGATCAGCGACGCACAGGCTCTCGAGGCCTGTGATCGCTTTCTGACGGACCACCGCATTCTGGTTGAGCCTGCCTGTGGCGCGGCGCTGGCGCTGGGTTACACCCCAACCTTGCTCAAAGAATACAAGAACGTGCTGATCGTGGTTTGCGGCGGGGCCACTGCGACCTACGCGCAGATTGGCGCCTGGCGAGCCGGGCTGTGACTGCCGGTTAGCTGAGGCTGGCTAGCTGATACTCGGCGACCAGTTTGTCCAGAAAGGTAAACAGCTTCTGGTTCATCTCATCCCAGTCGTTGGCGCGAAGCGCAGCGGGCTGTTGCACGAAGCGGTGCCGGGTGAGATTGGCCAGCTCCGTTTCAGAGGCGGCGATCAGAAGCTCCACGACTTCGCGGGTGAACTCCATGTGGCATTGGAAGCCGTACACCAGCTTGCTGTACTCGACGATCTGGCGAGGACAACCTTCGCTCCCTGCAAGAATGCGTGCTTGAGCGGTAAGGCCGGGCATGTCGCTGTGCCAATGACCCACTTCCAGTACGTGCCCAAAATGAGCGACTTTGCTGTTGGTTTTACCTTCGGCAGACAAGCTGATGGGGTATTTTCCGATTTCCTTCTCTGGGCTGTGGCCAAACTTCGCACCCAGCGCATCGCCTATGAGCTGCGCGCCAAGGCAGACCCCTACCACCGCTTTTCCGGCATCCACTGCCTGGCGAATCAACCGGCACTCGGCACCTGCATCGAAGTGTGAACATTCTTCCAGCGTGGTGGCGGGACTCTGGGGCCCGCCGAGCACGACCAGCAGATCCAGGTTGTTCGCATCGCCTGGCAGCGCCTCATTGGCGTATACCCGCGAATGACTCGCCTCGTAGCCTCGCGTCAGGACCCAGGTTTCATACGCTCCGGGTGCTTCGAACGATTCGTGGACGATGAAATGGACTCGCATGACAGGTTTCCCGAAAGTGGAAGGTGAGGGGTAAAGAGAGGTCGTGTGTTCTCTGGACAGGAAAGACACTTGTCGATATTAATGACACTGTGTGTCATGATCAAGGGCGTCGTTTTCCCAGGAACCGCGAAGGAGGCGTAGCGTGAGTGAAGAGCAGGACAAAAAGATCCGCAATTTCCTATCCATCTCACTGCACGGATCCATTTCCAGGGCTTCGGAGTTCCTTGATATTTCGCAGCCGAGCTTGAGCCGTCAGTTGGCGAGCCTGGAGGCCTACATTGGCCAGCCGCTGTTCAAGCGTACCGGTCGAGGCCTCGTATTGACCGATGCAGGAACACAACTTGCCTCGGTAGCAGGACCCGCCTTCATGTCGGTTGATTCAGTGGTATCGCAATTGAGGGACGCTTACGGAGTGACCCAGGGCAATCTTCGTCTGGCGACGGTGCACACCCTGACGTATTACTTTCTGGGGGAGGCCGTCTCGCGCTTTGTGCATGCCCACGAAGACGTCAACGTTTCTTTCATGGCGAGAAGCTCGACCGATGTAGTCAAACTGGTGGAAAACGGTACAGCCCAGCTTGGACTGGTCTACGACAGTGAAGTGGCCTCGGCAGAGTTGGCTTCCACCCATCTCTTCAACGAAAGGATGGCGATTGTCGCCAGGCAAGGTGATCCACTTCTGCAGTCGCCGGTCAACCTGGTTGAAACCCCGTTGCGACTGGTCGTGTTCTCCACGGGTTACGCATTGCGCAGGATGCTCGACGTCAGTGGCTTTTCATACACCGTCACCGCAGAAGTCGAGACAGTGGATGCGATGCTCGAACTGGTTGCCGCAGGTGTAGGTGCCTGCATCCTTCCGGCGCTGATTCCAGACCGGGTGCTCACGCAATACGGTCTGGCGCGATCACTTGATTACTCCCCCCGATTGGCCAGGAAGGTCGTCGCCATCCAGAGGACCGACTCGGCTCCCCGGGCGATGACGAGAGCTTTCCTCGACATGGCAATTCAGACTTCGCGCGGGCTGTACTGAAAAGCAGCTATAACCCTGGCCGCATCGCACCGGCACTGGTGCCAACCCTATTCTTGCGCCGTGAAAGCCCGAGAACAGGAGATGAGTCATGAACCAGAGCCTTCGCAGCAAAGAATACTTCGATCAGCGAGCCACTGAAGAAATGGGCCGCTTGCTCAAGACCAGGGACATGTCACAGAAGGAGCGGCTGGCCTATGCGGCGCGCATCCTCGCCATGACAGGTCAGGAAGCCGGGCTTGCAGGGCAGCTCACCGCCCGTTCGGAGCGGGAAGATACCTACTGGACTCTCCGTTTTGGCCTTGGGTTCGAGGAGGCCACCGCCGAAGACTTCATCGAGGTGGACCAGGACCTCAATACTGTCACCGGCGAAGGGATGGCAAACCCTGCCACACGCTTCCATCTGTGGGTCTACCGAAACCGCCCCGATGTGATGTCGATTATCCATACCCACTCGCCATGGGCCTCGGCCCTGGCCGCTGCACGTCAGCCACTGGTCATTTCGCAAATGGACATGACTCCATTGTTCAATGATTGCGCCTTTCTCTCGGAATGGCCCGGTGTGCCGATCGCCGACCACGAAGGCACGCTGATATCCGAAGCCTTGGGCGGGATGAAATCGATCATCCTGGCTCACCACGGCTACCTGACCGCGGGCGTCTCGATCGAAGAGGCCACCTACCTCTCTGTGTATCTGGAACGCGCAGCGCGCATGCAGCTGCGTGCCAAAGCCTATGGGGACCTTACCCCGGTCGATCCAGTGCTGGCTCAAGAGGCACACGACTACCTCCTCAAGCCTTCAATCGTCCGCGCCACCTTCGAGTACTGGTGCCGCCAGACCCACCGCGCGCCGGGCATGCCGGCCTTCACCTGACCGAACACCTACGGGTGCCCCACGCTCCCGGGCGTGGGTAGCAAGGCAGACGAGTCAGACAATAAACCTGAAACTGCGGGCCTGAAAAATGCCAAAAACAATGAGAGACGCAGAGTGTGCAAAGCGGTCCGGGCGTTCCCAGACCCTAACGGCCGGGCTGGCCAGTCTGATGGGCACTACCATCGAGTGGTATGACTATTTCCTGTACGGGACGGCGGCAGCGCTGATCTTCAACAAAATCTTCTTCCCGGATTTCGACCCGGTAACCGGAACCCTCGCGGCATTCGCCACCTACGCGGTCGGGTTCTTCGCACGTCCGTTTGGCGGCATCGTGTTCGGACATTTCGGTGATCGGCTGGGGCGCAAGTCCATGTTGCTGATCACGCTGTTCATGATGGGCATACCCACCATCGTGATCGGCCTGATTCCCTCCTACGACAGCATTGGTTACTGGGCGGCGGTTCTGCTCGTTGTCATGCGATTGCTGCAAGGCATTGCGGTAGGGGGAGAGTGGGGAGGTGCTGTGCTCCTTGCGGTCGAACATGCTCCCGAGGGAAAGAAGGGACTGTTCGGCAGCCTTCCTCAAACCGGGGTGGCGCCAGGTCTCATCCTGTCTTCACTGGCCATGGGCGCGGTCGCGCAGATGCCGGAAGAGGACATGCTCAGTTGGGGCTGGAGAATTCCCTTCCTGGCGAGCGCAGCGCTGCTGTTGGTAGGCTGGTACATCCGCGAGAAGGTCTCGGAATCCCCGGATTTCGTGGCGGTGAAACATGAGCCGAAGTCAATTCCACCCCTGAAGGCAGTGTTTCGTGATCATCGGGTAGAACTGCTGGCAGTCGCGGGAGCTCGACTTGCGGAAGTGACGTGGTTCTACACGGTTGCAACCTTCTCACTGGCCTACGCCACCAAGACATTGCTCGTGCCCAAGCAGACCGTGTTGTCAGCCGTCGTCTGGGGCGCCGCAGTTGCGATGTTCACCATGCCGATATGCGGGTGGCTGGCCGACAAGATGGGCCAGCGAAGAATGTTCGCTTATGGAACAGTCGGACTTATCATTTTCGCACCGGTGTTTTTCCTGCTTCTGCAAACTCAAGACGCTGCCTGGATCACGGTTGCCATGATCATTGCGATCGGTCTGGTCTATTCGCTGCTCTACGGCCCTGAGGGGGCGCTGTTCGCTGCTCAGTTCAAACCCGAAGTGCGTTACACCGGTATCTCGGTCGGGGTGCAGGTCTCCGGTGCAATCGGCGGTGGCTTGGCCCCGCTGGTGGCCACCTCGCTGCTCGCGTTCGGCAATGGCAACCCGCTGTACATCAGCGGTTATCTCATGGCGTTGGGCGTCATAGCGCTTATCTCCGTGCGGGCGATGAAAAGCGTTTCACAGCCTCTGGAAGTGAAGAAGGGAGAGACGGTCAAGCCGTTCGCCGCGGAGCAGGCCCGGTAATTCCACGTCAGGGATTCTTGAATCAGTCGCTTCGACAACGCATAGGTCAGGGAAGACCTTCCTGGCCTTGGCTTATCCCTTCCGTATCAAGCATTCGCTCGGGCGCTCGCATCCTGCCGCTCATCAGCGATCCGGCGCCCGTCTTGGAATGCTCATGAACGAGCGTTACCCTCCAATGACTTCATCTCCCGCAGACTCAAACAAGAAGGGGGCGCCATGAGTTGTCTGATTTGCGCAGGCCACGCTGAAACCATCGAGAGCACAGAGGGTTGGGAAGAGCGTCGCTGCGCGGAGTGCGGCCGCTATCGCATGTCCCTGGCACTGGTGCTCAGCTTGATGGAGCAGGGACAGATCTTCGACACCGAGAGAATGCGCAGCTGGCTAAAAGCGCAGCGGTGTGCCGTTTCAGTGCCGTCCATCGATGTCGACGAAGCGCTGTTGGCTGAGTAGAGCAGTCCGTGAAGTCACTGTCCGCTCTGGAGAGAGCAAGCCAATCGTTTGAGTGGAGTTTGGGCCCGTTAGTCTAAAGTCTCGGCGTATCGTCCCTGATATCGCCACTGGTAAGAAAAGCGTCATCTGCGCTGACTAGGTTGAAGTCTCACTTTGAGCTGAGACAACAACATGAACAATTCAGCCGCCCATGACACTGCCCATCTTTCACGCCCCAAACTCGATCATGCCCTGAGCCGGCGAAGTCTGGCGCTGTTCTTCGGCCTGCTGGTCGTCGGTGTGATCGTCAGCGGATGGGGCATCGTTCAGGACGTCGATGACGCCGGAGCCGTGGCCACTACCTGGCTGCCCTATGGCCTGCTGTGCCTGGCGCTGGTGATTGCGTTGGGCTTCGAATTCGTCAACGGTTTCCACGACACGGCCAACGCGGTGGCGACGGTGATCTACACCCACTCGCTGCCGGCGAACATCGCAGTGGTGTGGTCGGGCTTCTGCAACTTCAGCGGCGTGCTGGCTTCAAGCGGCGCGGTGGCCTTCAGCATCATTGCGCTGCTGCCTGTGGACATGATCCTCCAGGTGGGTTCGGCGAACGGTTTCGCGATGATCTTCGCGCTGTTGATCGCCGCCATCGTCTGGAACCTGGGCACCTGGTGGCTGGGGCTGCCGGCGTCTTCATCGCATACCCTGATCGGCTCGATCCTCGGCGTCGGGCTGGCCAATGCCTGGATGCAGGGCCGCTCTGCATCGGACAGCGTCGACTGGTCGCAGGTGTCCAAAGTGGCCTACGCGCTGTTGCTGTCGCCACTGGTGGGTTTCGTCTGCGCGGCGGGGTTGCTGCTGCTCCTCAGGCTGCTGGTCAAACAGAAAGAGCTGTATCAGGAGCCCAAGGGCCAGAACCCGCCACCGCCCTGGATTCGCGGGCTGTTGATCCTGACCTGCAGCGGGGTCTCCTTTGCCCACGGCTCCAACGATGGGCAGAAGGGCATGGGGCTGATCATGCTGATTCTGGTGGGCACCTTGCCGATGGCGTACGCGCTGGACCGCGCAGTGCCGGTGACCCAGACCACCCAGTTTGTGGCGGTCGCGCAAGTCACCCATCAGGGTCTGACCAACGAAGCCAAAGGGCGCCGCGTGGAGGATCCGCGCACGGCGCTGATGGAATACGTGCGCACCCGAAAAGCCAGCGAAGACACGATTCCTGCGCTGGCCGCCGTGACCGGGATCATCGCCGACGAGGTGAAGAACTACGGGACGCTGGCCAAGGTGCCCGCCCAGGCCATGACCAACGTGCGCAACGACATGTTCCTGACTTCGGAGAGCATCCGGCTGCTGGGCACCCAGCACCTTGATGACTTCTCCGCGGACACGCGCACCAACGTGGCCGAATTCAAACGCCAGATCGATGCGGCCACGCGCTTCATTCCGTTCTGGGTGAAGATCGCCGTGGCCATCGCGCTGGGGCTTGGTACCCTGGTGGGTTGGCGTCGCATCGTCATCACAGTTGGCGAGCGAATCGGCAAGGCGCACCTGACCTACGCCCAGGGCGCCAGCGCTGAACTGGTGACCATGGCAACCATCGGCGCCGCCGACGTGTTCGGCTTGCCGGTGTCCACCACCCATGTGCTCTCGTCGGGCGTCGCCGGCGCCATGGCCGCCAACGGCAGCGGCCTGCAAATGGCCACGGTGCGCAACCTGATTCTGGCGTGGGTGTTCACCCTGCCTGCCGCCATGGCGCTCTCGGCACTGCTGTTCTGGCTGTTCCATTCCATTTTCTGAGTGCCGAGCCATGAACGCCATCCAGTCCGCCGGATTCTCCAGCCTTGATGACGACGCCATCAAGGCCGCGCTGCGTGAAACCCTGTTTCTGCGAAACAAGATGATTGCCGCCCAGGCGCGGGTCGAGGACATGCACCTGCATCCCGTGCACCTGGCCAGCGCGCAAAACCTGCTCGCCTACCTGGCACTGCGTCGCCATGACATCAGGCCCTTGCAGCAGACCCTGTCCAGGCTCGGGCTGTCGTCGCTGGGGCGTTGCGAAGCCGATGCGCTGGCCGCGCTGGACCGGGTCATCGAGGTGCTGCAGCGATTGAGCGCCGAATCGCAAACACCCTCTGCCACATCGCCACAGCTCAAAGACAACGCTGAGGAACCGCTGGAGGCCCACACCCAGGCGTTGTTCGGCGGGCAGCCTCCAGAGCGTGGCACCCGGATCATGGTCACCTTGCCCGGCGAGGCCGCCGCCGACTACGGGCAGGTCAAGGATATGTTGAACGCCGGGATGGACTGCGCGCGGATCAACTGTGCCCACGACACCGCGCAAGACTGGGCGCGGATGATCGAGCACGTGCACCGTGCATCGCGCGCGTTGAGCAAGCCGTGCGCGGTGCTGATGGACCTGGCCGGGCCCAAGCTGCGCACCGGCCTGATCGATCCCGCGCCTGCGGTACTGCGCCTGCGGCCGAACCGTGACGTATTCGGTCGCGTGGTCACGCCCGCCCGGGTGTGGCTGCACCATGGCGAGCACTTGCCCGCACAAGAGCAACAGGCCATCCAGGTGCCGCGCAAATGGCTTTGCAGTCTGCTTGTCGGCGATGTCATTGCCTTGAGCGACGCCCGCGAGTCCAGGCGTCGCATGCGCATTACCGAGGTGGGCGACAACGGCTGCTGGGCGGCGCTGGACAAGACTGCCTACCTGGTGCCCGGCGTGACCCTCAACCTGAAAAAGCGCAACGGCCGCAAGAAGTCGGCGCGAGTGCTCGATGTCTCGCGCAAACCCGCGCAAAGCATCAAGCTGAAAGAAGGGGACACCCTGCTGCTGACCCGGGACGCACGCAGCGGCCGCGGCGCAATGCTCGATCAATCAGGCCAGGTCAAGGCATCGGCAACCATCGGCTGTACGCTGCCCTCGGTGTTCGCTGACGTTAAAGTCGGCGAGCCGATCTGGTTCGACGACGGCAAGATCGGCGGGACCATCCAGACGGTCGAACCCGACGCGCTTCACGTCCTGATCAATCACGCCCCTGGCGGTGCGAAGCTCAAGAGCGACAAGGGCATCAACCTGCCCGACAGCGATCTCAAGCTGGAGGCGCTTTCTGCCAGCGACATCCAGGCGCTGGAGTTCGCCTGTAAAAACGCCGATGGGGTGCAGATGTCGTTCGTCAACAGCGGCGCGGACATCGAGTCACTGGCGAGCCATTTGACCCGCCTGGATGCATTGAACATGGCGGTCGTGCTGAAGATCGAAACCCGGCAGGCCTTCGACAACCTCGCCCAATTGCTGATCGCAGGCATGCAACTGCCCAGGCTCGGCGTGATGATCGCCCGTGGCGACCTGGCCATCGAAACTGGCTTTGAACGCACAGCCGAGCTGCAGGAAGAACTCCTGTGCATCTGCGAGGCCGCCCACGTGCCGGTCATCTGGGCCACGCAAGTGCTGGAAACGCTGGCCAAGACCGGCAGCCCGACCCGCGCCGAAATGACCGACGCCGCCACAGGCGCTCGCGCCGAATGTGTGATGCTGAACAAGGGCCCGCATATCCTGGAAGCCATTCGCTGCCTGGATAACGTGCTTGGGCGCATGCAGAGCCATCGGCGCAAGAAGGTGGATCTGATGCGAAGATTGGGAGTGGCGAATCTGCGGCCGGCGGGTTAGTGCGGGCGGTTGCCAAGTCTTATCGAGTTCATGTGTTGAACTCCTGTTGGAGTGTTCTCTCGTTGCAACTTCAGGTACTGGAGACTTCCCATAAACGATGGAGAGACGAAGCTCAAGTTTGACGAATTTCGCCGATACAGTCACGGATGCAACCGGTAGCGCAAGGCTCTAGAACGGTGCTTTCCGGTGCATGTCAAGTCAGATCACTCGACATACGCGACAGTACGGAATTTTTTATGAAACGGATTGAAAGAGACTTCGTCACGCTATTCAACTACCTCTGGTACAAAGACTTTCCCGTAGATGAATTCGCAGGTTTGGCCAATCGTGCCAACTGGACAATCCACATGGGTCTGGTCGTTCGGCAATGCTCCAGCCTGCTTGGCGCACGGGCGCTTTTTGAGTCTGGCGGGCGTACTGATGCAGTGGTGCAATACTCTGATAAAGACGTTCTGACCTACGTCGAGTGGGAGTGGAAACGCGCTCACACGGATATCAATGAAATCGGGAAGTTGCGCAGCAAGGCTGCGCAGGCAGTCTTCCAGACCTTCATCGGCTATAGCCGTGTCGAAGATGTTGCCAAGGCCCTTGAGCAGACATTGCAGACCTGGACCGACGCAGACAGCCCTTTGATTTATTTTCTTATCACCTACGAGGTGGTCAAAGGAAACCGTCACTTCAAAGAACTGGTGACCTACCAGTTCACGAAAAACCGCTACAAGAAAATACGCAGCCAGCCCGCGTTGCCCTGGATGGTCAATCGCAAAAAGTTTATCAATGCTGATGAGAACACCTGAGGCGTTCTTCTTTGGCTCATACCTCGTTTACACGACGGCCGATGATTTTTTCCCGCGGGGATGAACGGCCGTTCGTGAGCGACTAGGGGATCGAGAACGACCCATCTGGATACTGGCTGGATATGAACGTCACAAAAGCCCGAACCTTCGGGCTTTGCAGCCGCCGCGACGTATGCAGCACCCAGAGCTCAGTCTCGTTGTTCGCAGCACCCCACGACACCAGCTCGCCTCTTGCCAGCGAAGCGCCAATGATCGATTGCGGCAACATCGCTGCACCTGCGCCAGCGATCACGGCGTCGCGCATTGCCAGCAGCGAAGACAGTCTCAGAACTGGCCTTGGCTCGACGCTCAACAGGCCATCATTGACCGACCATAGCGTTCCGTCCGTATAGGTCGTCATCACCACGGCAGGCACCCGGCCAGGTTTATCGGCGCCCGCGCTCGGCATCGGCACCGATGGCGCTGCCACCAGAACCATCCGGTCCCTCGCGAAGCATCGTCCCACGAGGGTGCTGTCATTGCTCGGATTGATTCGAATGGCAACATCGAATTGCTCGTCGACCAGATCGATGAAGCGATCTTCCGATACAGCCTCGATCTCCACGTCGGGATAGATCGCCTGGAATGCGGCGGCAAGCCTTCCGAGCGCGAGCTGCGAGAACAGCAACGGTGCGGCAATACGCAGTCGGCCCCGTGGCGCTGCGACGCCTTCTCTTGCCGCATCGACTGCTTCGCTGACTTCCCGCATCGGGCCTTCGATCCTGGCTATCAGGGCTTTCCCTGCTTCGGTCAATTCGAGACTGTGGCTGCCTCGCTCGATAAGCCTGACACCCAGCGCATCTTCAAGATCAGCCAGGCGGCGCGACAGTGTCGCCTTGGATCGACCGCTGGCGCGGCTGGCTTTGCCGAAGCCTGCGTGGGTCGCAACCAACTGGAAGTCACTGAGGGCATTGAGGTCCATGTCGTCTCATTTATGGTGCGAGGTGTATCGATTTTAGGGACTTCATCCAGGATATGGAACCCCTTATCGTGAGGCCATGCACACGCAATACCGCGGTGTTGCTTGAACAACCTCACTATCACGAAGGAAATCATCATGACCATTCTTGTTACCGGCGCGACTGGCAATGTAGGCGGCCAAGTAGTTGAACAGCTCGTCAAACGCGGTGCCGACGTCCGCGCACTCGTCCGTGACCCATCCAAAGCCAACTTCCCGGCGGGTGTCGAAATCGTTCAGGGGGACCTGCTCGACGTAGACTCATTGCGTAAAGCATTCGCTGGCGTCTCGACACTCTTTCTGCTGAACGCAGTGGTGGCAGACGAGTACACACAGGCAGTGATCGCCCTCAACATCGCCCGGGAAGCCGGCATCGAGCGCATCGTCTATCTGTCGGTGATCCACAGTGATCGCTTCGTGAACGTGCCGCATTTCGCAGGCAAGTACGGGGTCGAGCGGATGATTGAACACATGGGGCTCAACGCCACGATTCTGCGTCCCGCTTACTTCATGGATAACGATCACACGATCAAGGATGTAATCACCCGCTACGGCATCTACCCGATGCCAGTGGGCAGCAAAGGCCTGGCGATGATTGATACCCGGGACGTTGGCGAGGTTGCAGCCATCGAGTTGCTGCGTCGTGAACAGTCGTCTGTACCGTTGCCAATGGAACGGATCAATCTGGTAGGCCCTGACACCCTGACCGGCACGGACATTGCCGCTCTATGGACTCAGGCACTGGGCCGTCCGATCACCTATCCGGGTGAAGACACTGCCGCGTTCGAGCAGAACCTGCGTCAGTTCATGCCCAACTGGATGGCCTATGACATGCGCATGATGAGCGAGCGTTTCATCACAGACGGCATGATTCCGGAAAGGGGTGACGTGGAGCGTCTGACCGAAATGCTGGGGCGTCCACTTCACGCCTATGGCGAGCTCGCGGCTCAAATCGCTGCCTCGGTTTGACGTCGCCGCACATTCGCAGGGGTGAGACGGCCGATGGTGTTGATGTTCGACACCATTGGCCGCTGTTCTGCGTAAAGCTCAACGGCTAACTGTGTTTCTGGCAAACGTTGTAAACCTGATTCTGGTCCATCGATTCCACGCGCTGCCCATAGCCTGTCATCAAAACCAGTTTGCGCTCGGTAATGCCAGTCGGTTGATAGGGCATACCCTGGGCATCGAGGTGGGGAAGGAAGCCGGCGGACGTCATCTGATCAATCAATTGCTTGCGAAGGGGAACGTTGATAAGTCCCCTGTTGTTGCCGGTTGTCAGGAATACCGGGCGATCAGCTTTCAATAACCACACTGGCTGTGCGCTGACATCACCCTTGAAAATGTACATGCAGTCGGTTGAAGAACTGGCGAACTCAGCCTGACGGACATAATGGCCTTTTTCATACCCCACGAGTGTGAGCAAGCCAGGCTGAACCAGCGCGAGAGCATCTACCGTGTCCACGCCTTCCTGTTGAATGCCATAGTCGAAATAGGACCATTTCAGAGGAAGCACGCCGGTGGGTGCATGCTCCAGCTTGAGGTCCTGCTTCATACGGGCCAGGTCTTCAGGTGTTTGATAGGGTCCTGTACTGCTACAGGCTGCAATAAGCGCGGCGCAGCTTCCAGCGAGCAGGGCGTTCAGGCGTTTCATTGTCACTCTCCGTGTGTTGATGTCGGCGTTGCTGACTGAGCGGGGGGGAGGGATGCTATCAGAAATACTGCAGAGTTCGTGATGTGTGCTCGGAGGCTACTGCTGGCCGTCAGTTCTTCAGGTTTCGTGGCATTCGGTTGGCTGGGACGGCGGTGACTCCGGCTATGATAAGCGTTTATCAGAGAACGAAATCAATGAGCTGGCGGCGACAGCGAAAGCAGGCAATTTACAAGGGAGACGATTGTGAGGAGTAGCCTAGGCGTCACCCTTGGAGTCCTATGCCTCTTGAGTGGCGCGGTTTTTTACACGCTTCTGTTTAATCTCGAACCGCCCGGGTTTTGTGAAAATAAAGGGCGTGTCCTATCTGACATGGAGTTTACGAAAGCCGCCTTTAACATGCTTGCACTTCAGCGTCGTGACTACTTCGTTGATGTGGGAGACCCGTTGAAAGTCAGAAGAAAATTATACGATGAAAGATACTCCACATGGTCCTCAAACTTTAACGCAGAAAATTGCTGTGCGGTCATTAGGGAGAGCGGGTTTTGGCGACGACTTTTTGGTATGCAGACAGTTGTCGTCGAGATCTGGCCTCGGCCAGAAGCGGGTGACGAAAGAATCATGCAAACCTATGACGTCTGTGGATGGCTTGGATCATCAGATTCAGGCACGCCGGATTCATTGAAGAGGCCGATTAATGTTCTTGAGCAGGGATTGCAAGATCAGCTACGACTGACTCCAAACTGGAGTGAAAGAAATTACTGATCTTTGCCTTATTGATTAAGCAGGCCGACATTGATTAAACGACCGCTCCTGGCCCATCGCAAACTGTCTACCTGAGACGACCATGCTCAGTTATCTGTGGATCGGTGCAAACGATGTCGATGCGTCCGTAGCCTTCTACGACTCACTCTTCTACGTTGCCTACCTCAGAGATCCGACCGGTAACAAAGTCGCTGTGTTTTTCAACCGCTGACAGCCGGGGTTTCGGGCGGTTATCGGGTAAACGCGAAAGGGGAGCGCGACCATCAGTCTCGTTCCCCTTGTTGTGATCAGGCCTGCAGATACACCACGTGGGTATGGGTGTATTCGTACAAGCCGTGCTTGCCGTCAGCGCCGCCAATCCCTGATTTGCGAACGCCTGCGTGGAAGCCTTGCATGGCCTCGAAATTCTCCCGGTTGATGTAGGTCTCGCCGAAATCGATCTCGCGAATCGCGTGCATGGCCTTGCTCAAATCCCGGGTGTACAGGGATGACGTCAGCCCGTATTCGCAGTCGTTGGCCAGGGCAATGGCTTCGTCGAGGTCATCGACGATCTGGATGGGCAGCACTGGTCCGAAGACTTCCTTGCGCATGATCTCCATGTCCGCACGGCAGCCTGCAAGGACTGTGGGTTGATAGTGAAAGCCCTGGCCGAGGTCTGCGATGTTGCCGCCGGTGATGAGGGATGCGCCTTGCTCCCTGGCTTTCCTGACCTTGGCGGCGACGCTGTCCAGGCCTTGGCGATTGATCAACGGCCCCATCTCGACCGAGGCATCGGCAAGCGGGTCGCCATAACGAGTTGCGGCCATGGCAGCGCTGATCTTCTCGATGAACTGATCGGCTACCTGACGCTCCACGTAGACGCGCTCGGCGCAGTTGCAGACCTGGCCGGTGTTGATGATTCGCGAATCCCTGATCGCCTTGACGGCTAGATCCAGGTCGGCATCCGCCAACACGATGGCAGGCGCCTTGCCGCCCAGCTCGAGGTTGAGTTTGGTGATGTTGGGCGCCGCTGCGCTCATGATCCGGGCGCCGGTCTCAACGCTGCCGGTGAAGCTGATCAGGTTGACCTGCTCGTGCGCCGAGAGTGCAGCACCCACTCGTCCGTCGCCGCTGACCACATTGAACACACCAGGAGGAAGGTCGACTTCTGCAACCTGCCGCGCGAACTCAAAGCAGTTGTTGGGGGTTTCTTCACTGGGTTTGATGACGATGGTATTGCCTGTGACCAAGGCCGGCGCCATCTTGCGAGCGATCAGGAAAAACGGGAAGTTCCACGGCAGGATGCCAGCGACGACGCCCAGCGGCTTGCGAAACATGAAGATGTTCTCGCCTGGCCGGTCACTGGTGATGATCTCGCCCTCGATCCGTCGTGCCCACTCAGCCATGTAGTCGAGGTAGTCGGCGGTGAAGTTGACCTCCACTTCAGCAAGGCCCGAGGTCTTGCCTTGCTCCAGGGTGATGGTGCGGGCCAGGTGGGGAACGTTTTCCCGCAGCTTGTTGGCGATCTTGCGCAAATAGCTTGCCCGGTCATTGGCGGGGCGCCGGGCCCAAGCTGATTGCGCGGCCCGGGCAGCGGCCAGGGCACGGTCGACCTGATCTGCATCCGAGGCAGGGACCTTGGCCAACAGGGCGCCGGTCGCCGGGTTCAGCACTTCATAATGTTCCGAGGCCGATACGAACTGGCCGTTGATGTAGTTCTGATAGACGGGTACTGAGGACATGGTCTGGCTCCTTCCTGATCAATAGGTTCTGGATTCGCTGCGCTGCTCGGTTTCACGGTACCGGGCAAGGTTGGCCAGGGCGGCCTGGCGCATCAGGCTGATGTCGATTGCGACGGCGATGAACTGGCAACCCCAACTCTGGTATCGACGAGCGTCCTCTTCGGCCGGGGCCAGGATTCCGCTGACCTTGCCGGCAGCAAGGGTGGCGTCGATCGCCTGCCTGATTTTTTCCTGCACCTCAGGATGGGACGGATTGCCGATGTGACCCAGACCGGTGGACAGGTCGGCCGGGCCGATGAAAACCGCATCGACGCCGTCAACTGCGGCGATTTGCGCAACGTTTTCGACGCCAGTGCGAGACTCCACCTGCACAATCAGGCAGAGCTCTTCATGGGCAGTGTTGATGTAGTCGGGAACACCGTCCCAGCGAGTCGCGCGGGTCAATCCACCGCCGACCCCGCGAATGCCATGGGGCGGATAACGCGTCGCCCTGACCAGGGCTTGCGCCTGCTCAGGCGTCTCGACCATCGGAATCATCAGGTTCTGTGTGCCGATATCCAGCAGCTGCTTGATCAGTACCGGGTCGTGTCCGACCGCGCGCACGATGGGGGCGGTGGAGTAGGGGGCCACCGACTGCAACTGGGCCAGGATCGATGGCACGGTATTGGGGGCGTGTTCACCGTCAATCAGCATCCAGTCGTACCCGAAGCTTGCGGTGATTTCTGCGGCGTAGCCTGTGGCGAATCCCGCCCAGATGCCGTACAGCGGCTCGTTTTTGGCCAGCGCAGCCTTGAAAGTATTGCGGGGCAGTTTCATGGCAAAAAATCCTGTCGAATGGGGTAGGTCGCAATGGCGGCCCGCCGACACCTGTGGATCGGCGAGCGTCCAGCCGATCAATGCTGGTAAGGGCGGTGCAGCTGGCATTCCGGGTTCAAGGTCACGCCAAAGCCTGGCTGATCCAGCTTCGAAAGACGCATGCGGCCGTTCTCTGGCACAGGCTCGCCCAGCAGTTGTGGATGGAACATGGGCACTACCTGATCGGCCTTTGGCGCCATCATCAGGAATTCGGCGAACGGGCTATTGGTGCGCGTCGCGACGAAGTGGTAGCTGTACACCGATGAACCGTGCGGCACGACCATTGCGCTGTGTGCGTCGGCCAGCGCCGAGATCTTGATCAGCTCGGTGATGCCGCCGCACCAGCCGACATCGGGCTGGATAATGTCGCAGCAGCCCATCTCCAGCAGCATGCGAAAGCCCCAGCGGGTGGCCTCATGCTCACCGGTGGTCACCAGCATGCCGGTGGGCACGGCCTTCTTCAGCGCGGCATAACCCCAGTAGTCGTCCGGCGACAGCGCTTCTTCGATCCATTTGAGGCCGAACTCTTGAGCACCGTGGGCCAGCCGCGTTGCGTAGTTGAGGTCCAGGCTCATCCAGCAGTCGAGCATCAGCCAGAAATCCTTGCCGACCCGCTCGCGCATCACGGCCAGCTCTTCAAGATTCTTGCGAAGGCCTTCTTCGCCTTCGGCAGGGCCATGGTGCAGCGGCAGCTTCCCGCCGATGAAGCCCATCTTCTGCGCGAGATCCGGACGTGCGCCGGTGGCATAAAACTGCAGTTCATCGCGCACTGCACCACCGAGCAACTGGTGTACCGGTTCCTTGCGCACTTTGCCGAGCAAATCCCACAGCGCCAGGTCGATACCCGAGATGGTGTTGATGACCAGACCCTTGCGGCCGTAGTACTGAGAGGCGAAGTACATCTGGTCCCAGATACGCTCGATATCCGTGACTTTGGCGCCCTCCACGAAACGGGCCAGGTGTTTCTCGACGATGTAGGCCGCAGGTTCCCCGCCGGTGGTCACGGCGAAGCCGATGTTGCCCTCGGAATCCTCGACCTCGACGACCAGGGTGCCGAGCACGTTGATGCCGAAACTGCGACGACTCTGGCGATACTCCGGGTATTTGCTCATCGGCGTGGCGATGTGATCGTCGATCCAGTGACCGTCGCCTTGATCGTGATAGTCAGCGCCACCCCCACGTAGGACAAAGGCGCGAACATGTTTGATGGTTGGTGTGGCCATGGTTGATTCCTTTAGATCAGATCTGGAAGGTGGGTTGCTTGTGAGGCGTGGCGACGCGGGGAGGGCGAATGCCCATGACCAGCGCCGCAGAAATCAAGGTGGTGATGGCGAGCATGTAGAGGCCGGCGGCGGGAGACTGAAACGCGCCTTCAGCCCAGTTCTTGAGGATGGGAGCGATGAAGCCGCCCAGCGCCCCGAAGGAGTTGATCAAGGCGATGGCGCCTGCAGCGGCGGATCCTGCGAGGAAACTCCCCGGGAACGTCCAGAAGACAGGCTGGACAGCGATGAAACCGGACGCGGCGAAGCACAACGCCAGAATGCCAATCAGCGGGCTTGCGAAGCTGACGGAGGCGGCGATCCCCAGCCCGGAAACCACCAGTGTCAGCGCGGCCACAGTGCGGCGCTGGCCGGTACGGTCGGCGATGGCCGGCACCTTCCAGGCAGCCAGCAGTGCGCAGAGCCAGGGCAGGGCGCTGACAAGGCCCACCATCAGCCCGACCTTCGTACCCAGAAGACCTGCCACTTGGCTTGGCAGGTAGAACACCACGCCGTAGACGCTTGCCTGTATCAGCAGATAAATCAGGCACAGGTAGAGCACCGCCGGCTGCATGAGTACTTTGAGGAGGCTGCCGTGGGCTTGTTTGTGGCTGTCCTCGGCATCCAGCACGGCCTGAAGCTGGCTGCGCTCCTGAGCGGTCAACCACTTCGCGTCGCTCGGCCGATTGTCCAGATAGAAGTACGCCCAGACGCCCACCGCAGTTGCCATCAGGCCTTCCACAGCGAACAGCCACTGCCAGCCGTGAGTCCCCAGCACACCATCGAGCTCAAGCAACAAACCGGAGAGGGGACTGCCGAAGATGAACGCCAGCGGAGCGCCGAAGTAGAAGAAACCCATGGCCTTGCCGCGCGCTGCGCCGGGGAACCAGTAGGTCAGATACAGGATGACGCCTGGAAAGAAGCCGGCTTCCGCGACCCCCAGCAGGAAGCGCAGTACGTAGAAGCTGGTTTCGGTGTGTGCGAACACCATGGCCGCCGATATCAGGCCCCATGTCACCATGATCCGACACATCCACAACCGGGCGCCGACCCTGTGCATGATCAGGTTGCTGGGGACTTCGAGTAGCGCATATCCGGCAAAGAAGACGCCCGCACCGAAGGCAAACGCAGCGTCGCCGATGCCGGTGTCGGCCTGGAACGCTTGCTTGGCAAAGCCTACGTTGGCCCGGTCCAGGAACGCCATGATGTACATCAGTAAGAGGAACGGCAGCAGCCGCCATGAAACCTTGGCCAGCAGGGATGTGGGGAGAGAGCTCACGTCAGTTTCCTTTTCTTGGAATTATTTGACTGCGTAGGGCTGACTCTACTGCGCGTCAGTGATGCGTGACCAATCGAATTAAGCTTATAGTTGATACCTTGAAGTTATCGATAGGAGTGAGGGTATGAGCGTCGAGCGGTCACCTCAGCAGTTGTTCAGCCGGTTGCGTTACAAGCATCTGCAGATGCTGGTCGTGCTGGGTTCGAGTCTGAATCTGCACCGGGCCTCACTGAGCATGAACATGTCCCAGCCGGCGGCGACACGCATGCTGCAGGAAATCGAGGACATGTTTGATTGCGAGCTCTTCGAGCGCCTGCCTCGGGGCATGCGACCTACGGCGCTGGGTCGCGAACTGTTGCGCTTCGCCGAAGCGGCGCTCAGTGGCCTGGATCGGGCCTCCGCGGATCTGGCGGCGCGCAAGCTGGGCGGATACGGCTACCTGTCGATCGGCACGATCATGGGCGCCGCTCCGGATCTGGTGATGAACGCGGTGGCCGAAATCAAGGCGCTTCATCCTCAGTTGCGCATTCGAATCATGGGCGACACCAGCGACCAGGTGGTGCAATTACTTGAGCAAGGGCGCGTGGACATTGCGGTCACGCGGCGCAGTCCGATCAATGATCGGGAACACTACGAGTTCGAGCCTTTGGGCAACGAGCGGCTGATTGCCGTGGTTCACAGCGGCCATCCTTTGGCCAAACGTCGAAAACTGGAGTGGAAAGAGTTGGTGACGGATTGGCCATGGATCCTTCAACCCGAAACCAGCCCCGCACGGATCGCCATCGAGCAGGCATTGCAACGCCTTGAATTGCCAATGCCAGCCGACATCATCGAATGCAGTTCGGTGTATTCGATGCAGCAACTGGTGCAACTCACGGACGCGCTGATGGTGCTTTCCGAGTCTGCGATGCGTGATTACTTGAAGATGGGGCTGGTCAAGGCCTTGCCTGTGACCCTCGACGCACACATGGCGCCGTTCGGTTTGTTACGCCGCAAGGATGAGCCGGTGAGCCGCGAGTTGCAGCATTTCATAGACCTGTTGCGAAAGCGTGCCTTTGAGGCGCCTTGAGCGAATGGCTGCTACCGATACCAAGCGGGTATCGCTCCTAAACAAAAATCGATTAGTCACGCATCGGCTAGCCACCTACAGTCGGACTTAATAAAAACAAATCTGGACGGACGCAGCATGACTGCAGAACGTTACACGGGCCCTGTCATCGACAGCCATATCCATTTGTTCGATGCCTTGCGACCTGAAGGAATCCCCTGGCCTGAGCCCGGCCACCCGCTTCATGGCGTCTCCCTTCCGCAAAACTACTGGGCACTCGCCAGCCAGCAGCAGATCATCGGTGCCATCGTGGTCGAAGCCAGCCCTTGGCGTCTGGACAATACCTGGTTGCTTGAGACCCTGCGCGATAGCCCCAAGATGCTGGGCTTTGTCGGCAACCTGTCGCCCTTTGATGCAGATTTTGACGATGACCTCGACTTTCTTGAGTCAGAACCGCTGTTCCTGGGATTGCGATACGGAAATCTCTGGGACAGGGATTTGCTGGAGGATCAAAGCCGCCCGGGGTTCATCGACGCCATGAAGAGGCTGGCGGCCAGCGGTCGAAGCCTGGACAGCGCCAATCCCGATCCACGCCTGATAAAGGCTTTGCTGCGTCTGAGCGACGCCGTACCCAACCTGCGCATTGTCGTGGATCACCTCCCCAACGCCGCAGTCCCTGAGCAGCAAATGGTGGATTTTCAGCGAGATGTGTTCGCGCTGGCCGAACGGCCCAACGTCTTTGCCAAGCTCGCGGAAATTCCTCAGCAGACCGGGCAGGGCGTTGTGAATGATCCCGCCTGGTACCGGGATCGCCTGGGCTATCTCTGGGAAGCCTTCGGTGAGGATCGGTGTTTTTTTGGCAGCGACTGGCCCAACAGTGATTCGATCACCGACTTTGCGAGCACGGTTGATCTGGTCAGGGATTACATGGCCGACAAGACGGTTGAGGTGCAGGAAAAGTTTTTCCTGCGCAATGTCGCACAGGCCTATTCGCTACCTGATCTGAAGAGGGCGGGATAATGCCGGTCCGCGCCTTTCGCATGAACCTCAATCCCGGCCAGGCCGAGGAATACCGCAAGCGCCACGACGAGATCTGGCCGGAGTTGATCGACGCTCTGCGCAATGCTGGCGTGCGGGATTATCGAATCTTTCTTGACCCCGAATCGCTGGCGCTGTTCGCCGTGCTGACCCATGACGATGAGCATCTGCTCGATAAGTTACCCCGCCTTGCGGTGATGCAGCACTGGTGGCAGCACATGCAGTCGATCATGCCCAGTCACCCTGACGCCTCACCCATCACTGTGGATCTGCTGCCCGTGTTCAGCCTGAATCGGGACTGAATACTTTGTCACGCCAATAACAAAAAAAAGGGATAGTGAACGTGGAAATCATTCTGCTCGGCGTTTTGTTGCATTTCATTGGAGGATCAGCCTCCGGCAGCTTCTACATTCCGTACAAGAAAGTGCGAGGGTGGAAGTGGGAAAGCTACTGGATCACGGGTGGGCTGGCCTCCTGGCTCATCGTTCCGCTGATCGCCGCCCAACTCACCGTCCCGGGCTTTGTCGACATCCTCCGCGAGGCGGACGGCGTCACGTTGTTCTGGACCTATGTGTTTGGCGTGCTGTGGGGGATCGGCGGACTGACGTTCGGCCTGACCATGCGCTACCTGGGCCTGTCACTCGGCATGTCCCTGGTCATGGGCCTGACCTCCGCTCTGGGGGCTCTGATGCCCGCGCTGTATCGCGATCTGTTCACCGATGCCAAGGCCGGCACGCTCAGCGAAATGGTGACCAGTTCAAGTGGTAACTGGGTTCTGTGGGGCGTTGCCGTCTCCCTGGTGGGAATCGCCCTGTGTGGTCGCGCCGGGGTGCTGAAGGAGCGAGAGGTCAGCGACGAGACCAAATTTGCCAGCATCAGTGAATTCTCCCTGAGCAAAGGCGCGCTGGTTGCGGTGATCTCCGGCGTGCTGAGCGCCTGCTTCAGTTACGGCATCAGCGCGGGTCGCCCATTGGCAGACGCTGCGGTGCAACACGGTGCCAACTCGCTGTTCCAGAACAACGTGACGTTCATGGTCATCATGTGGGGCGGGCTTACCACCAACGCCATCTGGTGCTTGTGGCTCAACAAACGCAATAACAGCTTCGGCGACTACGTGAACACGCAGACGCCTCTGCTGCGCAACTACTTGCTCGTCGCGTGCGCAGGAACGCTGTGGTTCCTGCAGTTCTTCTTTTACGGCATGGGTGAGACCAGGCTGCACAACGACGCCAGTTCATGGGTCTTGCACATGTCTTTCATCATCATCGTATCCAACTGCTGGGGGCTGTATTTCCGGGAATGGCAGGGCACCACGGCATCGAACAAAGGTGTGCTGGTCTCGGGTATTGCCGTGATCCTGGGCGCCATCGGTATGGTTGGTTATGGCAATTATCTGAGCTGAATCCTGACCGGACTCAGTCTTCGCTATCCAAGGAGTTTTCTATGTTACTGGCAGGCAAAACGGTCATCATCACTGGCGCTTCCCGCGGTATCGGTCGTGCCGCCGCGAAAGAGTGCGCAAGGCAAGGCGCTCGTGTGGTCATCGGGCACAGCGGCAGCGCGCAGGGCACTGAGGCTGCGCGCAGTCTGATCGAAGAAATAGCAGCATTCGATGGGCAAGCCGTCGAAGTGGGCAGCGATGCCGCCGATCCCGATACCGGCGATCGCCTGGTGGCCGGCGCACTCAAGGCTTTCGGCAGCGTCGATGTATTCGTCAACAACGCCGGTATCTGCCCCTTCCATTCATTCCTCGACATGCCGCGCGAGGTGTATCTCAAAACCGTGAACACCAACCTCAACGGTGCCTATTTCGCTGTCCAGGCTGCTGCGAATCAGATGAAGAAACAGGGCAAAGGCGGAGCGATCATTGCGGTCAGCTCCATCAGCGCACTGGTGGGCGGCGCCATGCAGACTCACTACACGCCTACCAAAGCCGGCCTGCACTCGTTGATGCAGTCCTGCGCCATTGCCTTGGGGCCTTACGGCATTCGTTGTAACTCCGTGCTGCCCGGCACCATTGCGACCGATATCAACAAAGAGGACCTCGCAGACGAGGAAAAGCTGGCCTACATGGAGTCCCGTACGCCACTGGGGCGTCTTGGCGAGCCTGATGACATCGCAGGCCCCATCGTGTTTCTGGCTTCCGATATGGCGAAGTACGTGACGGGCGCATCGCTGTTGGTGGATGGCGGGTTGTTTGTCAATTTGCAGTAGCTTTTGTCAATCGTGCTGACGCCCAAACCGCCTGCGGTAATATTGGGGGGATACACCATAGGTTTTAACAAATGCGCGGCGCATGCGCTCGTCGTCACCGAAGCCGGTTCGGCGCGCAATAACCTGGATGGAATCTGGCGCGGATTCCAGGAGACGCCTGACGGCTTCAGTGCGAAGTTTTTCCACTGCTCGGGCAGGGCTGTCGCCAGTCTCGCGAAGATACACACGTGAAAAATTGCGCGGGCTCATCCGTGCCGCCTCGGCCAAGGCTGGCACGGAGAGGTCACTGGTCAGGTTGTTGCGTATCCAATCGTGCAGGTCTTCAAATCGACCGCGCGCATCTTGAATTTGCTGACGCAGTTCAACACTGAACTGCGACTGACCGCCTGGTCGTTTGAGAAAGAGGACCATCGATCGGGCCACATTAAGAGCAGTCAAATGGCCCAGGTCGCTCTCGATCATGGCGAGTGCCATGTCTATTCCCGCGGAAACGCCGGCTGACGTCCAAATTCGGCCGGAGTTGACGAAAAGGGCATCCGGCTTGACTCGAATGGTTGGATGCTCCTGCTTGAGGAGATCACAGGCCGACCAATGCGTCGCCACCTCCAGGCCGTCCAGCACCCCGAATTTGGCGAGGATCAGGGCGCCCGTACAAATCGATCCCAGACGGCGTGGCTGATCCAGGTAAACGGCAAGACGTGATTCAAGCGAAGCGGTCGAGATGGGTGGCATTGATGGGTCAAAGCCCGCCAGAAGGAGGGTGTCGACGGTCTGGGGAGTTATCTGGTCAAGCGCGGTGGTGTCTACTTTCACGCCGGTATCGGTAGTGATGAGGCCGCCGCTCTCCGACACCACTGATACTTCATAGGCAGCGTACCCGACGTTCAGGCATGCGTCGCTGAACGCTTGTAACGGGCCGCAGATGTCCAGGAGCTTGGCGCGATCATAAGCGACTATGACAACCTTGAGCGGCGTCGGGGCCGGGGAGTGGCAAGCTTTTGAGGCCATGGTTCACTTTATGCCGTTTTGTCTGACGCATTCGGTTGCGGATTGTGCCCACAACGAGACAGCACATGATCCACAGTTTTACCCACCCTTACAATTCTCGTAGATACCTCGATCATTTACCCCCCAAGCACAGCGCAGTAAACCGAATGAGCTTGGCAGAATCCGAGGGGTGAATGTCATTGCAGGTGGCAACCGGTGGACACTAACATCTGAACCCTGGTTCGGGTGGATTTGCAGGGCACACCAATGATCGCGGATATCAAGGCTCCAGATAGCAGCATCGCTCGCCAGGCGGAAGAACTCGCCCGATCGGTGTCGAACGATACGCTATTCAATCATGTCATGCGCTGTTACTGGTTCGCTGAACTCTTTGCGCAGCAGGAGCGAAAAAAGGTCGATAGCGAAGAGATCTTTCTTTCGGCAGTGCTGCACGATTTAGGACTGACTGAATACGCTCCTGGCCCACACCGATTCGAGATAGAAGGCGCAACCGCAGCCCGGACTTTTTTGGGCGCGCAGGGGGTATCGGCGGATAGAGCGCAGAAGGTGTGGGATAACATTGCGCTCCACACATGGGACATGAACCAGTTTCGCGGCGATACAAGCCGTTTGATGCAATGCGGACTTGCCTACGACGTGTCCGGGGTTCCGGGTGCACAACTCGATGCTGCTGATGTCGCTGAAGTCTTGCGGCGGTACCCGCGGCTCGATTTCAAGCGGGCGTTCAACGAAAGCTTGAATCGCGAACTCGACTGTAAGCAGCCCTATCCGCATTGGTTTCACATATGTTCCCGCATTGAACACAACAGGTCCCCACTTACGATCGTGGACGCGCCAGTCGTATTGGGCTGGGCGCCATTCGATGAGTGAATATTGACTCGCGCCGGGTTGGTCGGTGCTGGTCGTTTTACTGCGGCGCGCGATCGTAGGGCCTCTAAAGGCCAGTCATCACGTCTGTGCTGTTCCTGAATAGTTAGAATCATGGCCTTTTTGCACAATATGGGCTGCACAACGGGAGTTTGAAAAGATGGCAAAATATTCCGAGTTCGAATTCAGGACCCAGCCCTGGTTTGATCCCGCCTGGTTCGATCGGGCAGGGTTCGTGGGATTCAGTAATTTTATTCCCATGAAGACCATCGTGATCCATTGCTTCGATCCTCGCGCATCCGAGATCCCTCAGGCGGTTGCCGATCATTTCGGGGATGAAGTTTATCCTGGCGAGAACATTCTCAATGAGGATGGCTACAAGGTCGGAAATACTCGAACGCTGTTTGCCGTGTCAAATGCGGGTGGCCGTGCTTTTTCTGCCCTGCAATCGGTCGTCACCATGGATTTCCTTTTTCAAGTCAAAAAGGTTGTCGTGGTGCACCATTCGTTCTGTGGCGCGACTGCTTTCACTCCAGACACCCTGGTCAAAGATTTTCACGATCATCATCACTCTGACATTTCTACGTTGTTCGATCACGACAGCCTTGCTATCGGACATTTTGAAGACTCGCTTAAACACGATCTCCAATTGCTTCGTGCCAGCCCGGCGGTACCCAAGCACATCGAACTCTATGGCTTCTTTTATGAAATAAACTCAGGGGAGCTGACCGAAGTCGCACGTGATATACCTGAGTGATTCGCAGATTTAATCCATCGTTCTGGACAGCCTCGACGACAGCCACGATTACCGCACTTATGTTCGCGGTGACCGTGGCTTTCATCAGTGTTGCGTCAACGTTCAAGTAACTATCCCGTCACCGCGCACGTCTTGAAGCGGCCACCCGATCCCGCTGTTCTGTACTCACCGTCTGCTGTTTACGGCGAGGATCTTCTGCGCGTTTGAATATGATAAGCATCCATGAAATTTTCCCAGTTCTTTATCACGCGTCCGATCTTCGCCGCCGTACTTTCGTTACTGATCCTGATCGCCGGTCTTATCTCGATGTTCCAGCTGCCGGTCAGCGAATACCCCGAAGTCGTACCACCCACCGTTGTGGTGCGTGCCAACTATCCCGGTGCCAACCCGAAGGTCATCGGCGAAACGGTCGCTGCACCGCTGGAACAGGCGATCACCGGGGTCGAGAACATGCTGTACATGTCCTCCCAGGCGACGGCGGATGGGCGTCTGACCCTCACTGTGACCTTTGCCCTTGGCACTAATCTGGACAATGCCCAGGTTCAGGTGCAGAACCGAGTGACCCGCACCGAGCCCAAGCTGCCGCAAGAGGTGACGCGCATCGGCATCACGGTCGACAAGGCCTCTCCAGACCTGACGTTGCTGGTGCACCTGGTGTCACCGGACAAACGCTACGACATGCTCTATCTGTCCAACTACGCGATCCTCAACGTCAAGGATGAGCTGGCGCGTCTGAACGGTGTTGGCGATGTAAAGATATTCGGTATTGGCGATTACTCGTTGCGGATCTGGCTTGATCCGGACAAGGTCGCCTCGCGCAATCTGACTGCCACTGACGTTGTGGATGCTGTGCGCGAGCAGAACCGTCAGGTCGCGGCCGGGCAGTTGGGCTCGCCGCCTGCGCCGAATGCCACCAGCTTCCAGATGTCGATCAACTCACAAGGGCGGCTGGTCAGCGAAGAAGAGTTCGAGAACGTGATCATTCGCAGCGGCCCGAACGGCGAGATCACCCGCCTCAAGGACATCGCCCGCATTGAATTGGGTTCCAACCAGTACGCCTTGCGTGCCTTGCTCAATAACGAGGAGGCGGTGGCGATGCCGATTTTTCAGCGTCCAGGCTCCAACGCGATCGAGGTCTCCGACCAGGTGCGCGCGACGATGGCCGAGTTGAAAAAGAGCTTCCCGGAAGGCGTGGACTACAAGATTGTTTATGACCCGACCATTTTCGTGCGCAGTTCGATTGAAGCGGTGGTGCACACCCTGTTCGAGGCGCTGATTCTGGTGGTGCTGGTGGTGGTCCTGTTCCTGCAAACCTGGCGCGCCTCGATTATTCCCTTGGTGGCGGTACCGGTATCGTTGATCGGTACGTTTGCTGTGATGCACTTGCTCGGGTTTTCGCTCAACGCACTGTCGCTGTTCGGTCTGGTCTTGGCGATCGGCGTTGTGGTCGATGATGCGATCGTGGTGGTTGAGAACGTTGAGCGAAACATCGAGTCTGGCCTGGAGCCGCTCGAGGCGACCAGAGTCGCCATGGGCGAAGTGACCGGGCCTATCATTGCCACGGCGCTGGTGCTATGCGCCGTGTTCGTACCAGCGGCATTCATCTCGGGGTTGACCGGGCAGTTTTACAAGCAATTTGCGTTGACTATCGCCATCTCGACAGTGATCTCGGCATTCAACTCCCTGACCTTGTCGCCAGCCTTGGCCGCAGTGTTGCTCAAAGCCCACGGTGAACCGAAAGACCGCTTATCCAGAGTGCTTGATCGCGTGCTCGGCGGTTGGTTGTTCTTGCCCTTCAACCGCCTCTTCGAGAAGGTCAGTCATCGATATGTAGCGACAGTGGGGCGGATCATTCGCAGCAGCGGCGTTGCACTGGTGGTTTATGCGGGCCTGATCGTCATGACTTGGCTGGGCTTCAACAGTACGCCGACCGGTTTCGTGCCTACTCAAGACAAGCAGTATCTGGTGACTTTTACCCAGTTGCCGGATGCCGCCAGCCTGGATCGGACCGAGTCAGTGATTCGTCGCATGAGCAGCATCGCGATGAATGAGCCGGGCACTGTTAACGCTGTAGGATTTCCTGGTTTGTCGATAAACGGGTTCACCAACAGTCCGAACGCCGGCGTGGAGTTCATCAGCTTGCGTCCGTTCGATGAGCGCAAGGATCCGGGCCTGTCCGCAGGGACGATCTCTGCCTCACTAGGCGCTAAGTTTGGCAGCATCCAGGATGCCAACGTTGCCGTGTTTCCTCCGCCGCCGGTTCGGGGTCTAGGTACGATCGGCGGTTTTCGTGTGCAGATCGAAGATCGCGGCAATCTGGGTTACGAGGCGCTGTACAAAGAGACGATGAACATCATCGCCAAGAGTCACGGTGTCCCGGAGCTGGCGAAGTTGTTTACCAGCTACACGGTTAACGTGCCACAGGTCGAAGCGGCTATCGACCGGGACAAGGCCAAGACCCATGGTGTGAAGATCAACGACATCTTCGACACCTTGCAGGTGTATCTGGGTTCGCTGTATGCCAACGACTTCAACCGCTTCGGCCGCACCTATCAGGTCAACATCCAGGCCGAACAGCAATTGCGTCAGGAACCGGAGCAGATCGGTCACTTGAAGGTGCGCAACGATCGCGGCGAGATGATCCCGCTGTCGGCCTTTGTGAAGGTCAGCTCGACCTCCGGTCCGGATCGTGTCTCGCACTACAACGGGTTTGTCACGGCAGAAATCAATGGTAGTGCTGCCCCCGGCTACAGCTCAGGCCAGGCCCAGGCTGCCATTGAGAAGCTGCTGAGGGAGGAGCTGCCCAATGGCATGACGTACGAGTGGACCGATCTCACTTACCAGCAGATCCTGTCAGGCAACACCGCGCTACTGGTCTTTCCGCTCTGCGTGTTACTGGCGTTCATGGTGCTGGCCGCGTTGTACGAAAGCTGGAGCCTGCCGCTCGCGGTCATCCTGATAGTGCCGATGACCCTGTTGTCGGCGATCGCCGGGGTGCTCATTTCAAAGGGCGACAACAACATCTTCACTCAGATCGGTCTGATCGTTCTGGTCGGTTTGGCGTGCAAGAACGCGATTCTCATCGTCGAGTTTGCGAAAGACAAACAGGATCGAGGGATGACGCCGCTCGATGCGGTGTTGGAAGCCTGCCGCATGAGGCTGCGGCCAATTGTTATGACGTCCGTCGCTTTCATCATGGGGGTGATCCCGTTGGTGACTTCAACTGGCGCAGGCTCGGAAATGCGTCGTGCAATGGGTACTGCAGTGTTTTCGGGGATGCTGGGCGTGACCTTTTTTGGATTGCTGCTCACGCCAGTATTTTTTGTTCTGATTCGTCGCCATATCGAGGGTAGGAATGCTGCTCGCGCGGTAATTTCACAGCCTGATGATCACTCATTGAAGCCGCAGGCTGCTTCATGAACGGTGGCGGCAGGGGGCCGCTCGCCAGCGACGGAATGTAAACCGCGTGCTGGCGGCGGGTGCATCACTGGCGCAAAAGTAGCCAGACGGCGGTGAGGCTGGAGGTTTTTTGGTTGGGGTCGATCAATTGATCGACTCGATCTTTTCGCCCAGCAAAGCTTCGGCAACTTTCTTGTTCAATTGCGCGACCTGAACGTTTCCGGAGGCATGGGCAACCACCGTCGTTCCGGTAATAAGGCTCAGGAACTGCGCAAGCATTATGTCGATCTGGTCGGGCTCCACCAACTGCTCCAGCCGGGTTCTGATAAACCGGGCCCACTCTTCAAAGTGAGAGCTCACTTTTGTGCGCAGGGTGATCGACGCTTCATCGCTGAAGTCGTTGAGGCCACGGGCAAAGGCGCACCCTCTGAAATCCTGTTCGGAAAACCAGAACTCCAGGAAGTCGAAAATGGCCAGCAGTTCCGCTCTGGCATCGCCGCCCACACGGGCCGCATAGAGATTCAAATTCTTGAATCTCAACCCGTGCCAGAAATCCAGATAGGCGCACATCAGATCGGATTTCGAAGGGAAGTAATTGTAGAAAGTGCGCTTGGACACACCACTTTCGGCAATGATTCGATCGATTCCGACCGTATGGACGCCACCCTCATTGAACAGGGTGATCGCTGTCTTCAGGATGCGGTCCCGCGGCTTGAGAGCGGTGAGCTCCTCCAGGCGTAAATCTTTGAAATCCGGGTCATGGGTCAGCATGGAAATCCTCCAGCCTGCAACCTAACACTGAGTACACAGATCTGTCTACTTTTCTCTTGAGTTGGTAGACAGATCTGTGTACTTTTGCCTGGCTGGTTCAGACCAGTCAGAAAACTCATAACACCGGAGACTGCAGATGCCCAATTTCAATGATTTTTCGTTCAAGGCCCAACCTTGGTTCAACGAGGCGGAGTTTCGCCCGCAGTTCGCCAAGGCGGTGAATTTGCGCACTATCGTTATTCACTGCTTCGACCCGCGGGCGTCGGAGGTTCCGACCGTTATCGCCAAGCACTTTGGCGAAGTCTTTCCAGGTGAGAACATCCTTGATGAAAACGGCAATCGGGTAGCGCATACCACGACGCTATTCCCTGTGTCCTGCGCCGGTGGCCGCGCAGTTGCCGGTCTGCAGTCGATCGCGACTATGGTTCATCTGTTCGGCATTGAGCGGGTCGTGGTGGTGCATCACTCGTTCTGTGGTGCTACATCCTTCACCACCGATGGCATCATCGATGCGTTCAAGCATGAACATGGCAGTGATATCTCGGCAGCCTATGACCACAACAGCGTCTGCATTTCAGATTTCGAAAGTTCGCTCAAATACGATGTTGGCGTCGTACGTGCCCACCCAGGCGTGCCTAAAGAAGTGAAAATCCACGGCTTCTTCTACAACATCGATAATGGCGAATTGACTGAAGTGGTCAGCGACATTCCAGGCTAAACCGTCGCCTTTGCGAAAGCGGCGGCCACCCTTGCGTGGTCTGCCGCTGCTCATCGTCTATCCGCCGCATCCCCCCATCTCCCAATGCCAATCGAACCGAGCACTGCTCGGTTTTCAGGTTAGGCCTGCATTCAGAAAGCGGTATGCCCGCTGAACGGTTACGGATCTGTATTGACATTGAGAGCATATGCTCCTACTTTGAATCACATGGGAGCATATGCTCCTATTTATTGAAGAGCACAGGCTCACACCTAATTGAGGATCACGATTATGGGCGCAGAAATTCTTGTAAGCGGTGCAACCGGACGCACTGGCGGGGCGGCGATCGATGAGCTGCTGAGGATGGGTAAGCGCGTACGGGCCTATCTGCGCTCGGATGACGACAGGGCAGCGGCGCTGCGTGAACGTGGGGTGGAAATTGCCTTGGGCGACTTCACTGATATCGATGCCATTCGCGCCGCAATGGAAGGTATCCGCTCGGCATACTTCCTGTATCCATTGGCACCTGGCATTGTCCAGGCGGCAGCCTTTTTCGCTCAGGCGGCAAAAGAGGCTGGCGTGCAGGCTATCGTAAACATGTCGCAGATCTCCTCGAACCGGGATGCCAAAAGCCATCTGGCCCAGGACCACTGGATGTCGGAGCGTGTGTTTGACTGGTCGGGTGTACCGACCACTCATCTTCGTCCAACTTTCTTTGCCGACTGGCTGTCCTATCCTCACTTCGCCAAGGAAATCTGGGCCACGAAGAAAATCCAGTTCCCGTTCGGCAATGGCCGCCATGCGCCCATTGCCAGTGATGACCAGGGGCGGGTGATTGCCCACCTTCTGGCTAAGCCGCAGGGTCACGAGGGCAAGATCTACAGCCTTCACGGCCCGGTCGAAATGAACCATACCGAAATCGCTGCAGCCATGAGCGAAGTGCTGGGCGCAAAAATCGAGTACGCACCTGTCTCGATTGAAGAGTTCGAGCAAAAAATGCAACAGGACTATCAGTTCCCGCCGGCTCTCGTGCAACATTTGGTCGAAGTCGCCCAGGACTACCGCGACGGTGTCTTCGCTGGTGTAAATGACGTAGTGGAGAAGGTCACTGGAATCCCGGCGTTGTCCGTGCAAGCATTCGTCGCTAAATATCGGGATGCCTATGTGTAACCCGAACGTCCGTGACGTTGATACTTCCAAGTCTTAGAGAGGAAATACCGTGATGCTGCCGGCTAGCCAACCCCTGGGTATCGACCAGTGCAACTGTTCCGCAATCAGGAAGGCGAGTCGGCAGATCACCCGTTTCTACGATGCGATGCTCGAACCCTCCGGGCTTCGCATTACCCAATACCTGACTCTGGCGGCCCTCAGCGAGCTGGAGAGTGCGGCTATCAACGCGCTGGCCGAACGGCTCGACATCGAGCGCACGGCAATGGGAAAAATGACTGGTTTGCTGGAGCGCGATGGATTGATCTCGATTACCCCCTCGCCACTCGATGCCAGGAGTCGCGTTGTGCAACTCACCAAGGAGGGGCGTGAACTGTTTCAAAAGACGTTGCCGCTTTGGGAAGAAGCTCAGCGGCAGTTCACGCAGCTCAACGGCGTGAAAACCGTCAATTCGCTGCGGCGCGATCTTGCGGTCATGGTCGTGGGTGATGTCGGATAGAATTGATCGGCCGATCAGAGTCTTGGCGAAGTGTCATTATGGTGTGCTGAAAAGCGCGGGGAGTGACACTGACGAGACTGTCAGCCGGGCGTTCTTGACCGGCTGGTTCACGTTAGAGCCTTGAAGTTCGCACGAAATTGCTGGGGCGATACCCCTAACCGCCGTTTGAACACTTCCCGCATACGATGGGCGTCGCTAAAGCCTGTCCTGTAAGCCACGACCTTGAGAGCAGCCGTTTCGGACTCCAGCATTTTCCTGGCGGCGTCTACCCGGGCACGCTCAACGAATTCGCCGGGCGTGATTCCGGTTTCGCGCAGGAAAACGCGAGCGAAGTTGCGGCTACTCATGCTGCTGATCTCTGCCAGGCGCGCAATGCTCAATTCGGACATCAGATTGGAAAGCACATAGTCTTGCACATGTTTCGCAAGCGAAGTGCTTTCCACGCCCGTGGTCAGGTAGGGGCTGAATTGAGACTGTCCGCCAGCACGTTGAGTAAACACGACCAGTCTTTTCGCTACATTGAGCGCGACCTCGGGACTGTGGTCGTGGCTGACGATATAGAGCGACAAGTCGATACCCGCTGTGATGCCAGCTGAGGTCAGCAAATTCCGGTCATGAACGTATAAGTGGTCCAATTCCACATGGGCGGTTGGGCATAATGATGCGAGCGCCTGCACGTCGCTCCAATGAGTCGCTACTTTGCGTCCATCCAGCAGGCCTGCGCGGCCGAGCATGAACGCTCCATTGCAAATGGAACCGTACCTGTTGGAGCGACCAGCGACTTTTCTCAACCAGTCGTAGACGTCCTCTGACATCGCCTCTGTAGGTAACGAGGGGCCGCCAGCGCACAGCACAAGATCAAACGCCACCTCGGATTGCTGGTAATACGAGTGAGGCGCGATGACCAGGCCATTCGAACAGGTTATCAAGCCTTTTTCCAATGAGATAACTTCAAAGGCGTAGTGCTTCTCTGCGGGCAGGAAGCGGTTGGCTTCGGCAAACACATCCATTGGGCCAGTGACGTCAAGTGACTGGACGCCTGGGAATACGACAACGGCAACAGTACGAATCATGCGAGCTCACTCCGGCAACCCCGCGCATGGCGCGTAAAGTCCGCGCTTAGAATAACGTTTCTCGTATCTATTTCGTATCCGTTGGCGCAAGTCGTCAGAAGGTTGGCAACTGCGGCTGCCACAGCAGGCATTTCGTTCTCTATGTAAAGCAGCGCGCTGCCGCAAGAGCACGAACACCAAGCTGTTTGAACAGCGCCAGAACCTCAGCGAATTCCCCAAGCCCTCCCTTGAGTCGGATCGTGAGTCATGTCAGTCCTCTTTCATACAGTACCGTCGGCTGTCGGACTGTAGAGGAGGGCAGGAGCCCTCCTTCGAGCAGCGGTTATCCTTCGTCTGTCACCCGGTTGATCAGGGTGCCAATCCCCGCGATTTCGACCTCGACTATGTCACCCTCTTGCATCCACAGCGGTGGCTCTCTGAATGCGCCGACCCCACCAGGTGTGCCGGTGGCAATCACGTCGCCTGGCAGCAACTCTGTAAAGGTCGAGATGTAGGCAATGAGGTCGCCTATCTTGAAGAGCAGGTCATCGATGCCTGAGCGCTGAACCTCATCCCCATTCAGGCGGGTGATCAGGGTCAGTTTGTCGACATCGGGTATTTCGTCACGGGTGACGATCCACGGTCCGAAACTTCCGGAACCTACAAAGTTCTTGCCTGCCGTGAACTGCAAGGTATGACGCTGCCAGTCCCGGATTGAGCCGTCATTGAACAGGCTGTACCCCGCAACGTGATCGAGGGCATGCTGTGCCTGGATGTGGCGCCCACCTCGGCCGATTACGACAGCAAGCTCGCCCTCGAAGTCGAAGGCTTTCGAAGCCTGCGGTCGGATGAGAGGCTGCTCGTGGCCAACCTGGGCACTCGCAAACCGGGTGAACAAAGTAGGGTGCTTCGGCACTTCTCTACCGGTCTCCTCAATATGTCTGGAGTAGTTGAGACCTACGCAGAGCACCTTGTCCGGATTCGGGATTGGAGGGAGCCACTGGATATCCGTGAGGGGGATGCGCGGCGCTCCCGAAACAGTCTTGAGGTCACTCAACCCTAGTGGTGCTCCCAGTACCGATTTGAGATCCGGATATGTGGAGCCCAGCACATGCTCCGCATCGAGCACGTGATCGTCTATGACAATACCGTAGGAGCTGCGGCCGTTATGGAGAAAACTGGCAATTCTCATCAGGTCTCTTCTTCTGTTATTCGAGAATGATCAGGACATCGCCTTCATCGACGGTATCGCTTTCGGCTACGCGGATTTCCTTGACCACGCCGGCAGCGTCAGCCTCTACCGGGATCTCCATTTTCATCGATTCCATGATGATGACCTCGTCGCCGTAATCGACTGTCTGACCTGGTTGAACGTTGATCTTCCAGATGTTCCCGGCCATTTGTGCTTTGATTTGACTCATGAAAAAACTCCGAACGATTCAAGTTGGCCAGGGTTAAACCGGGTAAATGCCGTTGCGGCGGTCGATGCGCGGGATAACTCGACGGCTGTAGATCGTGAAGCGACGAATCAGGTCGTCACGCAGGTGATCAGGATCAATGACGGCCTCGAAAGAGAACTGGTCCGCCGGGTCGAAGGCGTTGATGTCCTTTGCGTATTCCTGCCGTTTCTCGTTGATGAAGCGTTCACGTTCTTCGGGTTCCATTGTCTGGATCTCGTTGAAGTGAATCGCGTTGATGGCCGCTTCCGGTCCCATCAGTGCGGGCATTGCGCCAGGGAGAGCCAGTTGGGCGTCCGGCAGGGTCGGGCCGCCGGACATGGCGAGGTAACCGCCGCCGTAACCCTTGCGGATCATCACGGAAATTCGCGGCACCTTCGCTTCGCATACCGCGTGCAGCAGTTTGGCGCCGTGACGAATGATCCCGGCTTTCTCCACCGCACTGCCGATCATGTAGCCACTGATGTCCTGCAGGAAGAGCAGAGGCACACTGAAGGCGTTGCACGCCCAGATGAATCGGGTGGCTTTGTCAGCGCTGTCGTTGAACAGGACGCCACCTTTGTTCTTGGAGTTGTTGGCCACGATTCCGACTGGCCGGCCTCCCAGATACGCCAGGCCTGTGAACATCTCCTTGGCGAAAAGAGCTTTGACTTCAAAAAGGCTGTCTTCGTCGACCAATGCCTCAACGAGCTCTTTAACGTCGAATGGTCGGTTCTGGTCTGGCGGAACGATGTCCACGATTGCCCGGCCGGCTCGCGGTTTACGGGCTTCGCGAAGTGGCGGCAGTTCACTGTTATGCGACGGGAAGAAGCGTAGATAGTCGGTCGCTGCCTTAAGCGCTTCCTCTTCCGTTTGAGCGAGGTAATCACCGAGACCGCTCACGGCGCAGTGCATGCGTGCACCACCCATCTGTTCTTCCGTGACTTTTTCACCAATCGCCATTTCAGCCAGTCGAGGCGAACCCAGGTAAGCGGTGGCCTGCTTGTCGACCATGATGATCACATCGCACAGTGCGGGTACGTAGGCAGAGCCAGCAGGTGAGGGGCCGAACAGGACGCAGATTTGTGGGACTACGCCAGATATCTGTACCTGGGTATGAAAGATATTTCCCCATGCGATACGACCGAGGTAGCAGTCGAACTGGCTATCAATACGGGCGCCCGCGCTGTCGACCAGGTAGATGATCGGCATCTTGTTTTCGACCGCGATTTCTTGCATGCGCACGATCTTGCGGAAGGTGTGGTATCCCCAGGTTCCTGCCTTCACGGTCATGTCGTTCGCGATCACGGCGACCTCACGGCCGTCAATTTTGCCAATCGCTGTCACGACTGCATCGCCTGGCATTCCACGCGATGCACCCACCAGCAAACCGTCCTCGATGTATTCGCCGCCATCGTAAATCATCTCCAGGCGCTCGCGTACCAACAGCTTGCCCTGAGACTTGTGTTTGTCTCTGGCTTTTTCAGAGCCGCCGGCCAAAGCAATTTCTACGCGACGATTCAACTCGTTGACGTTCTCGATGCCACTCATGCTTTCACCCCTTTCTTGTTAAAGAATTTTTCGATGCCACGACGTAGTTCTTCTGAACACATGAACGCGGGGCGCAGCCCACGAGCCAGTTCCAGGCCTTCTGTGAAACCTACAGATGAGATCTTGTGGAATGCGTGCTTGCCGCGTTTGACGGTCGCCGGTTCAAGCTTCGACAAGGCAGCAACGTGTTGACCGACCAGGTCGTCGAGCTGGTCGCGGCCAACGACTGCATTCACCAAGCCCATACGCAGGGCATCAGCTGAGTCGATGGTTCTACCGGTGAGAGCCAGGTCAAGTGCGTGACGTTGGCCCAATCGATTGAGAAGGGCGGGGAGGATGAACAGGGGAAAGAGGCCAATCTTGATCTCAGGCGAGCCGAACGTAGCGTCTTCGCTGGCGTATGCAAAATCGCACGCTGCAACGAGCCCGCAAGCGCCTGCCATGGCCGACCCGACAACGCGAGCAATGACTGGCTTGCTGAGGGTAGGGATCAGTCCGAAAAGGGTCTGCCAGGGTTCTCCTGTTTCCCATAGCTGCGTGGCGCCAGCGTCGACCGTCGCCAGAAACTCGTCCAGGTCACCTCCGGAGGAAAAATATTCACCCTCGCCCGTGACCACGATGACTCGTACATCCGGGTCTTGGTCGAGAGCGTTAAGCGCGTCGACCAGCGCCGCAGCTGTAGCGGTTGCTATGGCGTTGCGCTTGGGTGGGTTGCTGATGATCAGCTTTGCGCACGGGCCTTCGCGCTGAATAAGCAGGTCGGTGGAGGTCAAGCTGTTCTCCTTCTTGCTTTAACGAACGGTTGTTAGTTTTGTCGAATATAGCTAGGCTGCGTATGCAGCACAACCCTCGCTGCCCATTTTCTTGGTAGTTGGTAGCTGAAGCCGCAGCTCTGCGGGGTGTGGTCATGCTGAGAAAAGCAAGATATATACTTACAGCCGTTAGTTTATGGAGGTTGCCGTGACACAACAAAAATTATTGGTCGCGAATCGCGGAGAGATCGCTTGCCGGGTTTTTCGCTCCGCCAAAGCGCTGGGTATTCCTACGGTCGCGGTCTATTCAGACGCCGATGCGGATGCCCAGCACGTCAAGGCTGCGGACGAGGCCTACTGGATTGGGCCCTCGAAGGCGACCGAGAGCTACCTGGATGCTGCCAAAGTGCTCAAGGTAGCGAAGGACCATGGTGTGACGCTGGTTCATCCTGGCTACGGTTTTCTTTCAGAGAACACGGATTTTTCCGATGCATGCAGCGCTGCCGGTATTGCTTTCATTGGTCCCACCGCCGCAGTCATCAAGGCGATGGGTGACAAACAGCGGTCGCGCCACCTGGCCATTGAGGCCGGGGTTCCGGTTCAGCCAGCGGCTGAGAATGTTACAGCCAATGATCCTGCATCTCTCATCGCCGCTGCCGAAGCAGTGGGTTATCCACTGCTGGTCAAGGCTTCTGCGGGCGGCGGCGGGATTGGTCTCAAGCCTGTGTATGAGGTAGGAGAGTTGGTCGAGGCCGTTGCCGGGACTCAGCGGATGGCCGAGCGCGCGTTTGGTGATGGGACAGTCTTTCTTGAGAAGTTGATTCTGAGCGCCCGGCACATTGAGGTGCAGGTGTTTGGTTTTGGTAACGGAAAGGCAGTGCACCTGTTTGAGCGAGATTGTTCCATCCAGCGTCGTTACCAGAAGGTCCTCGAAGAGTCCCCGGCACCCAACGTCCCTTGCGACGTTCTGGAGCACATGGCAGCGGCAGCTGTAAGACTGGCAGAGGCTTGCCACTATGACGGTGCCGGCACAGTCGAATTTTTGTACGACGACACTACCAAGTCGTATTTCTTCCTGGAGATGAACACCCGCATCCAGGTAGAGCATCCCGTCACCGAGGCGGTGACAGGTGTAGATCTCGTAGCGGCCCAGATCCGACATGCTTTGGGGGAGGATCTTTCTGTCGAGATGGCTCAGAGCGCTATCAAACATGAGGGTCATGCGATCGAGGCCCGGATATACGCCGAGTCCCCCGAGCGTAAATTCATGCCCGCCCCAGGGTTGATCGAAAGTCTGGAATTGCCCGTGGTAGAGGGGGTTCGCATCGATACCGGTTTTGTGGCGGGCGATCGTATCACGCCGTTCTACGACCCGATGGTGATGAAGATCATTGCTCACGGCACTGATCGCAGCGAGGCACTTGACCGTCTGAAGCAAGCGTTGACCCAGTTGAAAATCGGCGGTCTGCGTACCAACAGGGATTTTTTGCTCAACGTTCTTGAACACCCTTCGTACATCGATTCGGCCGTTCATACCCGGTTCATTGATGTGCATTCAGCCAGTCTGTTTCCAGCTGTCCAACCTGCTTAAAGGAGCCTAGAGCTATGGCTGCTACAACCCCGAATATGCCCGGTCTGGAGTTGCTGCCTGAGCTGGCGTCGCGTTATGTCGACGTTGCGGCACTTCCGTGGAAGCCGACACCGACCCCAGGTGTTGATATGAAGATCCTGGTACAGGATCAGGAGACTGGTCTGCTGACTGCGCTGTTCAAGTGGGCGCCAGGGACGGTCTTGCCACTTCATGAGCATGTGGAGATCGAGCAGACGTACGTGCTCGAAGGCAGCATCGTGGACGATGAGGGAGAAGTCACCGCAGGCAATTTCGTTTGGCGTCCGCGCGGCAACCGCCACTTGGCCCATTCACCGAACGGCGCTTTGGTGATCTCTTTCTTCCTGCGGCCGAACAAATTCATTGGCGGCGAATTCGCAGGGCAGACATTGGAGTAAGTGTGATGAGTGATCTTCCCAAGCGTATCGTCATCAACGAAGAAGGGCCGCGAGAAGGCTTTCAGATCGAACCGAATCCAATCCCGCTCCAGCGCAAAGTCGAGCTGGTCGAGGCGTTGGCCGAAACAGGGCTCAAGCAAATCGACTGCGTGTCCTTCGTCAACCCCAAGCGGGTTCCGGGCATGGCCGACGCTGATCAGTTGGCTGCAGCCATTACCAAGAAGCCCGGTGTTCGTTACACCGGCTTGTGGTTGAACCAGCAGGGGCTGGAACGTGCGTACCTTTCTCAGCTGGATGTCGTGGGCGCCATCCGCGTAACGGCGTCCGAGACGTTCTCGGTCAAAAATACCAACAAGAACATCGAGCAGACACTTGAGGAGCAACGTGCCTGGTTGAAGTCTTACGCTGAGCACGACGTTCCGGTCGAATGGGGCTACGTCATGACCGCTTTCGGCTGCAATTATGAAGGATACATGCCCATTCCTCAGGTCGTGCGAATGGTCGGGGAAGTGCTGAATCTTGCGTGCGAGGCTGGTGTGGAACTCAAGGGCGTCTACCTGGCGGACACCGTGGGTTGGGCCAATTCGCTGATGATGGAGCGCACCATTGGTGCCGTGCGCGATCAATGGCCTGACTTGCCGCTGGCGCTGCATCTGCACGACACCCGGGGCACAGGGCTGGCGAATGTTTACGCTGCGCTGCGTCTTGGCGTCGCAAAATACGACAGCTCATGCGCAGGGCTAGGTGGATGCCCGTTTGCAGGCCAGCGCGGAGCTGCTGGAAATATCTGCACTGAGGACCTGGTGTTCATGTGCGAGGAGATGGGTATCGAGACTGGGGTCGATCTGGACCGTCTCATCGAAGTTGCTCGACTCGCTGAAGACGTATTCGGCCGACAACTCCCAGGTAAGGTGATGAGAGGTGGAAGCCTGGCCAGGTACAAGGGGTGAGGCTAGGGGTGTCACCTCTTTCAAGCAGCCGGGTTGTGCTGTGGTGATTTTCTGAACGCTCCTTTGTTCTTTGCCCCGAGGTTGTCCACTCGGGGCTATTTTTTTGGTGTGTTGAGCGCGCGGTCTGACCAAATCAAGAGCATAAAAGAATCCAGAGCCTGGCCGGACTCTGGACGAGTTCTGTTGTGAGCAGTCAGATCTTCTGCTTGGGACGGCCTGATGGCCGCGCCATCACTCTGGTCGTTTGTAATTGAGCATTCGCAATGCCAGCTCGATGTGTAGCTTCTCGAGCTCCTCGATGCTCATTCGCCCCTTGGGGTCATACCACGAGCAAATCCCGGTCAGCATCGAGATAAGCGCCTTTGTGGTGAGATTGCAGTCAGCGACCTCAAAGATGCCCTCTTCGACACCTTCTTCAATCAGCTGGCGCACGCGGCGTTCATATTCGGCACGCAGCCGCGTGACCATCCGATAGTTGTCCTCATCCAGGCTACGAAGCTCCATGTTGCCGATGAAGACCTCCTGCCGTCGACGCGTGTGAAAGTCGATGTGCACAACCACCATGCCTTCAAAGCGCGCCAGCGTGGTCGGCTGGAAGTCAACCCTGTCGGTGAACTCCATCAGCAGGTCACGCATCACCGCCTTCAGAACGATAGCGAGAAACTCCTGCTTGGTACTGAAGTAGTTGTAGAGCGAACCTGCTTTCATGCCCACCTTTTCGGCGAGCATTCGCAGCGTCATGGACTCATAGCCATGAGTGCAGATCAGTTCAACGCCCGCAGCGTGGATGGCCTGCTCGGTCACTTCTCGTTTCGCGCCAACTGGTCGCATCTGATAAGGGGTCTCGGTAATTAGTGAATGGGTGGGTCGCTTATCGCGTGAGGTATCCGCCATCAACGGGCAACATCGCGCCGGTAATATAGCTCGCCAACGATGAAGACAGAAACAAAGCGGGTCCGACAAGCTCGTTCGGATCGCCGATGCGTCCCATTGGGACGTGATCAAGAAATTTCTGGCGCCGATGTTCGTCCTCGCGGGTCACGGCTGACATCGCCGTTGGAAATGAGCCCGGCGCCAGGCCGTTAACCCTGATGCCATCGGCCGCCAATTCGGACGCCAGGGCTCGTGTGAACTGAAGAACAGCTCCCTTTGAAGTGCAGTATGTCGACAATTCGAACCCCGCGGCATAGGCGCAGATCGACCCGATGTTAAGCACCGACCCCGCGGTCTGCTTGAGGTGCCCAATGAAAGCGTGAGTGACGTTGAGCATCCCTGTGACATTGACGTCCAGGGTTTTTCGCCACTTCTCTGGAGTGGACTCACTTTCAAAGGGGCCGCGGAATAGCAGGCCGGCATTGTTTACGACGATGGAGACGTCACCAATGGTGTCTTGGATTTCGGCTGCGAGTTGCCGGCATGCCGCCTCGTCGGTGACGTCCAGACCGAAGCTGTGAGCATTGCCTCCTTGCTCGTTGATCGCGCTGGCAGTCTGAGCGGCCGATTCCGCGTTGATGTCCACCACCAAAACATGTGCCCCTGCCTTGGCAAAGCCGTGGGCGAGGGTTGCGCCGTTTCCTTGCCCGGCGCCGGTGATGAGCGCGAGGTCGCCGTCGAGGCTGAGGTTTGCCGTTGCCATACCTGTCTCCTTTTTTGTTTTAAAAAACTAACGACCGTTATCTTTCTCCATTTTCTGACAAATATCAACGACTGAGCGGCGGTAGAGCTTTTATATGGTCGAGCAGCAGGGCAGAAGCGCGCACATTTTTCTGAAGGCTTTGAAAATTTACATCTTGAAAACGAACGCCTGTTAGGTATTCTTGCAGACAAATATTTCGCCGGGGGCTCCTTCGTCTCGGTTCGGTTAAAAATAATTACAAGAGGGCACCACATGTCGACACGAATGCTGTTGGGCGGTCACATCACTCACAACGCCAAGCGCTACCCGGACAAGGTCGCGCTGATCGATAAGCACGGTCGTACCACGTATGCCGAGCTGGAAAAGGCAGCTATCAAGGTTGCCAACGCGCTAACCGCCCAAGGCGTAGGGCGGGGGGACAAGGTTGCGTTTGTCGCTTCGGCGAGCCGTAAGTGGGTCGAAGCGTTCTTTGGCATTGTGAAGCTTGGGGCAGTCGCCGTTCCCCTTAATTATCGCGAGACTTCAGAACAACTGGCGATGATGCTGGACGACTGCGCAGCGAAGCTTCTGTTCGTATCGAGCCAACACGTTGAAGGCTTCTGCGGACTTCTGTCTTCATTACGTATTCCTGTGGTTTCGCTGGATGCGCTGGATGCGTTCACAGCCGATCACGGTCCGGTTATCGATGAGGTCGACGGGGTATCGACTGATGACCCTGCGGTGATTCTTTACACCGGTGGGACCACGGGTAGATCCAAAGGTGTGCTGCTCAGTCATGCCAACCTGTTCTGGAACAGCCTGGATGAGATCATCGATACCCGGATGGTCGAGACGGACAACACCCTCATTGCGACGCCGCTTCATCACTCGGCCGCGCTCAACTGCTGGCTGTTGCCGCACCTCTACCTCGGCGCGACGGCGACCATTCTCGAGAAATATTCGACTGAGGAGGTCCTGCAGACCATTGCAGCGCAAGGTGTAACCAATACCTTCATGCCCCCCTCACTGACCCGTGAATTCATCCTGCACCCACTTTCCAGAACCCTGAATCTTCAGAGCTTCAAGCGTTGGTACGTGGGGAGCGGAATTCTCACCGCTCACGATCGCCAGGCAATGAAGGAGTGCATTCCGGGCGTTGAAATTTTCTACCAGTACGGCCTGACCGAGGCTGGGCCGATCGCCACGGTGCTCAAGGAGGAGGACTACCTGAAGGCTCCTGATTCTATCGGCAAGGCGTTCATCAACATCGAAGTCGCCATTTTTGATGATCGAGGTCAGGTTGCAGCGCCTGGTGAGATTGGTGAAATCGTATTGCGTGGCCCGACCGTGATGCTGGGATATCACAACAGACCGGACGCTACCGCCGAGGCGATCGACAAGGATGGCTGGCTACACACGGGCGACCTGGCGCACATGGATACCAACGGCTACGTGTTTTTCTACGACCGCTTGAAAGACATGATCAAAACGGGCGGCTTGAACGTCTATTCCCAAGAGGTCGAGGCAGTGCTGTCCAAGCATCCGCTGGTGCGCGAGGTGGCAGTAATTGGGTTGAGCAACGAACGTTGGGGAGAAGAAGTCACCGCTGTCATCGTGCTCAAGTCAGGTGCCGAACCAGACACCGACGCTCTCATCGCACACGCCCGAGAACGCTTGGCCAGCTACCAATTGCCCAAGCGGATCGAATTCATCGCGTATGAACAGATGCCGTTCAACCACAACGGCAAGATCCTCAAGCGTGAACTGCGTCAGCGCTTCCAGCCTGCGAATTCAAGGTAACTACATGACTATCGGATTCGAAAAAATCGGCAGCGTCGGGCTGGTCACTATCAACCGTCCGCATGCGATGAATGCCATCGACCTCGACTCGCATCTCGCCTTTCAGGAGGTGTGGAGGGGAATTAATTCGGACGATGACATCCACGTCGTGGTGATCACCGGCGCAGGCCCCAAGGCGTTCTGCTCCGGCGCGGACATTGGCACGTTCCTGCCGTATCTGCAGCAACGTGCGAAACAGGAGCTGGACGATGGGGATTTCTGCGGAATCAATCGCAGGTCGCCCACGACGAAGCCGATCATTGCGGCCATCAACGGTCTGGCTTATGCAGGCGGCCTGGAGATCGCGCTTGCCTGTGATGTTCGTATCGCAGTTGACCACGCCAGGTTTGCCTTGCCCGAGCCGCGCTGGGGAGTGATCGCAGGTGCGGGCGGGGTAACGCGACTCGCTCGGGTCATCCCTTCAGCTCTGGCGACGCAGATGATCCTCACCGGCGAGCCTATTTCTGCCGAGCGGGCTTTGAAAGAGGGCTTGGTGAGTGAGTTGGTATCGGCCGAGCAGTTGATGCCTCGCGTGCTGGAGATCGCGGAGCAGATCGTCAGGAACGGCCCGCTCGCCGTGCGCGCATCCCTGCAGGTCATTCGTCGCGGAATGGACTGCGGGCTGGATGCTGCCCTCGAGCTCGAGAGGACGGCGTTTCGCAGGGTTCTGCTTAGCCAGGACTTCGAGGAGGGTATTGCTGCTTTCACAGAAAAGCGTGCCCCGGTTTATCGCGGTATTTGATGACGTTCGTGATGAGCAATTCGATGAACCTTTGTTCTATCGGGACGGGGCCAGGTGCTATCCAGCCCTGACGCTGATTCAGGAGTGAAAATGTCGCAGTGTTTGACTGAGCTTGTCGAGCTTTTCGACATGGAGATTATTGAACAGGGAATATTCAGAGGGCAGAGTCAGGAGCTCCACCTTCCTCAGTTGTTCGGTGGGCAGGTGCTGGGCCAGGCAGCGAAGGCTGCCACGCTGACAGTGCCTGCGTTCAAGGCCCTTCATTCCATCCATGGCTATTTCATTCGCGCCGGCCGCGCGTCGGCGCCCGTGTTGTATGAAGTCACGTCTGTTCATGATGGTCGCAGTTTCAGCAACCGACAGATAAAGGCAAGTCAGGATGGAAGGGTGATTTTCTCTGCGTCAGCGTCTTTTCAGATCGCCGAACCGGGGTTCAGCCATCAGCCTGAAATCGAGCAGACTCAACAGCCTGAGACTTGTGTGCGGGAGATCGAGTTGCTCAACGGCAGGAGCGATCTGGCAGAGCAGGTCAGGCTCAGGTATTCGGCGGCGAGAGCGATAGACATTCGCCCGGTTGACCTCATCGATCCGAGCTCACCGCACAAGCGTGCCCCCTTGAAGAAGTTCTGGTTCCGAGCGGATGGGAGCCTTCCGAACGATCCTGTACTCCATAACAGTGTTCTCGCGTATGCGAGTGACATCGGGCTTCTGATTACCTCGTTACTTCCCCACGGGGTTTCGGATTTACAGGAGGATATGCAGGTCGCAAGCCTGGATCACTCTCTCCGGATTCATTGCCCTGTCAAAGTGGATGACTGGCTGCTCTACGCGATGGATAGTCCTTGGGCTGGCAGCGGTCGAGGTCTATCAAGGGGGCTGATCTATGACCGATCGGGATCATTGATTGCAACCGTATGCCAGGAAGGACTGATCAGGAAGCATGGATTCTCTTGATGAAACAAGGCCGCTCGTTGCTGTCCATTTGGACGTCTGGCTCGCTGTTCAGAGGTCGGTCATCGCGGCGCGAAGGGGATGACTGGTCTGCCAGGGTCACTGGCCACCACCGTCGCGTGCGAAGCGCACGCCGTAATCTCGCGGGCTCACGCCCATGCGGCGGATGAAGGCTTTTCTCAACACGTCGATGCTGCGGTAGCCGCAGATTCGCGCAATGTCTTCCAGGGATCGACCGCCTAATTCGAGCGCTCGACAAACGGCCTCAATGCGTACGTCCTCGATGTATTTCGCCGGTGTGGTTTTCAAGTCACGTTGGAACAGTCGGATCAGGGTCCTGACGCTTATGGACAAATGGTCGGCTAGTATTTCGACGGTGAGCTCTGAATGCAGATGTTCGCTGATCCATACGCAGAGTTCGTCCAGGTTCGAGCCGGGATGGTGTTGAGACTGGAGTGCGATGCTAAATTGCGCCTGTCCACCTGGTCGGCGCAGGAATAAAACCAGATTCTTCGCGACTTCCAACGCGATGTCCTCACCCAGGTCCTCCCCCACCAGCGCAAGAGCCAGGTCGATCCCCGCAGAGATTCCCGCTGAGGTATAGAGATTCCCGTCTTTTATCCAGATCGGATTAGGGTCCACGTTTACCAAGGGATACCGATCGGCCATGTCCCGAGCCATACGCCAGTGAGTGGTCGCTCGACGACCATTCAACAATCCTGCGTGAGCCAGCGCAAAAGCACCTACGCAGATTGAACAGAGACGCCTGACCTTGGGCGATTGCTCCCGAATCCATTCAATTGCGTTCTCATCCAGCTGCTCTGCAGGATTCCAGCCAGACGTCACGATCAACGTATCGATTGCCCTGCCAGATGTTTGCTCTTCCTGGAGCGTGTGATGAGCAACGAGCGCTATGCCGGTGTGACTGGGTATCTGGGCCTCGCCTGCTGAAGACACCAGTTCCACCGAGTAGGGTTCCGGATGCTCTCTGCAAAGACTGTTCGCGAGGGCGAACACTTCCGCAGGCCCAATTACATCCAGGGCATCAACGGGGGGTAGAGCAAGAATCAGAACCCGCTTGCGAGAACCCAGTTTTGCAGGGTGAACCGTTTTGGCATGGGGCATTGGGAGCGCTCGCGCATAAACCTGTTCGTCATTTGGCACAAATCATCAATAAATTGTCAATTTGTGCCAGTCGAAAAAAACTAGACTCGCGCAGGTCGAGAGGCCGTGAAGACATCGAGCATTTCGAGAGCCCTTGGCACCCGACCTTGATTCCAATCTTTCCGCCGGCTGGTGCCTGCACCTGAGGAGTGTCTATGATTTCGGGATGGCTCTCATCCTTTCTGGCGCGACGTAATATCCATTACGGCTGGGCCATGGTTGCGGTGACCTTCCTCACTGCTTTGATCAGCGCGGCGTCGGTGGGTGCTCCAGGCGTATTCATCGTTCCCATGCAAATGGAGTTTGGCTGGAATACGGTCGAGATCTCCTCGGCGCTTTCGGTGCGTTTTGTCCTGTTCGGTTTGATGGCGCCTTTCGCGGCCGCGTTGATGAACAGGTACGGCCTGCGCAACGTCACCCTCACGGCCTTGCTCGTAATCACTGTCAGCTTGCTTCTTTCCCTGGGAATGACGAAGGTCTGGCAGCTCTTCGTGCTCTGGGGTGTTGCAGTGGGCGTGGGGGCCGGGATGACTGCGTTGACACTCGGGGCCACCGTAGCATCACGATGGTTCGGTGCCCGGCGCGGTCTTGTGGTGGGGATTTTGACCGCAAGCACAGCAACGGGGCAGCTCATTTTCATGCCTATTCTCGCAACCATTACCGATCATTCGGGGTGGAGATGGGCACTGGCGCTCATGTGCGTGATGCTGGTGATCGCTGCCTTGGCCGTCTTGCTGGTGATGCGGGACCGTCCGAGTGATGTAGGGCAACAGCCGTTCGGTGTCGCCGAGGGTGCTGGTGTCAATGCTCCGACTCCAAGCGGCGCGTCCATCCTGGCGGCATCACTTGGGGCCCTGCGAGACGCAGCGAAAACCCGGGTGTTCTGGATTCTCTTCGGCACATTTTTCATCTGCGGCGCGACAACGAACGGATTGGTTCAGGTTCACCTGATTCCATTGTGCGGGGACTTCGGGATCTCACAAGTCAAGGCCGCGGGCCTGCTTGCTGCAATGGGGGTTTTCGACTTGATCGGAACGGTCTCGTCAGGTTGGCTCTCGGATCGCTTTGATAACCGTCGACTCTTGTTCTGGTATTACGGCCTGCGCGGTCTGTCGCTTATAGCGTTGCCATTTTCGGATTTCTCCATCTACGGGTTGTCGTTGTTCGCGGTGTTTTACGGACTCGACTGGATCGCGACTGTGCCGCCTACGGTAAGACTTGCCGCATCGCGATTTGGTGCTGAGCGAGCGGGGTTGGTCTTCGGCTGGATCTTCGCGGGCCATCAGATCGGAGCAGCGGCGGCGGCCTTTGGGGCGGGTTGGTCTCGGGTCGCCTTAGCGAGCTATCTGCCGGCGTTCTTCGTGGGCGGCGCTCTTTGCTTGATCGCAGCGCTCACGATTCTCTCGATTACTCAGGAGAAAAAGCTTCCCGCCGCTGTGCCGGCGGCGAGCTGAACAGGCTTCTTCACTTGCACAAGCGTGAGCGCCAGATGGACGCTTTCTTCACGCACGGGGGGTTGAGCATGAATGTGCATTTGACACGCCGCAATGTCATGGTCGGTCTCGCAGGATTCGGTCTGGGCCTGCTGGCGAGTTTCGACAGCGTGGCGTCAACCTTTAAATATGGGTGGGACCTGACCGGGCAGCCAAGGGGGCGGTCGTTCACGCTGAGCGACACTCAGGGAAACCAGAAGACGTTGTCCAGTTACAAAGGACGAGTCCTGATGGTCTTCTTCGGTTTCACTCAATGCCCGGCGGTTTGTCCGGTCACCTTGTCGCGGGCAGCGAAGGTCAAAAAGCAACTTGGGCCGGATGGCGACAGGCTTCAGGTCGTGTTCATCACGCTTGATCCGGAGCGAGACACGCCGGCAGTCCTGGAAGCCTATGTCAAAACGTTCGACCCTACGTTTGAGGCGCTTTACGGCAGCCTTGAAGTAACGGCAGCGACGGCTGAGGAGTTCGGTGTGTTTTATGAGAAGACCCCCATCGGCACGACCTACACGATCTCTCACACCGCGATGAGCTACGTGTACGACTCTGCTGGGGTACTGCGCCTGGGATTGTCCCAGGCATTCACCGAACAGCAGTGTGTAGAAGATTTGCTCTCTCTCATGAGGATCAGTTGATGAATGGCCGACGTAATCTGGGGACTGGATCCCTCCTGCAGTTTTTCCTGCTGGCTGCTTTAGGCGTGAGCCTGCCAGTGATGGCTCAGACCACGGTAGAGAAGGCATGGGTGCGGGCAACTGTACCTGGGCAACCGTCTACCGGTGCCTTTATGAAAGTGACCTCTACGGACGATGCCAAGCTGGTCGAGGTCAGATCTGATGTAGCCAGGAGCGTCCAGATCCACCGTTCGACCATGCAACATGAGGTGATGCGAATGGAGCCGGTCGAAAACGTGCCGCTGCCCCCAGGCAAGATGGTGAGCTTCGATCCTGATGGCTATCACGTGATGCTCATGGACCTGAAGGCTCAGATCAGGGCTGGGGATGTTGTGCCTCTCGTTCTGGTTGTCCAGACACCATCAGGTGCGCAGGAGCTGATCCCGGTCAGGGCCGAAGCTCGCCCTCTGGATGCGGCGGATGCAAGCAAGTAAGACCAGCGGTTTCAGGACATGAGGGGGCTCGAAATCGCTGTCTGCGGTCCCGCGTCTGACCCGGTTGGTGAGTTTCACTGACCCGACTACCACTCGCTCAATGGCCTTGCGGCGGATTCACGTTGAATCTGCGACGGTAATCACCGGGTGTGAGTCCGGTGATTTTAAGAAACACTTTACGAAATGCGCTCGGATCGCTGTAGCCGACTTGCCAGGCGATCGTTTCGACATGGGCTGCGCTGAATTGCAGCAGCTCACATGCTTTTCCGACCCGCAACCGCTGGCAGTAATCTCCAGCGGTCAGCCCGGTCGCCTTGCGAAATCTGCGCAAAAAAGTCCTTTCTTCAAGCCCGGCGATCGAGGCCAGAGCGCCCAGGGAAACGTCTTTCGCGCCTTCAGCCTGCAGTCGATGCTGAACCTTGAGGATGGACGCGTCACCATGGTTCAGGTTTGGTGAAAACGCACTGTAGTAGCGTTGTTCCCGGCCAGGAGGATCGACCAGCATGTAACGGGCTGTCTCAACCATCACGACAGGTCCCAAAAAACGATCTACCAGTTTGAGTCCCATGTCGACCCATGCCATCAAACCGCCGGCGCTGATGATATCCCCGTCATCGATTATGAGTTTGTCCACGTCCAGTCTGGCGTCTGGAAAACGGCTTTCAAACACTTCAGCGTGATCCCAGTGGGTGGTGACCAATCGTCCGTCGAGCAAGCCTGCCTCAGCGAGCATGAATGCGCCTCCGCAAGCAGAAGCCAGAACAGTTCCTTTTTTATGGCAGGCGATCAACCAGTCGGCATAGGGCATCGCTTCTTCAGCCGTCAATGGGGTGCCCAGTTTCGGCGGCAGAATCAGTACAGTCGGCGCCTTGTCTGTCTTCAGCTCGATGCCAAGACGTTCATTGGCTATCGGGGCTAACGCCGGGGGGAGGCGTTGCGTGACCCGCAGGAAAACACTGTCTTCTCCAAAATGTCTGGCGGCATAAGTGTCGGCGATCTTGAACAAATCGATCAGACCGTAGATTGCCGCCAGTTGGGCGCCTGGAAACGGAACAATTCCAATCTCGATGGTGGGATGTTTCGCCATTTGTCGATTTCGCCTTTAATTATGTCGATCCGGCCACTGATGATCGTCTCCAGTTTGCTCCATGATGTCCAGACATTTTGCTGAACATCAGAGGAGTGCAGGCAATGACCCAATCAGTGGTTGAACCCGAACGTATTCCACCATGGCACATCGCCGGAGAGTGGCTGGACGTGTGCTCGTGCAATTCACCGTGCCCTTGTACTTACGCGCAACCTCCTACCGGAAACCATTGCGAAGTGCTGTGGGCGTACAGAATCAACGAAGGGCATTTCGGGGCCACTCCGATGGCGGGTCTCAAAGTTGTCCTGCTGGCCAATTTCACCGGCAATCTCTGGGACGGCGCCTGGCTCGATTGTGGGTTTTTCTTCGACGCCACCGGCAACGAAGAACAACGCGCTGCAATGGTGTCGATATTCACCGGTCAAGCGGGTGGTTGGATGACCCAGTTCGTGCCGACACACGTTCGGGAAGTTAAAGGCGTCGAGTTCGCGGACATCACGGTCGAAATCGAGAGCACCCTCGAACATTGGAGGGTGACCGTTGAAGATAAGGTCGAAGCCAGTGGCCGCGCCATGAGTGGTCCGACTTCCGACCCAAGCAAGCGCTTGCAGAGCTTCAACCCACCGGGCAGTGAAGTTGGGCCCACGGACGCCGCTGTCACCTGGGGCAAAAGCGTGGCCGGGCGCTGGAAGGCTTTCGGTTTTGAACAGAATATTCCCGCAGGACAAGCGAGCAAGCACATTCCATTTGATTGGAACGGACCGGACGCGCCGTGATGAAGAACGCCCCGCCTGCGTCGCAATCATTTTTGAGTGTGCGACTCTCCGTTTCCGGTTGGGCGATGGTGGTCGTCGCGATCAGCGTGGCTGCCTGGCTCTTTACACTCATCTTCATGAGTGGGATGGATGAGGGGCCTGGGACGCCCCTGCACCAATTGCCCGTATTCCTCGCAGGTTGGGTAGTGATGCTGACTGCGATGATGCTGCCCTCCGAACTTAACTACATCGCAGCCTTCGCAGGAATGCTTCGAGGACGAGGCACAGCACGCGCCGTCCGTATCCAGCGGATGCTTGGCTTCGTCGCTGGCTATGGGATTGCCTGGATTGCCTATGGCCTTTGTGCCTACGCACTGGATGGGCTGGTGCGAGCTGTAAGCCCGAGGGTCATCGCCTGGGATCACGCGGGCCCATGGTTGGCGGGCGCGGTGCTGGTCCTGGCAGGGTTTTTTCAGGTGTCTTCCCTCAAGCATGTCTGCCTCAAAGGCTGCCGCTCACCGTTTTCATTCTTCCAGCTTCACTGGCGCGCCGGGAATGGCGGCGCAATCTACATGGGCTTCAAACATGGGCTCGTGTGTGTGGGTTGCTGCTGGGCGCTGATGGGTGTGATGTTTGCGGTAGGGGCGATGAGCCTGACCTGGATGGCTTTGCTGACGCTGTTCATGTTTGCCGAGAAGGTCTTGCCCAAAGGACAGAAGCTGGCAATTCCCATCGCTTTTTTCCTGGTCGCCATGGGGATATGGATTGCGGTATCGCCGCAAACGGCGCCGCTGCTTCAAGACCCCCTGATGTATGACGGCTATTGCCGATCGCTCTGACAACAACTCCAACTTGCGCCGTCCTGCGGATGGCGCTCACTCTGAGGAAAGGACATGTCCGAAAGTACACCGCGTCGCGCGCTTATCGTCATTGACGTCCAGAACGAATACATCAATGGCAACTTTCGCATTGAGTATCCGCCGGTTGAGTTGTCGCTCGGCAACATCGCCAAAGCGATGGACGCTGCGCGAGAAGCAGGGATTCCCGTAGTGGCGGTGCAGCACGTTCTGCCATCAGACGCCCCGATCTTCGCCCAGGATAGCGAGGGAGCCAAGTTGCACCCTGTAGTAGCCGAGCGCCCCTACGATCACCTGGTGACCAAGGTGTTGCCCAGCACATTCTCGGATGCGGGATTCGACATATGGCTGACGAATAACAGGGTAGATACGCTGACCGTGATTGGCTATATGACCCACAACTGTAACGACTCGACCATTCGGGAAGCGATGCACCGTGGGTATCACGTCGAGTTTCTACCCGACGCTGCCGGCTCTCTCCCTTACAGGAACAAATCGGGGTATGCGTCCGCCGAGGAATTACATCGCGTTACGACGATTATCCTGGAGTCCGCTTATGCGGCAGTGCTCAGTACAGAGGATTGGGTGCAGGGCCTCAGCAACCCAGAGCACGCTGTGCGCGACAACATCTACTACTCGAACCAGCGCGCGATAGGGAAAATGTGAGACGTCGCGATCTTCGTCAACGCAAAGCTGGCAGTTGCGCGGCCGGGTGGTCGCGCAACTGCTTCCAGTCGAGAGGATTTATGGGCGAACCGCTGTAGAGCGCCAGACCATCATCTTTTCAACCTGCATTTCCTTCATGGTGTACGGGATTCCACCTACGCCATGGCCTGAAAGCTTCGCTCCCGCAAACGGCATCCAGTCAACCCGGAACAATGTGTTCTCGTTAATCATCACGGTGGTCGCGTCCATGATCTGATAGCACTGCATGGCAGTGTCCAGGTTTTGGGTGAACACGGCGGCCTGGAAGGCATAGGGCAGGGCGTTGGCCAGCTCGAGTGCTTCCTCCAGAGAGTCGTAGGCATAGACCGCCACTACTGGGCCGAAAACCTCTTTGCGCATGACCTTGGAGTCCTGAGGCGGGTTGAGCAGCACCGTCGGGGCATAGCAATTGTTGCTCAACCGCTTACCCCCGGATATGAGCGTCGCACCGGCATCGATCGCTTCTTTTACCCACTCATCGACCCGATCCACTTCACGTCCCGAAATCAGTGGACCCACCTCGGTCGTCATGTCCACAGGATCGCCAACTACCATAGCGTCACCTGAATGACCCAGACGCGTAGCGACCTTGTGCGCGATGCTCGAATGACAGAATACCCGCTGCACGCTGATACACGCCTGTCCAGCGTGCCAGAAGCTTCCACGAGCGATACGCGGCAGGGCGTCATCAAGATCGGCGTCGGCAGCGACGATAACGGGCGCGACTCCACCATGCTCAAGCGCGCAGCGAGTACCTGGTGCGAGCGTGGACCGCAACATCCAACCGACTGGGGCGGAGCCAATAAACGAGAAAAAGCCTACCCGGGAGTCACCAACCAGTGTTCCTGTCAAAGCGTTGTCGATCGGCAACACCATCTGTGCCCAGCCAGGGGGTAAACCGGCTTCAACGAGAACCTCAATGAGTGTCCGGCAGCTCAGGGGGGTATTGGCTGCAGGTTTCACGATTACCGGCGCACCGACGGCAACTGCTGGAATAACCTGGTGGATGATCAGATTGAAGGGGTGGTTGAACGCCGAGACGGCAACCACGACGCCGATGGGCTCGTACTGAGTGAACGCAACCCGATTCGTCGATGCTGCGTTCAACCCCATCGGGACGACATTTCCTGCCTCGGTCCGCAAGACCTCTATGCAATTGAGGATACCGTCGATACCTCGCTCTACCTCTGCGATCGAATCCTTTATAGGCTTGCCTCCCTCTCGCGCAGCCTGCGTCGCTATCTCGAGCTTGCGAGCACGGACGATCACGGCGGCGCGATGCAGGACTTCGATACGTTGCGTTTTAGGCAGCCAACCGGCTCGGTCTCGAAATAACCCGTGGGCCACGTCAAGCGCATGCTCCACGTCGGTCGCTGAAGAAATATCTACCCGTCCCACAATCGAGTCGTCGTAGGGGGAGGTTACCGCCAGGGTTGGTTCTGTCATTCGAGAATCCACTCGTCAAGGGTTCACCGAGGCACCCCACGCGGGACGGGGGCCGGCCTCGGTTCAGGGGCATCAGCCGGAGATCGGATCAGCGTTGAACGGCCAATGAACTCATTTCTTGTAAGGCGGATAATCAAGGTAGCCTTCGACATCGCCTTGATAGTAGGTGTCGCGATCCGGGGGGGTGAGCGGCCAGTCGTTCTGCAGGCGAGCGACGAGATCCGGGTTAGAGATGTAGGGCTGACCGAACGCCGGCAGGTCAATCAGATCGTCACCGACCAGTTGCCTGGCGCGCTCCAATGTCATGTCGCCCGCCAGTATCAGCGCAGTCGAACTCAGACCCTGGCGGCAGACGCTCAGCAGACTTCGCAGGGCATCTTCGCGAGCAACCGAATCTGCTGATGCAAGAAAGAAGCGTGTTTGATCCATGACGTGAACATACGCAATACCGCGCGCGCCCAGGCCCGCGCAAAGTGCGGTATAAGTCTCGTCGATCTCTGGGTATAGCGGCATGTCGAACAGCTGGCCGTACGGGGAGATCCGGAAGCCGACGCGAGCGGCGCCGATCCGCGCGCATACAGCGTCTACAACCTCGAACGCGAAGCGAAGGCGATCGTCGAGAGCTTGTGCGCTGTACTGGTCGGTACGGTCGTTGACTTTTGGGTTGAGGAATTGCTCGAACAGATAGCCGTTGGCGCCATGCAGTTCTACGCCGTCAAACCCGGCTTCTATTGCGTTAGCCGCGGCCTGGGCGAAGTCCTCAACCACACGACGCACCTCATCAGTCGTCAGTGCGCGCGGCTCGGATGTTTGCATGAAGCCAGGTTCACCGCTGTCGGTGTAGGCATAGGCAGTGGCTCCGTTGGCGAGCTTCGTCGTCGCGCTGACCGGCGCGCATCCATCCTTCTGCAGCGATGTGTGGGAGATCCGACCCACGTGCCACAACTGGGCGAATATCTTGCCGCCAACGCTGTGAACCGAATCGGTGGTCAGCTTCCAGCCTGCGATCTGCTCAGGGGTATAGATGCCGGGTGTAAACAGGTATCCACGGCCTTCCTGAGTGATCGGCGTGCCTTCGGTAACAATCAGTCCAGCGGTAGCACGTTGGGTGTAATACAGAGCGGTCTGCTCGTTTGGGATATCTTCGAACGCTCGGGACCGGGTCATTGGCGCCATGACGAAACGGTTCTTGAGAACCATATCGCCCAGCTTGAAGTCGTTGAACAGGCTCAAGGTAAACCTCCGATAAAAGTCGTTGATACTTGCGCAGCTGCCATAAGGACAGCGCAAGGGAGTTGTCGATTAATAGTGGGTTGAGCTAAGTCAGGACCCCGTGTTTTCGGCGCTGCGCTGTCTCGCAGTGGGTAGAAGCTCGTACTGCTCGGGGTTCTCGCCAAGTGCAGTACGGTTGATCCACCCAGTCGCCAATCAGCTATCGAAAGGCGCGTTGTCGATCAGGTCGCAGACATTCGGGCAGTCGAAACCATGGATGTGGCGACGACCAACATCTCCCAGACCGGTGCCGATCGCTGTATGCGGCTTTTTGCGCGCCACTTCGGCGACGGCCCGGGTGAACGCCGCCTTCATTCCGATTCTTGGATAAAGCTGCAAGGTGTCGTCGATCAGCGAAGGTGTGATTTCTTCGATGAACAGCCCCATTACGTCGACATGGGCGCCCATGTAGATCAGCGCGATTTCTGGTTGCTTGCGGTCAGCGATGCCCGCGCTTGAATGCAGCGCGATCGCATCCCACACAAGCTGTGCCTTGGCATCCGAGTAGCCGTTGTCGAGGAGGAAGCGGCTTGCTGCATCAGCGCCGTCAACTTCAAAACGGCTGTCGGCGGCAAATTCTTCGGTCAATCCCAGGTCATGCATCAGCGCTGCGAGATATACAGCTTCACGGTCGTAGTTAAAGCCGCGCTTTTTCCCAAGGAAGTCGGCAAACCACCATGTGCGGTGGACGTGATGGAGCAATGGTTTCGAGTGCACGCGTTCGACCAGAGAGAAGGCCTTGCGGGTCAAATCGGAGTCTGGGGCGATGATGCCGCCGATCGTTACTGGGGTAGTCATATCGAATTCCTGAGGTGGGGTAGCTCCCTATCTAATCTAGATTTTTTTTCCTGTCGTAATTGACTATTTTCAGTTTATTCGTGCCAATATGCGGCATTGCTTTTTGGACTCGGGCCATGATCAGACGCGTAGAAATTGATCCACGGGCTAGCGGCCGCAAACAACGACGCGTAGTCATTCTGGGTGTGGGGCCGGTTGACGCGCTGGACGTGGTCGGTCCTGCGGAGGTTTTCAGCTTTGCCAACAGTCTGTGCGTGGGGGAAATCCCTCCCTACGAACTAGAGCTCATATCGTCCGGAGCTGATGTCAGACTGGAGAGCAGTACGGGAATTGACCTCGTGGCGCGCAAGACACTTTCGCAGGAGCGTCAGCAGCCCAGGCCAATTGATACTTTGATCGTGGCATCAGGATGGAAGTCGATTGGCCAGTCAGATCAGAGCGTGCTGGACTGGCTCCGTACGCATTCGCCGGCGGTGCGACGAGTGTGTTCAATTTGCGTTGCTGCGTTCGTTCTTGCCCAGGCAGGTGTTCTGGACGGCCGCCGTGCGACCACTCACTGGCGCATGGCCCGGGATTTGGCTGATCGTTACCCGAAGGTCAACGTCGATGCAGATCCTATATGGGTGAAAGACGGTCACGTTTACACCTCGGCAGGAATATCCGCAGGAATTGATTTGGCCCTTGCGTTGGTGAGCGAAGACCTGGGTGATGAGGTCGCGATGGAAATCGCGAAGAATCTGGTCTTGTTTCTTCGTCGTCCGGGTGGGCAGGCGCAGTTTAGCGTCACTCTGCAGTCCCAGCGTGCAGTGGGTTCGAACCTGGACGATTTGTGCGTATGGATCAGTGAACACCTGCATACCGAACTTACCGTGGAAATACTTGCGGGGCAGATGTCCACGAGCGTGCGTACCCTCATACGGACTTTCCAACGAGACCTTAAAACAACCCCTGCGAAATATGTGGAAGATGTTCGGCTGGAAGCTGCGTGTCGTGATGTTGAACTAGGTGGCCGCACGATGGATGAGGTGGCGCGTCGGTGTGGTTACAACAGCATTGATGTGATGCGAAAGGCGTTTGTGCGCAGGCTAGGAATCACCCCTAAGGAATACGCGCTCCACTTCGCACCTCAAAGCAGCCTGGCCCGGGCATACGCGTAGAATTGTCCGGGCTTGCATGGGAGTTCTCAACTCGCCTGAAAAAGCGTTGTGTGACTAGAGCCAAGTTTTGGACGCCGTCGATGCCAATGGGTATTTTTCTGGTAGGCATGGCCCAGGTTCAAAAGCCGTGACTCGTCGAATTGGGCCCCGACAAGTTGAAAAACCAGAGGCGTTTCGTTTTCACCCAAGCCGCAGGGCATTGTCAGAGAGGGGCTCCCGGTCATGTTGAACGGGCAGGTGAAGGTGTGAAGCGCTGCGATCAATTCAAGATCGATGTTAGCCATGCGCTCCAACTTGGGTACCGAAAAAGGTATCACCGGCATCGCGAGTGCGTCGACATTCTGAAAGAGCGCCTCGAACTTTCCAGAGAACGCAGCCTTTCGAAGCAGCAGTTCCTGATACGCCGTTCCACTTAAGTTTTGACCCATTTCAATCAGTTGGCGCAATGCGGGGCCATATTCGTTTCGACGGCTTGCAAACGTATCGCGATGCGCAAGCGCCGTTTGCACAGCACAAACTTCCACCCAATCGTCAATCATTGCGCGAACGTCTGGAACGGTAATTTCCACAATCTTGGCGCCCTGAGCACTCAATACGTCCATTGCCGAGAGCAGAGCCTGCTGTGTGATGGCGTCGGCGAGGCCCGAGATCCAGCGCCAATCCAGACCGATACGCAGCCCTTCGACGTCTTGCCCAAGTGCGCTTACATAGTCAGGCACAGGAAGATGTGAAGCCGTAGGGTCCCTGTTATCCGGCCCTGCAATTTCCTTGAGTATCGCTCCTGCATCTGCAACGCTGCGTGCCAGCACGCCAACGTGATCCATTGACGCTGCCAGTTCAAAGGCACCGTAGCGTGACACGCGCCCCCAGGTCGGTTTTAGTCCGGTCACGCCATTTGCCGCAGATGGCAGTCTGATCGATCCCCCGGTTTCGGAGCCCAGCGCCCCGAAGCATAGGCCTGCAGCCACTGCTACACCGCTGCCACTCGATGAGGCTCCGGACCAGTAGTCTGCGTGCCACGGATTGATGGGGGCCTTGAACGGCGGGGTGTGTTCGGCGTAAACGCCCTCGGTGAGCACGACCTTTCCCAACACTGTCGCACCCGCCTCACGGAGCCGAGCTACTGCAGTCGCGTCCTGCTCGGTTCTGGTGTCCAGATGTATCGCCATACCGGCTGTAGTGGGCGCTTCTTTTGTCCAAAGCATGTCCTTGACGGCAAGCGGCACACCATGCAACGGACCGCGCCACAGGCCTTGGTCCAGTTCAGCATCTGCTTTAGCGGCCTCCGATAGTGCCGACTCCTGCATCAGACACACATAGCTATGTAACCTGTCATCAAATTCATCGATACGTTCGAACATCGAATGAGTGAGATCCACAGACGAAATGTCGCGGCGTCGCAGCAAATCGGCAACTTCCAGAAGCTCAAGATTGTAATAGGGCTTGTTGTCCAAATTTGACATCGCTATGGCTCTACGGGGGAAAAGACACAGCACAAGGGCGCAATCACTGATCACACCTGTGCCGACTGTTTCTTCAACTGTAGAGGGAAAGCTCACCGCGCTATGTGCTTGGCCGGTCAAATCTTTGTGACTGGGCTGGACAAATCGTTAATGCCGGGGAGGGGAGCTCTCATCAATCCTTGCGCACTAGCGAACTGGGCGGGACGCCATACTGCTTTTTAAAAGCGCGGCTGAAATGCGAAAAATTGCTGAAGCCATTGCTCACGGCCACCTCGGCGATAAGCCGTGCTCTGCCCTCCGTCAGTGCCGTATAACTCATGGCCAGGCGCTGTTGCCACAGCCACTGCATGGCAGTGGTGCCCTCTGCTGCAAAGAGTCTGCTGAGCGTTCTTGATGAAGCTCCAAGCACTGAACTGATGCTGTCCATATCCATGTCGGGGTCATCGATATGGGCCATCATGTGATTCTTGGCCTTCGCTAAAAGATCGCTGTGACGGTTAGTCAGGCCCTTGGCGTCTCCAAACTCACACTCCATGGCTGCGGCCAGGATATCGATGAAGGAGGAACTCACTTTTGCTGCGGCGCTCAGGTTGTCAGGGACAATCAAATCTACGGAGCTCAAAATCATCGATGACAGCAATGACCCCATCATGCTGGAAGAACCTAGTTTCATGGCTGTCATGCGCTCGGCTTCCGGGAGGCGGCATAACAACTGTTTCCTCGGGATGTTCATGATGATCATCCGATAATCATCCGGGAAATCGAAATCAAAATTTCGAGCGGTATCGTAGAGAACCATCTCTCCCGCTTTTTGGACAACCCGTCTACCCGCCTGCTCGAGGTTGCCTTTACCCTCCTGCATATAGGCGAACAAGTAACTGTCAGAGGGGGCCTCGCTCAGGTTTCGTGAATTTCGACGGTAGGTTAACGCCGCGCTTCTGATTTCGCTGACGCGGATGCAACCGACTGAGTGGATAGCCAGATGGGCGTCAAAAGGCCCGTTTTGCGTGGCTGCGCTATCGGACACGCAATGCTGTGACGAAACGACATCAGCCCAGTAAGCGAAGCGATCCTTAGCTGCTAAAGAGTTGGTGCTGTAATGGTCGATCATGATCGTCTCCGCGATGTGCCACTCACTTACCGAACGCAGGTCTCAGCAAAATTTGAGCCAGAGCCAAACATTGGAATGCCTATTCTGGTGACCAGGACCTGTTCTTGCGGTTGATTCAGGCTTCGCTCAAGAAACCAGGCGGTTATTCTGGCGCTGCTTCTTGTGTGTTCAGTCCGCTCTGGCTTGGTGCGCGCGCTACAAATCAGTGCCTCGCTCAGGTCTTCGTGTCCTCAAATATCAGGCTTCGGATTATTTGGTCCGCTCCCGAACGCAGGCCTGAGAACCGGATATGCAAGCAGGCCCTAGAGGGAACAACTGTAGCCATCCGCAACCCCGGCGTTCCTAATGGTAGCAACGGATATTGACTTTAGAGTCGGCGCACAATCTTGTCTTTGGCTTTTTGTGACGCTCGCGACGCGTCAAGTTTCCTGCGCTGCCTGAAACGCTTCAGCCGATTGTTGCGGTCTGATAACTGTCCGAATTCGGCAAATGAATCTGGCGCTTAGAGACGTGTTCATTGCATCTCCAGTTCGTACAGTGTGGGTTATCGGCAGGCCAGTATATGCGCTTGCGTGCGACGGAGATCCGTGATGACTGCTCTTAAACAATCTCAAGGCCTGCACATTTCATTCGCTCTGCTGGCGGGTGTGCTTGTGTCGCTAATGGCTTTGCCCGCTGCGGCAAGTGATTATGCAACCATGGGCGAAGGCGCCGACATAACCGCCATGTGTGGTTCGAAGCCCATGACCGTAGCATTGACAGACGGATATGGCGGCGATACTTGGCGAAAAATAGTCTTGGCTGAGGTTCAGGATGAACTTTCAAAATGCCCGAATGTGAAGCGGTTTATCTATACTAACGCCAACGGTAACCAGCAGAAGTCCAACAGCGATATCAATTCGCTTGTTTCTCAAGGCGTAGACGTGATGGTGACGTTCACGGATTTTGGCGACGCCATGCTGCCTGCCTTGCGCTCTGCGAAAAAAGCGGGTGTTACCGTAGTGCCTTATTTCTCGAAAATTTCCGGAACGCCAGGAAGAGACTATACGGCGCTTGTCTATCAGGATCAGGAACGAGTGGGCGAGTTGTGGGCTGACTGGTTCGGCTCGACGATTAAAGAAGGCAATGTCCTGTTGTTGGGTGGTGTGCCAGGCGCCAGCTCCTCCTTACGGTTCATGCAAGGTTTCAAGAAAGGCGTGCAGAAATACCCGGGGCTGCATCTGCTCGATGATAATTATATTGTGACTAACTGGACACCCTCGGATGCACAGAAAGCGGTTTCCGGGCTTATCGCAAAATATTCCAAGATTGATGGCATCGCATCAGATTTCGGCGCAACCACTCTAGCCGCTGTAAAAACATTTCAGCAGGCGGGATTAGCAGTTCCGGCACAAGCGACACTGGCGAGCAGCAACGAGCTCAATTGCAGATATTCGGACGATGTCGGCGCCGGGAAAGGGTGGCCTTACTTTTCTCTTGACGGTACCACGACACTCGCAAGGTTTGCTGTTCGTCGAGCGGTTGCTGAGTTCCAGGGTACCCCAGATCCCGAGCCTCTTGCTATTGTTCCGTTCCCCAGCGCCGATTCTACCAAGGGCTTTGCACCCAAGTGCGATCCTTCCGCCCCGCCAGATGCAGATTTCAGTTCCAATCTATCAAGCGAAAAATTAAAGCAGCTCTTTTGAAACGATAGTGCCTGGTGCAGGGGAGGGGTTATACGCTCCAAGATCCTGCTACGTCTCGTCTTCGCGGATAGTTATGCGCCCCTGTTGTCATGCTGTGATCAGACCAATTCACGTGATGGTGATTTGTTCAGCCAGTTACCTTTCACTGAAATAAGAAAAATACATTGACTACTCCGTTGGTAATCTTGAATGAATATGAACGCTAAAGATTTGTTAGTCATACATAAGGTCACCAAGTCATTTCCAGGCGTGAAGGCATTGGATGAAGTAACGCTTTGCGTGCGAGCCGGCGAGGTGCATGGACTGGTGGGCGAAAACGGCGCGGGAAAATCGACTTTGATGGCTGTCGCGTCTGGTGCCCTGGTACCCGACGAGGGGAGGGTGATCATCGACGGTCAAGAGGCCCTCGGTAACCCGCTTCTTGCGCGAGAGCTTGGCCTGGCGATTGTCCGGCAGGAGCCCGCACTGATGCCTGATCTGACAGTGGCTGAAAATCTTTATATGGGCATGCCGCCCCATTTGCGGCCTTCCCCTGTGCGGCTCCATGCATGGGCAGCCGAATGCCTTCTCCTGTGGGACGATTCGGCCCGGATCGACCCCTCGACGCGCGTCGCAAGCCTTAATTCCGGGGAGAAATTCATTGTCGAAATCGTAAAGGCACTCGCGGCCAAACCCAAGGTGTTGGTACTGGATGAGCCGACCGAGCATTTGGGAGGCGACGACGTCAAACGACTGTTTCGGCACATCCAGACGCTTGTGAGTGCGGGCTCTGCCGTCATTTATATCTCGCATCGCATTCGCGAAGTGCAGTCGATTGTCGAACGTCTCACTGTTCTGCGAGATGGTCAGGACCAGGGGACACATATCGCCAACAACCTGACGGAGCAGCAGATCGTCGAGCTGATCGTGGGAGGTGAGATAAACCGTGATTTTCCTCGCAAATCATCCAGCACGGACTCAACTCAGCCATGTCTGGAGGTTAAGTCTTTCACGGGAAGGGGATTCGACAACGTAGATTTCACAGTGCGCCGTGGGGAGATCGTCGGCCTGGCAGGTGTCGATGGTAATGGCCAGCGCGAGGTAATCCGCGCGCTAGCGGGGCTCCACCGATCCAAAGGTTCTGTTCGTGTCAACGGGGATAACGTTCGGTTATCGAGCGCAGCGTCAGCTGGTTCAGCCGGGATCCGATATGTCCCAGGCGATCGCCATAGAGAGGGTATCTTTGGTGAGCTCAGCATCCGGGAGAACTTCTCTATCCGTAGCTTGCGCCAATCGGGCGTTGGGGGGGTGATATCGCCCCGTCTGGAAGAGTCTCGCGCGGTGGCCGCAGTGAACGAGTTCGCAGTGAAAACATCGTCGCTTGATACTCCAATCCGCCTCTTGTCGGGGGGCAACCAGCAAAAGCTAGTCCTCTCGAGCGTTCTTGCAAGCAACCCCAAGTTGCTGATTGTGGACGAGCCTACCCAAGGGGTTGACGTAGGCGCACGTATGGAAATCTACCAAACACTTCGCTCTACCGCGAACACGGGGACTGGCGTTTTGTTGGTTTCGTCGGATGCATCGGAAGTCGCTGGATTGTGCGATCGAGTACTGGTCTTTTCCAGGGGCGAGGTCGTAAAAGAACTGACCGGGACTGAAGTAACGGAGCAGAACATCACGAGCGCGGTTCTGACTGCAACCAACCAGAGGGTGCAGCACAAGCGAGGGGTTTCAGATCTTTACGAGTGGGCAGCGGGATATTGGGCTCCGCTGTTGATCCTGGTGGCAGGTATCGGCGTCCTTGGCATGTTCGCTTCTCATGCTAACGAGTTTTACATGAGTGAGAGAAACATAGCTGGAATGCTGGCCCTGGTGGCTACGCTTGCATTGGTTGCTTTCGGTCAGCAGATATTGATGCTGGTAGGCGGGATAGACCTCTCCGTCGGACCGTTGATGGGCTTTGTGGTTGTCATTCAGTCTTTTTACCTCGTCGATGAACCTGCGGGCAGCGCCTTGGTTGGCTGGGCGTTTGTCTTTCTGGTCGCCGCTGGTGTGGGGGTCGTGAACTGGGTACTTGTCGACCCTCTGAAGATGCACCCGATGGTTGCCACCCTCGTGACATTCATGGGGTTGCAAGCATTTTCCCTCGTGCTTCGACCCACTCCAGGGGGCTTGATATCGGAATCAGTCATGGACTCTGTAAACATGCAGTACGGGTTTATTCCTGCCGCGATTGTCGTCGTTTTGATAATCGGTTTGATACTGGAGTTCGCACTGTTCAAAAGTTACTGGGGACTTTCTCTCAGAGGCTTTGGTTCGCGGCCGGAGGCGGCGAGGGTGGCCGGTGTAAAGCCCAGAGTGACTCTATTGATGGCATATGTGGCATGTTCGTTGATGGCAGCAGTTGCAGCTATTCCAATGATGGCGCAAGTGGGATCAGGTGACGCCTCTGCCGGAACCAGCTATACCCTGGCCAGTATTGCCGCAGTGGTTATTGGCGGGGCAAGCCTGTTCGGCGGACGTGGTTCCTTTCTCGGCGCCCTGTTAGGTGCACTTCTGATTACCCAGATTAATGTCGTCACTACCTTTCTGGATCTCAGCGATGCATGGCAGTCATATCTTCTGGGTGCGATGATTCTCGCATCAGTAGCATTATATTCGAAGAGTCGGCAAATGGCGGTGGCAGCATGAGCTCAGTCAAATCTCATCCTCTGGCTAATGAACGCAATCTTTCACGCAAGAAGACAGTGCAGCTTCATGAACCTAAACGCCGATTAGTTGCTCTGGACGAATTTTCCTGGGTTTGGCTCGGCACAATAACATTGTTCGTGGTCAGCGCTTACATCGCCCCCGGCACGATGAGCAAGGGATCGCTGCTCGCGATGCTGCCTTTCGCAGGGATGCTGGCAATTGTTTCAACAGGCCAAACAGTGGTCATTCAACAGCGGGGACTCGATATGTCTGCCATCGGCATGGTCGCGCTTGCTGGCGTACTGATGGCGACGTTGGGTAATGCATTGGGCTCCCAGTCATTGGCAGCGCTTATTACCGTTAGTATCGCGATCCTGGTGGGGGCGCTGAACGGTTTCCTGACTTCGCGTCTTTCCATCAGCCCTCTGGTCGCAACCCTGGCAGTCAACGCATTGCTGATTGGGTCAGTCAGAACTCTGACGGGCAATGCTCCAGTTTCGACTGCGAGCACTCTGCAGGAGTTTTCACATTCCAAATTTTTAGGTTTGCCATTTAGTGTCATTTTTGCATTTCTGTTTGTAGGAGTGGTCTGGATTATCACCCGTAAAACGGCAGTTGGGCGGCGTTTCGTGGCTGTCGGGATCAATCCAGCCGCCGCACTTGCCGCCGGAATCAGGGTGAACCTGTATCAACTCGGTGCATATGTAGTCTCGGCTGTCTGTTTTGCGGTTGCCGGAATACTTCTAGCGGGGTTTATCGGCAGCGCATCCCATACCGCTGGTAATGATTATTTATTGCCTGCGATTGCGGCGGTAGTCGTGGGCGGGACGCCTTTCACCGGCGGGAAAGGAAGCGTTGTAGCCAGTGCGATTGCTGCTTTATTCATGGCGCAACTGGGGCAAATGGTTCTTGCCATGGGTGCGAGTGCCGCCATACAACTGCTTGTTCAAGCGCTTGCAATATTTATTGCAGTGGCAGCACGGGGGATACCTGGAATCCTCCGCCGCGCCGGTTGAAGTAGAGAAGAAGCGATAATAAGCGATAGATCGTAACCGAAGTGTAGTCCTCACTTCGGTCGGTCCATGTGAAAAAATGTTTTTCCTCTCAAATTGAGCAGGAACAGTCTTGCCTGAAAATTATAAATCATACTAATAAATGCGGGGGCTTTGATGAAAAAATGTGAGGTGTTGGCGAGTGGTATAGCATTGACGATCTTGCAGCTTATGAGCTGTAACGCAGTAATGGGGCAAGAGAAGAGTCACGGGCCTCTGGTCGCGGACGCAAGTTCTAGTCCTGAGCCAAGTGCGGTATCAAGTTCCACTTCGGCCTCAAGCTCTAATCCATCCCCCACGGCAGCCTACACTGCGGAAGGCAGCTCCAAATGGATGTTGGGTGATTGGGGCGGGCTACGAAACCAGCTGCAGGACATGGGCTACACCTTCAATATGACCTACCGCAATGATTCGGCATGGAATGCCCATGGCGGCTTCGATAAAAACCGAACCTACGAATATGCCGATCAGTTGGCTTTCACGCTTAGCATGGACCTTGGGAAGCTGCTTGATATCCCGAACGCAAGTTTCGTGACCACCTTCACTGACCGTAATGGTAAGGATCTGAGCGCCGAGCGGCTCATTGATACCAGGCAGGGCCAGCTCGGCTCGTCGCAGAACGTGTTCGGCAGGGGGAATGTCACTCGCCTTACTCAACTCCTGTTCCGACAAAAGCTTCTGGACGACAGCCTGGAGTACAGTATCGGCCGCTTCGGGCCAGATGCCTTTGGGCAATTCACGTGTGACTTCCAGAACCTTATCTTCTGCGGGAACTCTGGAGGTAACTGGCATGGAGACGACTGGTACAACTTCCCCATCGGTCAATGGGCCGCAAGTCTCAAATACAATTTGAGTCCGGAATGGGCGGTGCAAGTGGGTGTTTTTGAGCAGAATCCCACGCTTATCCAGAACAAAAATGCATTCAAGGTGAGTACCAGTGGCAGGGACGGAGTGATATTACCTGCAGAACTGATCTGGGCCCCCAAACAGGCGCTGTTTGGCCACCCTGGTGAATACCGGGTGGGTGGATGTTATAACACCTCCAATGCGAACGATGTTTACAAAGGGGCGGATGGACAACCGCAACCGCTCACCCCTGGCGGAGCATTCGAGGAGCACTCCCACCGTTCAGGTTGGTGGTACGTAGCGCGGCAGACGGTGGCATTGATTAATAACGACCCTGGCCGGAATATTGAAGTATTCAGCCAAGCCTTTTTCAACGATCACGCGACCGGATACGTCGCTCGACACTACACATTGGGCATGATCATCAATGGCGCTTTTGACTCTCGCCCCGACGATACCATCGGGATCGCAGCGGGTGGGCTCAGCGTGGCTGACAACGCGAGCAAACGTCAGCGCCTGATCAACACCCTCAACGGCGTGTCAGATTACGATGACGCTCGTTACCTGCCCGTTCAAGGCGACGAGTACAGCGCGGAGATCTACTACGGCGTCAAGGTCACGAAATGGCTGATCCTTCGTCCTAATATTCAATACATCGTCCATCCAGGAGGCGTGAATCAAGTCGACAGTGCCGTAGTGGGAGGCCTGATGGTGCGTGCGTCGTTCTGACCACCTTGTGCGGCGCCCGATTCCACTGACTGGTGGTGAAATCGGCTAATTCGCGCTGCGTCCGGTCGCGTGAAAAGCTGCTCGTGTCCGTATCGGACCACGGATTCTGTCTTCTCCAGAAAAGTCGTCTTGCTCGTGCAGGCGTAGGTTAGGACATCATTTTGTGGAAGAGTTTGAAGCTATGTGTGTGGACCGCGCTGACCCACGTCTAACGGTGACGGTGATTTCCGGCTTTCTGGGAGCTGGCAAGACAACGCTTCTTAACAGGATCCTTCACAATCGGGAGGGCTTGCGAGTAGCGGTGATCGTCAACGATATGAGCGAAGTCAACATTGACAGCGAGCTCGTGCAACGTTCGGCGCTGATCCGAGCCGACGAGCAACTGGTTGAGATGAGCAATGGTTGTATCTGCTGTACGTTGCGAGAGGATTTGCTGCACGAGATTTCCAACCTTGCGCGAGAAGGCCGTTTTGACTATCTGCTCGTGGAATCCACCGGGATCTCGGAACCGCTCCCGGTCGCCGAGACGTTCACTTTCATGGACGAGTCGGGGGTAAGTCTTGGGTCTGTCGCCAGGCTGGATACGATGGTTACCGTGGTGGATGGTACCTCGTTTCTAAAGGACTACCGGGCGTGTGAATCTCTTGAAAGCCGCGGCGTGGCACGTGACAGTAGCGATGTGCGCCATGTAGGCGAACTGCTGGTCGAGCAGATCGAATTCGCGGACACGCTGCTCCTCAGTAAATGCGATCTCATTGCCCCGGAACACACTTCGGAGCTGATACAGGTACTGCGCGAGTTGAACCCTCAGGCCGTCATCATTCCGATGTCGGGGGGAGAGGTGCCGTTGGATCAGGTGTTGAATACGGGTCGATTCAGTCTGGAGAAGGCAGCCCAAGCGCCTGGATGGTTGAAGCGACTTCGTGGAGAGGTTGTTCCGGAGAGTGAAGAGTTTGGAATTACTTCAACTGTGTACCGGGCTCGTATTCCTTTTCACCCTGGCAGGTTCCATGAATTCATCAGCCAGCAATGGACGAATGGAGTGCTTCTTCGGGCCAAGGGCAATTTTTGGCTGGCAAGCCAACTCACCGAGATCGGGAGTCTTTCGCAGGCCGGGGGGCGCTTGTCCTGGGGGTTCGTTGGGAGATGGTGGCGGTTTATCGCAAAGCAACAATGGCCCGCAGATGCTTATCGGTTGAACGGCATCATGGACCATTGGAGCGATGAGTCTGGTGATTGTCGGCAAGAGCTTGTCTTCATCGGACAAGGGATAGATCCGCATAAACTTTCCAAAGATCTTGATGCGTGCCAGTTGTCCGACGCGGAGATTGGCCTCGGCACTCAAGAGTGGAAGTTGATGCTCGATCCATTCAAGGAATTACCGTGACCAAGCCAGTGTTCAGCGCCACGCAGCGATAGTTGATTTATGTCTTGTTCAGACGAACATAGCTGTCTCGCAGAGGCAGATGCGTCGATCACCGCGACACTAGACTTACGGGAAATAGAGGCAGCACCGTTACTAGCTGGAGGACGCTGAGATGGAACATCAACAACAAACCAAAGCTTCGGCGCAGAGGCGAGCACAAGCGCTCAAAGAGGCGTTAGAGGCGCGAGATCTGATCAGTGATGACTACATTCAGAATCTCGAGAACGTGTTTACCACCTGGGTTCCGGAAAACGGTGCCAGAGTGGTGGCGCGTGCGTGGGTCGATGAGGGTTTTCGTGGCCGATTGCTTGCAGATGGCACGGCCGCGTGCGCTGAACTCGGCTTCGGCGGCGACGAGGGAGGATTCATCGTAGCGCTTGAAAACAAGCCTGAATTGCAAAATGTCATCGTCTGCACACTTTGCTCATGCACTGCCTGGCCCATCATCGGGTTGCCGCCAGAGTGGTACAAGAGCTTTGAGTATCGTTCCCGAGTTGTCCGAGAACCGCGCAAAGTACTCAGTGAGTTAGGTCTGGATCTTGATCCGCAAATCAACATCCGGGTCTGGGACACGACGGCCGAGACTCGGTATGTCGTCTTGCCCTGCCGACCCGAGGGCACCGATGGCTGGACAGAGGACGACCTGGCGACTCTGGTGACCAAGGATGTCCTGATCGGTGTTGCGCTCCCGACAGTCACCCGGCCCTCAGGGCGTAACTGACAGACTCAGAAGGAGATTCGTATGGACGGTATTCATGACATGGGCGGGGTATGCGGGTTTGGTAGCCTACAGACGCGTCGGGATGAACTTCCCTTCCACGCAGCTTGGGAACCCTTGCCTTACATCATCGCCATTCTGGCGAAACAGAACGGCTGGTGGACATTCGACGCAGGCCGTCATTCCATTGAGCGTATACCCGCTCGCGACTACATCAACTCGCCGTACTTCGACCGTGTGCTCGTGGGCATGGCTACATTGCTGGTAGAGCACGGGCTGCTTTCACATGAGGATATCGAGGAGCGCGCAGGTGGCAAGGGCAGTTTTCCCTTGTCTGTCCCTATAGGTCCAGGGCACGCGAGTCGTGGCGGGCGTGAATCTTTCAAGGTGGGCGATCAGGTGCGGGTGATTACGGCGCCACCCCCAGGCCATATTCGCATTCCGGGCTACGTCCAAGGCAAGACGGGTGTGGTGTTGAAGGTAACTGCTCCGGTTCCTTTTCCTGGGGAGGCGGGTCACGGACTGAAGGTACGCGAACAGCCTACCTACCACGTCAAATTCAATTCTGAAGAGATTTGGGGGGAGGTCGTGGACGGCTCGTCCGTGGTTGTTGATTTGTGGGAGAGCTACCTTGATCCGGTAAATTGATGTTCAAAGCAATTTCTTGATCCGGCCTCAGCGTGCTCACCCTTTTTCCAACGGGCGTGCTGGGAGCTTTCGTTGTGCGGGTGTTCCCGGCGGCCAGTAGCGAAGTCCAGAAACGCCCCGTCCAATGAAGTCGGGGCGCTTACAGCCAACACGGCATTACGCGCAACTATCCCCTAAGCTTCTGAAGTACCTGCTCGGTGGTCCACAACGCGCTGGCGATGAAGCGATAGTTAACCAGGGCAGCGAGATAGCCGTCGCCTTCAGGAATTTGAGGGGCGGCAGTCGCATCGCGCACTACCACCACTTCAAAACCCTGCTCCACCAGATCACGCAAGTGAGATTCCACACACAGGTTGGCGGCCATACCTGCCAGGATAACTTGAGATACGCCCTGTTTGCGTAGCTGCAGGGTCAGATCATTGGTTTGCGGTCCGTACACTTTGTGCGGCGAGCAGATGATAGTCCGGCCATCGAGAATGAAAGGCTTGAATTGCGGCATGAAGTCGGCGCCCGAATTCTCGAAACCTGTCAAGTCAAGCGGCGACTTCCTGTCGAACATGCCTATGGCATGCATCGCTTTCTCCAGTGGGCCGCCATGTGACCAGGTGTGGTCGCATGGATAGTAGTAGTGGGGCGAGATGGCAACCGCGATCCCCGCTGTTTTTGCTGCCTCAAAGAGTTGCCCCAAGTGGTCCACCACACCATTCTCGGTGACGCTCTTGCCTACCAGAGGCCAGGCGACTCCCTCGGGACTCAGGAAGTCCACTTGCGGATCGATGACTACCAGTGCAGCTTTGCTGAGGTCCAACTGAAAGCCGGTGCCTGGAAGTGCAGGGTCAGTCGGGTCCTGATATACGCTGTTCGAGTTTTCGGTTTTGCTTTGCTCGATGCTCATTGTGAGGCTCCTCGGATTGGAATAACCTCTTGCGGGCGGTGGCGACGGTGCTGATTGGGCCTGGCCTGCAAGTGGAGCCATCTTGTGCTCCCGCGCCGAAGAAGTTTTTCCCAGGCGTCCAACTTTCTTGCCTGAGGGACTCAATGGACGCCTTATCCGAGTTTTTTGACCGAATTCAGATGACGGGTCGGCTGTTTTATGCCGGCAAGGTCTACGACACCTTGGATATCAATAAGCCGGATGGAACCGCGTTTATCCACATTCTCGAAACAGGCGGATTGGATCTTGTTCGGCCCGGGCATCCACGGATCTCTTTAGACGGTCCTACGGTTCTGCTTTGCCCCAGTACTTGCCGTTACAAGCTTGAGCCGACCTCTGAAACGGGGGCAGACATCATATGTGCCACCTTCGAATTTGGGGTAAGTATGGGGCGATCTTTTCCGCTGGGCGTGACGGACACCCTGGTGTTCCCGTTCGCCGATATCGCGACCGTCGTGCCTGTGATCCAAGCTCTGCTGGAAGAATATCGTTCCCAGGGTGCTGGGCATCGGAAGGGGCTGAGCGTTCTGTTTGAATATATCTTGATTGTTTTGGTGCGACGGGCAATTGCCCAGGGAATGATCGCCAGAGGCGGTCTGTCCGCGATATTAGATCCTCAACTGGGTAAAGCTTTGAATGAGATTCACCTCAGACCTGAACAAGAGTGGACTGTCCGAGAGCTCGCAAGCATTGCATGCATGTCTCGATCCAAGTTTTCGGCTCAGTTTCTGAAAGTTGTGGGGGTTTCTCCTATCGCTTATCTGGTTGCCTGGCGAATGAAGCTCGCACGCGACTTGATGATCCAGGGTGTCAAGCTCAAGGTAATTGCCGCATGCGTGGGGTACAGCTCGCAAGCTGCCCTGACTCGGGCATTCGTGCAGGAGATGGGCATCCCACCCGGTGAATGGCTCAAGCGTCGGGAATGATACTTCACGACGCCGTTACCAACGGTTCACCAGGATGGACCCGATTCAGACCTCAGGTATAACCCTGAACGCACTGAACGAGCGAACCTGAGGCAGGTCCGCCCGTCTTGCGATTGGCTTATTTCGCCGCCTTCTCGATAATCTCTGCTACTGCCTTAGGGTTGGAAATCATCACGACGTGTGACGCCCCTTTAACCACCACAGTCTGCTTGGAGTGAGCGCGCTCAGCCATGAACGCCAGCGCCTGAGGTGGGATGTTTTTGTCTTTGTCGCCGTACACGAACCACGATGGAATGGTTTTCCAGGCGGGGTCGGTCGCGGGTTCATTCAATGCGGCCACGGTGACCGGTCGTTGAGCTGCAGCCATCAAGCGCGCATCGGCTGCAGGAACGTCGGCGGCGAACTGATCGTGGAATTTATCCTGTTGGATATACAGGTCCTTCCCCCCGTCTGCCAGATCCACAGGGGCTGCCAGTGTCGGGGCCAGAGTGCTGCCTGGGAATTTACCGGACAGCCCAGCCGCGGTCTCGCCAGTTTCGGGTGCGAACGCGGCTACGAACACCAGGCTCTTCACGTTCGGATTGCCGTACGCCGCTTCGCTGATTACTGGACCACCGTAGGAGTGGCCGACCAGAACCACTGGTGCCTTGACGCTGTTCACAACGCTGGCGACTGTCTGCGCGTCGCCCTTGACGCTACGCAGTGGATTCGCTGCGGACACTACGGTGTAGCCATCCTTCTCCAGGATTTTCACCACGCCATTCCAGCTGGAGGAATCCGCGAATGCGCCATGCACCAGGACGACAGTGGGCTTGATTTCTCCCGCGTTACTCAGGGCGCTTGAAAGGAGGGCAGTGGCGAGCGCTACGCCAGTGAGGATTTTTTTCATGACAATTGGCCTTGTGGGATAAGAATCGGATTTTTCGTGAATTTACCTTGCGCGCGATCTAATCGCGTTGGGGCGAATATCCTCGAATCAAAAATTGGTGTCAAGAGGTTGCGATTAAATCGCGTGCGTAATAATTTGGTGCCTACGTCAGATCAGGAGCAGCACCGTGTCCGCCACGCTCGAGGAAAAAGATTTCGCCCCTCTCAACGAGTTTTTATGCTTCACCATTTACTCAACGGGGCTCGCTCTCAACCAGTTCTACCGGCCTTTGTTGGAGGCGATCGGCCTGACATACCCGCAATACCTGCTAATGGTGGCGCTTTGGGCAAAGGACGATCAGATCGTCAAGGACCTGGGGAGCGAGCTGTTTCTCGATTCCAGCACCCTCACGCCTCTCATCAAGCGGCTGGAGGCGGCCGGCTTCGTGTCGCGCAAGCGTGATCCCCTGGATGAACGTCAGGTCCGAATCCGCCTTACCGAGGAGGGAAAAGCCTTGAAGGCGCGTTCACTCCACGTTCCCGACTGCATCGAGGAAGCCGTAGGAATGAGTGAGGAGCAGGTGAGGCAGATTCAAGCGGCAGTAGCCGATATTCGTGGGCGGCTGCATAAGTTTCGAAACGTCTGACCGAGTTGCGATCACAGTGGAAGCTGGGCGGCGGGGACTTCCAGCCATTGGAGTCGCAGCTGTCAGGTGAGCGCCTTGGATAACAGCATTGGTCTTATGAAGTCAGGCAACATATCGGCAGTCAGTTACACACTTCCATTACCGTCAACAGGTCCTCAGCGCATTCTTGGGCTGTAAGTGACAGTGATAGCCCAAGACGAAGATTACCGCTGTAGTCATAAACGTAGCTCGTGGACGTATGGCTGATCGTATAGCTTGAGCCTGCCGGGACTTTTTTATAAATCACGTTAAATTCTTTGGCCGTTGCTGCTGTGGCTTCCAGTGTTCCGTGAAGTGCCACAAAAGACGGGTCGAAGCTTTTCACGTAAGCATCCAGAATCTCCGGGGTGTCTCTTTCCGGATCCAGGGTGATGAAGATGACCTGAAACTGATCGCCGTCTTTCCCCAGCAGTTTCTTGATTTTTACTGCGCGAGCAAGCGTAGTGGGGCAGACTGCCGGGCACTGGGTAAACCCGAAAAACACCATCGGCATCATTCCACGATAGCTGGAGAGGGTTTTCAGATTGCCGTCGCTGTCCTGTAGCTTGAAGGTGCGACCAAGAATCTGGTTACTCAAGTCTTTCCCATATTTATAGAGCTGTGCACCTCGATCGTCGCAGCCCGCCGCTAGCCCAAGTCCAAAAATGCCAAAACCTTTCAGGACGTCACGGCGGTTGATCATCTTGTTCATGCTTTCCCTTCTAGCGCTTGACTGGTATTGCAGGCATGTAACGGATCAGTCGCGACGCCGATGAATCGTCTTCGCGAACGAACTGATTTGTCTGCCGACTGCTTCTAGCCTGTGAACTGGACCCCCATCCTACGGATTCCCACTTGTCGGTGTTGACTGTTTCCGGTCGTTTTGTGCCAACGGTGGACGACGGGGTGAAAGCCAGCAAGCTTTCTACGTTGTGATGGCGTGCTCGAATTGAGCGGGTGATCCACTCAGCCATCCGCGCATGTAAAACATGGAACCGCTTTCGCCAGCGCTCGCCTAATGGTCAGCGTGCGGATATTTCCGCAGGCCAAGTGCCAACCTGGCACATTCCGAGAGGTGTAACGTGGCTAAAGACGATAAGAAGAGCAAAGGTGACGCTTCGAAAGCCAGTAAGGATCTGAAGGATAAAAAGGCATCGCCTGCCAAGAAATCCGCTGCGGCTTCTGCGCTTTCAAAATCTTCCGAAAAGAAAGACAAGAAAGCCAGTGAACCGAAGAAATCTGCAAAGAAGGCGGATAGCAAACCAACGAAGGCCAAGAAATCCGAAAAATCAGACAAGCCTGCAAAGAAGAGTAAGTAACACCGTAATCAGCCAGGGCTACATGCCCTGGTTTCCAGCTGGCTTCAATTGTTGCTGAGAACTGGCGTTTTCGGAGGCAACAAATGATCAGACACCGTAGAACCAAGTGATGTCATTTTGATCTTATTCTGGAGTTCGTTGGCTCTCTCAGTTGGCTGTTCTCCAGGAAGTGTTTCGTGGCAAGACGCTTTTTCAAAGTGTGTGTTGTTCTGTGTGTAACCTTGCCCTTGTCGGGCTGCGCCTGGTTCTGGAAAGAGCCTCTGACCGGCGCCTACGGGGACGGATATCGCAGTGGATGTGACGCCCGGGAACATGGCTACGGGTATGAGGCACGGGATGCTGATCGCCGAGCGCGTTTTCAGGAGCGTTACTGGGCGGGATGGGGTCGGGGCTTCAACTCCTGTATGTCGCCTTGGGAGAAGGAACGGCAAGAGAAGTTCTTGAACGGCGACAAGAAAAAATACTGCACCAAGCACCAGAAGAAGCGAGGCCACTGCGAGGATTGAACGCCTGGCAGTGGCATCGATCCGCTCTGGTGGGCAAGTTTCTTGAATGCGTAAGCGAACTTGTCCCGAGTATCAAGGAATCAGACGTTCCCTACGCAGTTGGTCAAACACGTTGAAGAATGCCTGGTCACTGGCTTGAAACTCCGTGAAGCCCATCGCCCGGCTCTTTGACATATCCGTTACCACTTCGATAGGCCGCCCCAGGTCAGCGTCGGTGTGCCATGGCGAAACAAGGCGATTGATGTCGGATTCTTTCAGTCCGCGCTCGGCGGCAATCTGGCTCCAGATCGCCTGGTCATCGGCCATCTGAGACTCAAGTGGCGAAGGGGCAGGGGGATACGCGGCGGGGTGCAGGCCGAAGTAGTCGGCAATCCTCGTCCACATCCATTTCCATCGAAAGATATCGCCGTTGGTGATGTTGAACGCCTGGTTCGCCGCTGCAGGGGTTTGAGCAGCCCAGAGCAGTTGTTTGGCCAACTGCTTCGCATCGGTCATGTCCGTGAGGCTGTCCCACTGGACTCGCGATCCCGGAAATACAAAGGGCCGGCCCGTCTGTTTGCAGATCGTGGCGTAGACGGCCAGGGTGGTCGCCATGTTCATCGCATTGCCGACGGCGACGCCAGTGACGGTGTGTGGGCGGTGCACGCTCCAGGTGAAGCCATCTTTCTTGGCAGCCGAGAACACTTCGTCCTCTTGGGCATAGTAGAAATTCTCGACGTCCAGGCGACCTTGCTCTTCACGGAAAGGCGTCTGCGGCAGTGTGCCCTTGCCGTAGGCTTCGAAAGGGCCAAGGTAGTGCTTGAGCCCCGTCACCAAGGCCACATGGGCAACGCTTTTTGCGGGGCGTATCGCATCCAGGACGTTTCGTACCATCGCGGCGTTGACTCGAATGTTCTCAGCCTCTGTGGCCTGGCGCGACCAGGTCGTGATGAACACATGCGTGGGTTTCAGATCCTGCAGCGCGCGGCGTACGGATTCCGGATCCTGCAGGTCCGCTGCAACAGGTATCACGCCCGAGGCTTGGGACGGGTGGCGAGAGAGGGCCGCAACCTGCCACTGGTTGTCGAGTAGCAGTTGGGTGATAGCGCTGCCGACAATGCCGCTGGCGCCTACAACGAGTGCGAGTTGGGTCATGGGGTTTCTCCTTGGGGTCCATAGCTGACAACCCGTCAGCCGACGAATTCCTTCGTTGCAGCGGCAGATTCCCGTTCGCAGCGTTGGAGCATGCCGGGTCTGGCGTCGTGTTCAAGCGCTTCAATTATGTGGGCGTCACACTGGCCTATCAGCATTCTCACCTGTTGCCTCTCGCCGATACTGCCCAGGCGATTTCCCGTGAACCCGGCGAAAGGCGACTCCAAAAGCAGCGTCCGACAGATAACCCAAGGAGGCGGCAACGGTCGCCACGCTGTCCCGGCTTGCATACAACCTGGAGGCGGCAACTTGCATGCGCCAGCGGGTCGCGTACTCGACAGGAGGATGGCCCACCCGATGCTTGAACAGTGCTGCGAAGCTGGATCGCGACATGCAAGCGATCTGCGCCATCTGCGCCAGTGTCCAGGATCTCTCCGGGGCACCATGAATGGCGCGCATCACGTTGGCGATGGCAGGGTCGCGCAGGCCTCCCAGCCAGGCAAGGTCGGCGACGTCGGCAGTGCTGATGTGATGGCGCAGGCCATGGACGAAAATCAGACGAAGCAGGTCGTTGCACATGGCGTTGGCGCCTGGTTGCGCCGACTGCCATTCCCGGTCCAGTTCATCCAGCAACCAGGCAAACGACGAAGCGGCACCCGAGGCTGCACGGATGATGATCGCAGGCGGCAGCAACGACAGAAGTTGGCCGGCGCCGGCATTGATCAGGCTCACACTGCCACCCAGTAACTCCACATCGTCACCGGCACCCAGAGTGGCGAGTGTGCTGGACTGGGCGAAGGCATCGGACGCATTGACCGCATCGCCCTCCGGATCGCTCGCCAGAATGAACGGGGTGCGGGAAATCACGAAGCAGTCGCCCGCCCGCAATTGACGCGGCTGGCTGCCCTCGATGCGCAGCCAGCACTGGCCACGTCGCACGACGTTGAATTTGAGTTCAATCGGACGAAAGCGCAGCGCCCATTGTCCACCCGCCCGCAGGCGCACAGAGCAGGCAGCACGAAGCCCGGCCAGCGCGAGGACATCGGATAGGGGATCTGAAAGCGGATTTTGGATGATCAAGACAGAAACCTGGATTATCTGAACTGTTTCGTCCAGTCATGTTAAAGAACAATGGGCGCCAAAGCCATGCAACGAGGAGCCCCTCATGACAACGCCTCAGAAACCTGTTCTTTCACCTTTTTCCGCCGCCAGTACTGCAACCGAGGTCATGGCCGGAGTGAATCTCGCCGGGCATCTCGCTGTTGTCACTGGTGGGTATTCCGGACTGGGGCTGGTCACTGCCAGAAGCCTGGCCCGCGCAGGTGCCCAGGTGATTGTCCCGGCCAGAGACCCTGATCGTGCGCGCAAGGCCCTGGCGGGGGAAGAGGGTGTCTCTGTCCATGGGATGGATCTGATCGATGCCGATTCCATTCAGGCGTTCAGCGCTCAGGTCGTGGGGCGCGGACAACCGCTCTCGTTGTTGATCAATTGCGCGGGCGTCATGGCCGCGCCCCTGGCACGAGATGTCGATGGGCACGAAAGCCAGTTCGCGATCAACCATCTGGGGCACTTCCGTCTGGTGTGCGGTCTGTGGCCAGCACTGGTGGCGGCTCGCGCTGCCCGGGTGGTTGCGGTGTCATCGCGAGGTCACCAGATCGCCGGTGTCGACTTCGATGACATCGACTTCATCCATCGTCCCTATGACAAATGGGCGGCGTATGGTCAGTCGAAAACCGCCAACGCACTGTTCGCGATGGGACTCGACCAGCGCGGTTCTGGCCAGGGCGTGCGCGCTTTCTCCCTTCACCCCGGTCAGATTCTGACTGACCTGGGACGCCATCTGAGCAGCGCCGAGATCGCAGCATTTGATGTCTTTGATGAGCACGGCCAGCAAAAGGTCGCACCGGAAGTCGGCCTCAAGAATCTGGAGCAGGGAGCGGCAACGGGCTTGTGGTGCGCAACCAGCCCTGCACTGAATGGCAAGGGCGGCGTCTACTGCGAAGACTGCAACATCGCCCCGGTCAACGATGCCGAAACCGGTCGCAAGGGAGTGGCAAGTTGGGCCGCCAATCCGGAATTCGCCGAGCGTCTCTGGAGCATTTCCGAAGAGTGGACGGGGATGTCGCTGTGAAGGGAATTCGGTGCGCCAGTGCCTTCCACAGCTCTGGACTCTGCGATCAAGTGGATGAGTCATGTGAGGGAATCCAGGGGCGGCTTTTGGCCGTTACCTGGCGCCAGCTCACTGATCAGGCGTCGGACAAAAAGCGGGACAGCGATTGCGAAAGTGCATCGAATACCAAGGTGACACGCCGTACCCGCTTGAGGTCCTGGTGCATCGCGATCCAGACGTCGATCGGGAAGTCCACATGCTCGGGCAGCACGCGTACAAGGCCGTAACGTCTCGCCAACTGGCTTGAACAGACGCCGATACCCAGGCCTGCCCGCAGGGAGGCGAACTGGGCCAGATGACTGTCGCTGCGAATGACAGCGTTCTCCCCCGTACAGAAAAAGCCGCGTTCCCTGAGGAAGGTCTGTTCCGTCAGGTTGCGGTCCGGGCCGATGACGGGGTACTCGTTCAATTCATCTGCGCTGCGAGGCAGGCCCCGGTGCGCGATCAATTGAGGCGTGGCATAAAGGCCAACGCGCAAGTCGCCCACATGGCGGGTGACGACGGCCGCCTCATTCGGGCGCCGAATACGGACGGCCACATCGGCTTCCTGCAATGCCAGGTCTTCCAGTCGATTGGACACGCTCAGCTCAACCGCCAATCGGGGTTGGGCGGCGCGAATCTCGCCCAGCATCGAAGGCAGAACCTCTACGCCCAGCAACTGGCTGCTCGTCACGCGCACGGTGCCGCCCGACACATTGGCCTGCGCCGACGCGGCTCGGGCGAAGGCTTCGGCGGCCAATGCCATCGATTGCGCATGATCGACCAATTCCCGAGCGGTATCGGTGGGCATCAACCCCGCAGGGGAGCGAACGAACAGGCTGGTGCCTACGCTGTGCTCCAACGAATCGATGCGTCGTCGCGCAGTGGCCTGCGCGATGCCCAGCGCCCGGGCTGCAGCCGACAAGCTGCCTGTTCGCAGAACAGCCAGGAAAACCCGCTGGGTTTCCCACTGAAGTGTCGGGATGTTCATACATTTCCTATGAGCCGCTGGTAAGGTTTGATCAATTTTCATCAGCTCGAACAGTAGGCATGCTTAACCTTGTGGGTGCCTGACATCAAGCGTCCACTGTTGAAAACAGGAGAATTTGCCCATGAAGCTTGCTGGAGGATACCCATGACCGAGGAAATCATGACCATTGACGGGCCCTGTGCCACCGGCAGTTGCCGGTGCGGTCAGGTGACCTTCCAGGTGCGCTCGAAACCAGTGATCACCAGCGCGTGCCACTGTGTTGGCTGCCAGAAAATGTCCGGAAGCGCTTTTTCATTGACCGCGCTGTTTCCAGCCGAAGCTTTTTCCGTCACCACAGGTTCGCCAGTGATTGGCGGCATGCATGGCTCGACCCGGCACTATTTCTGTCCCCATTGTCTGTCCTGGCTGTTCACCCGCCCTGACGAAAGTGACGCATTCATTGGCGTGCGCAGCAGCCTGCTCGACCAGCCCCAGCATTACGCGCCGTTCATGGAAACCTGGGTTCGTGAAAAGCTGCCTTGGGCCAGCACGGGAGCACGGGTGAGCTACGACGCCTTTCCCGACCCTCGGGATTATCCTGCGCTGATGGCCGAGTTCAGATTCGAGTCTCTATCTGACGCAGTCAAGCCTGCTGGCCGAGGCTCTTTTCCATGATGATCGTGCGCTCGGCGCCGTGGAATGCGTCCCGCACCTTCACGAAGCCTAGAGAAAGGTAGAAGCCTTGCGCAGTGATCGAAGAGGGGAGACGCAGTCGTTCGATGCCGCTCTTCACCGCCACTGACTCGATAGCCGCCATCAGAAGACTCCCAATGCCTTGTCGCTGATAAGCAGGATCGACGAATACGCTGCGCACCGTATTTCCTGCAAGACTTGCAGTGGCCACGACATGGGTGTCGATGCACGCGACGTACACTTGGCGCAGGCTCATGAGTTTCAAGACTTGCGAGGGCGAAAAGCCTTGCACCACCTGCTCGATAACGTCCGGCGGGTAATCCTGGGCATTGGATTTTCGCAACGCGGCCTCGACGATCAGGCTGATCGCTGATGCATCCGTGCTGTCAGCTTTTCTGATCAAACAAGCCATTGGATACTCCTGGCCGATCTCAACGAGCTCGACGTCAGTCTAGGGTATCGAGGATCGCGCTGCGACTTTAAGGTTCTGGCCGATAACTTACGGCCGCCCCTCCACTCACATCGCCAGCTCACTCTCCTTGATGTTCGCAATTGGCCCCAGAATCGACGCATCGAACCCTGACAGCGCACGGCCCTCGGCGAGGCGGTTCGGGTAGTCGGGGTTGGCCAGTGCTGCCTTGCCGATGGCCAGGATATCGACCCCGTCGTTCAGCACGGCGTTGGCGTGTTCTGCCTCATGCAGGCCGCCGTTGGCAAGCAGTACGACGCCGGGTGCATGGCGACGGGCCAGGGCAGCGAGGCTTTGGGTGGTGCTGGCGAAAGCGGGTTTCCATGCTTCGAATTCGGTCACGTGGATGTAGTCGACGCCGGCGTCCTTGAGCGAGCCGAAGATGATTTCGGCGTCGTGCTCACCGTTTGCCCATTTGTGTCCGAAGTCGTTGACCTTGCCTTGGGAGATGCGAACGCCGACGGGGACGCTACCTACCGCCTCACGTACGGCCTTGATCACTTCCAGAATCAAGCCGACGCGTTGTTGGGTGCTGCCGCCCCAGCGGTCGTTGCGTTGATTGCTGAAGTCGGTGAGGAACTGGTCGAGCAGGTAGCCGTTGGCGCCATGGATCTCGACGCCATCGAAGCCTGCATCCAGCATCGCGCGCTTGGCTGCCTGGGCGAATCCGGCGATGGCGTCGGCGATGTCTTCGTCGGTCATGGCAACGGGCACCGGGTACTGGCCTTCTCCAAAGTAGAAGCGCATTTGCTCGCCTTTCGGGCGGACTGCGGAGGGCGCTGCGGTGTGCTGGGTAAATCGATTGCCCTGGCTCAGTGCCCCGGCATGCATGAGTTGCGCGAAAACAGCCGCTTCCTGAACGTGGATGCGGTCTGTGACTGTGCGCCATGCCTGGGCCTGTTCGGCGTCTGTCATGCCGGGCTGGAAGGGGTAGCCTTGGGAGAAGCGCTGGTCGGTGTAGATGCCTTCGGTGATGACCATGCCGAACCCGCCTTTGGCGAAGCGTTCGTAGTAGCGGACCATCGCGTCGGTCGCGACGCCGGTTTGCGTGGCGCTGACGCGAGTCATGGGGGCCACCGCCAGGCGGTTGCGCAGGGTGAGGTTCTTGATATCGAAAGGCGTTAGAATCGATGGGGTCGAATGGTTCATGGCTGCACCTCGTCTTCAAGCGTAGTAGGCGTAATTGCCTGTTGTTAGCGATACTACGGAGGTGTCAGGGCCAGACCAAGCCGGTCTGAGGTGAAGCCGGCATAACCTGAAAGGATATAATCATGCTGACAACCGACCTGCGTATTTTCCTGGCGGTCGCGACGGCGCGCAGCCTCTCGGACGCCTCGCGCAGGCTGGATGTGATGCCGATGCAGGTGTCGCGGCGCATCACTGCGCTGGAGCAGGAATTGGGCGTGCGGCTGTTTCAGCGCACCACCAGGGCGGTTTCGCTCACGGCCGAGGGCGAGGCGTTTCTTCCTTATGCCCATACCATGCTCGAGGCCGAAGAGAGTGCGCTGGAGGCGTTGCAGCCGTCGACGAGTCGGGTGACAGGGCTGTTGCGGGTGACGGCGCCCAGCGTCTTCGGACAATCCATTGTCTTGCCCATGCTGCCGCAACTGTTGCAGCAATACCCTGATCTGCGGGTCGAGCTCGATGTTTCGGACACCGTGGTCGATCTGGTGGGCCGCGGGTTCGACCTGGCGCTGCGGGTCGCGCCGTTGGCCGATTCCGAGCTGGTTGCCCGGCGGGTCGCGCCCAATCCTCGCGTGCTCTGTGCGGCCCCGCATTATCTGCGAGAGCACGGCACGCCCGTCACGCTGGACGAGCTTGAACAGCACCAGTGCATCGTGCTTCAGGCAGTGCCGAGATGGCCGTTCGTGGTGAACGGCGAAATCGTCCGGCGGCGGGTGGAGGGGCGGGTGATGATCAGCAATGTGGGCGCAGTGCGCGATGCTGCCATCGAAGGGCTGGGCATTGCGATGCTGGCGTACTGGGACGTGCTGCCCCAGTTGCGGGACGGTTCGCTGGTGGAAATCCGCCTGGCCGACGGCGACATGGAGCAGTTGTCGGTCTGGGCCGTCACCCCGACCCGGCAGTATGTGCCTGCCAGGGTGAAGGTTTTCCTGCAGATGCTCGAAGCCGACATGACTGCGCGGCTTCAGAGCACCGTGTCGAAGTCCTGAATGCCCGCTGCTGGTTCAGGCGGCGTGTTCAGCCAGCTTCAACTGCCGGGCAACGTCCTGCCTGAGCAGGTAGACCGAGACCGTGAGCAACACCAGATCCTTCAGAAGAAACGCGGCCACGATGGTCATCGCCGGAAAACCGCCGGCGCCTTCATGCCAGGCTCCGGGTGCGAACGGCATGATGGTGACGGTTCCGATGAAGGTGGCGCAGGAGCCGAGGGCGCCCAGTATCCCAAGCTTCCTGTTCCAGAAACCCAGGAAGATCAGCAGGCCAAAGGTCCATTCGGCTGTGCCCAGGAAGACACTGGTGCCTTTGACGCCCAGCACCGGAATGGTCCATGAAATCAGCGGGCCGTTGGTGATCAGCGGCAGCAGGTCGGTGATCTCGGCAACGAACCATTTGTCATAGCCAAACCAGACGAAGATGACCACCATCGCGGCGCGCAGCAGGTGGTAGTCGAGATCACGTTTCATGAGGCCCGAGCGCCCGAGAATGCTGACCAGATAAGTCATGCTTGAGTCCTCCCTGGCGCGGTGTGGGCGGCGGAGTGAGCGGCAGGCGCCAGGAACGGGGTGTGGGTACGTGACATGGGAAACTCCATCGAGTGTTAGGTATTCGTCAACGACGCCATGGTAGGGCGTCTCGGTAATACCCTTAAGCCTGTTTAATCTCTAAAAAATGCTCCAAAGTCTCAAAAGCTCAGACAGGATCGACTAGGGCTCCAACTGACGGGAAACGGGCTCGGGAGTTTGAGGGGGCAAGTGCGCCGTCCATGGCAGCGACTCGTGAGGGGCGGCTCTACGGCTATCAGCGGATCACTTCGATGATGCGCGCGGCGATGTGCGCAGCATGGGTTTCGAGTGCGAAGTGGCCGGTGTCCAGAAGCTCGACCACCGCCTGCGGGTTATCCCGTTTGAACGCCTCGGCGCCCGGGGGAATGAAGAACGGGTCGTGCTTGCCCCAGATGACCAGCGTCGGGATCTTGTGCGCACGAAAGAACGCCTGAAACTCCGGGTACAGCTTCAGGTTGTTGGCGTAATCCAGAAACAGGTCCAGCTGGATGTCCTTGTTCCCGGTGCGTTCCATCAAGAGCGCATCCAGTGTGTAGCCTTCCGGCGCGATGAGTTCGGGCTGGCTGACCCCATGCACGTACTGCCAGCGCGTGCCTTCCAGGTTCAACACGGCATCGGCGATTACCTGCCGATTGGCCGCGGTGGGTTCAGCCCAATAGGCCCGGATCGGCGCCCAGGCATCACCCAGCCCCTCCAGATATGCATTGCCGTTCTGGCTGACCAGCCCGGTGACACGCTCCGGGTGCTTGAGCGCAAGCCTCAGCCCGGTCGGTGCTCCGTAGTCGAAGACGTACATTGCGTAGCTCTTGAGTCCCAGGGCATCGACGAAGTCCGCCAGGGTCCTGGCCAGCCCGTCGAAGCTGTAGACGTAGTTTCTGGCCTCTGGCACTTCGGTGAAGCCGAAGCCCGGCAAGTCAGGGGCGATCACATGGAAGTGCGGGGCGAGCAGGGGGATCAACTGGCGGAACTGATGGGACGAGCTTGGAAAACCGTGAAGCAGGAGCAGGGTGGGCAGGGCGCGGTCGCCGGCTTCTCGATAGAACACCCTGACGCCGTCAGCGTCTGCGGAGGCGTGGTTGATCACCGGCGTTGAAGCATTTGCAGTATTCATGACGTGATCCTCTTGGCGTGTGCGGGGATAGGCAGATACAGCTGCGTATCTGAAGTTCGCACAGCTTTAGTAACCTGTCAAATGCATTTTAAGAGGTTATTGTTTTCTCTCCTGTTTTCAGCGCTCGGGATCTTCGCCTGATGACTGCCCATCACACTGCGTCGGACTTCTTGCGCTCGCGGTGCGCCGCCGCCTTGGCGCGATTGCCGCACACCGCCATGCTGCACCACCGACGTTTCTTGCCGCGGGTGTGGTCGACGAACATCAGGGTACAACTGGCACCCTCACAGCTTTTGACGTCGGAAAAGTCCTCGTCGCAGATGAACGTCGCCAACTGCTCAGCGATAGGCAGCAGCAATGAATCCGGGGTTTTCCAGCGTCTGCGCGGCGCAAGGGTCAGCTTCGAGGCGTCCGTATCGGTGACGGTTATCTGGGTAAAGCCTTCGTCCCTGGCCAGCAGGCGGTTGAGCGCAGCGAGGTCCTCCAGGGCTCGGGGCGACAGTGGCTGACCCCGGTGCGTCAAAACGAAATCCCTGAACCAGTCGCGCAGCGCCCTGGTTTGCCCGGCGACCATCTCCAGCTCACCGGGCATGGCCTCCTGGGCGATCTGCTGCAGGTTGTGCTCGCTGACCCAGCCTGCCTGGCGCAGCCAGTCGAGCAGTCCCTGCCCATCGCCAATCCAGTCAACGACCTCGTCCCCCGGGGTAGCGATGGAATTGAGGAAATCCAGCGCCGGGGCGTCCGCGATGAACATCGCCGGACCGTGCAAATGGGTGCTCATCGAATGCTCGCTATCTCTGGAAGTGTCGAAAAAGAGTAACCATTCAAAATGTGTTTGACAAGTTACTATGCCGTTACTAACCTCCAAGCCGGCAGTAGAGAGGTTACTCGGGCGGCGTCGATGACGACCCCGGTTGGCCTCCCTCTCACGCGACGTCTACCCAGCCAATCGGATCAGGTGCCTAAACGGCCTCTGCAGGAGAATCTTATGAAAGCGATCGTTCTAGAGAAATTCGGCGGTCTGGACAGCCTGGTTTATCAAGACATCCCGGAGCCCACGGCCGAGGAAGGGCACGTCGTCATTCAGATCAAGGCGTTCGGCATCAATCACGCCGAAATGCACATGCGCCGGGGTGAATGGGCGGAAGCGGCACCGGTCAGCGGCATCGAGTGCGTGGGCATCGTGAAGTCATGCCCCGGCGGCGAATTCCCGGTCGGGGCGAAGGTGGCTGCCTTGATGGGAGGGCTGGGCCGCACCATTAACGGCAGCTACGCGCAATACACTCGTGCACCGGTTTCCAACGTGGCCTTGATCGACGCCGATCTGCCGTGGGCCGAACTGGCGGCGATCCCGGAAACCTACGCCACGGCGTGGACCTGTCTTTTCCGCAATCTGGAGATCGAAAAGGGCCAGACCGTTCTCATTCGAGGTGCGACCTCATCGTTCGGCCAGGCCGCGGTGAAACTGGCGGTGAACGCTGGGGCGCGTGTGGTTGCCACGACTCGCAGCGAGAAACGCACCCAGATGCTCAAGGACCTCGGCGCCGTGGCAGTGGAACTGGAAGGGCCGCAGCTGTCCGCCCGGATCAAGGGCGCGAAAACCTTCGATGCAGTACTCGATCTGGTGGGCAACAGCACGGTGATCGATTCGCTGGCGATCGTTCGCCGGGGCGGGCGCGTGTGCCTGGCAGGCTGGTTGGGCGGGCTTGAGCCCATCGCCGATTTCAATCCGCTGTTGCAGATGTCCAGTGGCGTCTATCTGACCTTCTTTGGAAGCTTCGTGTTCGGCACCGAGGGCTTCCCGCTGGCCGATGTGCCGCTGCAGGCCATTGCCCAGGAAGCAGCCGCCGGCAGGCTCGACGTCAAACCGACGCGAGTCTTCAAATTCGAAGAAATCCATGAGGCTCACCGCGTCATGGAGGCCAACGAAGCGGCCGGCAAAATGGTCGTGGTTGTCGATTGATCCCCCAACCCAAATGCGTTGAATGAGGAAATTGCGATGGTGAAGTCTGTAGCTATTGTCACGGGTGCAAGTCAGGGGATCGGTCGCGCCACAGCCCTACGCCTGGCCAGGGATTTTGAGGCACTGGTCCTGGTGGCGCGAAACCGCGAGAACCTGCAAGACACGGCCCGGCAGGTCGAGGCGATCGGTGCGCAAGCGCTGGTGCTGGACGCCGATGTTTCCGCACCGGGTGTGCCCTCAGAAGTGGTTGAGCAAGCGCTGGCCCGGTTTGGCAGGATTGACGCCCTGTTGAACATCGCCGGGGCCGTGCCTCAGATCGATCTGTTCGAGATGACCGACGAACAGTGGCACGACGGTGCCGAGCTCAAGTTGCACGGCGCACGGCGGATGACGCTGGCGGCGTGGCCTGCGCTCAAGGCATCACAAGGTTCGGTGGTGCTGATGTCTGGCAACTCGGCGGATACGCCAAAAGCCGGCTATGCAGCGGTGGCGACCATCAACGCTGCCATTGTGTCGCTGGCCAAGGCGTTCGCTGATCGCGGCATCCAGGAGGGCGTCCAGGTCAACAGTGTGTTGCCGGGGCCGGTGATGACGGGGCGCCGCCGTTCCTTTCTGGAAAAATGGGCACCTGCCAATGGCATGAGTGTTGAGGAAGCGACGATCAGGTTTCCGCAGAATGCCGGGATTTCAAGATTTGGCGAGCCTGAAGAGATCGCCGACCTGCTGGCGTTCCTGGTGTCGCCGTCTGCGAAATGGATGACCGGATCGGCGTTGCGGATCGACGGGGGAGAGGTGAAATCCGTCTGAGGTTGAGTGCACATCCTGCCTGACAAGCCAGGTGCCACCGAACCGGTGTGGCACCTGGCTTTTGCGTTCATGGTCCTTTCATGGAGTCGCGCCCGGGTGTCTGGACCTGCGAATGTCGCCCGGGGTCATCCCCATGCGTTGGGTGAAGGCACGCCGAAACGCGGCGACGGATTGATAGCCGACGGCTTCGGCAATCGCCTCGGTAGGCAGGGTAGTGGAGGTGAGTTCATTGGCCGCCATGGTCATGCGCACGTCGGTGAGGATGGCGTTCGCAGACTTGCCCACCTTGTCCTGGAAATGGCGAATCAGGGTCGCCCGGGACATGTTGCACAGATCCGCCAGCTCCGGCAGCGTCCAAGCCCGGGCCGGGTCGTTGAAGATCGCGGTCAGTGCGGGTGCCAGTCTTGGGTGGCCTGCCATCGCCAGCAGGCCCACCGGTGTGTCTGCCGATTCGCTGGCCAGGCGCAGGGTCATGGTGAACAGCGCGGTAGACAGGGCATCCAGCATGGCATTGCCGCCCAGGCTTGCGACCAGTGACTCTTGCCGCATCACGGCCAGCAGATGAGTCAGTTGCGTGTGCGTCTGGGTGTCAGAGGGTTGGCTGGCCGTGCGGACGATCAAGCGGCCCGGCAAATAGTCCCTGATGAAGCGGTCATGGGGTGGCCGGATCACGAAGCGGCCGCAGAGCATTTCCAGGGGCTCACCGCCGCCGGTGTTTTCACTGACCACCAGATTGAGCTCATCCCGGTAGCTCGCCTTGGGCGGGCTGATGCCGCTGCCGTCATGCAACAGGTGTTCAGAGCCATGCAGCATCAGCAGCACGTCACCGGCCTGTAATCGTCGCGGCGCGCCAAGGCCCGGGGTTTCGAGAATGGCCGACCCGCGCATCACCACGTGATAGGGCATCTCTCCCGGTTCCGACTCTTCATACACGACCTGCCACGGCGCCCCGTATGCGCACCGCAGTTCCAGGCGTCCTTTGACGGTAATCATCTCCAGCAGTCGGCTGAGCCAGTCCTGCTGGCGGGAAGAAGCGGTCATGGCGATGTCCGTAGTTGATACTTATGAGCACTATAGTGAGCGATTTGAGTCTCTACAAGATCATGGGTGCTGGATAAAGTGGAGCCATCTAACCCACCGAGCAGGAGTTTCACCATGAGCCGCATCGCAATCCCCGCTGTTGCAACTGCCACTGGCGCCACCGCTGACGTCTATGCCGAAGTCCGGAAAATCGCCGGCGGTACCGTGCCTAATCTGTTCGCTGCATTAGGCCATCTGGTGCCGAATGCACTGTCGGCTGTGCTCAATGCCGAGGGCGTGCTGGCCAACGGCAGCCTGAGCAAACAGGACCTGGAAACCATCAAGCTGTTGGTCAGCGAGCAGACCGGCTGTGACTACTGCGTTGCGGCCCATGTGATGTTGGGCAAGATGACCGGCCTGCCGTCCCAGGTCCTGACCCAGATCCGCCAGGGCACCTCGACAGGGGACAGCAAGCGCGATGCCCTGGTCAGCTTCGTACTGAAGCTGCAGAAAACCAGCGGCACCCTGAGCGATGCCGATGTTGCTGCGGTTCGCCAGGCGGGTTACAGCGATGCGCAACTGGCGGAAATCTCGCTGACGATCGCGCTGACCATCTTCACCAATACCTTCAACCGCATCAACGACACCGACATCGACATGCCGCCGGTGAAGTGAATCACTGACCGCGTCGAACCGGGCAGGCTGGGTATCCCCGTCGGGATGCCCAGACCCTCGCGCAATTATTTTTTCAGGCGGTGCATCCAGTTCTGCAACTGGCGGGTATTGGTAATGGGCGGCATCTGACTGCCCAGCCCAATGATCCTTCAGGAGCACTGCCCATGAACATCAAAACCTCCGTCTGCCTGCTCGCCTGCAGCCTCGCTATCGGCCTGCAGACTGCCCACGCCCAGTCCGCGCTGCCGGATGCGGTCAAAGTCCCTGATGGCCATCGGGTGATGCTTGAAACCGTCGGCGTCGGCGAAATCACGTATCAATGCCGCGACAAGACCGATGCCCCTGGCAAGACAGAATGGACCTTCGTCGGCCCCAAGGCCGTGCTCAACGACCGTGCCGGCAAACCCGTGGGTGACTACTTCGGCCCTCCGGCTACCTGGCAGGCCAAGGACGGTTCGAAAGTCACCGGCACCCAGTTGGCGGTGGCAAAAGCGGCGGACGGCGACCTGCCGTATCAACTGGTCAAAGCCAACCCGGTCGAAGGCAAGGGCGCTATGCAAGGGGTCAGCTACATCCAGCGCGTGGCTACCCGTGGCGGCGTGGCCCCGGCAAGCGATTGCACCGCCCAGAACAAGGGCGCGCAGCAGATCGTCAAGTATCAGGCAGACTATGTGTTCTGGACGGCCAAGTGATACGCAATCAGGCAGACGCCGTTGTGATCGATCCTCTACGCTGTTGGGCAAGCACCCCGGTCAGATGACCGGGGCACCTCGTTTGAAACAAGGACACCGCTCACGTTGAACGCGCCTGTTGCCCCCTTCGATTTCCACCGCTGTCTGGAGGCCTGTGCACAGGGCGACCGGAGAGCCTTGCAGGCGCTCTACGATCATGAGGGGGCACGTATGCTGGGTGTGGCCCGGCGCATCGCCCGCGACCACGCCACGGCAGAAGACGTTGTGCACGATGCCATGGTGCGCATCTGGACCCGTGCAGCCAGCTTCGATCCCGAGCGCGGTTCGGCCCGGGGCTGGATCTACAGCATCACCCGCCACCTGGCGCTGAATTCGATACGCGATACGCGGCGGGAAACCGAGCTGGATGAGTCCGGGATCGATACCGGCGTCGTGTTGCACGGGGGGCAGGACGATGCAGACCTGTGGTCAGGGTCGGCGAAGATCTACCGCTGCCTTGAGCAACTGCAACCCACACCGCAGCGCTGCATCCTGCACGCCTACGTGGACGGCTGCAGCCATGCCGAAATCGCCACCTTGCTGGGTGCGCCGCTGGGGACTGTCAAAGCCTGGATCAAGCGCAGCCTCAAGGCGCTGCGGGAGTGTCTGGAATGAAGCCCGAAGCCGCCGAAACACTGGACGCCCTCGCCGGAGAATATGTGCTGGGAACGCTGTCCCCCGAACAACATGCCGACCTGACCGAGCGCCTGCGCACCGACGCTGCACTGAGAGCCGCCGTGGATGCCTGGGAGGTTCGCCTGCTGGACCTCACCGAACTCGCCACGCCGGTGCCGCCCAGTGCCCGACTGTGGGGCCGTATCCAGCGCAGCCTTGACGAGTTTGCCGCAGCGCCCGCCCAACGTCAGGCGAGCTGGTGGCAGCGCCTGGGCCTGTGGCAGGGATTGAGTGCGGCGGGGCTTGCGGCAAGCCTGATGCTGGCGTTCATCCTGCTCAATGCCCCTGCGCCCACGACCCAATACCTGGTGGTGCTGGTGGCTCCGAACAGCCAGGCGCCCGGCTGGGTGGTACAGGCCAACGACAACCGAACCATCGAGTTGCTTCCGCTGGGGCAGGATTCGGTTCCCGATGGCATGGCGCTGCAATTCTGGACCAAAGGCGAGCGGTGGGGCGCCCCGGTTTCCCTGGGTCTGGTCAAGCCAGGCGCGCCTAACCGCGTTCCATTGCAGAGCCTGCCGCCGCTTGAACCTGATCAGCTATTCGAACTGACCCTGGAGAAAGCCGGAGGGTCGCCAACCGGTCGGCCGACCGGCCCGATTCAGTTCATAGGTCGTGCGGTGAAGGTGATATGAGCCAGTGTCAGGGGGGCGGCTTGAGTAGCCCTGATGTAAGGTCGCGAACTCGGCGAGGATGCCGTTGTTGAGAGGCTGTGCGTTTCTGGCAGAGGCGTTATGTTGGGAGTGGCTGGTTATGGCCGGGAGCGGCCGGTCACCACAGGCTGCTATCGGCCACAAGCGGTCGTTCGATCGACACAATTGAGGCGGTTGTTGAAATCAACGGCAGCGGGTATGCGGGAAAATCACGACGGTCGAATGAGCTATACCAAGGGCCTCAGAAGGAGAGAACTGTTGAAATGCGTGAGATTGAATATCAGGGAAGCTGACTAGGCATAGCCGTGGAGCGTACGGCAAAATGCCTTTAACCATTACACGGAGGTCTGCAATGAGCTTTCACACTGATGTTTGGGTCCAACCGTTGGACGGTGACTTGCTGGTACTGGACAGCGTGCGATCGGAGTTGATCGCATACCTGGACAGTAACGCCCTCAGCCAAGACGTTTACACCGACCTCGTCACCGCATGCACCGAGTCCAATGCGTACTTTTCGTTGGATAGCTGGTCAGTTCGTGCACTTTTCGAAGTGGTTGCACGCTTATTGCCGAAACTTAGTTTCACAGTCAAAGGCGTGGGCGAAGAGACGCGCGACATTTGGGTGCGAGAGTTTATGGACGGTCAAATCTCCTTTGAGGCAGGGCCGTTCAACGAAGACTGAACCAACGGTGGCAGCACGACTGGCCGAAGTGAGGTGTCTGGAGTCACGATGGAGCCGGTCATGCTGCCTCGCGAGTAGCCGTTAAGATCATGAGCAATGTGGCTTTACCCACCGGCCGGCTGCTTCTGGCTGGTAGCTGGCGTACGGACATTTCGCGTGAGTGTGTAGATAATTGCCCCTTCTTAGCCATTCCGAATTCAAATGGAAAACGAAACCTCACTCGATGAATCCAGCTACCGCGCGGCATATCGTGTTGCTCAGCAACACGGTGCCGGGCCGCTGTCGGTTGATGGCTATCACCAGACAGTGGAACCTTGCGGTCGCGTCGCGGGTGGCTGGCTATTCCGCTACATAGTCCATTGCAGTTTGGACATTCCTGTTGATGAGCAGGAGTCGTTCGCTGGCGCTGCGGGCTGTTTCGTTGCTGGCGATGGTGCAGTACGAGATTTATCGGGCCCGATGTTCATGGACACATTGTGCACGCTGGCATAGCTCGCACGTTAAATTCTGGCCGTAACGGTCTGGCGCCAGTGGCCGCTATCGACCCATTGCGGACGCTCAGTAACGCCATCAAGCGGGGAGTCGCATGGTTCACCCTGCGTTCGTCAGCCTTTATTCCAGGTGATGGTTCTCTCAAGCGAGAGAGTTGCGTCTGGCATTGCGTTAGAACTCACCGACAAGCCTGCTGGTTCATCCTCTTTCTGATCGGGCCGAAGCCTGCTTGGCCATTGCCAGCGGCTCCAGGGGAATATGGATCTGGATCAGCGCCACCAGTTGGCTGATCTGATAGACGCAATCGGTCATGACATGCAGGCTGTTGTAATCGCCACTGATGACGGCGCGATCCATTAATCTTTTGGCCTGAGCTGAAAACGCCATCAAAGCATGTGTTCGTTGGGTGATCTGATCGATGCAGGCTGCAAAACTCAATTCGTACCAGCGATCGTCCTGATTCAGCCTCAGCGCGTTGACGATCTGCCGTTGCAGTTGCATCGCGCCGCCCATGTCGCGAATCCGCTCATCAAGAAATGCCGAGCAATGCTCGGTGGCAACCCCGATGCGATGGAACAACTCCCGGACGTCGACAAAGCTCACATTGCGCAGCCTGATTTCCAGGCTGTGGACGTACTGGTGCAACTGGACGGTGGTCGTCAGGTGTTGCTGTAGCAACTCCAGCAGTGCGATACGTTCGCAGGTCTGGGCCGAATCCAGCGTGGCATGTCGGGTGGCCATAAGACCGAGAGAGTCGCTTGGCTGACGAGTGTTCCAACTGTCCATGACGAATGGCCCTCACAATCGATGTAAGCGTTGATCGACATCTGGCGTGGGGAAAACGATAAGCCAGTTTGCCTCGGGCCTCACTCCTACCTGAATACAGCTCAGCTATACCTTGGTGTGAAAGGATCGCTGCCCAGCCTGCACGACGTTCGTCTCTGAATTACAAAGCATCAGCGGAACAGGCTGATGTTCTCGATCAACCAGTCTGATAAATCGCGCGGCGATTCGCCTGTCATCTGTTCAACAGTCAAGGTGATCTCCGACAGCGCCGATTCGTGATACATCAAGTCCATACCGCTCAGGAGATCGGCCATCAGCGCTGATGCGCCTTCTCTGATCAGCATTGCGCGATGCTCGGTGGCAGAGCGCTGATGGTAAGCAACCGGCCGCTGCAGCAGGCGGGTCAGCTCAGCGGCAATGTCTTGCATCGTCCAGGCGCGAGGCCCTGTCAGGTGATAAGCCCGCTGGGAGCGCGTGCTGACCTCTTCGAGCAAGGCGACCCTGGCGGTCTGCGCGACATCCCGGGTGTCGATGAAGTTGACTGCTCCGTTGCCTGCCGATCCGCCCCAGGTTCCATTCGCCACCTGAGCCCCGGCGCGTTTGAGTACGTCAGCGAAGGCCGTGGGCCGTAACACGGTAGATGCCACAGGCTGGATCGCCAGATGGGCCTCGATGCGCATGTGCCAGGCGAATGGGTTGAGCGGTGTCGCCGGCCCCATCGCCGAGAGCTTGACGATATGTGTCACGCCCGCCACGACAGCCGCGTCAATCAGTGCAATTTCATTTTCGACCTGGCGGTCTGAAGTGCCATGTGCCAGGAACAGCGTGTCGACGCCATCAAGTGCCTGGGGCAGTGTGTCCGCCTGGTCGAAGTCAATGCTCGCCACGTCGACTCCGGATGGAAACCGGGTTTTGGCCGGCGTTCGCGTTAGAGCGAGGAGGTCGACAGGGTCGTTGATCAGACTATTGATTAACTGCGCACCGACCCGGCCGGTGGCGCCCGAAATGGCGATGCGAGGCGTGTGTACGGCGGGAAGGTTGGACGGTGAAACAGTCATGGCGGCGATTTCCCAAGAGGAGGTCCGCCACATCGTGCAGTTGGGGATTTGAAAATAAAACGACGAAAAGCGTCGTGATTCCTGCCATGCGCCTGCTCGGATTTCAGTCGCGCACGGCCTCGATGTGAGGCCTGCGAGTGGGCGATATGCCCTGTACATACGCCATACCAAGGTGTGGGTTGCCTATGCGAACCGATAATGGCGCACCGCTCTCGCGCGCAAGATCATACGAACCAGTTCGAGCATTTTTCTTGCGCTGCCGTCTGGCGCCTTGATGACTCGGCACTGGCCATTTATCGGGGAATCCCATGAACACTGACACGTTGGAAAAAGTCGTTCTGATTCATACCCGCGAGTGTTTCTCCCAGACCTGTGGGCACCTGATGCAGGAATCGGTTGCACGTCTGAAAGCCTCCGATGGTTGTGTGTGCTGCCAACTGGATACCGCTGAGCGCCCTGTGGGGCGTTGGGCCATTCACTGCGCCTGGAATTCCATCGATGCGATGCGAGCCAGTTTCGAGTATCTGTTCCAACCTGCCTTCGACACGCTGATGGCCCATGACGCTTTGCTCTCCATACAAGTCTGTGACGCCGGCAGTGCTGGCGCTTCGCACAGCTGAACCTATCAATCTTCCTGACCTTGCGGTGGGCACCGTTGGCGCCCACCCCTGATGACTTTCGTTTACGACCCAAGAGAGGTAACGACTGTGTCTGACACTCCCAACACACCATCGAGCTCACGCAGGCAGGTGCTCAAGGTCGGCGCGACGGCGCTGGCTGCAGGTTCACTTTCAGCTATGGTCATGGGCGCAACCAGCGCCCAGGCCGCCACAGCGGCGACTCCCAAAGAAGGACGCAATGACATGACGAGCTTCACCACCTCAGACGGCACAGAAATTTTCTACAAGGACTGGGGTTCGGGGCAGCCCATCGTGTTTCACCATGGCTGGCCGCTCAGCTCCGATGACTGGGATGCTCAGATGCTGTTCTTCGTCTCCAAAGGCTATCGGGTCATTGCCCACGACCGTCGCGGTCATGGGCGCTCGACCCAGACCTCCACGGGCAACGACATGGACACTTACGCGGCAGACGTCGCTGCGCTGGTCACGCATCTCAAATTGAAGAATGTCGTACACATCGGTCACTCAACCGGTGGCGGCGAGGTGGCGCGCTACGTCGCTCAACATGGCGCGGGTCGGGTGGCCAAGGCGGTGTTGATTGGCGCTGTGCCGCCGATCATGGTCAAGTCGGCGAAGAACCCTGGCGGTCTGCCGATCGACGTCTTTGACGGGTTCCGGTCAGCACTCGCCGCCAACCGTGCGCAGTTCTACAAGGACGTGCCGGTGCCGTTCTATGGTTACAACCGGGAAGGCGCGAAGGTGTCCGAGGGCATCAAGGAAAACTGGTGGCGTCAGGGCATGATGGGCGGCGCCAAAGCCCACTACGACTGCATCAAGGCGTTTTCGGAAACCGACTTCACCGAGGACCTGAAAAAAATCACGGTGCCGGTGCTGGTTCTCCACGGCGATGACGACCAGATCGTGCCGATTGCAGACTCAGCGGAGCTTTCGATCAAGCTTCTGAAAAATGGCACGCTGAAAGTCTACAAGGGCTACCCGCACGGCATGTGCACGACGCATCCGGAAGTCATCAACGAGGACCTTCTGGCCTTTATCAAGGCCTGATGCGCAGGGCCCTTCATTGCCAGACAGTGAAGGGCCCTTTGCCGTGGCCTGAACCGCTGTCGTCACAATGTGGGCAGCGTGAGAGTCACCTTGGCCCCGGTCTGGCCGTCATCCCTGTTCGCCAGTTGGATCAACCCGCCCGCAGCCTCCACGATTGAACGGCATATCGGCAGCCCCATGCCCATTCCCGTGGCCTTGGTAGTGAAGAAGCTGTCGAACAGCCTGCCCTCCAGCCCCGGCGCGATGCCTGGGCCGCTGTCGAGTACCTGAAGCCTGATTTCACCGCTGGACAGGTGTTCGCTGCGTATAGTCAGCTCCCTTGAAGGGGAATCGGCAGACGCCATTGCCTGTGCGGCATTCATCAGCAGGTTGACGATCACTTGTTGCAGCAGCACCCGGTCGGCGCGCACCGCCGGCAATGAGACCGCCAGGTCAGTGGTCAGGCGCACGGCATGCTTGCGCAGTTCATGGTCGGTGAATTGCAGTGAGTCCTGAATGACGTCGTTGATCGCCACGTCCGACTCTTCCGCAGGTCGACGCAGAGCCATGCCGCGAATGCGCGTGATGACGTCGTCGGTGCGCTGGGCCTCATCGACGATCTGCATCAAGGCAATCTCCACTTCTTTCAAGTCAGGCTCGGGCCGCCGCAGCCAGCGCAGTGCAGCCTGGGCATACGTCGAAATAGAGGTAAGGGGTTGATTGATCTCATGGGTGATTGACGCACTCAACTCGCCCAGGATCGAAATGCGTGCCACGTGGGCCAGTTCGGTCTGCATGATCTCCAGCGCATGGCGCGCTGCAGCCAGTTCAGACAGATCGATGATGCCGATCAGGATTACCCCGCGCGCGATGTTCTCCCTGGAAAAACAGGCCGTGAACAGGCACTCGAATTCTTTGCCTTCAAGGGTTCTCAGGCGCGTGACTTCGATGTTGTTGGGGTACCCCGCGAGGGATTTGACAACGCAACGGGCGTACACCTGGATACTCTCGTCGGGCCAGTAACGGTCGATGTTTCCGAGCATCTCGCTACGATCACCGCGACCGAACAGGCGGATGCTGTGATCGTTCAGGTCCACCACCTGAGTGCTGCGCATGAAGTCGCGCACCACCTCGGGGTGAGCCAGAAAATGCGCCTCCAGGTTGCGCACCCCGGCGTCGAGCAGGGTGCGGATTCTGGGGCCGACAGCGGTGAAGTCCAGCTCCCAGAACGACGCCGCCATGGCTTGAAACAGGTTGCGATAGCGGTACTCGCTGGCCTTCAGATGCTGTTCGGTTTCTTTGGCCAGCGAGATGTCATAGCCGGTTTCCAGGATGCCGACGGGATGACCGGCAGCATCTCGACGCAGCGACCATCGGGCATTCACTAATCGACGTGTCCCCGAGCCCGTAAGCCGGGAGAGCTCGCCTTCCCAATAGCCATCCGCCAACAGTCGGTCGTCTGCCGTGTCGTGTCCTTCGCGCTCGTGCCTACATTTGAGCAGCGTACGAGCGTGCGCCCCCAGCGCCGTATGTGAGGGCCAGCCGTAAAGCGCAGCCGATGCGGAGTTCCAGAAACAGATGGTTCCCTCCATGTCACGCACAAACACCGCGTCGTGAAAGCGCTCAAATACCTCGGCTTCGGCGAGGGTGATGGGTTGAGTCATTCGGCCGTCCTCACTGCGTATTCAGTCAGGCTTGGGGAAGTTGACGAGGATGTCATGGGTGCGCTTGGTCAGGTCCGCCGCTGGAATGATGCTGCGCTCCCATGACCAGAACGGCACGCAATCGAACGTCTGCCCGCATCATCCGGTCGTAGGCCTCGCTCGCCTGTTCCAGGGGAAACGTCTCTACCAGTGGATGGACACCCTGAAGGTTGGCGAAAGCCAGGGTCTGCTCGTTGTCAATCACCGTGCCGGTGAGGGCGCCGCTGACCGAGCGCGCGCCGAAGATCAGGTCAGTTGCGTTCACCGAAAGGGGTTCGTTGGGAACGGCGACCACGACCAATTGCCCCCGAGCCGACAGGCCTGGAATTGTCTCTGCCATGCCTTGTGCGGTTGGAGCAGTCCCGAGCACTACTTTCGCTCCGCCCAGCGAGCGTAAGACCTCGGCAACGTTTTCTTCGGTGGCGTCGATGTAGCGATGAGCCCCCAGCGACAGCGCCATTTCGGCCTTGCTGGCGCCTCGGGCGATGACCACGGTATGGAAACCCATCTTGCGGGCGAACTGCACACCCAGATGGCCCAGCCCGCCCAGACCATGGATCGCCACTACGTCACCCGCTTGCGCACCGGAGTTGCGCAAGGCGTTGAACGTGGTCAGGCCTGCGCAGAGCAGGGGCGCGGCAAGGGTGGCATCCAGCTCTTCGGGGACACGAACCAGTCCGCGCGCCTCGGCGATCATGATCTCGGCATAGCCACCGTCAACGGTCATGCCACTGATCACCGGGTTCTGGCAGGTCACTGGATCACCCTGGCGGCACGACGGACAAGTGCCGTCTTCGCCCGCCAGAAAGCCCACACCCACTCGCTGGCCAACGGTCCAGCCCTGTACGCCGGCGCCGATGGCGTCGATGCGTCCAACGACTTCATGCCCCGGCACACGAGGAAACAGTACGCCTGCGAAGCCTTCCACGGTGGCGCTGTCAGAGTGGCAGACGCCGCAGGCTTCCACTTGGATTCGTACCTGGCCGGGGCCAGGCTCCGTAATCGGGCGCTCCACCAGTTCCAGTTTGCCGGGGGCGGTCGCCACGACGGCGCGATACGTTGCAGGCTTTGTCATAAATCACCTTAGTCGTGAAAAGTGTTGAACAGGCACACGGCCGCCGTCCCGCTCGCTCTGAGCACGACGTTTATGGCGCGGTTCTGGCGAAGAAGAGCGGTCCGTTGCTATCGATGAATCAGGGTGGGCCCGCGTTGCGGTGATTCGAACGCAGGCCCGGGCGATCAGAGGTCAGTCGTGGGCAGCCTCGACGAACGCGGCAATGTGCTTGGCCGCCGTGCGCGGGTATTGGAGCTGCGGACCGTGGCCGGAACCGGGGAAAGTGACGATGTGCAGCGTCGGCAACTGATCGCTCAAGGCGTACCAGTTCTCGACGGGGAAGGCGATGTCGTGATCGGCGCCCAGGTGCAGCACGGGCACCTCGGTATTTTTCAACACGTGCAACACTGCTTCAACCGGGAACACGGGGTTCTTGGGACCTTCGCCCAGTTGCGCGCCGGCCCACTCGTAAGGGACTTCCGGGCTCGGGTCTTCGCGCCTGGACGCCAGCCGGTTCCATGAACGCTCAGCGGCGGCCCGGCTGGAGGGCGAGGCGGGTTCGAAGAACAGGCTCACGAAATCTTCGAAGTTGTTATCTCGCTTGGCCAGTTCGTAGAACAGCTGTTCCCCAGGCTTGGCCAGAAGCCCTGGAGGGGTGGTTGCGATCAGCACCAGATGGCTGACCAACTGGGGCGCCTGGGCGAGGACGATCTGTGCGGCCACGCCGCCGATCGACCAGCCTCCCAGGACCACCTTGCCCAACTTCAGGGCCGTGATCAGCTCGATGGTGTCCTTGGCCAGCGAGGTAGGGTTATAGGTCCGCTCGCCGGTCGATCGCCCGAGGCCGCTGTAGTCGAAGACCGTGACTTGAAAACCCTGCTGCGCCAGCCCGTCCAGAAACGCCGGGTCCCAGGACTCCATCGTTCCTCGAAACCGCACGCAGAGTACCAAGGGGGTGCCGTGTCCAAAAGTGCGATAGGCCAGGGTTCTGCCGCCCACTTCAAGGTAGTGGGTCGCTGCATGAAAACTTACGGAGTGTTCAGTCATTGCGGTGTGCTCGTTGTGATGGAACGTTAAACGACCGATGTGATCAACACTTCAATCAATAAACTATGGGTGTGATCATTGGACTGCCATTACAGCGATCACGGGCGCAGGATGAATAGGACTCTCGTGCGTTTTCACCTAATGCGTATAAAGTGCGGATGCCTGTATTTTTAGTTGGCCAGCAGTTAGTCGCTACACCGGGTTAAACACGAGTAGGTTAAATTGATCTTACAAGCTGGCCTGTTCGCTTAGTTGCGCGTAGGATGCAACAGTAATCATCGCCCGATGACCTGTTTAATCCTCTTTTCGTGTCACCTGTGTCCGTTTTTGTGTCGTTGGCTCATCGTGCATCGCGTTGACGGGAATTGAAACGACATTTAGGGTCATGTTTTCGGACATGACGCCGGACGGAGTGAAAATGCACAGAATCGGTTACTTCCTCACGGAAGGGTTTCAGGTCATGGCGCTGGGGACCCAGTCAGTGTTCGAATTTGCCAATGTGGTGGCCAAGGAACAGGTTTATCAGGTCACCAACTATTCGTTGACCGGCGGGGTGATCACCTCCTCGATCGGGGCGTCGGTCAACACCCTCAAGGCCAGCAGCGAGTCTCAGGCCGACACCTGGATGGTGTCCGGAATAGTGGATCCGCTGGCCCGCGACAGTACTGTTCAAGAGCTGGACTTCGTCAAGACCGCCGCCAGCCGCGCCCAGCGAGTCGGCGGGATGTGCACCGGCGCTTTCGTGCTGGCCGAGGCGGGGTTGCTCGAAGGTAAGCGCGTCACGACCCATTGGGCTTATGCCGGGGTGCTCCAGCAGCGCTTCCCGAACACTCTGGTCGAGCCGGACAGCATCTTCATCAATGACGGCTCCATCTGGACCTCCGCCGGCCTTTCGGCGGCGATGGACCTGGTGCTGGGAATGGTCGAAAAGGACCTGGGGCATGAGATTGCCAACCGCGTTGCGCGGGTTCTAGTCATGTATCACCGCCGCTCCGGGGGGCAGTCCCAGCATTCGGAAATGCTCAACATCGCGCCCCGTTCAGACCGGGTTCAGGCCGCGCTCGACCACGCCCGGGCCAACCTGACGGGCGATTTGAGCGCCGACGCCCTGGCGAAGATTGTCCACCTCAGCGAGCGGCAATTCAGGCGGGTATTTCTCGCGGAAACCGGCTTGTCACCGGCCAAGGCGGTGGAGCAACTACGCCTTGAAACTGCCCGGAACATGATTCAGCGCGGGCACCATTCACTGGAAATCATCGCCAGGGAGACGGGATTTCGTGACCGGCGCCACCTGCGCGAGGTATTTATCCGCAAGTTGGGAGTGTCCCCGCAATCGCTCAGGCGTGATGCCAGGGACGGACAAGATTGCGCTTCAGCCGCAAGCACTACCTAACCTTAGGTATGAATTGACCCGTTCACCCTGCGGGTACAAAGTTCACACCGACGTGTTGCCCGTAAGCCTAAGTAGCGTAGATGTTGATTATTGACGTCTGCGCTAATGTTTCGTCGTTGCAGGGTGCGCGTGAACTGTGACATCAACAGTGTCGCTAGATGGGGCGCAAGTCGCGAATTCGGCATACAGAAACGGGTGTTGGAAACAATCAACCCAGTCAACTTGAACCCTGTCGCCAGGGAGGCTGAATGTATCACTTAACTTCACCCAGCACCGCGCAAGTGAATGCGCCAGTTGTCTTGATTGTCGATGACGACTCGGTATTGAGCGGCTCGGTCGCCAGCCTGTTGAAGTCGGTCGGTTACGACACAAGGGCCTTTTCCGGCCCCGAGGACATGCTCGCCCATCCACTGGCGCGAAAGGCAGGGTGCCTCATTCTGGACGTCAGGCTGCAGGGCAGCAGCGGTTTCGATTTGCAGCAGCGGTTGGCGGAATCGGAGAACCGGGTGCCGATCATTTTCATGACCGGTCATGGCGACATCCCCATGTCTGTGCGAGCCATGAAGGCCGGTGCCGCCGATTTTCTTACCAAGCCATTCCGCTCTCAGGATCTGATCGACGCCGTGGCCGTTGCGGTGGCCAGCCACTCTGAGTTTGTCGAGAAACAGATTGAGATGGACGCCCTGCGCCAGCGCTTCGAATGCCTGACTCCCCGGGAGAAACAAGTCTTGGCGGGCGTGGTTAAGGGCCGGCTCAACAAGCAGATCGCAGGTGATCTGGCGGTCAGCGAGATCACGGTAAAACTGCACAGGGCCAACATGATGCGCAAACTAGGCGCCCGCAGCATCGCGGACGTGGTTCGGGCTGGCCATCAACTGGAGCTGTCGCAGTCCGGTTCGAAAAACTGACATCGCTCCATCAGGCGTACTCCATGCGCCCCCGCGAGGGGCGACTCTATCTGCTGTCCGCCTGACTGACGTCGCAGACACGTCCCAAGGCTCGGTATCGCGACTTTTCAGGTGACTTCATGGCCCAGGACCAACGTTTGCCAACGATTCCCAGTGTGCCCGGCGTCAGCGTAATGCAGGGCAGTGTGACGTTCTCCGGGCACTGGGACGGCACCTCGCTCACCCAAGGGGTTACACAGAACGGCGCGAAGCGCACGCTCGAGAACCTGGCGCCCTGGCGGGTGAAAAAAGCCAAGGAGCTAATGGTCGATCTCATGGCTCAAGGGTGCTCGATTGAAAAGGTTGCCAATGCCTGTGCCATCTCGCGCAGTCATTTCTCCCGCGCTTTCAAGAACGCCACGGGGCTGGCGCCCCACGACTGGTTTCGACGAGAACAGATTCGCAAGGCCCAGGCATTGCTGCGCACGCGAGAGCTGTCGATCTGTGTCGTGGCCCAGGAATGTGGGTTCTCGGACCAGTCTTATTTCACCCGGGTCTTCAGGCAGTTCAATGGAATCAGCCCCAGGCGCTGGCGGTTGCAGCATTGCGCGCAGGCGGCAGGCGTCTTCAGCGATGCATCCAACGAATGAGCGTCCGCCTCGCGGTGGCGGTCAACAGGCGGGCGTACGTGGCATCTGCATGCTCGTGTTCGTGGGCCCAGGATAATAAAAAGTGAATAACGTTACCCGTATTTCGATTGTCGATGATGACACATCGTGTCGACTGGCCCTGAGCAGCCTGGTGCGCTCACTGGGTTATGTGCCTTGCCTGTTTTCATGTGCCGAAGCGTTTCTGGCCTCAAGCGAAATCGATAGCACCGATTGCCTCATTTCCGATGTGCACATGCCTGGCATCGACGGTCTGGAGCTGCAGCGCACGCTGATCAGCAGTGGCCGATCCATCCCGATCATCTTCATCACCGCATACCCGAAAGAGTCGCTGCGCAAGAGGGCGCTGGCGGCTGGGGCCGTATGCTTCCTGAACAAACCCTACAACGCCCAGACCATCATCGATTGCATCCAGCGCATCGTGCCTCGCGACTGAGCCGCGGGCTGCCCGAAATTGGTCGTGCATGACTAACTGACTATACGTTGGTTTAGTGCATCTGTTACTTGGGTTAATTGTCGGCTGTGGGCGTGCGCGGTTAGCCTGTTCACCAGCGTTCAAATAGCCCGGCGTGTGTTTTGTTTGGGGCTACATGTTTTCCGGGTGGGATTTAGATGGGCTTGAGAGCATCGGACAAAAAACTGAGCCGATCACACATAACGGCCCGCTTTCTTCGCCGTACCATTTGACTGACTCAATTATCGGATGCAGGAAATCATGAAACATCAACCATCAGTTGTGAATGGGTTGCTTTTACGCGTCAGTCGCCTGGATAAAATCGGTATCCACCTGATTCGCATAGGCGTCGCTATTATATTTCTATGGATTGGCGCATTGAAGTTCGTGCCCTATGAGGCCGATAGTATTACCCCGTTCGTGGCAAACAATCCGGTGATGTCCCTGTTCTATGCGCACCCGGACCAGTACAAGGAACACCTCACCCATGAAGGTCAGCTAGATCCGGCCAAGCGTGAATGGCAGGCCGCCAATCACACCTATGCGTTTTCCAACGGATTGGGGACGGTTGAAATCCTCATTGGTGTGCTGGTGCTGTCCTACCTTTTTTCCCGCAGGCTTGGCATGGTCGGGTCGGTACTGGCATTCCTGACCCCGTTGGTCACGTTATCTTTTCTCATAACGACGCCTGAGGCGTGGGTGCAAAGCATGGGGGATGCCGAGTTCGGGTTTCCTTACTTGTCGGGCGGCGGAAGACTGGTGCTTAAAGATGTGCTGATGCTCGCTGGGGCCGTGGTCATGATTGCTGACTCTGCACGCCAGTTACTTGAGCAAAGAGCGACACGTGCTATGACTACTGCGTAGTAAGTCTGACAGTTACGCCATCTGTAGAGCGGGCTGCGATACAGGTGAACTGCAGGTGTGCACAACTCAAACCGAAGCCGCCTTGAGTTCGATGTGCCCATCTGCGACTTCAAAACAAGTTTATGGGCATCAACTTTCATACCGAGGAGATTCAACCATGGCACGTTTCACTGCAATTGCGACCGATCAGGCCAGCGGCGCTACCGCTCAAGTGTACGCCGGTATCAAACAGGCTCTGGGGAAAGTTCCCAATGCTTACGCTGCTTTGGGAACGTTAGCCCCACAAGCGCTGACGGCGATGCTCTCGGCAGACAAGGTTCTGGCAAGTGGTCCGCTGAGCAAAGCGGATCAGGAAACCGTGAAACTGACCATCAGCGAGTTGGCAGGTTGCGATTACTGTGTCGCCGCCCACAGCATGGTAGGCAAGATGGCAGGCCTAAGCCCGGAGACCCTGCGTCAGATTCGCCAGGGCAACGCCACTGGCGATGCCAAGCGTGATGTTCTGGTCAGCTTCGTACGCAGCCTCGCGCTCAAGCCTGGCACGTTGCCGGAAGAGGATGTCCAGGCACTGCAGGCCGCAGGCTACAGCGGCGAAGAAATCGTTCACATCGGGTTGGCGATCTCGGTGATTACCTTCACCAACGTGTTCAACCGCATCAACGACACGGTGGTCGATTTCCCCGTGCCTCAGTGACCTGTGACCCGGTGCTGTCATCGTCCAAAGGAGCTGCATCGTGAACCTTCTTGCCGAATTGAACGTCGCCGACCCCGATCTTGAAGCGGCGTGCCGAGCGTTTGCCGTCCCCGACCGGGTTTCTGCCTCGTGGAGTGAAGTGAGCTTTCTGGGTAAGGGATGGCAGGCGTCGCTGGACGTCGACGCGGAGCGCCTGGCTTTCTGGATGTATGGCAGCGGGCCGCTCATCCTGCTGATGCACGGCTGGTCCAGCCGGGGTTCTCACCTGATGGGGTTTGTAAAACCACTGGTTGCCGCAGGGTTCTCCGTTGCCATGTTCGATGCGCCGGGCCACGGCCACTCTGGTGCAGAGGTGTCGAGCGTGATTCACGCGGGCAAGGCAGCACTGAAACTGGCGAAGCATTTGGGCGATGTTCATGGGGTTATCGGCCATTCCGCAGGCTCAACTGCGGCGCTATGGGCCTTGAACAACGGGTTGTCGGCCCGGCGAAGCGTTCACGTTTGCGGGCCCAGTTCGATGACTTCTGTCGTGCTGGGGATTGCACGTGCCCACTGTCTTGACGATCGGCAAACAGCCGCTTTCTGCAGCTGGGTGGAGGCGTTCATGGGAGCTACGCTGGCGTCTGTCGATCTTCCCGCGCTGGGCATGGGGCTCGGACATTCAGGCTTGATCATCCATGATCGCGATGACCGGGTCGTGCCGGTCGCGCAATCGCGGGCGCTGCAGAAGGCGTGGGTGCATTCGACTCTGGTTGAAACCCACGGGCTCGGCCATCGACGCATCCTTGCCGACACAGACGTCATCGGGCGTGCAGTCGAATTCATGAACCTGACCGATCACGTGCTCGAAAGGCAGGGCTGAGCCTGCACCAGAATCTCTGCCCTGGGATCGGTTCCCAGGCACGCAGTAATTGTTCGCTCTTTTCCAGCTCCCGTGACTGTTGATCACCTCTGTCTACTTGGACGGATTCGCGGGAGCTGTTTTTTTTCCGGCATATCATCCCGCGAATCGAAAGCTTTAGATCCCCTACGACGTGAGTACTCACTAGGGTGTGCTTCTGCATGCACTGGGGTCAATGCGCTCAATCATCGAAAAACATGCGAGCGTGCTGAACCCTGGCCTTCTCAGTGTCAGCTTGTGGCCGAAAGCGGACGCGCGGTTCATCTTGCCTGAGCACCTGAACACCTGGTGCTCAGGTAAGAGCCGCCCTCGCCAGAACGGGCTCAGATCGAGCGCTGATTCATCCGTGCCGACAAGGCCTCGGCGCTCTCTTTCCGTTCGGAGTAGCGGTCAACCAGATAGTCCTCGCGGCCACGAACCAGCAGCGTGAACTTGACCAGTTCTTCCATCACATCGACTACACGGTCGTAGTACGGCGAAAGCTTCATTCGGTCTGCGTCATCGAATTCCAGATAGGCCTTGGGCACCGACGACTGGTTCGGGATGGTCAGCATGCGCATCCACCGACCCAGAACACGCATCTGATTCACGGTGTTGAAGGACTGCGAGCCGCCGCACACCTGCATCACCGCGAGGGTTTTGCCCTGGGTAGGCCGCACGGCGCCCATGGTTAAAGGAATCCAGTCGATCTGCGCTTTGAACACCGCAGACATCGCGCCGTGACGTTCCGGGGAGCACCACACCTGACCCTCTGACCACAGCACCAGATCGCGTAGCTCCTTCACCTTGGGGTGATCGGCCGGCGCGTCATCCGGCAAGGGTAGCCCTGATGGATCGAAGATCATCGTCTCGGCCCCCATGTGCTGGAGCAGACGTGCTGCCTCCAGCGTCAGCAGTCTGCTGAACGAACGCTCTCTGGTCGATCCATAGAGAAGAAGGATTCGTGGCTTGACGTTCGAAGCAGCTGCAAGGCCCAGCTTGTCGGTGCTGGGCAAATCCATCAGCGACAGATCAAGGGCTGGAAAGGTCTCGGCAAAGTCCGTATCGAATTCGCTCATCACAGTGCTCCAATCCGGTCCAGGGCCTGTTTCAGATCAGCACCCTGAAGCGTTTTCAGATCCAGGGTGAAGAACGCGGAAAATCGCCTCTTGATGTGTTCAACCGTCGCATCGAATGCCGCCTGAACATCCTCATCGGTGCCCTCTGCCTCGGACGGGTCGGACAGCCCCCAGTGGCTTTTTATGGCCGCGCCGAAATACACCGGGCAGGGCTCGCTGCCTGCCTTGTCGCACACGGTGATGACGACATCGGGTGGTGTGTCTGCCAAGGCTTCCGAACCTTTGCTGTACAGGCCGGACGTGTCGATTCCCAATCCTTGCAAAGTGCTCACCGCACGCGGATTGAGCTTGCCGCTGGGGAAGCTGCCCGAACTGATGGCGGTGAACCCGTCCGGGGCCACATGATTGAACAACCCTTCGGACAGGACGCTACGGCAGCTATTGGCCGTACACATGAACAGGACTTTCATAAGCTGACTCCTACGCGCTGATGCTCAAGCGCACGGCAAGTAGTGCCAGTGTCGCAAGATGAATGGGAGAGGTGAGGACGCGGCCGACCGTGCCAGCGTGACCAGAAATATTGGGATTGCCCGCAGCATGTCAGTTCTCCAGAAGCACTCAGCAGCAGGAAACCTGGCGTACCGGGCGACCTTCCATGGCAGCCAGGCGGCCTTGGTCATCACCTAGCCACGAACGGTTAGCCTCCAGCGTCGTTTGAAGTACATCCACTGCCCACTGAGGCAGTTCTGGATGAAGGCGGTAATAGATCCACTGCCCCTGACGGCGGTCCTCCAGCAGCCCGCAGGTACGCAACTGTGCAAGGTGTCGGGAGACTTTCGGTTGATGATCGTCGAGCGCCCAGATCAGCTCGCAGACACATAGCTCGCCCTCGGCAGCGAGCATGAGCATGATCCGGGCGCGGGTTTCGTCACCGAGACATTTGAAGAACGTGTGGGGCTGAGTCGGCATGTCTGACCTGTATATTCGTTTCTGCGTATATACGAATTTACAGATGTATTTATTCCATGGGAAGACCTGTTTCGGTTTTGGTGGTCACGTGGCGGGGCGAGGGTCTGCTTCGAACCAACAGACCGTCCAACGTTGATCTACTGTGATGTGAGGTTGGCGGAGCAGCCTGATTCACGCCGTGCTCATCATTTTCCAGGAAGGGCTTTGATGCTGAGACGTTATTTGATGACGATAGTTATGCTTTTTGGCATTGAATGCCTGTTCGTGGTCGACAAGCTGATATCGGCCAGGTGGCCCGAACAGTTGGAGGCGGTTGTCGGGACCTTTTCCGTTAAAAGTGGAGGGCGGGATGAGTACTTGTCGATCTCCAATGAGCAGGGGGCCATCGTTCTCAGTTGCTCACTGGGTATCACTGGCACGACGCGATGTTTTTCAGAAGAGCAGCTTCGAGCTTTGACCGGTAAGCGTGTAACGGCTCACTGGTATCGTCAGTCGGTTTATGGCGGGATCAGGAACAACAAGCTGGTTGCACTCGATGACGGCGCGAACATCATACGTGATCCAGAAAGGACCAGATCCCTGGATCGATTCAACATAAAAAGCTCGGCTATTGTTGGCGGCGTAATTGTAGGCCTTATGTTTCTGGTGTGGGTTGTGATTGTATTGCGACTGAAAGGTCGGCATGACGTCGCCAATAGCTGAGGGTGAAGCTCGGGCTCAGAGTCGGTACATGAGCTAGGCAGCTTGAGAGTACTGTGGACTGCGATGGCAATTCAGACACCAGACCACCCCCGTTACAAGGAGTGCGATGGCCGCCATTTCGTAGGTATCGGGTAACCGCTGTTCCCATAGAAAACCGAAAACCAGCGCCGCCAGCGTCTCGATCACCAGCACTTGCCCGCTGAGCGCCAGCGGCAGAAGTCGGCTTGCCTGATTCCAGCACGCGCCACCCACGACCGAAGAGAGAAGGGCCACTCCACCTGCCACCAGGAAGAAGTGCAGCCATTCGCCGCTGCCATGGGTCTCTGCCTGAAAAGCCAGGACTGGCACCGCCAAAAGCAGCGACTGAGCGCCCGTCATGACCCCCGTCAGCAGGGCCCAGTCATGGGAGGAGATGCTGGCGACCTGAATCAGCCGCCGGGCATTGCTCACGGCGAACCAACTCCACGTCACCAAGGCACCCGTGGCACATAGAATCCCGCCGATGCTTGTCGAGGTGTCAGGCGTCTCGCCATCGATCAGAGCGTGCCAACTAATGAGCACGACTCCAGCCAATGCGCAGCACAGCGAGGGTAGCAGCCTGGGGAGCGGGACCGCATTTGCGTCATGCCGACCTGCCAACGTTACCAGCACCGGGATGAGCCCGACGATCAGAGACGTCGTCGCAACACCCACTAGCTGCACACCGGTGCCCACTAGCGCGTAATAGACGATATTGCCGATCAGGCTGAGCCAGAAGAGTGACTTCCAGTCAGCCCAGACAAGACCTGCGCAAACCCGCCGCCAGCGGGGCATGAGCAGAGCCGCTGAAATCGCGCCGTAGCAGAGAAATCTGAGCACCGCGAATTGCAGGCCGCTCAAACCCTGAGTGAGCTGCGGTCCAAGAAAGATCACTCCCCAACACAGCCCCGCGCAAACCCCGTAAACAATGCCCTTCAACAGCGACCGATCAACCAACATTTCACCCACGCTCCAAAGACTGAAGCGTGAAGTCTGATGCGCGGGACTTGGGGAGTATTGTCAGTAACTGTGGGATTTTTTACCCGGACTGTTTTTGCGTCTTGCGATAGGCAGCCGGGGTGGTGGCGCTTATACGTTGCATCGCTCGGGTCAGCGAAGCCTGGTCGCAAAATCCTGCGCGCAAGGCGATCTCGGCTATCGGCAGGGAGGTGCCTCGCAACCATCGTTGAGCTTCCTGGATGCGTAACTGCGTCAACCAGGCTTGAGGACTCATCGCGAACATCTGCCTGAATCGCTGGTGTATCTGGCTCATGCTCATGTTCGCGGCCTGGGCCATGGCTTCGTTGCTCCAGTTCGCCCCCGGATTGGCCCGCAGGCGGGCAATCAACAGCTCCATAGGGATGGAGAACTGAAGGTGTCAGCGCCCAATGAAGAAAGAAGCAGCGAGCCTAACTGTGCAGCGCCGAAGGCCAGTTGCTCATTGCCTATCAGCTCGGCGAACTCGATCAAGCGCCGCGTTGCAGGGGAAATAGGCAGGTATGTCTTCTGAGCCAGCCGCCCCATCTGGAGCGTCTCCAGCAGCTTCGGCGCACAGTCCAGCACCAGAAAGCGGCTGCCTGCATGACTGAGCTGGGAGTGTACCGAGCCCGGGGTGACAACCGCTGCCAATGACTGATCAATGCACCCGCCACGCCCGTCCACGTCAATTTCCATCTGGCCACGAACCGGCAGGACCAACTGAGCATGGTCATGGGAGTGATGACGGTTTTCCCGCTCATAGCTGCGGATTTCGAGGTTCAGAAGCATGGGTGGATCTATCGAAGTAGTCTGGACGTGGGGGATTCTAACACTCGTTTGCAGTATCGACGGGGTGGCCGGGGTTGCAGTGGCTGCTATCGATCCAGAGCGGACATTGGACGGTCTAGTTCATTCGCGTAGTGTGCTGTTGTAGTTCTCAGTGACAGCTCGAGTATTCGCTTATTTTAGTGGTGCTTTCGAGGAAACTCTTCGTTCATGCCGTTGTGGATCTATTGAGCGGTTGTTACCAAGAAAACTCGTGGGTGGATCCTCGAAGCTGAACCAGTTGAGAACGCAGATTTTGATGGTCAAATTTTACGGCCATTGGGCAGTATCGACGCTAGATTGGATGTCTGGGCTTTGGTAGCGAGTCGATTCGAATTAGACATCTTTAGTGGGTGATTCATGCGCGAATCCATCGAGGGAGTCACGGTTTCGCCCCAAATGATGCGAATGCTTGGTGACCTTGGCATCTCTCTTTACGTTGACATTTATGCTCCGTAAGACGAGGAGTAACGTCGGTTTGCGCAAAAAATTCGTTCGTTCACTATGCGGGCGGCGAGAGCGCGCCGGGCTTGAGAGGAGCGGCCGCTCTTGGCCGATAGCTGATAGTCTGCCTGGGAGAAGCTTGAAGGTTTGGTAGCGAGTTGGTACGTTTCGGTCGTCTTGCTGATGGTAGCCTGAAAATGGAAAACGATTCGTCGTTGCAGATCGAACGCGCCGCTTATGAAGAGTTCACGCGTTTGTGGATCCAGGGAAACTTCGAGCAGCAGCGGCTGGGCCAAGCGTTCTATAACCACTTCCAACTGCACAAAATTACCGATCAGGCTGCATTGGGTAGCCTTTATGAGGCTGACGGCGAGAAAGCGTCGGGCTTGATTTTGAGGCTTTTTCATCTGCACTGAATGGCAGCTTTCGACCCAAAGCGGACACTGCATTTACGCGCTGGCGAATCTTAGAATTGTGTTGTATGAAATATTCAGCTTAGGTTAGCGGAGTAGTGACTGGAATCGCGAGTTTCCATCCGCGAGCGACGGCTATCAACCTAAAGCTGCCCTTCACTACGGACAGCTTAGGCCTGAAGTGGCTACTCATACAAGGCTGCGTTCGCCACATGTTGGCTACTAATTCACGCTAAGAAATTGCGCATTCCTAGATCAGGTGCTGTCGCCTCATAGCCAATAATTCGGAATAACTCATGTTCAATTTTTCCTTTACAAAGCAGCGCGCCACCGCCGCATAAGGCTCTTTGCTACGGCATTCGTCCAGCATGGCTCTCAATGCATTATTTTGCGCAGCAGTATTTTTGTCTTTTAAAGCAATGACAAGTTCCTTGAACCTTCTGTTTAACTTGGCTCCCTTGGTAGCTCGCTGCACCTCTAACGATTTGCGATCAAGTCCGCAGACATCGATCGTAGCCACGCCTTGTGGAGTCAGTCCGCGAATTTGGCCAGTATGCGCATCGAATTCAAAGTGGCGCTCTGGGTTCAACTTGAAAGGATTGATAAGTAAGGCATTTTCAGTAGCTAATTTGGTGCTGCGAGTGGCCCTTATACCTGCCACAGGAAACTGGTTTTTCTTCCAGATAGAATTGCATCGATTACAGCTCAGCAGATAATTACTCCACTTATATGCCAGCCACCAATATCCTTCGGTCGCAGGTCCTTTGCTCCTGCCTGGGGGTTGGCCTCCAAAGTCATCATGATTTTTCGCGAGGCTGAGTTGTTGGCAATACGCTTTAGGGCGGAAATGCTCTACATCACCAGGACTGCCGGAAATAGTAGGCGTTTCGCAGTAAGCACATTTACCGTTGTACTGTGGTAAAATGAAATGGTGCTTGTATTTTCCCCAATGGTTCGGAAAGTCTTCTTCTTTGTATATTGATACGGTGTTGGGTATGGCTCGCGCCAAGAGAGCTTTGACAGCTGCCTCACTTGATTTTACCAGGCAGGCTGGCTCCATTGGGTGTCGCCCCTTCAAGGCAATCATTCCGGTTTGCTCATTCTTTTAAGACGCTTGCTCATTGCACTCGCTACCAGCTTCTTTTCTTCCGCAGGAGGTACAGAGTCAACCTGTGATGCGCGGCGCATGTCCAAGTCTGCTTGCGCTATGTCGTCGAGCTGAGATGGTAAGAAAGATTTTATGCGTTGGCGTACCTGAGGCTCTAATTCCCTGAGCAGTTTCTTATCGCCATGCTGGAAGGCCTTGCGATACCGGTTTAGCAATCTTTCGCTAGCGCTGTCTAGCGTAGAAGTTAAACCGAACCACTCGCCAAGAAGGAGTTCATTCGCCCCTCGGCCATCCGGCGACGGCAATGCATCAGGAATTAACTCAGCGACTGCGTTATGTAGTCTAGTGGCAAAAAGCTCACCAGGTTTCGTATTTACGATCGCTAATGGTGAATGTGTGGTTGCAATGAACTGAATGTTTGGCAAAAGTCGTCGCAGGGTGGAAATCAGTGTTCTTTGCCATCTTGGATGTAGGTGCTCATCCATTTCGTCGAGCAGCACGATGCCAGCCAACTTTTGCGAAGCGTTCCAGCGACCAGCTTTTACGCAGTTTCCCATGAGGTCTAGTAGCCAGCTACCAGTTCCCCTATATCCATCACCTAAAGCGTGAAATGGCATCCCGCCCCAAGGCCCATGGATAACCACCTGCTCAGCGGTAATGTCTAAAGCGTGATTTGGGTTCAGTCCCCATAACTTCCAGAGATAGCCTTTCATCTCTCTTAATGGGTCATCTACACTTTCCTTTTTCTGTGCCGCCATCAAAGCAAAATCTCGAAGTATCGACTCCGGCTCCAATAATCCTGCTCTGTCATTGAATAGCGTCATTAGTGAATTTCGCAGGGCATACTGACTGTGCATGCGTCCACCAATCCCTCGATTGGAGCCGTAGCCGCAGACAAATATATCATTCCACTTAAATCCAGGGTCGCTTACATCTTTACTAATACTTACTCCACCGTGCTCGTCCGGTTTCAGCTCGGTGGTGATAATGATCTGTTTTGAACTGCTATTCCGAAGAGTGATAATGATTTTGCTTGATGGAGCGTAGATTCCTCTTTTGTTCATTCGGATAAATTTTCCGGGCAGCAGCGCCAAGAGCTCGCTAGAGGTCACCTCATCACCTAGCCCAAGTGCTATCGCCCGGAGTATCGTGGTCTTACCGTGTCCATTGTCGCCGATGAAAACCGTCCACTGTCGGTGCTTCTTTCCTTCCTCAAACGACAATGAAAGGTCTTTGAAGCCCCGAATATTGCTGAACTGAATGCTGGAGAGGTATAGGGCCACGAAAACTCCTTTAGGTGGTGCATTGTGATTCGTCAAAGACGAAATTTCGCGTAGCGAAGTTTACTGGCATCACGGGTGTAAGCGCCATACAATTACATTCCTTCTCGCAAGATCGATAAAGCGCTTCCTACTTATCATTTTAGGCTGAGCCTACCACCAAGCCACAAAGATGGGCCCCTGGTTGAGCGTCCGCTTCTGGCCGAAAGCTGACAGGGTCAGAGGTTTCTAAGCTGCACGATGTGCGTCGCCTGAGCTTCTTCAGCTAGCGTGAAGCCGCAGGACAGGTAAAAGCGGTTCCCTGCGCAGTGTCGGTGTGGAGACCTACAGTTTCAAAATGCAAAGCGGCATGTGAAAGCAAGACGCCCACCAGTTTTCTCCCAACCTGTTGCCTCCGTGACGCAGGAGTCACATAAACACGCCGCAGCCTTCCTGTAGGAGCCTGCGTGAACGGATCAACCGACAGACCGCCGATGCCCACCAGTTGGCGGTTTAGATACACGGCCATCAGGCATTCGCCTGGCGCATCGAAGCGATTGCTACCTGAATGCCATTCCGAGTTCAGCCGGGTGATGAACCTGAAGCCTTCTGCCACTGCCTCTTTTTCAAGGGCGGGAATTTGTGGTGGCAGGTGCGTGACCAGATGAATCTCCATTTGCGGTCAATCCTCCCTGATGGGGTACGAAACATTTCTGAGGTGCCAAGGAATCTTGCTGTGCTGACTGTGGGCACGCAAGGGGCAGTTTTCGACCCATAGCTGCCGGTGGCCAGAGTTTGAACCCGCGGACGTAGTCATTGCATCATTTCAATAAAACTAGCTAAGCAAGTTAGCTATATGATAGTTTGGCTTTCCTTAGCATGATCAGCCCTTGATTCTGGAAAGTTCCTCCGCATGAAATCTCCTTCGCCTCAACCATTTCCAGCCGAAGACCCGCGCAGTTTGCAAATTGCCGGCGATACAGTCGGCCAGCATTTGCAAGAGATCGCCATCCTGACGCGCAGAGCAGCCGGCACTCTAGGTACGGCCCTGGGCATTAATCAGACCGACGTGGCAGCACTGGAGCACCTGATCACCGACGGGCCATTGCCACCGACCGAGCTTGCAGCGCGTCTTTCAGTGACGACCGCAGGTATTACCCAGGTCATCGATCGCCTGGAGCGCGCTGGGCATGTGGTACGTGAACGCCAGCTCGATGACAAGCGCCGGGTGTTGGTGTGTCCTCAACCTGAATCAGTGGCGCAGGTTTACCGCCATATCGCACCAATGCTTCATGGTTTGAACACTGTGCTTGGCGCACTCGAAGGCCAGAATCGTTCGGTAGTCGAGGCGTTTCTTGGGCAGGTGATCGAGGTCTACCGAAGCACCTTGCCGGGCAGCACTGCCTCCACCCCTGAAAATCAGCACGCCTGATGAAAACACAAAAAATACTTGTGACGGGAGCAAGCATCGCCGGACCAGCACTTGCCTATTGGCTGTCCCGGTATGGCATGGAAGTCACCGTGGTTGAAAGGGCGCCTGCATTTCGCGATGGGGGCCAGACGATCGACGTACGTGGCGCCGGTCGCGTCGTCGTTCAGCGTATGGGATTAGAGGATCAGATTAAGGCCAACACCACCCGTGAGCAGGGCATCGCCTTTGTTGATCAAGCCAACTGTACTAAGGCGTTTATTGCCGTCAACGCATTTGACGGTGAGGGGCCGATCGCTGAGCTGGAAATCTTGCGTGGCGAACTGGCCAAGCTGTTGATCCAGCACAGCCAGGATAGGGTCAATTACCGATTCGGCGACAGCATTGAAACCATCGAGGATACTGGAGAGCAAGTGCATGTGCGCTTTGAGCGGGGTGGTGAGCAGGTTTACGATCTTGTCATCGTGGCCGAGGGGATTGGTTCGACCACACGCAATCGGGTATTCGGCAATGAAGTTGAGCGTCGTTCGCTTGATCTATACACCGCCTATTTCACCGTACCTCGACAGCTAGGCGATGGCCAGATCATGCGCTGGCACAACATCCCCGGCGGCCGTTGTGTCTGTCTGCGCCCCGATAACCTCGGCACCACACGAGCCTTCTTGTCGTTTCAGCAAGCACCGAGCGGTTACGAAAAACTCTCACAGGCCGAGCAGAAATCGCTGCTCAAGCAGAAGTTTGCCGACGCCGGTTGGGAGACACCTCGCGTGCTCGCTGCGCTGGAGGAGACGACCGACCTTTATCTGGAGGCGGTAGGTCAGGTCAAAATGCCTCGCTGGAACAAAGGGCGCATCGTGCTAGTGGGTGATGCAGCCTATTGCGCATCGCCTATCAGCGGCATGGGCACGAGTCTGGGACTGTGCGGCGCCTATGTGTTGGCTGGCGAACTGAGCCGCCACGCCGACCATGTCCGCGCATTTGCGGCCTACGAGAAACTGATGCGTCCCTACGTTGTTCAGGCGCAAAACGTACCCCAATTCGCTCCTAGACTCGCATCACCGCATTCGCGATTTGGTATCGCGCTCGGTCACGCGGTGTTGAGGTTGGCCACAGCACCGGGACTAAAGACATTATTCGGAAAAATCCTTTCTCCGAAGGCTGATGCGATCGAGTTGCCAGATCACGAAGAATCGCAGCGGACGTAGACACCAATGTCCGCTTCTGGCCGATAGCAGTCGGTCATGGCTGGCACTGAAGCCGGTGCCCGTGTGCATTTCTTAGGCATTGAGGTTCGGGCCAGTTACTAGCGCTTGCCGACACCTCTGAGAAAACCATGAAGATATTTTATGAAAACACCTGCGTTCCACGACCATGCTCCGAGTAAAAAGCATGAGGTGAGTATCGAGCGGTATAGAGCACCGTCACTGAAGGGTTGCTTCGTGATACTGGCGGAGCTGAGGGCGAGAATAAACACCGACAGGAGAAAGAAAAAGAGTGCCTTTCCCAAGTAGTAAAGCAGAACCCCTACAGTGTGACGCTCAATCCACTGACCAGGCTTCATTCGAACGGATACCGCCCACGTCAAATGGAAAAGGGACGCATAGACAAAGCACACCCACGCATAGCGGGTGACTCCGTCGCTGACAGAAAACCAGGAGAACGGCGGCAACGACTTCAGCGTCAGGCCGAAGCTGACGTTTCCGCCGCCTAGGGCATAGAGTCCTAGCCCCATCAACGCATACAGACCTATGACCACAACGATTTTCAAATACGCCCCTGTTTGCTCCAGTGGAACGGTCTAAGCAGCGGGTGCTGAATGTGACGCCGCCATTTCGTTCTGTGCCCTCATCTCTGGTTATTGCCGTTTGCAGCCGGTCGAGAAACCATAAGCGATCGATCACTGTGCTTACGCCACGACTAGTGTCTGTGCTTGAGGCCAACCGAGAAACGGCAGTTTCGGCGCTCGATGCTTCCCTGCCTGTATGGCCAGCAAGCACGGTCTTTCATGCTGGGCGACTGCCGGACGATCGTTAGCTTCGCCTTCCTTGAGGGTTCGTCTCGTGATGGTGTATCGGCGCTGGCCGGGAAGGCGATGACGTTGTCAGAACCTCTTGGGGTGAAGTTCTGATCATTGAAAGCGGTTTGCCGATTTGTATCGCTTTGGGGACGGATTTCCGATGATGCGCGAAGCCCTGACGAATCGAGGTGGCGGCTCGGCGGCGTGCCACTTGCGTGAGTTAGTTCGTCATTACTTCCCGGATGGCTCCTCGGCTGTTTGTAGGTCGACTCGGTGCTCGTCGCTCGGTTTATCAAGCCGACTGCACCTATCGTGACCAAGCTTCCGATGGCCAGACAGATGAGCGTATGCAAAACATTGCGTTTGTGGCGCTTTCGAGTGAGTCGTTCTGGAGCATCGCTAATCTCAGCTCTCATTCATTCTCCGGTTCGTCCTTGAGGAGCAAAATCGCCCCTGTACTGCGGACTTATCCCGCACACGGCTGGCTGATCTTAGCGGTTAGTCGCCTGCGGCTGCAATCGACCCATTGTGGCCCCTCAGCAGCAAGGAAACGATGGGGATTTCACTGCGGCTCTAATTCAGACCAAGAGCCGCTGAGCCCAACGCTGGCCATCAAAGTACCGTAGTCTATAAATTTACAGATATTCACCTCAGCCCGGCTTGTCCACGTTGCTTCACATTCGTCGCACACCCACAGCGGAGTCTCTGTAGCGCGGACAAGCATTGCTCGCACATAGCCTTGACCACACCTTTTGCACTCAATCAGCATGCATTCGATCCCTGACAGAACTCCGGTCCAGTCTAGCTCTATTGGCCGCTCATGGCCGATTGCTGACAGTGAATCCCGGTCGGACATTCTGGGTCGATACCTTTCATTATCTAGTCCATGATTGAAGTGCTTATCCCGCGCCTGTACTCTCGCCTGCGGGCTGCTGCAGAGGGCTAGTCATGCGTGTCATCGTAATCGGTGGTTGGGGTAATTTTGGGGCACGGATCTGCCAGCGGCTTTCAAACGTCGCAGGTTTGACGGTGATCACCTCCAACATCGAGGAGGAAACCCAATGACACAACGTCGAGTCATCCTTGTAATGCCAGCTTGCGCTGCTGACGTATTTGAAGCGTTTCACAATCACACCATTCGCAAGCAATGGGATACATTGCTAGCCCACGCAGCAGTAGAGGGCGGAGGCAATCACCCCTACATTGGCGCGATTACTGTAAATGAGGGGCGAGGGTGGAAACGCCTTTTTACGATGCGTACCCGCTTCGTCAATTATCGACCCGCTAAGGTTGCAGCAGCTATGCTGGTGGAACCAGCGGGTTGCTTCCACTGGTGGGCCGCTTCGATGCGGCATCGCGACATTGACGGTAGGGTCTCAGAGCTGGTTTATACGTTTGGCGTCCAACTCCGTCCCAGGTGGTTGGGACGCGTACTTGACCCGCTGGTGAACAGCGTTTTCGAAAGGGGAACCCGCAACCGATTCGCTGCGATGGAGGGATATCTGAGAACCCGCGCGCAAAGCCAGAATCCCTGATTACTTAGCCTCCTCGCGACGGCGAAAATGTCTGCTTGCGGCCCGAAGCAGACGTTTGGCACATGGGGCCCTGCGGCTTTAAGCGTTGATAGACGCTGGATATGGATGATGATCATCGAGCCCACAAAGTTGTTTTAGTTGCTCTCCCCACACAGTATCGCCCGAAGTGTCCGGCTTCCATCTCTGTCCGCGTATTCAAGAAGCATACGTGGAGATGATCGCCCGTCCGCTTTATGGAGTAGTCAAATCCGACTCGAAAGAACCCTCGATCGGCTCCGGTCGACGTGTTCAGTGCGACCTCAATCCTGTGACTTTTCTGCGCATCGTAATGAACAATCCCCTCATGGTCTGGAAGCCATACGCACACGACCTCGGTCGCGTCTGGAGCCGAAAAACTTTCAAAATACCAGCATCGCAGTGCTTTCAGATCATCCAAATTCAGGCTCTGCTCATCAAGGCAGGAAGAGTTCACCGCGATAGATTTTGCAGGATGCTCGTCTCGGATCGATTGAAAACGGCTCCTCAATATCACGTTATTTATCAGGCCGTTAATCCAGGCCCGACGTGCATCCACTGCGAAGTGCCTGATGCTTGCAGATGACGGTTTGTCGCTCGCAGCTAGATCCAGCTCATGGAGTTCGAATAGCAGAGATACAGCGAAACAAGTGGCCGTAGGTACGGAGCGATCGGATTTGAACGTATTGATCATGAGCCGCTTGAGGGAGGGAGATCTTGCCAAGGCAAGTGCTAATTTCGGATCGACGTTAGCGCTGATCGCTGCGCGTTTAAAGCAGCTCGTCCATAAAAGTCCAGGTGCGAAGTACCCTACTAGGATTCGCCAAATCGGCCCCAATGATACCTGGAGTATAGGACTGAGCAATTTCGCCCAAGCGGTTTCCATGCCTTGCTCTCGGTGGTTCTGTGCACTGATGTTATTGGGCACCCAGCCGTTTATCAACTGTCAGAATTGTACACCCCGGCGTCTGTCGACTTTTACGGGTTGTTCATATGCGAAGCCACCTAAATCGACAGATTGCTCTTGGCCGGTTACTGGCGGTGAAGAATACAGCCTGTCAGAGGTGGGCCTGTCTATCACTCCAGCAGCATGCCCTCAATTTTTTCCCTCAGGGTGACCTGTTATGGCGGATAGCCGCCTGTTTTTTCCGTATGGCGGCGCACATGATCAAGTACCGAATTACCTATGGTTTTCTAACAAGACACCGTAGACAACAGATGCGAATTAGGCGACTTTTTTGAATTTCTCAGATCTGTGGAAAGTATCTGCGAAATATGGCAATAATTAGCACGTCTGTATTGAGAATACATAACTGTCCACTACTCTTAGTCAAGGAATTTGCACCCCTCATGGCAATGCTCGCGATTATAGGTCTTGCAATGTATGCTGTGAGTACTTTGTCGGCCGTTCTTTTATTCTGGGTTTTTTTCAGGCTGGCAAGATTCGCTGTTAGCCGTTCTGAAAGAGTGCGTCTGCGCTTTTTGAGAGCTCAGCCTTGGATCGCACTGGTCACTTTTGTACTGACGATCTATGCTACTGTTCATCATTATGATGGCTCTGAGCTCAGCTACATTCCGGCGTTTTTTGCAGGGTTGTTTATCTCTATCTCGATATTGAATATTTGAGACCAATTGATCTGGAAGGTTAATTTAGTCAGTGCCCTACCGCTACTTTTTAATGCTGCTGGCAAACCGATTTAAGCGCCATCGCCGAATTTCTCAAGCGGCGCTCCTCTATACGTGATACAGCTCGTCCTGAGACCGAGACCGAGACCGAGACCGAGACCGAGACCGAGACCGCAGAGTGCGGCCCTGCTCATTAATACCCAACAATGCATGAGGCCAAAGTGGCTGCATCTGGCCGAAAGTGATCTGTCGAAGCAAGATCAAGCAGCGGGTAGAGATCAGGTGTGTTAGCACCATTTTCTACTTTGTGTTGGGCTGCGCCTCTCGGGGTTCTTGGGACCGCTAGGCGGTTTTCTCGCGCCGTGAAGATTTCTGACGTCTTTGACATAGACGCACATGCACAATGAATATCCGATTATATTGCCCAGCGGAGCGACTGTCCGTCATCACGTACCACGGGGGCTAACATGGAGCTGCATCGGATACTGGTGCTGGAGATAGAGAAATTCGAGTGCTGGGAACAACCTTGGAGTTTTTACAAGACGCTATCAGCGTCATCCGCTCTGGATGATGATGCGCGTGAGCTGCTTCGCAGCTTATGGGTCGAGGTGATCGAGTGCCCAAGCTGGCGGGCGGGCAAAGCTCTAGAAAACATTTGCTCGCTCGCAGATGCCCGACTTGAGTCACGTTTCCCTTGGCTTTCTGAAAAGGCACGGGGGCACCTCGTAAATGCGGCCTCCTATCAGTGGCGCTAGTATCCTGCCTGGCTTTTTTGACTGAACAGTCGGATCAGCGGCGGGAACGAGCGACCGCTTTCGACCCGAAGCGGACCGTGGCGATTGACAGTAGCTGCTACGATCCCACTTGAGATCTGCACAATCTGCGATTTATGAATTACTACGATGAAACCTGCTTTGCCAGTGTTTATCTGGAAGACAGCTACGTCCTTGCGATTGAAGAGGGCGTATCAACCTTGTCATTTGCAATGGAGTTGGTGCTGCTCGAATCACATCCCCTCTATGTGAAACCAGCAGATGGGGAAGCGTACTGCTATTGGAATGCACACATTCATTTCTGCCTGACCCAGCGCGTTCTTTGGCATGAAAGGAGTGTTTTGGTATCTAGGGATGCGAACGGTGACACCGATTTAGGCAATGTAGACGTATTCAGGATAGAAGGTGCCACTTACCACCTGAAAGGGGACTGGGGTTCGGTATCGGTTACCTGCGGCACCGTAGTGGTTGATTACGAAGGCAGTCCCCACACCTAAAACAACGTGCCGGATGATGGTAGATCGACCAAGGGCTGCTTCTGTCCGCTAGCAGCCAGTCAGGGCAGGGCGTCTTTCCCCCGCCTTGCCCTGCTAACACCTCCCAGCCGTTCAGGATCTGCAATGCAGGTGGAAGATCCATATCGAACTGCCCTGAACACCACGAAGGGCCACTCGACAGACCTTAGGCTAAGGAAGCGGCACGCCAGTGGTTGTCCCCAGCATGTCTGCGCGGTTCAGAAGCTTCCCTTCAACGTCACCATGTAGTTGCGCGGATCACCGTAATAGTTGCTGCCGGTGCGGTTACCGATGGTGGCGTAGTACGTACGGTCAAACAGGTTGTTACCGTTGAGCGCCACGCTCCAGTGATCGTCGATGCGGTATTGCAGGCGCGCGTTCCACAAGGCGTATCCGGCCTGTTCGGTCTTGAAGCCGCTGGCCAGGCGCGAGATTTCGCTCTGGGCGGTGACGCCGCCGCCCAGGGTCCAGCGGTTCAGGTCACCGTCGAGCTGGTAGTCGCTCCACAGGCGCAGCGAGTGGCGTGGAATCAGCGTGTTGTAGGTGGTGCCGTTGCTCACGGCGACGTTGAGGTTGTCCACCGGGCTCAAGGTTTCGGTGGTGGTGTAGGTGTAGCCCGCGCTGACCTGCAAGCGATCGAGGGGCGAACCGTTGAGTTCCAGTTCCACACCCTGGGCGCGGATCTTGCCGCTGTCGACCGAGCATGAATCGCAGATCGTGGCATCGTCGACAGCAATGGCGGCGTGTTCCTGATAAGTCCGGAACAGGTTCGCCGAACCGTTGAGCGCGCCGTCGAACCACTCGCCCTTGATCCCCAGTTCGTAGTTCTTGCCGGTCTTGGGGTCCAGCACCTTGCCGCTGGCGTCGATGTCGGACTGGGGTTGGAACACGTCGGCATAGCTGGCGTACAGGGTCAGGTTCTGGGTGATGTCCAGCAGCACGCCTGCGAACGGTGTGACCTGGCCAGTCTCCCGACGCTCGTCAGTGGGCGCGACGCCAAAGGCGTGGCTGTCGTTGGTGTAGTGCCAGTCACTGGCCCGTGCGCCCAGCACCAGGGTCAGCGGCTCGGCCAGTTTCAGACGTAGATTGCCGTAGACGCCCTGTTGCTTGACCGTAGTCTTGGCCGGGTAGGGCGCACCGCCGCGGTAGCTGTTGTCGACGATGTAGCTGTCGCTGGGTTCGACGAAGTGCGTCGGGTTGAACACGTCCTCACGCTGCTGCATGAAGGCCAGCGCCCAGACGTCATGGCTGTGGGAATAGCTGGTGTTGGCGCCCACGGTCAGTTGATGCTCAAGGCCGAAGGCGCGGAATTTGCCATCCAGGTAACCATCGAGACCGTAGTCAACCGAGTCGTAGTCGAACAACGCGCCGATGGACTGGATCGACGAAGATGTCGCGCCCGGCGCTACCGTGCCGACCCCGACGCCTTGCACGTACTTCATGTTTTGCTGGTTGTGGGTCCAGGTTCCGGCCAGGCGTGCGTTCCAGTCATCGTTGAGGCGGTGTTTGACGTCGGCGAAAGCGGTGGTGCGCTCGCTGTCCCAATGGTTCCAGCTGGCGCCCAGGCAGGTCGAGCGCTTGAGTTTGATGTCCGAGCCGTCGCTGTAGCTGGGCAGGCCGCCGAAGCAGGGCGTGGCCTGCAGCTTTTCATAGGCCAGGCCGAAGCCTGCGGTGGTGTCGTCACTGAAGTCATAGTCCAGTGCGCCGTAGGCCACCTGGTCCTCGCGCTTGCCGTAGTCGTAGAAGTAGTGCCGACTCTGTTCGCCGACGATCGCCCGGCCACGCAGGGTACTGGCTTCGTTGAGCGGGCCACCGACGTCAATTTGGCTGCGGTAGTTGTCCCAGGTGCCGCCGGACAGTGTGAAGGTGGTGGTCGGCGTGCTCTGGCCGCGTTTGTGCACCAGATTCACTGCGCCGGCCGGGGTGCCTGCGCCTTGCATCATGCCTGCGGCACCGCGCAGAAATTCAACGTGGTCGTAGAACGCCATGTCGCTGCTGAAACTGTTGGCCTGCACGTAGTTGCCGCCGACATCCAGCGGCACGCCGTCGTACTGGAACGGCGCGTCCATCCTAAACCCGCGAGAGAAAAAGTAGCTGCCGCCCATGGGTGAGCCGGTGACGGTCACGCCCGGCGTCTGCCCCAGCACCTGCTCGATGGTATTGAGATTTTGGTCATCCATACGCTTGCGGGTGATGACGGTCACCGATTGCGGCGTTTCCCTGATGCTGTGCTCGCCTTTACCCAGGGTGATCGCACCGGTGGTGTAGGAGCCTGTGCCCTCGGTGACCGAGCCCAGCCGGGCGTTGATGGTGGTGGCACCCAACTCCATAGCGGAGAATTCTGCCACTTGCAGTCGGTATTCATTGTTACCGATCCTCTGCGCCGTGAGCCCGGTACCGGCCAGCAGCACCGTCAGCCCGGCGTTGATTTCATAGCGGCCATGCAGGCCCTGGCTGTTGCGTCCCTGTGCCATCTCGCTCAGGCCCACCAGATAGATGCCTGATTCAGCGGCGAAGCGCGACAGTACGTTACTGAGCGGGCCGGAGGAGATGTCGTAGTCGCGGGTTGCCGTTTCAGCGGCCAGGGTCATGGCGCTGGGCAACGAGCAGGCGGCGAAGGTCAGAAGGGAGGCGCACAGGCCCAGGGGGGCGCAACGGGGACGGTAAAACATCGGTTCCTTGTCCTCAAGACGATGAGTTGGGTAGGGATTCACTCCTAAACCCGGCGAGGCACTGAAAAGCGGAACCGTATTTGAGGAAAAATTCAGGGCGCACTGTTTTTGGCACTGATCGTGGTCCACCAGGGCATGCGCCGTTCAACGGTGATCGGCAGAGACGAGGCGAGGATGGACAGTGCGGCGTCGACATCACGCACCGGCAGGGTGCCGAATACATTCAACTGCGCCACCGCAGGGTCGATTGAGATGTGGCCGAACTGATAGCGCGACAGTTCGTCGAGTACCTGGCCCAGGGGAATGTCCTGAGCCAGCAATAGGCCCCCGGACCACGCCCGCCTTGCAAGGTCTGCCGGGGCCGTCGGTGGTAACGGACCCACTGTGACGGTCTGTCGCTGACCCGCCGGAATGACCCGATGTTCGCTGCTGTCGGGACGGCTGACTTCAACTGCGCCCTTGAAAACCGTGAGATCGGTTTCCTGGTCGCGCAATCGGACGCTGAATTCGGTGCCCAGCGCCCGGAAGCGACCTTGTGCGGTACTGACGATAAAGGGCCGCTCGGCATCGTGTGCAGTATCGATCAGAATCTCGCCCATGAGCAGGTGCACCAGGCGTTTGCTGCCGGAGAAGTCCATATCAAAGGCCGTCGTGGTGTTTAGCCACACGCGGCTACCATCGGGCAATTGCACGTTCCTCAGCTCGCCAATACCGCTGCGGTAATCGGCGATCAGGCTGGTACTCCAGGTGGGCAGCGGCGTCAGGCGCCACGTCGACCAGAAGGCACCGATGCCGGCGAGCAAACCGAGACTCCGCAACACGGCGCGGCGTCTGACGCGCTGATGCGCCATCAGCAGATCGTCGGCAGCGCGACGGCGGTCCGGCAGCTTTCGCAATGGATCGAAGCGCAGGCTGATGGATTGCACGGCTTCCCATGCCTCACGATGGGCTGGCTCGGCCTCGATCCATCGACGCCAGGCTTCTTGCTGCGCCGGATCGACTTCGCCACAGCGTAATTCGGCATACCACTCGGCGGCCTGCTCCATGACCTTGAACCCGGACTGGGCAGGCATCAGTAGGGTGTCTCGGCGCAGAGCGCCGTCGCCTCGGACGCCGCCTGCAATTGCAGGCAGCCGAGCATCGCCCGCGCCACGTATTTGCGTACCATGCGATCGGACACGCCCAGTTGCGTTGCCACTTCACGGTCAGTCATCTGACACACCACCGCCAGTACAAACGCCTGCGCAGCTTTGGCGGGCAGCTCGATCAGCATCTGGCCGACCTCCTGCAAGGCTTGCAATACGGCCGCACTCTGTTCTGCCGACGGCGCGTAGCGCTCTGGTTGAGCGGCCAGGGTGTCGAGCCATGCTTGCTCGATCTCTCGCCTCTGCCAGAGGTTGATGCAGATGCCATTCGCGATCTTGCGAAGATAGCCGCGAGCAGCCAGTGCGTTATCGAAAACAGGCTGCACAGGCTTGAGCAGCAGTCTCAGGAAGGTGTCCTGTGCCAAGTCCGCCGCATCGACACTTGACCCCAGACGCCAGCTCAGCCAGTGACGTAACCAGGCATTGTGCTCAGCATAAAGGTGCTCGACAGACGCAGAAGGCGGGTTCGGCATTGATTTGACTTACCTGAGAAACACTATCGAAAGAGAACTTATCTCACTTGGGTCGGATTATTGAGAGTTTGATACTGAAATGCAATTGGTTCATCTCTCGGGTGCCAGCCCTATCATGCCGCCTTCATCTCAGCGCAGCTTCTCCAGCATTCCGTAGTACCACATGCCTGCCGCCAGCAGCGGGTTGCCCAGCACATTGCCCATCGGCACGCGCAGGTGCTTGCAGGCGGCGAAGGTGTCGAACTGTTCGAGGGTGCCGGTCAGGGCCTCGGCCATGATTTCGCCCATGATGTGGCTGGTCGCCACGCCGTGTCCGGAGTAGCCCTGGCAATACCAGACGTTGGGCGAAAGTTTGCCCAACTGCGGGATGCGATTGACGACGATGCCCATCGCACAGCTCCACTGAAAATCAATCCGCACGCCCTTGAGCGCCGGGAAAGTGCCTTCGATGCAGGGCCGCAGCTCGCCTTCGATGTCCCGTGAATCCTTGCCCGAGTAGTTGGCCCCGCCGCCGAACAGCAGGCGCTTGTCGGCAGTCAGGCGGTAGTAGTCGAGCACGAACCGGCAGTCATACACCGCAAGGTCCTGCGGGTTGATCTGCTCGGCCAGTTCGCCCAGTGGCTCGGTGGTGACGATACCGCCCATGGCGGGGAAAATCTTGCCGCCAAGCTTGGGTTTTTCCAGCTTATGATAGACGTCGCCGGCCAGCATCACCTGGCGCGCTTCGACCCGACCGTGGGCGGTGACGACGGCCGGGCGCGGGCCGTGGACGATCTCCAGCACCTCTGAGTTTTCGAAGATCAGCGCGCCCAGGCTGCGAGCCGCGCGCGCTTCGCCCAGGCACAGGTTGAGCGGATGCAGGTGCAGGTTGCGCAGGTTTTTCAGCGCGCCCTGATACAGCGGGCTTTGCAGGTGTTCGGCGATGCCCTGACGGTCGAGCAACTGCACCTGGTCGCCCATGCCACGGCGCTCTGCCTCGGCCTTGAAGCTGCGCAGCTCCTCCATGTGCGAAGGCTTCATCGCGGTGTGCAGATGGCCGCGTTTGAGATCGCAGGCGATGCCGTAGCGCTGAACCCGCTGCTCGATGATCTGATGCCCGCGCCAGCGCAGGTGCCAGATGAAATCGTCGACCTCGGCGCCCAGATGCTTGCCCATCTGCTTGCGCATGGCCTCGTCGCCCGAAAGGCTGCCGGTGACCTGGCCACCGTTGCGCCCACTCGCGCCCCAGCCGATGCGGTGGGTTTCAATGATCGCGACCTTCAGGCCGCGCTCCGCCAGCTCCACTGCAGTGGCGACGCCGGTAAAACCGCCGCCGATGATCGCCACATCGACCTCTACCGTGCCGTGCAACTGCGGGTATTCGCTAAGGTCATTGAGGGTTGCGCTGTAATAGGACGGCGCCCGCTGGGCCCGCCCGGAATGCGTTGCTGTGTTCATGGTTCCACCTTGTTCGAATCTTTGGGGTCAGGCCTGATGCAGGTACCAGCGCCAGTCCTGTTCGCTGACTTCGGCCATGAACTGGCGGTACTCGGCACGCTTGACCTTCAGGTACACGGCGAAAAAACCGTCGCCGAGGGCTTCCCGCGCCCATTCCGAGTGCTCAAGGGCATCGAGGGCGGTGAGCCAGTCGGTGGGCAGGTGCTCGGTGGCCTGGGCGTAACCGTTGCCTTCCACCGGCGCGCCCGGATCAAGCTGCTCGCGGATGCCGTGATGGCTGGCGGCAAGGATCGCTGCAGCCGCAAGATAGGGGTTGGCATCTGCGCCACAGATACGGTGCTCGACATGCCGGCTGTTGGCCGGACCGCCCGGTACGCGCAGGCTGACGGTGCGGTTGTCGATGCCCCAGGTCGGCGCCAGTGGGGCATAGCTGTTGGCCTGAAAACGCCGGAACGAGTTGGCGTTGGGGCAGAACAACAACAGCGAATCACGCAGGTGGCGCAACATGCCCGCCACTGCCTGACGCAGCAGTGGCGTCCCGGCCTTGTCGTCGCTGGCGAACAGGTTGTTGCCCTCGCTGTCGGCCAGGCTCAGGTGCATGTGCATCCCGGTGCCCGCCAGATTCGCGAAGGGCTTGGCCATGAAGCAGGCCTGCATGCCGTGGGCATGCGCCACCCCCTTGACCAGGCGCTTGTAGCGCACGGCCTGGTCCATCGTTTCCAGCGCATCGCCATGTTCCAGGGTGATCTCCACCTGGCCCGGCGCATATTCCGAGATCGCGGTGCGCGCCGGGATACCCTGGGCCTTGCAGGCGGCGTAGAGGTCGGCGAGGAAGGGTTCAATCTGCTCAAGCTCGCGCAGGCCATAGACCTGAGTCGTGCGCGGCCGTCCGCCATCGTTGTCCAGCGCCGGTTGTGGACGGCCCTGGGCATCGCGCTGCTGATCGAGCAAATAGAACTCCAGTTCGCACGCCATCACCGGGTGCAAGCCGTCGGCCTTGAGTGCCTGGATCGTGCGCAGCAAGACATGGCGCGGGTCGGCGACGCTGGCTGGCAGGCCCTCGGTGGGGTGCATGCTGACCTGCACCGCAGCCGTCGGAATCCGCCGCCAGGGCAGACGCACCAGACTGCCATCGAGTGGATAGGCGCGGCAGTCGATGTCACCCACATCCCACACCAGCCCTGAGTTTTCCACGTCGTCGCCATTCATGGTCAAGCCCAGAATGGTGCTGGGCAGGGGGCGCCCGGTCTGGTACACGGCCAACAGCTCGTCGCGGTGCAACAGCTTGCCCCGCGGCACGCCGTTGGCGTCGAGGATGAACAGCTCGAACAGTTCGATATCGGGGTTTTCACTGAGGAAACGGGTTGCCTGTTCTACAGATGCAAAGTGCATGTCGAATTCGCTCGCGCACAGAGGCGCACAGGACCACCGTTGGGTTACGGGCGGTCGAGGAGGTAACGGCAAAGATGCCGACGCGTGTCAGTGGACAGCGAGCGAGAGATCCGGCGGACGGGCATGGCGGCAATGCCACAGCGCCCAGAAGGCGAGAATGATATGGACAAGGGGATTTGCGCCCGCCAGTGCCTTGGCTTTCGGCATTGCGGAATGGGATGGAGCGGGCGCGATGATCTGACGGGAAATCATGCGCCGATGCTCACACGGGGCGCGGGATGGGAGCAAGCATAGAACTGATGATCTTTAGGTTGGCCGTGGCTAAACATTCAGCTTTCCAGAGTGAAGAAGGCTGTACGTCCCGCACATAGGGCAGAGCGTCTGTCGCGCCTACCTAAACCGTGTCTCCTTAAGCCCTTTCAGGAACGTATAGGACGCATGATTCAGCGTCTCCCTGGGTTGGGTAATCACGCTCACCGAGCGCTTGATGCTGCGGTCTTCCAGGGGCAGGAAACTCAGGTTTCCGCTGGCCCCCGAACGGCTCAGCAACTCCGGCAACAAGGTTATGCCCATGCCCTGGGCGACCAGGGCCAGCAGGGAGTTGGTGTTCCTGACGCTTAGGGTCGACTGGTCACGAATGTGCCGGAATTCGGCGGCGGTGATGTCGGCGCCCAGCCCGCTGTTGATGAAGTTGTGCCCTTGCAGGTCGCTCCAGCGCACTGGCCGACCCAGTTGATTGAGGCTGCTGTCGCTGCTGCACACGACGCAGAATGCATCTGAGAAGAGGTGTTCCTGTTCGATGTTGGGAATGATCGCGGGCACGGTCGCAATGCCGATATCCACCTCGCCACTGAGCACCGCCTGCACCACGCGCGCCGAATCCATGTCGCGGATGTCCAGGTGGAACTGCGGATGGCGTTCATGGAACTGCGCAAGGATCGGCGGCAGCAGCGTGATGGCGAAGGAGGGCACTGCCGCGACCCGCACCAGCCCGGTTTCGGCCTTGGCGTAGGCCTTGATGGTGCCGATGGTGTGCTCGAAGTGCGCCAGTTCACGTTGCGCCTCGAGCAATACGAAACGTCCCAGCGGGCTGAGCTGGTTCTTGCGCTCGCCCTCGAAAAGCGAACCGCCCAGTTCCTCTTCCAGCTGCTTGAGTGACAAGGACACCGCCGCTGGCGTGCGGTGCAGGCGTTGGGCGGCCTGGGACAGGTTCTGGCTAGTGGCGACCGCGACGAAGAACTGCAAATTGGAGATCTTGATGCTCATGGCACGCCCTGTTGGTGGGTGGATTTTCGATTAAATAATACTTAACAAGCGTTAAATTATATTAGATTTACTTAAATTGTCACCGGCTCATAATTCTCTCAAACCACACCGAGGCGCCGTCCCGCCGAGTGTGCCGCTCAGGAGAGTTTCATGAGTCAGATACAGTGCAACTACATCGCCGGCCAATGGCTTGCAGGCGTCAACGAGATTGAAAATCGCAACCCCTCCGACACCAATGATCTGATTGGTCTGTACGCCCAGGCGTCCAGGGCGCAACTGGACAGTGCGGTTGCCGCCGCCCACGACGCGCAGAAAGTCTGGGCCCGCAGCGGGATCGAGCAACGCTACAAGGCGCTGATGAGCATCGGTGAGGAGCTGATCAAGCGCGCCGAGGAAATCGGTCAGGTCCTGTCCCGTGAAGAGGGCAAACCCCAGGCAGAGGGCCGTGGCGAGGTGTATCGCGCCGGGCAGTTCTTCACCTACTACGCCGCCGAAACCCTGCGCCAGTTGGGTCACACCGCCGATTCGGTGCGCGACGGCATCGAGATCGATATCCGTCGCGAGCCGGTGGGTGTGGTGGCGATTGTCTCGCCGTGGAACTTCCCGATGGCCACTGCCTGCTGGAAGATCGCCCCGGCGCTGGCGTTCGGCAATGCCGTGGTCTGGAAGCCCGCCAACCTGACCCCGGCCAGCGCGGTGATTCTGGCGGAAATCATCTCCCGTCAGGACCTGCCCGAGGGCCTCTTCAATCTGGTAATGGGCGCAGGGTCCGAGATCGGTCAGGCGCTGATCGAACATCCCGGCGTCGGCGCCATTTCGTTCACCGGTTCCGTGGAGGTGGGCAAGGGCATCGCCGCTTCGGCGGCGGCCAATCTGACCAAGGTCCAACTGGAGATGGGCTCCAAGAACGCCCTGGCGGTGATGGACGATGCCGACCTGGACCTGGCCGTGAACTGCGCGGTGAACGGCGCCTTCGGTGGCACCGGGCAGAAATGCACGGCATCGTCGCGGCTGATCGTGCACGCGGACATTCACGACGCCTTTGTCGAGAAGCTGCTCGCGGCGACAGCGGCGCTGAAGGTCGGTCATGCCCTGGAGACCGGCACCCAGCTCGGCCCCGTAGCCAGTGAGGCGCAGTTGCAGGCCAACCTGTCGAACATCCGGCTGGGCCGTGAGGAAGGCGCCGAACTGTTGACCGGCGGCCAGCGCCTTGAGCGGTCCACGCCAGGGTTTTACCAGGCACCGGCGCTGTTCATCGGTGGCCATAACAGCATGCGCATCAATCGCGAAGAGCTGTTCGGGCCGATTGCCTGTGTGATCAAGGCCAGCAGTTACGACGAGGCGCTGAGTCTGGTCAACGACACACGGTTCGGCCTGACCGCCGGCATCATGACCCGCTCGCTGGCCCGCGCCACTCACTTCCGGCGCAACGCCCGGGTCGGGTGCGTGATGGTCAACTTGCCCACCGCAGGCACCGACTACCACGTGCCGTTCGGTGGGCGCGGGGACTCAAGCTACGGCCCCCGAGAACAAGGCCGCTCGGCCGTCGAGTTCTACACCCACGTCAAGACCGGCTACATCGCCGCAGGAGCACCGCTATGAGCCTGGCGCAGACATTCAACGCCCGCGGGCCGCGGATCGACGGCATGCAGTACGACAACTGGTCGGAAAAAATCTTCCAGCAGATGCGCGCCGGCGGTGTCGACGCGGTGCACGTGACCATCGCCTACCACGAAAACTTTCGCGAGATGGTCGCCAACATCGAAGCCTGGAACCAACGATTCCAGCGCTACGGGCACCTGATCCTGCACGGCAAATGGGCCAGTGACATCGCCCTGGCGCGGCAGACCGGGCGCACGGCGATCTTCTTCGGCTTCCAGAATCCGTCGCCGATCGAAGATGACATCGGCCTTGTCGAGGTGGTGCATAGCCTCGGCGCGCGCTTCATGCAGCTGACCTACAACAACCAGTCGCTGCTGGCGACCGGGTGTTACGAGCAGAACGATCCGGGCCTGACCCGCATGGGCAAGCAGGTGATCCGCGAGATGAACCGGGTCGGGCTGGTGGTGGACATGTCCCACTCGGCCGAGCGCTCGACCCTGGAAGCCATCGAGCTTTCCCAGCGCCCGATCGCCATTACCCACGCCAACCCCGGGTTCTGGCATGCGGCCCTGCGCAATAAATCGGACGTGGTGCTCAAGGCGCTGGGGGAGAGCGGCGGCATGTTCGGCTTCTCGTTGTACCCCCATCACCTCAAGGACAAGAGCGACTGCACGGTGCAGAGCTTCTGCGAAATGATCGCGCGCTGCGCTGACCTGATGGGCGTCGAGCATCTGGGCATCGGTTCGGACCTCTGCCAGGACCAGCCCAATAGCGTGGTGGACTGGATGCGCGTCGGGCGCTGGACCCTGGAAGTCGATTACGGCGAAGGCTCCAAGGCGCAGCCGGGGTTTCCCGACCAGCCGCAGTGGTTCCGTGATAACCGCGACTTTCACAACATCGAGTCGGGGCTGCGCGCCGTTGGCTTCAGCGCGGCCGACACTGCCGCGATCATGGGCGGCAACTGGCTGCGGTTTTTCGAAGAGAGTTTCACCCCGGCGCAGCAGCAGGTTCAGGCAGTTGCCCAACCCAGCGCTCCGTCGTGCGGGATCGCGGTCTGAGGATCCCGAGCATTGACCGTTTGACCTGACGCAAGCCCTGCCAAGGGCATCGCAAAGCACCAAGAACAATAAACGCACCCATAACAATTATCAGCGAATGCCATCACTTTGCGGAGGCACTATGGAAATCCCTGGCGAAATCAACGCGGGAATCAAGACAGCTGCACGGCACAACAGCCCGGCTGATGCGCTCGACTGGTCGATATTCTGGATCAGCGGCGGGTTCTTCCTGCTGTTCCTGGTCATTGCCCTGATCGACCTGGACACGCTTTCTTCACTGATCGGCACCGCCTTTTCCTGGAGCACACGATTCTTCGGGTTGTATTGGCAGCTCCTGATGCTGGCGACCTTTGCCGCCAGCCTGTACATCGGCTACAGCCGTCTGGGGCGGGTTCGCCTGGGTGGCGTGACGCACAGACCGAGCATCAGCACCTTCAACTGGGTGTCGATGATCATGTGCGCCCTGCTGGCCGGCGGCGGCGCATTCTGGGCGGCCGCAGAGCCCATGATGCATTTCATCACGCCGCCGCCTTACTTTGGCGTGGTGGCGAAAACCGCCCCTGCGGGCGTGGCGGCCTTGTCACAATCGTTTCTGCACTGGGGCTTCATGGCATGGGCCGTGCTCGGCAGCCTGCTGACCGTGGTCTACATGTACCTGCACCACGAAAAGAATCTGCCATTGATGCCGCGCACCTTGCTCTATCCGTTGCTGGGCAAGCGTGCGCTGAAAGGCCCGATTGCCGTGTTCGCTGACGCCTCGGCGATCATCGCGGTGGTCGCCGGTACCATCGGCCCGGTGGGGTTTCTGGGCTTGCAGATCTCCTTTGTGCTGCATTCGGTGTGGGGTGTGCCGAACACCATCATGGTCCAGTCGATGGTGATCCTCGCCGTGACGGTGATCTACACCCTGTCCTGTGTGATCGGGCTGGGCGGGCTGCGCCTGGTGAGCAAGGTGCATGTGTGGCTGATGCTGGGCCTGGCGGCGTTCCTGTTCATCTTCGGTCCGACGCTGTTCCTTTCCGAGACCTTCGCCCAGAGTCTTGCCCTGCACGTCACCCGCTTCTTCCAGACGGCCATGTACCGCGACGACAGTTCGTGGCTCAATGGCTGGACGCTGTTCTACTGGGGCTGGTTCATCGGTTACGCGCCGATGATGGGCATCTACGTGGCCAAGGTGTCTCGTGGCCGGACCATTCGCGAAGTGATTACCCTGATGTCCGTGGCCGCACCGGTGATTACCATGATCTGGTTCACGCTGGTGGGTGGCACCGGGATCGGCGTGGAGCTGCAGTCACCCGGCAGTGTGATCAGCCATGGCGTGCAGCCCGAAGCGCTGTTGCTCGGCGTCGCCCAGTCGATGCCCATGCCGAACCTGATTTCTGCGCTGTTTCTGTTTCTCAGCTTCTTCTCGGTGGTGACCAGCGCCGGCTCGATGTCCTACACGGTGGCCATGGCGGTCAGCCGCGGCGAAGGTGAATCGCCGGCCTGGCTGCGGGTGTTCTGGGGCGCAGGCATGGGCCTGGTCGGAGCCACCTTGATCACGCTCGGCCAGGGCGGCGTGAGTGCGTTGCAGTCATTCATCGTGATCACGGCTGTTCCGGTTTCCCTGCTGATACTGCCGTCGGTCTGGGATGCGATCCGTATTGCCAGGCAGATGGCCCGCGAGCAGGGAGTGAACTGAATGAATATGCGACCACCGGCCACCGTCATGAAAGCTTCGCGACTGGGCGCCTTCCACCAATCCCGTTTGTCGTTCATGCGCCAGTTGCTGCGCCGCCTGAAGGCCGAGCGCTGGCAGTTCCAGCGTTCGGTATGGACGGTCGACGATCAGGGCGTAGGGCGAGCCGTGTACATCGCGACCGGGCCGCAACGCAGCTACAGCCTCGTGGCCTTCGCCCATGACCTGGACCCGGCGTTGCGCTCGGACCGGGTCATCGCCACAGCCTGGGATGCGACGTTTGCGCTGTTCGACGGAATCCCCGATGCCGATGATCTGGCGCGGCTGGAAGCCAACGTGCCACGCCAGGAAGCCGGGCGTGTTTCGTCCCGAGAACTGTGCATGGCACGGGCCAACCGCTCGGTGCGGCTGTTCGACCATGTCGTGCAGGCTCTGTCCGAAGGTCACCAGCCGGAGCGTGAGGCCATCGATGAAGTGGGCTATCTGATGCGCACCACTGCGGTCTATGGCAGTGGCAAGTTCGGCGCCGCAGACCGTGAAAGCATCGCTGACCGGGCGGAGCTCGCGGCACCGTTTCAGGCCGAAATGCTCACTGTGTATCTGATTCGGGCGTTTACCCTCGACCTGGTTGAGCACCTGGCCCGGGTTCGCGCACCGCAGCGTGCCGTGGCGCTGGCACCGGAGTTGCGCCGCCGCTTTGGCATCGGCAACTCCACAGGTCTTGGCATGGCGCCGTTTCTGCTCAACCACCCGGTGCTGTTGAATAACTGGGTCAGCGCGCGGGAGACCGCGTTGCAACGGGTTCGCGGGCTGCAGCAAGCCAGTGCCGAGGAACGTCGGGTGTTTGCCGACTACCTGAAGCGGGCCCAGGCCAGCGTCAGAAACTGGCACAGCGAACACGAACTGCAACACGCACGCATTCTGCAGTTGCAGGAGGATCTTTCGTGGGTTCAACGCAAGCTGGACGACGGCATGCTGGATCAGCCCGCGCCCTGGGATGGGCTCTATCGATGGGCTGAGTCCGCGCTGTCCCTGGAGGCGCAGGAGTGCCTGGTGTCGTTGCTGCTGGAGCCTTACGCCGATCTGGTGGACGAGCTGGGCGAGGGCATGCACGCGGACGAGCAGCAGAGTTTCGTGATCGAGGGTGGCATGAGCGTAGGGCAGTTGCGGGACATCCTGCGGGCGCATTACAGCTGGGTTGCCGGTATCGATTTTTCCCGCGAGAGCAGCCAGGCGCTGTTCTGGTACGTGTCCGAAGAAAAGCTCGAACCTCGAATCGGTCAGCGCTTCAACGAGCCGGGGCAGGAGCTTGAACAGCCCCTGGCCGTGGCCCGGGACATTCGCCGCTTGCAGGCTGCGTTGGCCGGTTATGCGGATGAGCAACGGCTGGCGGGGTTCCTGCTCCAGCATCCGGAGCATCGTCACGCCGTGCGCAGGGCACAGCTGGCGCCGGCGTTCCCCTACGCAGACATTCAGGACAACCTGATCGATGAGGCCCTGCTGCCGATCGACCTGCTGCGCTGCAAGCTGTCGTTTTTCGGCGCCACGCACTTTGACCCGCGCTCGGATCGCTGGGTGCGTATCACCCTGTATCAGGGTGCGCCGTTCCCCCATGAACTGGCGACCCTGCCGGCGGACGACTGGTCCTGCCCGCGTCTCGACCTTGAGGAGCAGCATCGTGAATGCCTCGTTGAATGAAATCGAAAACCTCTGCAAGAAGGCTGCTCGCGGTGCGGGATTGTCCTGGGGGCTGGCTGAAGAGGCCGGCAAGGCCGCACGCTGGCTCAGCGGCAATGGCCTGGACGGACCGCAGCTGCTGGCTGCGCAATTGCGCCTGGACGATGGCTGCGCGTATTCGCAACTGATCCCTGACATCGGCACCGCTCGTTGGGCGTCGGAGCACGGCGCGATGTGCCCGCTGATCGCCGGGGTGACGCTGAGCGACCATGCATACCTGTTACGCGAAAAGGGCGAGATTCTGCTGGGCAACGTGAGTCAGCCGCAGTTGCTGATGCCATTTGCCAGCGCCAGTGCCAGGCAGTCGGGCGTGATGCTGCAGTTGGCGTGGGAGGGGTGCGTGCTTGAGTTTTCACCGAATGGGGAGTGGCTGCTGATGGGCGGTGAGAGCTTCGCCAGCCAGCAGGTCGAGAGCGTCAGTTGCCGGTGCATCGCGACGGCCAGTGATTTTGAACAGACGCCGAAGCGCTCGATCCCGACCCTCGCCACCAGCGTGCATGATTACCTCGACAGCCTGGCAGCGCGCACCTACGTGCCTGCGTCTGAAGCCTCGCGCCTGACAGGTGCTGGGGCTGGCGCGAGCGACAACATCTGATACTTCTTCATCTGACCGAGAGCATTGCAATGTTGGAAACGATCCAGAAAATCGGCACCACCCCACGTTTCAGCGAAGCTGCCATTTACAACCAGACCGTTTACCTGTCGGGCAAGGTGTCGCAAATCGTCGACGGCGATATTCAGGCCCAGACCGCTGATGTGCTGGAACAGATCGATCAGGCCCTGGAACGGGCTGGCAGCGACAAGGGCCAGTTGCTAAGCGCACAGATCTGGCTCAAGGACATGGCCGATTATGCGGCGATGAACCAGCTGTGGGACGCCTGGCTCGATGGCGTGCAGGCACCTGTCCGCGCGTGCGTGCAGGCGCCCATGGCCAAGGAGCATTACCGTATCGAAATCATGGTGATCGCAGGGATGCTGCGCCGGTGAGCTGAAACACGACGCTGTGTAGCAGTCCGGCTTGCCGGCGTCAGCGATTGCGAGTGCGCAATCGCCGGCAAGCCGGACTGCCGATCCCCGTAGGAGCGCGCTTGCCCGCGACCGCGTCAGGTCCGGCGCCGCGACGTTGAATGACCCACCGCCGTCGCGGGCAAGCTGAACTGGCCTAATGATCCCGGACACCTCTTAAGGGCGATATGATTCGCCCAATTCAGGAGGTTCCATGCAAGAGCGAAAAACCTATACCCGCGA
>NZ_JBIVCV010000005.1:0-427885 GCF_044746765.1 Pseudomonas sp. NPDC090203
GGTCTGTACTGCGGCTAACAGTCAGAAGCTGGCTTTTGGTCCCACCCACCCCTTCGAGTCCTACCATACAAGCGGGCTTGCCCGCGAAAGCGGTGGCTCAGGCATCCCCGAGGCGTCAGGCCCGGCGCCTTCGCGGGCACGCCCGCTCCCACAGCTATCGGTGCGGCCCTCACAATTGTGGTCACCACCGGTCCCGTAGCAGCACGGCTTGCCGGCGGGGCGGCCTTGAGACCGCTGACGCCGGGAGCCGGACTGCTACGGGGCTTCCTGCAAACGCTGGCCGAGGCTCTCGATGAACACGCTTTCGGCGCGGCTCATTTTCTGTTCGCGGTTCCACAGCAGGTGAATGTCCACGTCGGCGATTCCCTCATGGGGCGGCAGGCGCCACAGCAGGCCGTTTCTTTCATCCTCGGCCACCACGTGCTCGGGCAGGCAGCCCAGGCCATAACCTGCGATCACCAACCGGCGCACTTCTTCAAGGCTGGGCGATGAGGCGACGATGCGGCCGCTGAAGCCCTGCTGGTCGCGGAAAATGGTCAGCGGCGAGAGCATTCCGCCGATCTGGTCGCTGGTAAAACTCACGAAATTCTCCGATTGCAGGTCGCTCTCGTTGAGCCTGTCCCGGCCGAACAAGGCGTGGTGCCTGCCGCAATAGAACCCGTAGCGCTGACGCAGGAACAGCCGTTGCTCCAGCCTTGGCTGTGGCCGACGGTTGAGGCTCAGCCCCAGGGACGCGGTCTTCTCCAGCAAGGCAGCGACGATGTCGGAGCTGCGCATCACATCGATTTCCAGGTCGACCCTGGGGTGTTCGCGATGGAAGTCGGCAAGAAAACGGTCGAAGCGTTCGGAGACGATCCGGCTGATCATCAGCAACCGTACCTTGCCGATTACCTCGTCTCCCGGCTGTTGCAGCGCGCTGCTCAGTTGCGAAACCTGCCCATACATCTCGCCGGCAATGGCGAAAATCTGTTCCCCGGCCTCGGTGAGGTCGAAACGCGGCCCGCGCCGGGCAATCAGTTGGCAGCCCAGTTGCTCTTCCAGTCGCTTGAGGGCCTGGCTGATGGCTGGCTGCGTCAGGTGCAGGCGGGCGGCGGCGCGGCTGATGCTGCGTTCCTGACCGATCACCCGAAAGGTGCGCAGCAGGTTCCAGTCCAGGCGGTCGTTGAGCAAAGGGTGCACGTCGCGGCGAAGGTCGGACACAGGGCAGGGCTCGATAATAAGCGAAATTTATAATTCGAATAATAAATAGAAAATTGACTAATCATAGCCCCGAGCCGAAAAATCACCTCACACAAAGCGCCATGAGAGCGCACATGCGACTGCTTTCTCCTGCCAGAAAAACAAACCCAAAGGAGCCTGATCCATGAAGCCCATCGCTTCGCCCCAGCCACGCCGCGCGGCGGCTGCCGCCTTCATCGGCACCATGATCGAGTGGTACGACTTTTACATCTATGCCACCGCCGCCGCGCTGGTGTTCGGCCAGCTGTTCTTTCCCTCCGACGACAAACTCTTCAGCACCATGGCGGCATTCGGCACCTTCGCCGTGGGCTTCTTCGCCCGGCCGCTGGGTGGCGTGGTGTTCGGCCATATCGGCGACCGGATCGGCCGCAAGAAGTCGCTGGTCATCACCCTGGTGATGATGGGCGTGGTCACCGTCTGCATCGGCCTGCTGCCGACCTACGCGCAGATCGGCACCGCCGCGCCAGTGCTGTTGATTCTGCTGCGAGTGGTGCAGGGCATTGCGGTCGGCGGCGAATGGGGCGGTGCGGTCTTGATGGCCGGTGAACACGCGCCCAAGGGCCGCCGCAATTTCTTTGCATCCTTCGCCCAACTGGGCAGCCCGGCGGGCCTGATTCTGTCGCTGCTGGCGTTCAGCGCCGTGACCCGGCTGCCCGAGGCCGACCTGATGAGCTGGGGCTGGCGCCTGCCGTTCCTGGCCAGCGCCTTGCTGCTGGTCGTGGGGCTGGCGATCCGTCTGGGGGTGAGCGAATCCCCCGAGTTTCTCGCCGAGAAGGACCAGCGCGCCAAGGCCGTGCGCAAGGAGCAGGCCCCGGTGCTCGAGGTGCTGAAAACCTCATGGCGCCCACTGCTGCTGTGCATCGGCGCCAATACCCTGGGCATCGCCGGGGTGTATTTCACCAACACCTTCATGATCGCCTACAGCACCCAACAACTGGGCCTGCCGCGTTCGCTGATCCTGGAGTGCCTGTTCTTCGTGGCGATCATCCAGTTCTGCATCCAGCCGGTGGCCGCCTGGGTGGCCGAGAAGATCGGCGCCACGCGTTTCCTGTGCATCATGACCGTGCTGGCCATGGCCTCGCCATACCCGATGTTCGTGCTGGTCAGCACCGCCCAGGCGCCGTTGATCATTGCCGGCATCGCCCTGGCGGTGGTGTGCATGGCGTCGTTCTATGCGGTGATCGCCGGGTACGTCAGCGGCATGTTCGAAACCCGCGTGCGCTACACCGCGATCTCCCTTGCCTATCAGGTGTGCGGCGCCATCGCCGGTGGCCTGACGCCGCTGATCGGCACCTGGCTGGCCCACCAATACACCGGTCAGTGGTGGCCGATGGCAGTGTTCTACAGCCTGATCGCCGCACTGTCGCTGGTCTGCGTGCTGGCCCTCTCGCGCCGCCACGCCACGGCCCATCGCCTGGAAATGGCGTGATCCGCTCTACGATTCAAGGAGTCTGACGATGTTGAAAATCAATGGCGAGCGCCTCTGGCAAAGCCTCATGGCCATGGCCGAAATCGGTGCCACGGCTCGCGGTGGCAGCTGCCGGCTGGCCCTGAGCGAAGAAGACAAGGCCGGACGCGAACTGTTCGCCCACTGGTGCCGCGAAGCCGGGCTGACCCTGAGCGTCGATCGCATCGGCAACCTGTTTGCCCGCCGCGCAGGCACCGATCCCGAGGCTGCACCGGTGATGATGGGCAGCCATCTGGACACCCAACCCGAAGGTGGCCGCTTCGACGGCGTGTACGGCGTGCTGGCCGGGCTTGAGGTGATTCGTCGCCTCAACGACCTGAACATCCAGACCCGCAAACCGCTGGAAGTTGCGGTCTGGACCAACGAGGAGGGCGCGCGCTTCACCCCGGCCATGCTCGGCTCGGCGGTGTTCACCGGCAGCCTGTCGCTGGAAAAAGGCCTGGCATCCACGGATGCCGAAGGCGTCAGCGTCGCTCAGGCGTTGGCCAGCACCGGCTATGACGGCGAGCGCCCGTTGGGCGGTGCGGTGGATGCGTACTTCGAGGCGCACATCGAGCAGGGCCCGATCCTTGAGGACAACGGCAAGAGCATCGGCGTGGTCACCGGCGGGCAGGCCATTCGCTGGCTGGACGTACGCGTCGAGGGCATGGCCGCTCATGCCGGCACCACACCGATGAAGCTGCGCAAGGACGCCCTGTACGGCGCCGCCCGGATGATTCAGGCGCTGGAAGAACTGGCCGGGGATTTCGCCCCTGAAGGCCTGACCACGGTGGGCGAACTGAGCATCGCCAAGTCCTCGCGCAACACCATCCCGGGCCTGGTGAATTTCACCGTGGACCTGCGTCACCACCGCGACGAGGCCATCGACGCAATGGAGCAGCAGGTGCGTCAGCGGTTGCAGGAGATCGGCACGCAGCGTGGCCTGAGCGTGAGCATCGACCCGCACTGGATCAGCCCTGCCACGCCGTTCGATGGCGAGTGCGTGGCGGCGGTGCAGCAGGCGGTCGATGGGCTCGGATACGACCAGCAGCGCATCGTCAGTGGTGCCGGGCACGATGCGATTCACCTCGCACGGTTCTGTCCGACCGCGATGATTTTCATCCCCTGCGTAGGTGGCCTGAGCCACAACGAAGCCGAAGACGCGTTGCCCGATGACGTTCGCCAGGGCAGCGATGTATTGCTCAACGCCGTGCTGACCCGCGCCGGGCAAGTCGATCAAGGAGACCTGTGATGCGCAGCTTTTTCCATCCTGAACAACTCTTGCACCACCCTCGCAGCTACTACTCCCGGGGCCAGATGCGCACGCCGCAGGAAGTCCCCGAGCGTGCGCAGAATCTGCTGAAAGCCGCCAAGGCACTGGGTTTTGCCATCGAGCAACCGACGGATTTCGGTCTCGACCCATTGCTGGCCGTGCATGGCGCGCCGTATCTGGCGTTTCTCGAGGAGGCCTGGCTGCGCTGGAAGGAAGTGCCTGAAGACTGGGGCGATGAGGTCATGTCCAACATCTTCGTGCGTGAGCCCAACGCCTTGCGCGGAATACTGGCCCAGGCCGGGCGCTACCTGGCTGACGGCAGCTGCCCGGTGGGCGAGCTGACCTGGCGCTCGGCGTACTGGTCGGCGCAAAGCGCAGTGGCTGCGGCCAAGGCCATTGTCGATGGTGAGCCGGCTGCCTATGCGCTGTGCCGGCCGCCGGGGCACCACGCCCGCGCAGAAGCCGCCGGTGGCTTCTGTTACGTGAACAACGCTGCCGTGGCGGCTCAGGTGCTGCGCGAGCGCTTCCATCGCGTGGCCGTGCTCGACACCGACATGCACCACGGCCAGGGTATTCAGGAAATCTTCTACACCCGCAACGATGTGCTCTACGTGTCGATTCACGGCGATCCAACCAACTTCTATCCGGGTGTCGCCGGTTTCGACGATGAACGTGGCGAAGGCGAGGGCGAGGGGTTCAACCTCAACCTGCCGATGCCCCATGGCGCCAGCGAAGCGCTGTTCATGGACAAGCTGGAGCAGTCACTGGCTGCCGTGAAGGATTTTCAGGCTGACGCACTGGTGTTGTCCCTGGGCTTCGACATCTATGAGCTGGACCCACAGAGCAAGGTGGCCGTGACCCGCGAAGGCTTTGCCAGGCTGGGTGAGCGGATCCGCAGCCTGGGGTTGCCCTGCGTGATCGTGCAGGAGGGCGGCTACCATCTGGAAACCCTGGAGAGCAACGCCACGGCGTTCTTCGACAGCGCGAAGGCGTGGCGTCTGGTGGATTGACCGGCTGAAGGGGGGGCGGGACAGAGGCGGTTGAGTCCGCTTTCCAGCCCTGCCACCCCTTGCTAGACTCGCGCACATGTCCGAATCCAAGCCCGAACGACCAGAAGCTTTCCCCACCTACGCCTTCTGCCCGGTCATCACCGCGCTCGAGGTGATCGGTGAGCGCTGGGTGATCCTCATCCTGCGCGACCTGCTGCGCAATCCCAGTCGCCGCTTCCAGGATCTGCAGGATTCCCTCAAGGGCTGTGCGCCGAGCACACTGTCGACCCGGCTCAAGTCGCTGGAGGCCAACGGTCTGATCGAGCGGCGCCTCTACGAACAGCACCCGCCGCGCCTGGAATACCTGCTGACGGCCAAGGGCCGTGAAGTCGGCCCGGTGGTGGCGTCCCTTCGCGACTGGGGCCTGCGCCTGCAGGAACAGGGCCCGCCGCAGTAGGCGGCCGCGTTGGTCACAACAGGCATTTCATCCCCTGGTTCAACGCCGCTCGACCCAGCGTCTACGCTCAGCCTGCAGCACGACGGCATGTTCCGTGACGTACATGGTTTTCCTCGGCCGCAGAACTGAAGTCTGATCTTCTGGGGGAAGACCATGAACCTGTATCGATATGCGGGCCAGACGCTGTGTGCGTTGCTGGCCATGAGCAGTGCGTGCGTGGCCGTGGCCGCCGAGCAGCAACTGGCGAGCATCGGCTCGCTGAACATGGTGGGCGGCAAGATCAAGCAATGCTCGCTGGGGTATCGAACCTACGGCACCCTGGCCGCCGATCAATCCAATGTGGTGCTGGTGCCCACCTGGCTGACCGGGCGCACCGCCGACCAGATCGACCTGATCGGCCCCGGCAAGCTGATCGACACCGACCGCTGGTACGTGGTGGCGCTGGACGCGGTGGGCAACGGGGTGTCCTGTTCACCCTCCAACAGCAAGACCCATCCACGGCTCAAGTTTCCCGAGTTCGGCATCCGCGACATGGTCAAGGCCCAGCATCGCCTGCTGGCGCTGACCCTGGGCATCGATCATGCACACGCCATCGTCGGCATTTCCATGGGCGGCATGCAGGCCCTGCAATGGGCGGTAATGTACCCCGATTACGCGAGCAAGATCGTGACCATCGTCGGCACGCCGCAACCCACCGCCCGCGACCTGCAAGTGTGGAAGGCCGAAATGAACGCCATCGAGCGCAACCCTGGCTGGAACGGCGGCAACTACGCACCGGGCACGCCGTTCAAGAACCTTGCCGCCCTGCACACCGAATCCCTGTGGACCCCCGAGCATCAGGCCGCCAGGACCGTGGCCGGCAAGCGTGCCACCGAGGATCGGCTGCACGGCACTCAGACCAGCCAGAGCTTCAATGCGGTGGACTGGTATCGGCAACTGCAGGCCATGACCACCTTCGATCTGGTGCGTGATGGCGACATGGCCACCCTGGCGAGCAAGATCAAGGCGCGGATGCTGATCGTCACCTCCGAGCAGGATCGGCTGGTGGATCCCGCGCCGTCCAAGGCGCTGGGCCGACAGAAGCGTGCGCAACTGCTGGTGCTCGACAACGACTGCGGGCACATGGCGCCGGTGTGCGAGATGGGCAAGGTCGATGAGGCGCTCAAGACCTTTCTCAAGTGAACAGGCGGCCAGCGGCTGCCGTTGGCGGCAAGGGCGGGCCGCTGCTGCCTTGGGCTGCGGGAACGGGCAGGGGCGTCAAAGCCTTGTAGGACGCGGCCTACAGGAAATGTTTCAGGTTATGGCATTGCTTTTGCTGTTCTCGACGATGCATCGAACCTGAATGAAGGAGGTGAAAGATGATCATTGGCAACAATGCCATCCAGCACTTTGTGTCCAAAGCCGTGACCCACACGCATTTCGACACAACGGACAAGGATGCGTACACCAGCGCAATGGCAGGTGCCTCGGCGCCGGTCGCCGCTATCGCGGGCAGTACCGACAGCTCCACCCAGAGCAGTACCGAAGACAAACAGGGCTATGACGAGTCCTTCGCCAAAATGATGGTGAACCTCAAGGCGGCCATGGCCAATACCACCGCACAGGTGACAGATGACGACAAGGCAGCGGCTGCCGCGGCGTTCTCTGCCAGCAGTGACAAGCAGGTAGCGGCGTCTGACAGCGTGACCGAGACGGTGGAGAAAGACATCGCCAAGGTCAGCGACAGTGACGCAGGATCGACCGTCGGCCAGTCGGCGAAGGATCAGTTCCTGGCCTACATGAACCAGAGCGATGCCGAGAAAGTGCGCCAGCAACTGACCGGTGTGTCCAAGGAAGAGTACGACAACATGACGCCGGAGCAGCAGGCGGCGGTGGACAAGAAAGTCGCGGATCTGCAGAAACAGAAATCCGAGCAGCAAATCGCCGAGCAAGAGGTGAAGACGAAAATCGCCATGGCCAAGGCGGAAATGGCCTGAGGTGATGTGCGGTGTCAATGAAGAAGGGGCAGCGGTGTTGACCGGCTGCCCCTTTTTTTTTGTGACTGGATCTTCAGGCTGAACGTTGCGCGTGGGCGATTAAAGGCGCGTCAGTTTTTCAAGTGCTGCATCGGCCAGGAACGATGACCGACTCTTGATATTGTGATCCCGCACATAACGATCGATACGCTGGATGACGAAACCGGGCAGGGTGACGTTGACCTTTTCGGTCTTGCCCAGATACGGCGTGATGTCGACCTCCAGCATTCCCCAACCCATACCTGCGTAGTCGGGGTGATCGTGATGGTTCCTGGCAGAGGTCGGCATAGGCACCGATTGCCCGCTGGTCACGAGTTCTTCGAGCATGATGTGGGCAATCTCGATGGCAGCGTTGTAGGCGTCCTCGAAGCTGTCGCCTGCTGTCACCGCACCCGGAATGTCCGGAATCTGAATACCGATCGCGGTGGTCTCGTCGCCCCATTCGATGGCGATGGGATATTGCATAGTGTGCTCCTGCGAAAGAATCAGGCCTGCTCGGGTGGGATTAGCCATGCGCGCCTCCTGATGCTTTTTACGGTTCCCAAAGGTAGGTCCTTCTTGGGATGCGGTACCGGGATTGAGTAGGCGCTGCGCGGATGCGTGAAGATGTGATGACTTCCTCGAATCCGCTGCAGCGTCCATCCCGCCGCTTCAAGTTCTGCTATCAGTTCTCTGCTGTTCACCACCAACATCCCTTTGATGTACAAGGGCGCTGATGGTGGGCAGAGGCTGATGGTAGATCAAGCGGGAAGATGTATCCAGAGGTATAAATTACCTTTCAAACCACCTGATCCCGATACGGCAAATCCGGTCCCACGCGCGTGCAGGTCACCGCAGCGGCGGCGACGGCGAATTCGAGCATCTGGGTCAAGGTCTGGCGGTCGAGACCAGGCAAGCTGGCCGGGTTGTCGAGTTCGCGTTCGGTGAGGAAGGTAATCAGCGCTGCCTGGAAGGTGTCGCCGGCACCCACGGTGTCAGCGGTTTTCACCTCGCGGGCCGGCACTGACCAGTGGCCGTGCTCACGGGTGAAGACCGTGGCGCCTTGGCGGCCTCGGGTCATGATCACCAGCTGGCAATTGTGTTGCAGCCAGCCTTTGGCGACGGTTTCGGCGTCGCTGTCAGGGTAGAGCAGGTGCAGATCTTCATCGCTGACCTTGATGATGTGTGCGTGCTCGGCAAACTTCGCCACCTGGCTGCGCCACAAATCCATACTCGGCGCCGGGTTCAGGCGTACGTTGGGGTCGAAGGTGATCAGGCGTTTGCCGCTTTCCCGTTGCACCAGGGCCAGCAGCGCGTCGGCGACCGGTTGCACCACCAGCGAGAACGAACCGACGTGCAGGCCGCGCACGCTGGCATCCAGGGTCGGCAGATGATCCACCGTCAGCAGGCGGTCGGCGCAGCCTTCGCCACGGAAGCTGTACTGTGGCGAGCCGTCAGCGCCCACCGCGACCATCGACAGGGTGGTCGGTGCATCGAAGTGAATCAGAAAGTCATCGCGCACGCCTTCTTCTTCCAGCACCGTCGCCAGGCGCTTGCCCAGGTAGTCGGTGGAAATCCCGGCGAAGAAACCGGCATCCACCCCAAGCCTGCGCAGGCCTACGGCGACGTTGAACGGCGAGCCGCCGGCAATGGCCTGATAACCGATTTTGTTGAGTTGTGCGCCGTCCGGCTGACTGAAAAAGTCGAACAGTGCTTCGCCACAGACCAGATACATAGGTGCTCCGTAAGGGTTTCTGTCAAATACCCTGCAATTGATTGCGGTAGTGCTGATAAACCTGTTGATAGGCCGCCACGTGCTCGGCCACCGGGCGGGTTTCGCTCTGCGGGTCGAGGCTGACGCAGCGCTCGCTCAGGGCCTGCAGCGATTCATTTCCGCCACTGGCATGGGAGTGACACCAGGCCGCCTGAATCGCCGCGCCCAGGGCAGCCGCTTCGGTGCCGGTGGTGCAGATCACCGGGGTGTCCATGATGTCGGCAACGATCTGCCGCCAGATCGCGCTTTTCGCGCCACCGCCGATCAGCCGGATGTTGGCGCTCTTGATGCCACTGTCGCGCAGCAGATCCAGGCCGTAACGCAGGCCGAAGGTGGTGCCCTCGACCACGGCGCGGCACAAGTTGGCCTGATTCAGGTTGGTGCTGTCCAGCCCCAGGATGCTGCCGGTGGCGTGGGGCAGGGCGGGCACGCGTTCGCCGTTGAGAAACGGCAGCATCAACACACCCTGCGCGCCGATGGGCGAGGAGGCGATGGCGGCGTTGAACGCACCGATGTCCAGCGCGAACAGCTCGCGAATGGCGCTGGTGGCGTTGGTCAGGTTCATGGTGCAGATCAGCGGCAGCCAGCCGCCGGACGATGAACAGAAGGTCGCCACCGAAGGCTGCGCGCTGACGTTCGCCTCACTGGCGAAAGCGTAGACGGTGCCGGACGAGCCCAGGCTCATGGTGATCGAGCCCGGTGCGATGTTGCCGGTGCCGATGGCGCCCATCATGTTGTCGCCGCCGCCGCTGGAAACGATGACGTCAGGGTTCAGGCCCAGGCGTTCGGCGATGGCAGGGAGAATCCTGCCCACCGGTTCATGGGCTTCAAGCAACTCGGGCAAGGCCTTGACCAGTCGCCCCGTCGGGTCGATGTGGTTGAGGATGTCGAGGTCCCATTCACGGGTGCGTACATTGAAGTAACCGGTGCCGGACGAGTCGCCGAATTCACTGCAGCAGCGCCCGGTCAGCCAGTAATTGAGGAAGTCGTGGGGCAGCAGGATCTTGTCGATGCGGGCGAACAGTTCAGGGAACTGCTCCTTGCTCCACAGCAGTTTCGACACGGTGTAGCCCGGCGCGATGGCGATGCCCAGGCGCTCCAGCGAGCCCGCTTCGCCGCCCAGGTACTGCAGCAGGCGATCGTTCTCGGGCGCCGACTCGGTGTCACACCACAGCTTGGCCGGGCGCAGCACGTGGCCCAGCTCGTCGATCATCACCAGGCCATGTTGCTGGCCCGACACGCCGATGCCCTGAATCTCGGCACCGGACACACCGGCCTGCGCCAGTGCCGCTGCGGTCGCCTGCTCGAATGCCGTGAGCCATTCCTGCACATCCTGCTCGCGACGCCCGTTGGCGCCGCTGATCATATGATGTGCGCCTGAGCCTTCGCCCAGAACCTTGCCACTGACGGCATCCAGGACAATCGCCTTGGTGCCTTGGGTGCCGCAATCGATGCCGAGAAACATGTCCACCTCAGACGGCTTTCGCCAACAGGTTTTCCAGGGTTTTGCTGACGCCCAATTGCTTGAGGCTGTTCAGGTTGTGTTCGAACGATGCCACGAATTCGGCTGATTTCGGAATCGCCGCGCCGAAGATTTCTTCCACTTCCAGCAGGCGCTGAGTGATGAGCACGTCATCGGCCACCAGCGCCTTGCAGAATTCGGCGCGTGGATCGACCACCTTGTACTCGACGCCATTCTCGCCCTTGAAGTCGCCGTTGCGATTGCCTTGCAGGTACAGCGCCCAGGCCGCGACCACCAGGGAGGCGCGGTCCATGTTGCCGCTGTCGACGATCAGGCGATTGATGGTCGGCACGGTGAATTTCGGAAATTTCGACGAGCCGTCCGAGCACACGCGCTCCAGTTGGTCGGCAATGGCCTGGTTGGAGAAGCGGTCGATCAGCGTCTGCTTGTACTCAGTCAGGTCGATGCCCGGCACCGGCGCCAGTTGTGGGGTGACATCCAGGTCCATGTAGGTGCGGATGTAGTCGACGAACAGCGGATCGTTCATGGTCTCGTGAACGAAGCGATAGCCCTTGAGCGCGCCCAGGTAGGTCAGGGCCAGGTGGCTGCCGTTGAGCAGCTTGATCTTCATTTCTTCGTAGGGGGTGACGTCGTCGGTGAACTGTACACCGACCTTTTCCCAGGCCGGGCGGCCGTTGACGAACTTGTCTTCCAGCACCCATTGCACGAAGGGCTCGCAGACCACCGGCCAGGCGTCGTCGATGCCCTTGGCGTCGTGCAATTGCAGGCGGTGGGCGGTGCTGGTCATCGGCGTGATGCGGTCGACCATGGCATTGGGGAAGCTGACGTTGGCGGCGATCCAGTCGTGCAGCTCGGCGTCGCGCAACTTGGCGAAGGCCAGCAGCGCCTTTCGGGTGACGGCGCCGTTGTGCGGCAGGTTATCGCAGGACATCAGGGTGAACGCCGGCGTGCCTTGGGCGCGGCGTTTGGCCAGCGCGGCGCACAGGTAGCCGAACACGGTTTTCGGCGTGGCGGGGTGCGCCAGGTCGTGCTGGATCTGCGGCAGGTGGCTCATGAACTCGCCGGTGCTGTCGTCGATGCAATAGCCGCCTTCGGTGATCGTCAGCGAGACGATCCTGATCTCGGGGCTGGCCAGTTTGTCGATCAGCAGCAGGTCGTTGTCGGTGGACATCAGCATCTGGCTCATGGCACCGATGATGCGGGTTTCGGTGTCCGGGGTGTCACCCAGTTCGAACAGGGTGTAGAGGAAGTCCTGGCCCTTCAAGGCTTCGAAATTGGCACGGTCTTCTTCACGCAGGCTGACGCCACAGATGGCCCAGTCCAGGCCCTCTCCTTTGTTCATGAGCGCGTCGGTGTAGAACGCCTGATGCGCACGGTGAAAACCGCCGACACCGATGTGGGCGATGCCTTGGCGGCGCTCTTCGAGGGTGTAGGCGGGCAATTTGATGCCGTCGCCCAGATTCGACAGGTTCTGTTTGTTCAGTTTCATGACTGCATTCCCGATTCTGTGAGGCCGCCTGCTCAGGCAGCGGCCTGCAAGGCTTTACGAATGACCTGGCCCTGTGCGTCGAACAGGTGGCAATGGGCGCTGTCCAGGTGCAGGTTCAGGGTTTCGCCGTACTGGCTGGCCAGGTCGCCGCGAATCCGCATGGTCAGGGCTTCGCCGGACTGGGTGCGCACGTGGCAGTAGGTATCGCTGCCCAGGCGCTCGCTGACGTCCGCCACCACCTGCAACTGGCAGTCGCCGGGCTGGGCCAGTTCCAGATGCTCCGGGCGGATGCCCAGGGTCACGGCATCGCCGACGCTCTGCTGGGCGTTGGTGAAAGGCAGGTTGATTTTGGTGCCCGCATCGAGGGTGACTTCGCAACCCGTGGACGCCACGCCGCTGACCTTGCCCTTGAGAAAACCCATTTTTGGCGTGCCCAGGAAGCCTGCCACGAACAGGTTGGCCGGGTGGTGATACAGCTCAAGGGGCGAGCCGACCTGCTCGACGCGTCCGCCATTGAGCACCACCACCTTGTCGGCCAGGGTCATGGCTTCGACCTGATCGTGGGTGACGTAGATCATGGTCGCTTCCAGCTCCTTGTGCAGCCGCGACAGCTCAAGGCGGGTCTGTACGCGAAGGGCGGCGTCGAGGTTGGACAGCGGTTCGTCGAACAGGAAGATCTTCGGGTTGCGCACGATGGCGCGGCCGATGGCCACGCGCTGGCGCTGACCGCCGGACAACTGCTTGGGTTTGCGTTCCAGCAGCGGGCCCAGTTCCAGAATGCGTGCAGCTTCGGCGACTTTCTTCTCGACTTCGGCCTTGGGCGTACCGGCCAGGTCCAGGGCGAAAGACAGGTTCTTGCCCACGGTCATGTGCGGGTACAGGGCGTAGGTCTGGAACACCATGGCCAGGTCGCGTTTGGCCGGGGTGACCTGGGTGATCTCGCGGCCATCGAGTTCGATGCTGCCGCTGGTGACGTCTTCGAGGCCTGCGATCAGGCGCAGCAGGGTGGATTTGCCGCAGCCGGACGGGCCGACGAAGACCACGAATTCACGGTCTTTGACGTCCAGATCGATGCCTTTGATGATCTGGTGGCCGTCGAAGCCTTTTTGCAGATTTCTGATTGTCAGGTTAGCCATGTGGGGCTCCAGTCTTATTCTTCAAATACATCAGTTGTGGGAGCGCGCTTGCCCGCGATTGCGTTGGTTCAGCAACGCATGAGGTGATTGGCAAAACGCAATCGCGGGCAAGCGCGCTCCTACAGCATGGGGATCGCTATGCTCGATTTATTTCACAGCACCAAACGACAGGCCGCGCACCAGTTGTTTCTGGCTGATCCAGCCAAAGATCAGGATCGGCGCACAGGCCAGGGTCGACACCGCCGACAACTTGGCCCAGAACAGCCCCTCGGGACTCGAATACGAAGCGATCAGCGCAGTCAGAGGCGCTGCGTTGGAGGAGGTCAGGTTCAGCGACCAGAACGCCTCGTTCCAGCACAGGATCAATGACAGCAGCGCGGTGGACGCCAGTCCGCCCTTGCAGATCGGAATCAGCACCCTGAAGATTTCCTGGCGCGTGGTGGCGCCGTCCAGCCGCGAGGCTTCGAGGATTTCTCCGGGGATGTCCTTGAAGTAGGTGTAAATCATCCAGACCACGATCGGCAGGTTGATCAGCGTGTAGATCACGATCAGCGCGATGCGCGAGTCCAGCAGGCCAAAGGTCTTGGCCAGCAGGTAGATCGGCATCAGCACGCCCACCGGCGGCAGCATCTTGGTCGAGAGCATCCACAGCAGCGTGCTCTTGGTGCGTTTGGTCTCGAAGAAGGCCATGGAGTAGGCTGCCGGGACTGCGATCAGCAGGCAGAGGATCGTCGCGCTGAAGGAAATCAGGATCGAGTTCCAGGCGAAGTGGAAGTAATCGCTGCGTTCCTGGATGTGCAGGTAGTTTTCCAGCGTCGGGGTGAAAATGAACTGCGGCGGCGTGGCGAACGCGTCGATCTCGGTCTTGAAGCTGGTCAGCACCATCCAGAAGATCGGGAAGAAAATCAGCGCCGCGATCAGCCACGACAGGCCACCGAGCAACACGCTTTGCAGGCGTCGGGATTGTTTGAGCGTCATCATGATCGGGCCCTCAGGACTTGTCGGTGAGGTTTTTGCCGATCATCCGGATCAGGATGATGGCGGCAATATTGGCGATGACCACGGCAATCAAGCCGCCGGCCGAGGCCATGCCCACGTCGAACTGCAACAGCGCCTGGTTGTAGATCAAGTACGCCAGGTTGGTCGATGCGAAGCCCGGGCCACCGTTGGTGGTGGTGAAGATTTCCGCGAATACCGAGAGCAGGAAGATCGTCTCGATCATCACCACCACGGCGATTGGCCGCGCCAGGTGCGGCAGGGTCAGGTGCCAGAAGATCGCGATAGGGCCTGCGCCATCCAGCCGCGCAGCTTCCTTCTGCTCCTGGTCCAGGGACTGCATGGCGGTCATCAGGATCAGGATCGCGAACGGCAGCCACTGCCAGGACACGATAATGATGATCGACAGCATCGGGTAGTTGGCCAACCAGTCGATAGGCTGGGCGCCGAACAGCTTCCAGACCGAGGCGAGGATGCCGGACACCGGGTGGAAAATCAGGTTCTTCCAGATCAGCGCACTGACGGTGGGCATGATGAAGAACGGCGAAATCAGCAACACGCGCACGATGCCGCGGCCAAGAAATTCACTGGCCTCCAGCAGGGCGGAAATCAGCACACCGAGGATCACGCTGATGGCCAGCACGCTGCCGACCAGCAGCAGGGTGTTCATGGCGCCTGGGAAAAACCCCGAATCGGTGACGAAGAATTCGAAGTTCTCAAGTCCGACGAATTCGTTCTCGCCGGGATTGAGCAGGTTGTAGCGAATCAGCGAGAAGTAGATGGTCATGCCCAGCGGGACGATCATCCAGACCAGCAGCAACAGCACCGAAGGGCTGACCAGAAACCAGCCGGGTTTGGTCACGCTGCCTTTTTTATGGTCTTTTTCGTCGACCGAAGCCGCACGAGGGGGAATGGTTGAGGTGTTCATGGTGACTCCGAACCTGAGCAAAAGCCTGAGCGGGGCAGCAGCGGCAGGACGCCGACTGCTGCCTGGAAACGGCGGGGATCAACCCTTTTTCGGGTAGCCCGCGCGCTTCATCTCACGCTCGGAAACGCTTTGCGCGTTGGTCAGTGCCTGATCGACCGAAGAGGTGCCGACCAGTGCCGCAGAGAACTGCTGGCCCACCGAGGTGCCGATCGACTGGAACTCGGGGATGGTCACCAGCTGGATGCCCACGTACGGCACGGGCTTCAACGTCGGTGCTTTCGGCGTCACGGCCTTGAGCGATTCCAGGGTGATGTCGGCGAACGGCGCGGCTTTCTTGTAGGCGTCGGTGTAGGTCGAAGCGCGAGTGCCTGGCGGTACGTTGGACACGCCGTCTTTCTCGGCAACCAGGGCTGCGTACTCTTTGGAGGTCGCCCACTCGGTGAAGGCGCGCGCGTCCTTGTCGTTCTTGGCGCTGGTCGGAATCGCCAGGGCCCAGGAGTACAGCCACGCCGAGCCTTTGTCGGTGACTTCATGCGGCGCGTAGGTGAAGCCTACGTCGTCGGCCACCTTGCTCTGGGATTTGTCGGTGACGAAGGAGCCGGCGACGCTGGCGTCGACCCAGATGGCGCACTTGCCGCTGTTGAACAGCGCCAGGTTCTCGTTGAAACCGTTGCTGGACGCGCCGGGAGGGCCGTCTTTCTTCATCACGTTGGTGTAGAAGGTCAGCGCATTTTTCCACTCAGGCTGGTCGAATTGCGGCTTCCACTGTTCATCGAACCAGCGCGCGCCGAAGGAGTTGGCGACGGTGGTGATCAGCGCCATGTTCTCGCCCCAGCCGGCCTTGCCGCGCAGGCAGATGCCGTACTGTTCTTTCGATTTGTCAGTGAGTTTGTCGGCGAACTCGGAAATCTGTGTCCAGGTCGGACGCTCCGGCATGGTCAGGCCGGCCGCCTTGAACAGGTCCTTGCGGTAGTAGGTGATCGAGCTTTCTGCGTAGAACGGCAGGGCGAAGAGCTTGCCATCAACCGACAGACCGTCGCGTACAGAAGGGAAAACGTCGTCCAGTGCGTAGGAAGCGGGCAGGTCGTTCATTTCCTTCAGCCAGCCCTTGGCACCCCAGAGAGAGGCTTCGTACATGCCGATGGTCAGCACGTCGAACTGGCCGCCCTTGGTGGCGATGTCGGTGGTCAGGCGCTGACGCAGGACGTTCTCTTCGAGCACGACCCACTTGAGCTTGATGTCCGGGTGTTGTTCTTCGAAGGTTTTCGACAGCCGCTGCATGCGGATCATGTCGCTGTTGTTGACGGTGGCGATGGTCACGTCGCCTGCCGCGGCAAGGGTGCTGAGAGTGAGACAGGTGCCAGCAAGGAGAACTTTTGCAGAGGTCTTCATGTATCTCTCCTCTTCTTCGCCGGGAGGCGACAGAAGCTTGGTTATTGTTTTTGTTCCTTCCAAAGACCAGGAAGAATGTCCGTTGATTACAACGTTGCGCGGGACCTATGACAAATCCTGCGGCACACTTGAACTGATACTTTCTTGCACTCGGAGTTCAGGCGAGAACGCGCCCGAACTTCGATTCGGCAGAATGCGACGCAGTTCCAGCGTAGACGATCAGCGCCAGCCCGCCACGTTGGGAACCGCTCTGGCACAGGCGTTGGCACCCGTAGCAGTCCGGCTTGCCGGCGGGGGCGTCATCAGAATCGCTCCCGCCGGCAAGCCGTGCTGCTACGGGATAAGCGTATTCAGGGGAGGGCCTGTAGTGAAGCGAATCAGTACAGGTTTTGCTCGGTCAGGCGCTGCACGGCCAGGCGCCGATAGTGGGAGGGGGTCATGCCCTTGAGCTGCTGGAAGCGCCGGTTGAAGTTGGAAATGTTGTTGAACCCGGACTCGAAGCAGACATCGGTCACCGGTTTGTCGCCGTCGGCCAGCAATTCGCATGACTTGCTGATACGCAGCCGGTTGACGAATTCGACGAAGGTGCGGCCGGTAGCCTGCTTGAACACGCGGGAGAAATAGGTGGGCTTCATCCCCAGATAGTCCGCCACTTCTTCAAGGCTCAGCTCGCGGGCGTAGTGGGTGAAGATGTAGTCCACCGCCTTGTTGGTGCGCTCCACGGCATGGTCGTCCGAGAGTTGCGAAGCGGTGGTGCCCGACAGCAACTGGAAATCATCACTGGCCGCCAGCAGTTCCAGCAGAATGAAGAAGTGCCCCAGGCGGGTCATGCCGTTGGAGTCTGCAATTTTTTGCATCAATTTCATGGCCTGGCGAATCGTGTGCTTGCAGCGAAATTCGATGCCGTACTGCGCACGCTCCAGCAACGGGGCGAGGGTCTTGAGTTCGGCGAACACCTGGTTGCCGCTTTCCAGCAACTCCTCGGTGAAGTTGACCAGCATGTCCCGCTTGGGCACCACCTCATCCTCCTCCACCTGGCTGATCCAGTTATGCGGCAGGTTGGGGCCGGTCAGAAACAGCGTCTCCGGGTAGAAGTTGCCGATGTAGTCCCCGACGAACACCTTGCCGGAACTGGCCACGATCAGGTGCAGCTCGTACTCCTTGTGGAAGTGCCAGCGCACCAGCGGGCAGGGAAAGCCATGCTCGCGGTAGATGATCGACAGACCGTTGTGGTCGTCCATCAGCTCATAGGAAGGGTCGGTGACTCTTGTTGTTTTGGTCATGCGGGTGCCGGGAGTCCGGGAATTGCCAAGGCCTTAATGTGCACCATTTACAGGATCGAGAACAGTCGGGTTCTCAAACGAACACCACCTGGACCCGACCTTCCTTGCGTGAGCGTGGCGCCGCCTTCACCACGATCTGCACATCACGGCCCAGACGGGCCAGACAGTCGATCATTTTCGTTTCACTGATTCCGCGAAACTGCCCCCGGAGCATCCCCGACACTTTGGGCTGCGGCATCCCGAGGTTTTCGGCGGCCTGCGCCTGGGTCAGGTGCCTGGCCTTGAGGATACTGCCGATCTTCGCCGCCAGTTGGGCCTTGACCAGCATTTCGCCTGCGTCGGGCAGGCCCAGGTCGGCGTAGATATTGCCGCTGCCGTGTTCGATTTCAGTCATGTTTCAGTCCTTCCCAATGGGATTGCGCGGCCATGATTATGATTGAATTATACCTATATGGGTATCAAGTCAACCTGTCGCGGTCACAACGACAGCCCAGGACGGTGACTATCCGGGGCTGGGGTCATGAGTGCCATTGGGGAACTGTTACGTGATGCAAGGGCGAGTGTTTCAGACCTGCTGACGGGCTCAGTGGGTGCGATTCTTCGCCTCGATCCACTGCGCCATGTACTGCGTGCTCTTGTGCTGATGGTGGCGCAGCATGGCGCCGGTGAAGTTGGCGGTGCGGTGGGCCTGCAGGTTGTCGCGGATCTGTTCGATGCGCTCGATCAGCGTTGCGCAGTGGCGCTGGAAGCGGAATCGCTCGTCGAGCACTCGCCAGCCTGCGCGTTGCGCCTGTTCCCACAGGGTCTGGTCCTGATACAGGCGTACGGCTGCGTCGGCCAGGCCCTGGGCGTCGGTGGCGATGGCACCGGGGAATGGCAGGTCGCCGTACATGGCTTCGGCGCCGATCGGCGTGGTGACGCTTGGCGTGCCGCAGGCCATGGCGTCCATGATCTTGCCCTTGATGCCGGCACCGAAACGGATCGGCGCCAGTGACACCCTGGCTGCGGACATCACCTGGAACGCATCTTCGGCCCAGTTCATGATGTGGAAACCCTGGGCGGCGTTATGCAGCGCGGTGGCCTTGGGCGGGGTGTAGGCACCGTAGACGTGCACCTGGGCCGTCGGCAATTGCTGGCGGATCAGTGGCCAGATTGCGTTTTTCAGCCAGAGCACGGCGTCCCAGTTGGGCGCGTGGCGAAAGTTGCCGATGGTCAGGAAGTGCGCGCGCTCATCGAACGGCTTGCCCTGGCTTGGTACATCGTGCACCAGCAGCGGGGCCCAGAGCAGCAAAGACTCGGACATGCCGAATTGCCGCGTCAGAAGCTCGATCTCCATGTCCGAGACCATCAGGCTCAGGTCGCTGCGGTAGATGGCGGCGATTTCCCGCTGGGCGATGTCGGTCCCGGCCATGTGCGAGAACAGGTTGTCCCGTGACATCGCGAAGTAATCGTTCAGCTCGGCATCCGGCTTGCCTTGCAGCAGATCCTTGACCAGTTGGTGGCGGGTGTGACGCATGCTCTGCAGGTCGGAGGTTTCCAGTACCCGCACGGCATTGGGGCAGTGGGTCTCCACTCGCCAGCCGAACTGTTCCTGCATCACGTATTGATCGAACAGCACGACATCAGGCTGAAGATCGCTGATGAAGGTGTCGAAGCTGCTGTCATTGAGCTTGATCGCCACTTCGGTGATGCCCAGTGCCGCAAGGTCGGCCTTGTGCTCGCCTTCGGTGGCGGGGCTGGCGAAGGTAATCTGCCAGCCTTGCGCGAGAAAACAGTCGATCAATTGCATGACATGCCCGCTGGCCGCCGACGAGCGAGGTTCGGGCCACACGTAGCCGATGATCAGGACGTGGGTGTGGCGGGTCCGGGAGGGAGAGTCACTGGCCAAGGATGCTGTTCACTTTGTCGCGCAACTGGTCGATGGAAAAGGGTTTGCCGATCAGGTGGGTGCCTGGCGGAGTGTCGATGTTTTCCGCGTAGCCGCTGGCAAACAGGATCGGCAGGGCAGGGCGCAGGTCGGCCGCTTTGCGCGCCAGGTCAGTGCCCGGCATGTCGGGCAGGCCCTGGTCGGTCATCAGCAGGTCGATGGCCTTGGTCTGGTCTTGCAGAAACGCCAGGGCTTCGCCGCCATCGGCGGCCTCGAGCACATTGAACTCGAGCTCTTCGAGAACGTCGACGATCAGCATGCGGACGATGCTGTCATCTTCAACCACCAGGATCGTGCTGGCTGGGTCGGACATGAAAATTTCCTTGAGCATGAGGGCGCCGGACCGGGCGATTGATGCCCGATCTGCTAAACAATTGGGCCAGCGATTGTGACAAGTTCTGAGCGTCAACAACACAATTCAATTGAGTGTAGTGGCGAGATAAAATCATTCAAACGTATAGTAGTCATACTTTTGCGCCTGACCGAAGGTGGGAATGTTCTACCTTGTGTGTCAGAAACTGGAGTTTTTTGCCGACGATTGCGGCACACTCCGTCGTTTAGACGAATTTGCCCGGGCCTTTTGCGATGATCCAAACCTCTGCAGTCGATGAGCAACGTTTTCGCAAGCTGTTGAGCCGTAACGTCGGTCTACCCTTGGGGGTCGGCGTACTGAGTGCGGTGTTCTTCGTCGTCCTGATCAGCTACCTGCTGTCTGCCATCCAGTGGGTGGAGCACACCGACCGGGTCATCAACAACATCAACCGCTCGCTCAAACTGTCGATTGACATGGAAACCGGCATGCGCGGTTACCTGCTGACCGGCGACGAGCGCTTCCTGGATCCCTACGAAGTCGCCAAACCAGGGATCACGGCAGAATTGATCGGGCTCGAAGAGCTGGTGGCGGACAACCCGGATCAGGTCGACCGCCTCAAGCGCCTGGCCGCCCTGCAGAACACCTGGAATGACTTCGCCCAGGAGATGATTGACCTGCGGCGCAACAACGGCGATTACATCACCGCCGTGCAGACGCGCAAGGGCAAGCGCCTGACCGACGAAATTCGCGAGCAGTACGACCAGGCCGAAGCGGTGGAGCATCAGTTGCGTCTTAGCCGCAACGCCGACGTGACGCGCACTACGATCTGGACCGTATCGGTGTACATCGCCTTCATCCTGCTGGTCAGCGGGGTGCTGGCCTGGGTCGGGCGCCGCGACATGTCGGCGCTCTCGCAAAGTTACGCCGCTTACTTCAAGGCCCAACAGGAAGATGCCGAGCGCCTGGCCCACGTGGCCTGGCTGCGCAACGGGCAGAGCGAGCTGGCCGAACAGGTCATCGGGCAACTGACCCTGAACCTGCTGGGGCGCAACGTGCTGCATTTCTTTGCCCATTACCTGGGCGCGGTGGTCGCGGCGGTTTACGTTCGCCAGGAGCACGGCGGGCTGTTGCGCGTTGCCTCCTATGGTTTCTCCCGCCAGCAGGAACTCCAGGAACAGTCGATCTTCAGCGGCGAAGGCATGGTCGGCAAGGCCGCCGAGCAGAACCAGATCATCACCCTGGACGACCTCCCGCCCGATTACTTCAAGGTCACGTCCGGCCTGGGGGAAGGCTCGCCCCGCAGCGTCGCCGTGGTCCCGACCCGCAACGATGACCAGGTCAATGGTGTGGTGGAGTTGGGCTTCCTGCGCGAGCTGACGCCGCGCGACCTCGAGTTCCTGAAACTGGTGGCCGAAAACGTCGGCACCTCGATCGAGGCGGCGCGCTACCGTCAACGTCTTCAGGAAGTGCTGGCCGAAACCCAGCAGCTCAACGAAGAATTGCAGGTCCAGCAGGAAGAACTGCGCACCGCCAACGAAGAGCTCGAAGAGCAGTCGCGGATCCTCAAGGAGTCCCAGGCCCATCTGGAAACCCAGCAGGTGGAGCTTGAGCAGACCAATGAGCAACTGGCCGAACAGAGCCGGGCGCTGGCCGACCAGCGTGATGCGCTGGATCGCAACAACGAGGAGCTGAGCATCGCCCAGGTCGAACTCCAGGCCCGTGCCGACGAGCTTCAGCGTTCGAGCAAGTACAAGTCCGAATTCCTCGCCAACATGTCCCACGAGCTGCGCACGCCGCTCAACAGCTCGTTGATCCTGGCCAAGTTGCTGGCGGAGAACCCGCAGGAAAACCTCACCAACGAACAGGTGGTGTTCGCCGAGTCGATCTACTCGGCCGGCAACGACCTGCTGAATCTGATCAATGACATTCTCGACATCGCCAAGGTCGAGGCCGGCAAGCTGGACGTACGCCCGGAAAACGCCAGCATCAGCCGCCTGGTCGACAGCCTGCGCATGACCTTCGAACCGCTGGCCGCCGACAAGCACCTGCAGTTCTCGGTGGAGGTCCAGCCGGGCGCCCCGGTGGCGCTGTACACCGACCGCCAGCGTCTGGAGCAGGTGCTCAAGAACCTGCTGTCCAACGCCGTCAAGTTCACCGACACCGGCGCCGTCAGCCTGACGGTGTCGGGCCAGCCGGGCGGGGGCATTGCCTTCACCGTGCGCGATTCGGGCATCGGCATCGCCGAGCATCAACAGCAGATCATTTTCGAGGCCTTCCACCAGGCCGACGGCACCACCAACCGGCGTTTCGGCGGCACGGGCCTGGGCCTTTCGATTTCCCGTGACCTTGCCCATCTGCTGGGCGGTTCGATTTCCGTCACCAGTACGCCGGGGCAGGGCAGCGTGTTTACCCTGGTCATGCCTGAGCAGTATGCCGAGGACGCCACGCCGCTGCCTGCGCAGACTGCACCTGTGGCATCGGCGCCGGCTCCCGCGCCGGCTGCTCCTGCGCGCGAAGCGCAGGTTGTTGCCACTGCCGCGCCGGACGCCGAGCCGATCCCGCGCTTTGCCGATGACCGTGACAAGGTGCCGTTCACCAAGCGCTGCATTCTGGTGATCGAGGACGAGGTGCGTTTTGCCCATATCCTCTACGACCTGGCCCACGAGCTGGGCTATCACTGCCTGGTGGCCCATGCCGCCGACGAGGGCTTCGAGCTGGCGTCGGCCTTCATGCCGGATGCCATCCTGCTGGACATGCGCCTGCCTGACCATTCCGGGCTGACGGTCCTGCAGCGCCTGAAGGAAATGCCAAGCACCCGGCACATTCCGGTGCACGTGATTTCCGTCGAGGATCGCCAGGAAGCGGCGCTGCAAATGGGCGCCATTGGCTACGCGGTCAAGCCGACCACCCGTGAAGAGTTGAAAGACGTCTTCGCACGTCTCGAAGCCAAGCTCACACAGAAGGTCAAGCGCATCCTGCTGGTGGAGGACGATGCCCTGCAACGCGACAGCATTGCCCGGCTGATCGGCGACGATGACATCGAAATCACTGCCGTGGGCTTCGCTCAGGACGCCCTTGAGCTGCTGCGCGAAAACGCCTACGACTGCATGATCATCGACCTGAAACTGCCGGACATGCTCGGCAATGACCTGCTCAAACGCATGTCCACCGACGAGATCTGCTCGTTCCCGCCGGTCATCGTGTACACCGGTCGCAACCTGACCCGCGAGGAAGAGGCCGAGCTGCTCAAGTATTCGCGCACCATCATCATCAAGGGCGCGCGCTCACCGGAGCGCCTGCTCGACGAGGTGACGCTGTTCCTGCACAAGGTCGAATCGCAGTTGTCCAACGAGCGCCAGAAAATGCTCAAGACCGCCCGCAGCCGCGACCGCGTGTTCGAGGGGCGCAAGATTCTGGTGGTGGACGACGACGTGCGCAACATCTTCGCCCTGACCAGCGCGCTGGAGCACAAGGGCGCCGTGGTCGAGGTCGGCCGCAACGGCCTTGAGGCCATCGAAAGGCTCAAGGCGGTTGATGACATCGACCTGGTGCTGATGGACGTGATGATGCCGGAAATGGACGGTTACGAAGCCACCATTGAAATCCGCAAGGACCCGCGCTGGCGCAAACTGCCGATCATCGCCGTCACCGCCAAGGCCATGAAGGACGATCAGGAGCGCTGCCTGGCAGCAGGCTCCAATGACTACCTGGCCAAACCCATCGACCTGGACCGGCTGTTCTCGCTGATTCGTGTGTGGTTGCCAAAAATGGAACGTATCTGAATGGATTCGATCAACTGGATCACGCCCGTAGAAAGACCAGGTTTTACTGATGGCCCTTGAGCGAAACATAGACATTGAATTGCGCTTGCTGATCGAGGCGATCTACCTGAAATACAGCTACGACTTTCGTGACTACTCCGGCGCGTCGATCAAGCGACGCGTCGGCCATGCGTTGCGTCAGTTCGAGGTCAAGACCATTTCGGCGTTGCAGGAGCGGGTGCTGCACGACCCTTCGGCGTTCATGCAACTGCTGCAATTCCTGACGATTCCGGTCAGCGAGATGTTTCGCGACCCGACGCATTTCCTGGCGATCCGCCACGAAGTGGTGCCGCTGCTCAAGACCTACCCGTCGTTGAAGATCTGGATTGCCGGGTGCAGCACCGGGGAGGAGGTCTATTCGATGGCGATCCTGCTGCGCGAAGAAGGCCTGCTCGACCGCACCATCATCTATGCCACCGACATCAACCCCGCGTCCCTGGAGAAGGCCAAACAAGGCATCTACTCCATGGAGAACGTGCGCGTGTACAACGAGAACTACCTCAAGGCGGGCGGCAAGCGGCGGTTTTCCGAGTACTACACTGAAGCTTACGACTATGCGATCTTCGACAAGACGCTGCGGGAAAACGTGACCTTCGCCGATCACAGCCTGGCCACCGACAGCGTGTTTTCCGAAACACAATTGATCTCGTGTCGCAATGTGCTGATCTACTTCAACAAGAAGCTTCAGAACCGGGCATTCGGGCTGTTTCACGAATCCCTGGGCCACCGGGGCTTCCTGGTGCTGGGCAGCAAGGAAACTCTGGATTTTTCAGACTTCAAGGACCGGTTCGAGCCTCTGGTCAAGCAGGAACGGATCTACCGCAAATCATGAGAACGTCCTTTCCCGGCGCCGATGCCGATGCAGGTGTAGACAGGCCCGCGTTGCCAGCGGTCGATGCCATCGTGGTAGGCGCCTCCGCTGGCGGTGTCGAGGCCTTGCTGAAGATTTTCCGCCTGTTGCCCAAGGGCTATCGCTTGCCGATCATTACCGTCCTGCACCTGCCCGACGAGCGCCGCAGCCTGTTGGCCGATGTGTTCAGCGCCCATGTGCCGATCCCGGTAAAAGAAGCGGCCGACAAGGAACCCATCGCGCCGGGCACACTCTATTTCGCCGGGCCCGGTTATCACCTTTCTGTGGAGGCCGACCTGAGCCTGTCGCTGAGCCAGGAAGAGCGGGTTTTCTTCTCGCGTCCGAGCATCGATATCCTCTTCGAATCGGCCGCCGATGCCTACGATTCCAGGCTTGCGGGGGTATTGCTGACCGGTGCCAACAACGATGGCGCCCAGGGCATGGCACGAATCAAGGAGTACGGTGGTCTTACCGTAGTCCAGGACCCGGCCAGCGCGCTGGTACGTACCATGCCCGATGCCGCGCTGGCCCTGCGCACACCTGATTTTCTCTTGCCCTTGCCCGATATCGGGCGGTTGTTGGTTGAGCTGGAACGAATTGCATGCTGACTGAAACCACTGCCAAACTGCTGATCGTCGACGATCTGCCGGAAAACCTGTTGGCCCTTGAAGCGCTCATCAAGCGCGAGGACCGCCAGGTCTTCAAGGCGCAGACCGCCGTCGAGGCGTTGTCGCTGCTGCTGGAGCACGAATTCGCCATGGCGATTCTCGATGTGCAGATGCCGGGCATGGACGGTTTCGAACTGGCCGAGCTGATGCGCAGCACCGAGAAGACCAAGAGTATCCCGATCATTTTCGTCAGCGCCGCCGCACGCGAGTACAACTACGCGTTCAAGGGTTATGAAAGTGGCGCGGTGGACTTCCTGCACAAGCCGCTGGATATCCATGCGGTCAAGAGCAAGGTCAACGTATTCGTCGACCTGTACCGCCAGCGCAAGGCCATGAAGCAACAGGTCGAGGAACTGGAACGCAGCCGCCAGGAGCAGGAGGCGTTGCTGCGTGAGCTCAAGTCGACGCAGAATGAACTCGAGCACGCGATCCGCATGCGCGACGATTTCATGTCCATCGTGTCTCATGAAGTGCGCACGCCGCTCAACGGGTTGATTCTCGAAACCCAGTTGCGCAAGTTGCACCTGGCCAAGGACAACGCGTCGGCGTTCACCATGGACAAGCTCAAGGCCATGGTCGAGCGCGATGAACGGCAGATCCAGAGCCTGATCCGCCTGATCGAGGACATGCTCGACGTATCGCGTATCCGTACCGGCAAACTGTCGATCCGCACCACCGCGTTCGACCTGTCGGAGTTGGTGGTCAACCTGCTGGAAAGCTACGGGGCGCAGATCGCCGCCGCCGAAAGCGTGGTGACCCTGCATGCCAGCGAGCCGGTGATCGGGGTGTGGGACGAGTTCCGCCTTGAGCAAGTGGTGGCCAATCTGCTGACCAACGCCCTGCGATACGGCGCCCATAAGCCCATTGAGGTTCGGGTGTACTGCGAGGGTAACGAGGCGCGTGTGGAGATTCGCGACCAGGGCATCGGCATCAGTCCCGAGAACCAGAAACGGATCTTTCAGCAATTCGAGCGGGTGTCGGCCAGCCATGTGGTTGCGGGGCTGGGGCTTGGCCTGTTCATTTCCGACCAGATCGTCGCCGCCCACGGGGGTTCGATCACGGTGGAAAGCGAAGAGGGCAAGGGTTCGATGTTCCGCATCAGCCTGCCGCTTTGAACGCCTTCGGGCACCGGAAACATCGGGCCAGAGCGCTGCCGTCAGGTTGCCAGCGCGCTCGCTTCGATCTGTCATGACCGCTGAGGTAAATAACTGATTTTTCTGCGCAACCTCCAGCGCGGGCCATGGTCGTAATGGCAGCTATTTACAAGATCGAAGGCGTCCCAATGAGCTCTGATGCAGAAAATGTCGTACTGATCGTCGAAGACGAGCCGCTGATTCTGATGCTGCTCTCCGACTATCTGTCCGGAGAAGGGTATCGGGTGTTGCAGGCGGAGAACGGTGAGCAGGCATTCGAAATCCTCGCCACCAAACCTCACCTGGATCTGATGATCACTGACTATCGCCTGCCGGGCGGTGTGTCGGGTGTGATGATCGCCGAGCCCGCGGTCAAGCTGCGACCGGAGCTCAAGGTCATCTTCATCAGTGGGTATCCGGCGGAGATTGTCGAGTCCGGCAGTCCGATTGCGCGCAAGGCGCCGATTCTGGCCAAGCCGTTCACAATGGACAGCTTGCATGCGCAGATCCAGCGGTTGCTCAATTAGTTGTTATTGATCGTTGTTTTGATCGTTCCCACGCTCCGCGTGGGAATGCCGGTTTTGACGCTCCGCGTCGGCTGGCGCCTTGACGTCGCATTCTGCGCCGCCTGAGCCATCGCGCACTTGAATCAACACCTAAAACACGCCACCTTCCCGTAGCAACGCGGTCTCTGTGCCTGGCCCCAATCCTGTAGGAGCGCGCTTGCCCGCGACAGCGTCCTTGAAATCGCCCGCCGGCAAGCCGTGCTGCTACAGGGCAGGACGATGGCGGTGTCGGCGTGCGGGCCGGTCAATCATCCAGGCTGATGATGCGTTCCCGGACGCAGAACAGGACCAGGCCCGCAACGTCGTAGATCTGCAGGCGTTTCATGATCTGGGAGCGGTGAGTTTCGACGGTCTTGACGCTCAGGCTCAGGCCGTTGGCAATTTCGCGGGTGGATTTGCCGCGCACGATCAGGCGCAGGATCTCCAGCTGGCGAGCCGTGAGGTTGTGGTTCTCCACCGGTTCCGCCCTGGTGTTCTGGGCGCTGACCAGTGCCTGGTTGATCACCGTGTGGGCAATGGCGGGGCTCAGGTAGCGCTCGTCATTGCGCAGTGCTTCCAGTGCCTGCTCGATCTCGGTGGCAGTGGCATCCTTGAGCAGGTAGCCGTGGGCGCCGCCTTCCAGCGCGCGCATGATCATCTGCGGATCGGTGTGCATCGACAGGATCAGCACCTTGCTGTCCGGCAGTGCCTTGTGCAGGCGTTCGAGCGCATCCAGGCCGTTGCTGTCTCGCATCGAGATGTCGAGCAGGATGATGTCGGGTTTCAGGTCCAGGGTCATTTCCAGCAATTGCGCGCCATCGGCGGCTTCGCCGATGACCTGGTAACCGGGAATGTCAGACACCAGTGCGCGTACCCCCGCGCGGATCAGGGCGTGGTCATCGACCAGAAGAAGATTGCAGATCATGAATGCTTACTTATGTCAGCGCGTTCGCGGGCGCGGGGCGCCCAGGGGAACAGGGCTTGGATATGAGTGCCGTGGCCGGGCTGGCTGTCTACGGTCAGGTGGCCGCCCAGCAGCGTCGCGCGTTCGATCATGCCCGCCATGCCGCGCTGGCCTTGCTGGCCAGGGTTGCTGGCCGGGGAGAACCCCAGGCCATCGTCCGATACGCTCAACGCCAGGCCTTCGGGACGGCGCTGAATCCGCACCAGCAGATTGCGCGCCTGGGCGTGGCGCAGCATGTTGGTCACGGCTTCCTGGGTGATGCGAAACGCCGCGACGGCCATCTCCTCGGGGATTCCCGCCAGGCGCTGATGGCACTCCAGGCTCCAGAGGATCGAGGTGTCGGCCAGCGTGCGCAGCAGGTGTTCGCGCAGGCTGGCTTCAAGACCCAGGCTGGTCAGTTGGCGCGGATTCAGAATGGCCGACACGTCCCGAACCTTGGCCAGGGTCTCGTCCAGAATGTTGTTGAGCATGGCGCACTGAGGGTGCAGGTCCTCGGCGGCCCGGCGTTGCAGCCAGTCGCTCTGCATCTTCGCTGCGGTCAGCATCTGGCCGATGTCGTCGTGCAACTCGCGGCTCAGGCGATGGCGTTCGGTCTCCTGGACCTGGAGCATATGCTGCGCCAGTTCCTGAGGCTGAAACTCGATGGTGTGGCTGGGACGGCTGATGCTGTAGCCAATGCTCAGGAAAACCAGGACGTTGAGCACCAGCAGGCCCCATGGCAGGCCGTTGCCGAAAAGGTAAACGCCGACATTGCATGCGCTTGCTGCCAGGCACGAGAGTGCTGCCCATCGTAATGCTTTGTTCGAGCCCAAGGCCCAGGACCTGGAAATACTGTTGCTGCCATGCATAGCGGATGAAGCCATCGGATTATTGTTGCGGATACCTGAGCAATAGTTGTCAGGCCACTTAAGGAGGTCAACAGAATGAAGCACAGCTGCTGGCCTGTTACGTGTATACAAAAAATCTGGGGTCGACGTTCAACAACGGTAATGCGCGTAAACACTTTCGGCGTTCATTCGCGGGCGCCGATCTTACCTTAAATGCTGACGTTAATAAGCCTTGAGTGTAAATAAGACCAGCAAGGTATTTGTCCGATTAGTCAGGATCTGGCGGTGGAACGATGGTGCTAATTATTGGAGTTGGAAAAGCCCCGCAACAATAGGGGGGTCCTGCTTCAGAACTTCAGCGTGCCGCTTGCCGCGTCGCGAGGCAAGGAGGAAGTTGCAGGCATGTCGCGTTTGGCCATGTTCCGGTAATGGTGAAGATCAATTGTCGTTTTCAGGCATGTCGTCCAGGTTGGCGACATGCCGGCAGCGTCGAGACTGAAAAGGGTCAGCGTGCGCCGGTGTGGCCGACGTGCTCGTCTGGGGCCGGTTCGCGATGCACTAATTTGAGGGTAACGGGCCAGTCGACGGTGACGGTATTGCTGTTTTCGAGGGTACCGATGCCGCAGCAGCAGCCGAACTGTTCAAGCAGTTCGTGCTGCTCCTGATCGTCCAGCGGCAAGAGGCCCGTGACGGGGTCGATCAGCTCGATCTGCCACGACAACAGCGACAGGCACTGGCGCAGCGACATCAGTGCCTTGGGCTGCAAGCGCCCGGTGGCGCCTGCGAAATACAGCAGATAGCGCAACTGTCGGGAGAAACCCGCGACCGGCGCCACGCTGGCAGCGTCGGCCAGGCCGGCGATGCGTTGCAGGACGCCGAGCAGGGCTTCGATGGCGTCCTTGTCGTCGTTGATCAGTTCCAGGTGGCTCAGGCATTCGTCCGCGCGATCCAGCAGGCGTTGGCCGTCGTTGAGAAAATCACCGTGCAGTTGATGCCATTCATTGCCGTTCAGCATGTGAAATCTCCACTCTTCATGGCGGGCGATCCAGAGTCGCCGGGGGCGAGTGGCCCAAAGTTAATGTTGAAGGCAATTAAAAGTCTGTAGGGCGTTTCTGAAATTCTCAATTTTCTTGCAGCCAACGAGACGCGATCTTGCGCAACTCCTCGTGTCGCAGGTCGGATCTGGCGGTCCGTTATCACTGTTCTTACGGGGGGATCGAGGGATTCCGCGAGCGCGACCACGTATCTGACTCCATTCATTCAATGAGAATGCCGTCACAATAATGGCAATTAGATACCGCGAATATCAGGTTTGCCCCGATGGCGGATAAGGAATGCCCCTAGGGGTTTCTCCGAGGGTGCAGAAAGAGTGCGGCTAAGAGCCACTATAGTCGATGAGTTCCCGGGTCGGGATATTTCTCAGTAGAACATGATGTTAATGTGATATCAAATACGGCGTAAGGCGCTTATCTTCTGACTCAGGTTTGCGCAGCTGCTGCCGATAATGGCTATGCGGACTCACTTGAACCCTGCTCCAGGAGCAACAGATGGCTGGCATTCTCGACACGGTAGATCAACGTACACAGCTGGTGGGTGAGAACCGCCTGGAAATTCTCATGTTTCGCCTGGCAGGTCGACAATTGTTCGCGATCAACGTGTTCAAGGTCCAGGAAGTGTTGCAACTGCCTAAATTGACCCTGATGCCGCAACGCCACCCGTACGTCTGCGGCGTGGTCAACCTGCGCGGCCAGACGCTGCCGGTGATCGACCTGTCCCAGGCGATCGGCATGCGCCCGCTGGTTCCGGGCCCGTCGAGCACCATCATCGTCACCGAGTACAACCGCTCGGTCCAGGCGTTCCTGGTCGGCGGCGTGGACCGCATCGTCAACATGAACTGGGAGGCGATCCTGCCGCCGCCGGGCAGTGCCGGGCGCCAGCATTACCTCACGGCGATCAGCAAGGTCGACGACCAACTGGTCGAAATCATCGACGTCGAGAAAGTGCTCGCGGAGATCGTGCCCTACAGCGCCAAGGTGTCCCGCGACAAGCTCGATGATCCGGTGCTGGCGCGCGCTCGCGGCCGTGAAGTCCTGCTGGTCGATGACTCCAATGTGGCGCTGTCGCAGTTGCGCGATACGCTGGGTCAGTTGGGCGTGAAAATGCACGTGGCCAGTGACGGCCTCAAGGCGTTGAACATGCTCAAGGGCTGGGCGGACAGCGGCGAGGTGGTGACCGACAAGCTGCTGATGGTCTTCACCGATGCCGAGATGCCGGAAATGGACGGTTATCGCCTGACCACCGAGATTCGCAACGACCCGCGGCTGCGCGGACTCTATGTGGTGCTGCATACGTCGTTGTCGGGCAGCTTCAACGAATCGATGGTCAAGAAGGTCGGCTGCGACAACTTCCTGTCCAAGTTCCAGCCGGACAAGCTGGTGGATGTGGTGCGCGAGCGTCTGATGCTCGACAACTGAGTCACCAGGGTTTCAGGCCCCTCGCTGTATGGAGGGGCTTTTTTGTATCTGTACCGTTCGCGAAGGTGATGGCTCGTATAAAGTGGGGGCTTCCCGCTTCGTCACTTCAAGGACGCTTTCATGCTGCACCTTAGCGCGCTGTATCGGTATCCCCTCAAATCCTGCAAGGCGGAGCCTCTGCAACAGGCCAGTTTCGACGAGCTGGGGTTGAGCGGGGATCGACGCTGGATGCTCGTGGATGAAGCCACTGGCCGCTTCTTCACCCAGCGCGCCTTGCCGCACATGTCGCAGCTGTCGGTGCTGTGGAATGCTCGGGGCGGGGTGACCCTCTCGGCCCCGGGCACCTCGCCACTGGAGGTCGCGCTGCCTGACGACGTCGAGGCCAACCTGCGCGGCGTCACCGTCTGGCGCGACACCCTGCGCGTGCCCGATGCCGGCGATGAAGCGGCGCAGTGGGTCAGCGAGTTCATCGGCAAGCCGACCCGCATGGTGCACATCCCCCACGCACGTGCGCGCTGGCTGCCCTCAGGCTATGGCACTGTGGATGACAAGGTCGGCTTTGCCGATGGTTTTCCGCTGCTGCTGATTGGTCAGGCTTCGCTGGACGACCTGTCGGCGAAAATCGGCCGACCTCAGGAGATGCTGCGTTTCCGTCCGAACCTGGTGGTCGAGGGCAGCGAAGCTTTCGCCGAAGACGGCTGGAAACGCATTCGCATCGGTGACATGGAGTTTCGCCTGCTCAAGGGCTGCTCGCGCTGCATCCTCACCACCATCGACCCGGCGACCGGTGCGCGCAGCGAGGACCGTGAGCCGCTGAGTACGCTCAAGACCTATCGGGAGAAAGAGGGCGAGGTGTGGTTCGGGCAGAACATGGTCAATGACGGGCCCGGAACGCTCGAGGTGGGGATGCAGGTTGAGGTGTTGGAGTAGCTGACGTGCCTGGCTTGCGCCCAACATCTGTGGGAGCGGGCTAGCCCGCGAAGTGGGAGAGGCTTGCGCCGCGATGTTGTCTGACCCATCGCTTTCGCGGGCTAGCCCGCTCCCACAGAGTGACGTTACAAATCGTCGAAAAACCGCTCGTGCCAGTCAACCAGCGGCTGTGGCGCGTTGAGTTTCTGCCCGTAGATCACCGCATACGACAGCACGTTCTGCACGTACTGGCGGGTTTCGTCGAACGGGATGCTCTCGACCCAGACATCGAACGCCAGGTGGTTGGCGCCCTTGAGCCACTGCCGCACGCGGCCGGGGCCGGCGTTGTAGGCGGCCGAGGCGAGTACCCGGTTGCCGTTGAACTGCGCATGGACCTGGCTCAGGTACGCCGCACCCAACTGGATGTTCTTGTCCGGATCCAGCACCTGCGCCGGGGAGGCCAGCGGGATGCTGAACTTGCGCGCAGTTTCCTTGGCTGTGGCCGGCATCAGTTGCATCAGACCGCTTGCGCCGACACCTGAACGGGCGTCGTCCATGAAGGCGCTTTCCTGACGGGTGATGGCGAACACCCAGCTCGAATGCAGGCCGCGCACTTGCGCCTCGCGCACCAGGGTATCGCGGTGGGCCATCGGGAAGCGGATGTCCAGGTCGTCCCAGTACTGCGCCTGGCTGATGGTGCGAATGGCCGGGAAGTACCAGCGCATGTCGTAGGCCAGCTTGGCCTGGGCGACCATCTCGTCACGGGTGAAACGGCGTGTCACGTGATACCACTCGCGACGGCCATTGACCACTTCGCCACGCTCGTAGAACTCCAGCGCACGGCGCACGCCCGGTGTATTGCGCACCTTGTTGATGGTGGCCTGGCTGAGCATCAACGGCTTGTTGTTGAGCATGTACGGCGTCTGGGTACGGTCGGCGGCGAGGAAGCCGTAGAAATCACGCTCCCGGGACACGGCCTTGTACAGCGCCGGCAACTGCGGGTTGTTGGGCTGCGACAGCTCCAGGGAGCGAGCCTGCCAATAGCGCCAGCGGTTGGTGGTGGCCAGGTCCTGGGGCAGGCGCCGGGTCAGTTCGTAGGCATCGCCCCAACGGCCCAGGCGCAGCAACAGGCGCAGGCGCCATTCGGTGACGGTGTTGTCGCGCAGGTCCGGGTCGTATTTGGTCATCAGGCCCAGGGCGCGGTCGTCGTAGCTGCGGGCCAGGGTCAGACCGATTTCCTTGGCGATCTGCACCTGCTCTTCATGGGAGAAGCGCAGCACCGGCGAGTAGCTGTCGAGCAGTTCCATCGCCCGCTGCGGGTCCTGCTTGGCCAGGCGGCGCAGGCCCAGGCCGACCACATCGGACATGGCCTCGTCAGCCGGCATGAACTGCGCCTGGTTGTTGACCATCTCGGGCTTCTGCGCGACGGCAATCAGCAGGCGACCCTGAGGGGCCAGGGTAGTCATGCTGTTGACCAGTTGGTTGGCCAGCGCGTAGTTGCGTGCCTGGGCGGCCAGCTTGGCGCGTTGCCAGCGTTTCTGCTCGGTCAACTGGCCCTCTACCGCCCACTGGGTGAAGAAGGTGTCGCAGGCGGTTGGCAGGGTCTTGCCGGTCATCCAGATGCGCTCGGCGTTGGCGTAGCCTTCCGAGCGCAGGTTGTGACTGAGCTGGTAGCTGCCGTTGAGGCAGTCCAGTTCGACGAAATTGAGTTTCGGGTCGTAGTACTTGACGAAGGGCTGCCAGTCGCCCCGGGACGCCAGCAGGCGCAGCCAGCGCAACTTCATGAAGTTGGCCTGGGGCAGGTCACCGTGTTCGGCCAGGAACCGTTCGACTTCCTCGTTGCTGGCGCTGTTCAGGCGCGCGGTGAGTTCGTCGTAGGCCAGGTAAGGCTCCAGCGGGTAATCGGCCAGCGCCGCGCCGTACATGCGGTACGGACCGGCATCGCCCTTGGCCAGGGCACGTTTGGCTTGATCGTAGTACTGGCGTTGGGTCGCAAGATCCACCGCGTGGACAGACTGGGCTGCGGTGGCCGACAGAAGCAGGCAGGACAAAAGGCTGAACAAACGACTGCGCATGAGACTTCCGTGCAGATGAACCGTGAAAAGTGCCGCTAGCTTAGCCTTTTGCCAGCGTGGGTTGAAGGGCAAAGGTGTTGAAGGGAGGGGTGTGGAAACAATTGCTTGCAGTTGGGGGGGGGGGTTCAGTTTAGATTCTTAATCTGGTGCCCTTCGGGCCTGGTCGCGGGCAAGCGCGCTCCTACATTTTTTGCAACGTACGTCATTCTGAAGGACCGAGTGCGTAGTCTTGGTGATACACCAGAAAATTTCGCGCCGGGCGCCAAGGCTACCAACACGGTTCATCAGGCCATGGCGCGTTGCAACAAATGTAGGAGCGCGCTTGCCCGCGATAGGCCCGAAGGGCATCAACGTAACAATCTCAAACCTGGCACTCAAATCAACACCACAAATCAACACCACAAACCAACACCACAAACCAACACCACAAATCAACGACAACACCCCCACACCAAACCCCCACAAACCACCCATCCAACCATTTGAACCCAACCCCGCCCATCTCAGGTAGAATGCGCGCCCGGTTTTTGGAGAAGCTCATGACCCTGCTCAAATTAAGCGATGTGTCCCTTGCGTTCGGCGCCATGCCGTTGTTGGACAAGGTGTCCTGGCAGATCGCCCGTGGTGAGCGGGTCTGCATCATCGGTCGTAACGGTACTGGCAAGTCCAGCATGATGAAGCTGGTCAAGGGCGTGCAATTGCCCGATGACGGCAGTGTCTGGCGGGCGCCTGGGCTGAAGATCGGCGAATTGCCCCAGGAATTGCCGGTGGCCGATGGCCGTACCGTGTTCGACGTCGTGGCCGAAGGCCTGGACGGCGTTGGCGCCCTGTTGGCCGAATATCACCACCTGAGCCAGAACATCGTCACCGCTGAAGACCTCGACAAGCTGATGCATGTGCAGTCGGACCTCGAGGCCCGTGACGGCTGGCGCCTGCAGCAACTGGTCGACAGCACCCTCAGCCGTCTGCAGTTGCCGGCCGACAAGACCCTGGCCGAGCTGTCCGGTGGCTGGCGCCGTCGCGTGCTGCTGGCCCAGGCGCTGGTGGCCGAGCCCGACCTGCTGCTGCTCGACGAGCCGACCAACCACCTGGACATCGGCGCGATCGCCTGGCTCGAAGAGGCCCTGAAGGAATTCCAGGGGGCGGTGCTGTTCATCACCCACGACCGTTCCTTCCTGCAGAACCTGGCCACCCGCATCCTGGAACTGGACCGTGGCGGCCTGATCGACTGGAACGGCGACTACGCCAGCTTCCTGGTCCACAAGGAGGCGATGCTTGCCGCCGAAGAGACCGCCAACGCGCTGTTCGACAAGCGTCTGGCCCAGGAAGAAGTGTGGATTCGCCAGGGCATCAAGGCCCGTCGTACCCGCAACGAAGGCCGTGTGCGTGCCCTGAAGGCCCTGCGCGTGGAGCGTGGCGAGCGTCGCGAGCGCACCGGCAAGGCCAACATTCAGCTGGATACCGCCGAGAAGTCCGGCAAGCAAGTGATGGTGCTGGAGAACGTCAGCTTCGCGCACCCGGGTGGCCCGACCCTTATCAAGGACTTTTCCATGGTCCTGCAGCGCGAAGACCGCATCGGTCTGCTGGGTGCCAACGGCACCGGCAAGACCACGCTGCTCAAGCTGATGCTCGACAACCTCACGCCGACCGCCGGCAAGGTCGAGGTCGGTACCAATCTGGAAGTGGCCTATTTCGACCAGTTGCGTCATCAGCTGGATCTGGAAAAGACCGTGATCGACAACATTTCCGAAGGCCGCGACTTCATCGAGATCGACGGCCAGAGCCGTCACGTGTTGAGTTACCTGGGGGACTTCCTGTTCAGCCCGCAGCGTGCCCGCACGCCGGTCAAGGCGCTGTCCGGTGGCGAACGCGCACGGTTGCTGCTGGCCAAGCTGTTCAGCAAGCCTGCCAACCTGCTGGTACTCGACGAACCGACCAACGATCTGGACGTCGAAACCCTGGAGCTGCTCGAAGAGGTCCTTTCCAACTTCAAGGGCACCGTGCTGATGGTCAGCCACGACCGGGCATTCCTCGACAACGTGGTCACCAGCACCCTGGTGTTCGAAGGCGAGGGCAAGGTGCGCGAGTTCGTCGGTGGCTATCAGGACTGGATCCGTCAGGGCGGCTCGCCGCGCCTGCTGGGCGTGACTGAAGGCAAGTCCGGCAAGGCCGAGCTCAACTCCGCGGTGGTCGCCCCTGTAGCGCCCGCACCGGCGCCAGTGGCCGAAGCGCCGGCAGCGAAGAAGAAACTCAGCTACAAGCTTCAGCGCGAGCTGGAAGCACTGCCGGGTGAAATCGACGCCAAGGAGCAGCAGATCGCTGCCGTTGAGGCCGAAATCGCCGACGCCGGTTTCTACCAGCGCCCTGCGGCTGAAACCGCCAAGGTGCTGGCATCCCTCGAAACGCTGAACAAAGCGCTGGATGCACTGGTTGAGCGCTGGGCGGAGCTGGACGAGTAACGCTCGCGCGCAGCAATAAAAAAGCCCGATCCCCCTAAAGGGCTCGGGCTTTTTGTTGCGATAGCTCAGCAATGTAGCAGTCCGGCCGGGCGGCGCTCCGCTTGCCGGCGTCGGCGTCCTGAGGATCGTTGTCGCCGGCAAGCCGGACTGCTACGAGGGCAAACAGGTTACTCCACGCGCTTGACCAGGCGCACCGCCAGCACATCGCACGGCGCGCCGTGCAGGACGTCATTGGCGGTGGAGCCCAGCAGCAGCGACAGGCCGTGACGGCCATGGCTGCCAACCACGATCAGGTCGACATGGTGCTGCTTGGCCAGTTGATGGATTTCCTGGCGTGGCTGGCCGTAGGTGAGGTGACTGTCGCCGGTGTGCACGTCAGGGTATTTGAGTTTCAGGGCTTCGAGCTTTTCCTTGGCCTGGTCGAACTGCTGCTGTTGCAGTTGCGAAAGATCCATGGGGACGTCGCCACCGAAGGCCATCGCCATGGGTTCGACGATGTGCACAAGCGACAGCTTGGCGCCGCTGGCAACCGCCAGTTTGATGGCTTTCTTGATGACCGGATCGCACTCTTCAGTGAGGTCCACGGCTACCAGAATATGTTCATAGGACATGGGATGTTCCTTCTGAGGTTTGCGATGGTTTTAATTATGGCTCTTTTCGTGCGCCTCATGGCACGCCGTTGTTTTTTCACGTCGCTCCCCGCGACAGGGGCATAGACATATGACGGTGTGGATAGTGCTGTCAATCGTTGCTGTCGTTTTAAGCCCTCTGGTCTGGCTGCGACCGTCCCGTTCCCAGAGCGGCCGGATGGCCATGCGCATGGAAGCGCGGCGCATGGGCCTGGCCATGCAACTGATCCCCCAGGAGTGGCCGCACTGGCTCCCCGTGCAGCCGCCAAGCCCGTGTGCGCAGTACCATCGGCCCCGCAGGAGTCGTGAGCCCGACAGCTGGGTCTACTGGCAAATGACGCCGGGGGAGTGGGTCAATCAATGGCGCGAGCCCTGTGCGGATATGCAATTGCTGGCCCATCTGCGCACGCTGCCCGGCGACGTCTACAAGGTCGAGGCAGGCAAGCAGTTGATCGCTCTGTACTGGGCCGAGAAAGGTGAGACAGAAGTGTTGCAGCGCATTGCCGCGGTGTTGAAAGCGCTGGCCTGACAGGTTGCGCGACACAAATCGCAGACATTAAAAAGCCCGATAACAACATCGGGCTGGGGTTTGGCCAGGCAGGCCGATAATTCGTGGTGCCTGCATCGGGGTGCAGAAGCGGTGCAAGGCCGCTGCTGCTGATCAGATTTGCTTCACACTCTTTCGCAAAAATGACCCGTCTTGAGGCGCAGTGCGCTGAATGTAGACGTTATTGGTGCATTTGTCTGCTGCGGCCCTCCAGATTTTTTCCAGAATTGCGCGCCGGTCGTCGCTTCCGGCGTTTAGTCACGTCTGCAAACATTGAACGCAATCATTTTTCTGAATGCTTGTTTATCAAATGTGTCTTTTGCCTGTGATTTGCCGCTTATGCCCGCTGTCTGGCGAATTGACAATTGCTGGAATATGGCAGAAGGTAGGCGCACCCAAATCAAACGGCCGTATGAATTGAGCGTTTGCCGTAGGAACGCTCTTACAGACGCCCGAATCGTGTCGACGGGGTACCTGGCTTTTGGTGGTCGCACCGACGGAAACGTCGTGTTTTTTGCCGGATTTCAGCGTCTGACGCGTATTGTTCAGCTTCCATATCGTGGAGATCAGTTGATGATTTACGAAGGTAAAGCCATCACGGTTAAGGCTCTTGAAAGTGGCATCGTCGAATTGAATTTCGACCTCAAGGGTGAGTCCGTCAACAAATTCAACCGCCTCACCCTCAACGACCTGCGCCAGGCCATCGAGGCCATCAAGGCCGACGGTTCGATCAAGGGCGTCATCGTCACCAGCGGCAAGGACGTGTTCATCGTCGGCGCCGACATCACCGAATTCGTAGACAACTTCAAACTGCCCGAGGCCGAACTGGTCGCTGGCAACCTTGAAGCGAACAAGATCTTCAGCGACTTCGAAGACTTGGGCGTCCCGACCCTGGCAGCCATCAACGGCATCGCGCTGGGCGGCGGGCTGGAAATGTGTCTGGCCGCGGATTTTCGTGTCATGTCCGCCACCGCCAAGATCGGTCTGCCGGAAGTCAAGCTGGGCATCTACCCGGGCTTTGGCGGCACCGTACGCCTGCCACGCCTGATCGGCGTCGATAACGCCGTCGAGTGGATTGCCTCGGGCAAGGACAACCGCGCCGAAGACGCCCTGAAAGTGGGCGCCGTGGATGCCGTGGTTGCTCCCGAGAAGCTGCGTGACGCAGCGCTGGACCTGATCAAGCGCGCCATTTCCGGCGAGTTCGATTTCAAGGCCAAGCGTCAGCCGAAGCTGGACAAACTCAAGCTCAACGCCATCGAGCAGATGATGGCTTTCGAAACCGCCAAGGGTTTCGTCGCAGGCCAGGCCGGCCCGAACTACCCGGCACCGGTCGAAGCGATCAAGACCATCCAGAAAGCCGCCAACTTCGGTCGTGACAAGGCGCTGGAAGTCGAAGCTGCCGGTTTCGTGAAGATGGCCAAGACCTCGGCTGCCGAGAGTCTGATCGGCCTGTTCCTGAACGACCAGGAGCTGAAAAAGAAAGCCAAGATCTACGACGAAGTCGCCAAGGACGTGAAGCAGGCTGCCGTACTGGGCGCCGGCATCATGGGCGGCGGCATCGCCTATCAGTCGGCGGTCAAGGGCACGCCGATCCTGATGAAGGACATCCGCGAAGAAGCCATTGAACTGGGCCTGAACGAAGCGTCCAAGCTGCTGGGCAAGCGCGTCGAGAAAGGTCGTCTGACCCCGGCGAAGATGGCCGAAGCGCTCAATGCGATTCGTCCTACGCTGTCCTACGGCGATTTCGGCCATGTCGACCTGGTGGTCGAAGCCGTGGTCGAGAATCCGAAGGTCAAGCAGGCCGTACTGGCCGAAGTGGAAGGGCAGGTGCGTGAAGACGCGATCCTGGCGTCCAACACCTCGACCATCTCGATCAGCCTGTTGGCCAAGGCGCTCAAGCGTCCGGAAAACTTCGTCGGCATGCACTTCTTCAACCCGGTGCACATGATGCCGCTGGTGGAAGTGATCCGTGGCGAGAAGTCCAGCGAAGTCGCGGTGGCGACCACCGTGGCCTACGCCAAGAAAATGGGCAAGAACCCGATCGTGGTCAACGACTGCCCGGGCTTCCTGGTCAACCGCATCCTGTTCCCGTACTTCGGCGGTTTCGCCAAGCTGGTCAGCGCCGGTGTCGACTTCGTGCGCATCGACAAGGTCATGGAAAAGTTCGGCTGGCCCATGGGCCCGGCCTACCTGATGGACGTGGTCGGCATCGACACCGGCCACCACGGTCGCGACGTCATGGCTGAAGGCTTCCCTGATCGCATGAAGGACGACCGTCGTTCCGCGGTCGACGCGCTGTACGAGGCCAATCGTCTGGGCCAGAAGAACGGCAAGGGCTTCTATGCCTACGAGACCGATAAGAACGGCAAGCCGAAGAAGGTTGTCGACGCCTCGGTGCTCGAAGTGCTCAAGCCGGTGGTTTATGAGCAACGGGAAGTCAGCGACGAGGACATCATCAACTGGATGATGATCCCGCTGTGCCTGGAAACCGTGCGCTGCCTGGAAGACGGCATCGTCGAAACCGCAGCCGAGGCCGACATGGGCCTGATCTACGGCATCGGTTTCCCTCCGTTCCGTGGCGGTGCGCTGCGTTACATCGACTCGATCGGTGTCGCCCAATTCGTTGCCCTGGCTGACCAATACGCTGATCTGGGCGCTTTGTACCACCCCACTGCGAAGCTGCGTGAAATGGCCAAGACCGGCCAGCGCTTCTTCGGCTAAGTGCCCAACGAACAGGTGAGAATATGAGCTTGAATCCCAGAGACGTCGTGATTGTCGACTTCGGTCGCACCCCGATGGGCCGCTCCAAGGGTGGCATGCACCGTAACACCCGCGCCGAAGACATGTCGGCGCACCTGATCAGCAAACTGCTGGAACGCAACACCAAGGTCGATCCTTCGGAAGTCGAGGATGTGATCTGGGGCTGCGTCAACCAGACCCTGGAGCAGGGCTGGAACATCGCGCGCATGGCGTCGCTGATGACCCAGATCCCGCACACCTCCGCTGCGCAGACCGTCAGCCGCCTGTGCGGTTCGTCCATGAGCGCGTTGCACACCGCCGCCCAGGCGATCATGAGCAACAACGGTGACGTGTTCGTCATCGGCGGCGTCGAGCACATGGGCCACGTCGGCATGATGCACGGTGTCGACCCGAACCCGCACATGTCGCTGTACGCGGCCAAGGCCTCGGGCATGATGGGCCTGACCGCCGAAATGCTCGGCAAGATGCACGGCATCACCCGTGAAGCCCAGGATGCGTTCGGCGTGCGTTCGCACCGTCTGGCCCACCAGGCGACCGTGGAAGGAAACTTCAAGGACGAAATCATCCCGATGCAAGGGTATGACGAGAACGGCTTCCTGAAGATGTACGACTTCGACGAAACCATTCGTCCCGAGACCACCCTCGAAAGCCTGGCGGCGTTGAAGCCTGCATTCAACCCCAAAGGTGGTACTGTGACGGCCGGTACTTCGTCGCAGATCACTGACGGTGCTTCGTGCATGATCGTGATGTCGGGCCAGCGCGCCATGGATCTGGGCATCACGCCGATGGCGGTTATTCGCTCCATGGCAGTGGCCGGTGTCGACCCTGCAATCATGGGTTACGGGCCTGTTCCGGCGACCCAGAAAGCGCTCAAGCGCGCGGGTCTGAGCATTGCCGACATCGACTACTTCGAGCTCAACGAAGCCTTTGCGGCACAGGCCCTGCCAGTGCTGAAAGATTTGAAAGTGCTCGACAAGATGGACCAGAAGGTTAACCTGCACGGCGGCGCCATCGCCTTGGGTCACCCTTTCGGTTGCTCGGGAGCGCGGATTTCCGGCACCTTGCTCAACGTCATGAAGCAGAAGGGCGGCACCCTGGGTGTGGCCACCATGTGTATCGGCCTGGGTCAGGGTATCTCGACCGTCTTTGAGCGCATCTAAGCGGTGCGAGGTTGCAAGCCGGGGCCAGGTGCCCCGGCTTTTGTATTTTTTACGAAACGTTTTTTGATAGTTTTTTCGGGTCATTCCCTGAGGTTCGCAGCATGCAGCTACAACCAGGTCTCTACCGTCACTACAAAGGCCCCGAGTACCGTGTTTTCGGTGTCGCGAAGCATTCGGAGACCGAAGAGGAAGTCGTGTTCTACCAAGCGCTGTATGGCGAATACGGCCTCTGGGTACGTCCATTGAGCATGTTTCTGGAGTCGGTCGAGGTTGACGGGGAGCAAGTGCCGCGCTTTGCTTTGGTCACGGCCGAACCTGACCTTTTTCAGAGGTCATGAGGCAGGGCCTTGCAGTAGCCTGTGCTTGACCTCACCTTGTAGCCACTATATATAGCGGGGCCTCTGAGGCTCCAACGTCTTTTTTTCTCGCATTAGGAATTTTCCGATCCATGGGCAAATCGCTGGTCATTGTGGAATCCCCGGCTAAGGCCAAGACCATCAACAAGTATCTGGGCAGCCAGTACGTGGTGAAGTCGAGTATCGGCCATATCCGAGACCTGCCCACCAGCGGTTCGGCGAGCGCCGCCAAAGAGCCTGCTGCCAAGCGCGGCAAGGCAGCGGCCGAAGCGCCTGCGCTGTCGCCCAAGGAAAAGGCCAAGCGCCAGCTCGTGGCCCGCATGGGCGTCGATCCCGATCATGGCTGGAAAGCCAAGTACGAGATCCTGCCTGGCAAGGAAAAGGTGATCGAGGAGCTGCGCCGCCTGGCCAAGGATGCCGACACCATCTACCTGGCAACGGACTTGGACCGCGAGGGGGAAGCCATTGCCTGGCACCTGCGCGAAGCCATTGGTGGTGACGACGATCGCTACAAGCGCGTGGTGTTCAACGAGATCACCAAGAAAGCCATCCAGGAAGCGTTCTCCCAGCCGGGCGAACTGGACATCGACCGCGTCAATGCCCAGCAGGCGCGCCGGTTCCTGGACCGCGTCGTGGGTTACATGGTCTCTCCGCTGCTGTGGCAGAAGATCGCCCGTGGCCTGTCCGCCGGTCGGGTGCAGTCGGTTGCGGTGAAGCTGGTGGTTGAGCGCGAGCGTGAGATCCGTGCCTTCAACCCTGAAGAATACTGGGAAGTGCACGCTGACCTGGGGACCGCCAAGGGCGCCAAGGTGCGCTTCGAAGTGGCCCGCGAGAAAGGCGAGGCCTTCAAGCCGCTGAACGAAGCCCAGGCCATGGCGGCCCTGGAGAAGCTCAAGGTTTCGGCCTACAGCATCGCCAAGCGCGAAGACAAGCCGACCAGCAGCAAGCCGTCGGCGCCGTTCATCACCTCCACCCTGCAGCAGGCGGCCAGTAACCGTCTGGGCTACGGCGTGAAGAAAACCATGATGATGGCCCAGCGTCTGTACGAAGCGGGTTACATCACCTATATGCGTACCGACTCGACCAACCTGTCGGCGGACGCAGTGGCCATGGCCCGCACCTACATCGAAAGCGAGTTCGGCAAGAAGTACCTGCCCGACTCGCCGAACGTCTACAGCAGCAAGGAAGGCGCACAAGAGGCTCACGAAGCGATTCGTCCTTCCGACGTCAATACCCACCCGAGCAAGCTGTCGGGCATGGAGCGTGACGCCGAGCGCCTGTATGAGCTGATCTGGCGCCAGTTCGTGGCCTGCCAGATGCCGCCTGCGCAATACCTGTCTACCACTGTCAGCGTCACCGCCGGCGACTTCGAACTGCGCGCCAAGGGCCGCATCCTCAAGTTCGACGGTTACACCCGTGTGTTGCCGCAGATGAGCAAGCCGGGCGACGACGACGTGCTGCCGGACATGGCTCAGGGCGACAGCATGAAGCTGATCAAGCTCGACCCGACCCAGCACTTCACCAAGCCGCCGGCGCGCTACTCCGAAGCGAGTCTGGTCAAGGAAATGGAAAAACGCGGGATCGGTCGTCCTTCGACCTACGCGGCGATCATCTCGACCATCCAGGACCGTGGCTACGTGGCGCTGCACAACCGTCGTTTCTACTCGGAAAAGATGGGCGACATCGTTACCGAGCGCCTGTCCGAGAGCTTCTCGAACCTGATGGACTACGGCTTCACCGCCGGCATGGAAGAGAACCTCGACGACGTGGCCCAGGGCGAGCGTGACTGGAAAAACGTGCTCGACGAGTTCTACGGCGACTTCAAGAAGAAACTCGAAGTGGCCGAAGCGACCGGCAGCGGCATGCGTGCCAACGAGCCGGTGATGACCGACATCCCGTGCAAGGTCTGCGGCCGTCCGATGCAGATTCGTACCGCGTCCACGGGCGTGTTCCTCGGCTGCTCGGGCTACAGCCTGCCGCCCAAGGAACGCTGCAAGGCCACCGTCAACCTGACCCCAGGCGACGAAATCGCCGAGGACGACGAGGGTGAATCGGAATCGCGCGTGTTGCGTGGCAAGCATCGCTGCCCGATCTGCAGCACCGCGATGGACGCCTACCTGCTCGACGAGAAGCGCAAACTGCACATCTGCGGCAACAACCCGGACTGCGCAGGCTACGAGATCGAAGAGGGCACCTATCGCATCAAGGGCTACGAAGGCCCGAGCGTGGAGTGCGACAAGTGTGGCGGCGAGATGCAGCTCAAGACTGGCCGTTTCGGCAAGTTCTTCGGCTGCACCAACTGCAAGAACACCCGCAAGCTGCTGAAGAACGGCGAGGCTGCACCGCCGAAGATGGACCCGGTGAAGATGCCGGAACTCAAGTGCGAGAAGGTCGACGACACCTACATCCTGCGTGACGGTGCCTCGGGTCTGTTCCTGGCGGCCAGCCAGTTCCCGAAAAACCGCGAGACCCGTGCGCCGCTGGTGCTGGAAATCGTGCCGCACAAGTCCGAGATCGATCCGAAGTACCACTTCCTGTGCGAAGCACCACAGAAAGATCCTGATGGCCGTCCGGCAGTGATCCGTTACAGCCGCAAGTCCAAGGAGCAATATGTGCAGACCGAAGTGGACGGCAAGCCGACCGGCTGGCGCGCGTTCTACGACGGCGGCACCTGGAAGGTCGAAGACAAGCGTTGATCGCGTGCGCCTGAGCCTGTCGGCTGGCGCACCCGTCTTGCGTTGAATCAGTCCCCCGGTGCGCTTGCGTAGCGGGGGATTTTTTTCGCAAGGCGACCTGTCCCTATTCATCGAGGTGGAGGCCACGTTCATGGCTCGCGAACTCTATACACGTACCAACCAGAAGATCTTTTTCGCAGGGCTTGCCCTGGAAGCCATGGCCAAGGCCAAGGCCAGTGGCGCCATGAACGCCCAGGGCCTGGAGCAGGCTGAATGTGAATCGGCGGTGTTTCACCTGTACGGCGCGCTGCTGGGCCTGTGTCACGAAATCGCCGGCTTCTATCGTTTGCCCCAGGCCAACTCGCCGCGTGCCGAGGCGCTGCTGACTCCGCAGGTGCTGGAATCGATCCAGATTCCGGAAATGGCTGAGCTGGTGGAATTGGCGCAGCAGCGCGAAACCTGGCTGGCGCAGCTGTTGGCGTCCTACAACGCGCTGTTCCAGCCGCCACGTGCCCCGAGCAAGCCAAAAGGTGACGTGACCCAGCCGCTGATCATCGCTGTGGCCGCAGAGGAAGAGCCGGAGCCCGAGTTGAGCCGTGAAGAAATGGAAAGCTGGCGGCAACAGCTCAAGGGGCTGGCCATTCGTTTCCGCGAAGGTCTGAGCGAATGCTGAGCCAAACGTCTGATTGATCGATGGACTAGGGCATGCGTCATCAGGCTGTTACAATGGTCGTCTTTCGTGGAGAACTGTCCTGATGCCAACCTCTTTTCTGGAAATTGTCGAATTGCCTGACGGCCGCATCGAGTTGCGCCGTGCCGAGGATGAAGGGTCGCTGGTGACCTTGAATTTCTCCGAGGATGCCAAGGCATTTCTGCAAGGCCAACACGTCGAAGTCGCCAAGGCAATGCTGAGCGTCGGCGTGCAGATGGCTGGCCGCCTGGCTGAAGGCGAGCTGACCAAGGAAGAAGAGGGGCCTCGCGTCCTGCATTGATCCGGCCCGGGTCAAATGCGTGCTTCAAGGCTTCTCGTTCGCAGAAGCCTGGCTACACACCTTTTCCGATACTGACTGAACCCGCCGCTGTCACTCAGCCCAGGCGGATGTTCAGGCTTTGCGCATTTCCGATGCTCGCCGCGCTGATCAGTTGCTGACGGGCGGTGCCCGAAATCGGGTTGATCCAGCTGACGACGGTATGACTGCGGCCCAGGCGCAAGGCTTCGCGGGTCAGTTCCAGCGCGCTCTGATTGCCACGGGGCTGCATCAGGATAATGCGCTCCCGGTTCAGCCCTGCGTCCCGCAGCCAGGCCTGGGTGACGCTCGAAGGCGGAGCGATGAGCGTCAGCCAGCGGTCGTTGGAGTCCTGGCTCAGATCCCGGAGGATAGGCGCCAGAAGGTTCAGGCAGTTCCCGGCAGCGCCGCGCAATGACAATTCACTGAAGACTTCCGCATCGTTGTTCCAGGGCTTCTGGACCACATCGTCCAGGACCGGCACCTTGAGCAGCGGCGCGTCGAGCAGGTGCCCGACCGGGGCCATGAAGGCTTCGAACAGGGGCAGTTGTGCATGTTGTTGCGGTGTCTGGAACTGCATGGACGTTCTCCTTAGCGGCGAATCACGCCGACGCTCAGCCCTTCGATGACCAGGTCCTGATCTTTCAGGTTGACCTCGATGGGGGCGAAATCAGGGTTCTCGGCGATCAGCCAGACCTTGCTGCCTTCACGCTTGAAGCGCTTGACGGTGACTTCGTCGCCGATGCGCGCCACGACGATCTGGCCGTTGCGGGCTTCGCGGGTGGTGTGGACCGCCAGCAGGTCGCCGTCGAGGATGCCGACATCCTTCATGCTCATGCCGTGGACCCGGAGCAGGTAGTCTGCGCTAGGGTGGAAGAACGCCGGGTTGATGGCCAGGGATTCCTCGACGTGTTGCTGGGCCAGGATCGGCGCACCGGCAGCGACGCGGCCGATGATCGGCAGGCCGCCGGTGTCGTCGTTCTTGGCCTCGAAGCCCGGAATGCGGATGCCGCGGGAGGCGCCAGGGGTCATCTCGATGGCGCCCTTGCGTGCCAGGGCCTTGAGGTGCTCTTCGGCAGCGTTGGGGGATTTGAACCCCAGTTTCTGAGCGATTTCCGCACGGGTGGGCGGGTAGCCGTTGTCTTCGAGACAGCGTTTGATGAAATCCAGAATCTCGGCTTGGCGTGCTGTCAGTTTAATCATGTACGTCGCTCTGTCTTTTTATACAGTGACTGGGATTATATACAGTGATCGCGTCTTGGCAATCATCCTTTTATCCGGCGCAGCCGATGACCGTGCAAAGATCCCTCGCGGACTTTGCCAGGCAGTGGCTGTAAGTGCCGATTTGTATGATTAAATGGCGTGACCGGACGGGCAGAAAACGAACGGGCAGGGTTGACAGGAAATCGCTTGAAACGTATGTTTCAAACAAGTGTTTGTCAGGCGAAGAACCATGGCTCAGTCGGAAACAGTTGAACGAATTCTCGATGCTGCAGAACAGCTGTTCGCCGAGAAGGGTTTTGCCGAAACGTCGTTGCGGCTCATTACCAGCAAGGCGTCGGTGAACCTGGCAGCGGTGAACTACCACTTCGGTTCGAAAAAGGCGCTGATCCAGGCTGTGTTCTCGCGTTTCCTGGGGCCGTTCTGCCTGAGCCTGGACAAAGAGCTTGAGCGCCGCCAGGCCAAGCCCGAGCACAAGCCGACCCTTGAAGAGCTGCTGGAAATTCTCGTCGAGCAAGCCTTGGTGGTGCAACCTCGAAGCGGCAATGATTTGTCGATTTTCATGCGTCTGCTGGGCCTGGCGTTCAGCCAGAGCCAGGGCCACCTGCGCCGCTATCTGCAAGACATGTACGGCAAGGTTTTCCGCCGCTATATGCTGCTGGTCAACGAGGCCGCGCCGCGTATCCCGCCTATCGAGCTGTTCTGGCGCGTGCACTTCATGCTCGGCGCCGCAGCGTTCAGCATGTCCGGTATCAAGGCGTTGCGCGCCATCGCCGAGACCGATTTCGGCGTCAATACCTCTATCGAGCAGGTCATGCGCCTGATGGTGCCCTTCCTGGCCGCCGGCATGCGCGCCGAAACCGGGGTGACGGACTCTGCCATGATCAGCGCCCAGCTCAAGCCACGCAGCAAAAGCGCGACGCCGCCGACCCCCGCCAAAGTCTGACCGCTCTCGCAGTACGGTGCGGTGAATTTGCATCGCACCCCTCGATCCCTCACCATGCCGGTCTGAGCATTGGTTGTTGAAGGATCTTGGTATGAATTCTGGCCTGCAAGGCTCCCTGATGGTGGACGTCGCCGGTACCTGGCTGACCGCCGAAGACCGTCAGTTTCTGCGCCAGCCCGAAGTGGGCGGCCTGATTATCTTTGCCCGTAACATCGAAAGCCCTCGCCAGGTACGTGAGCTGTGCGCGTCTATCCGCGCCATTCGTCCTGACTTGCTGCTGGCGGTCGATCAGGAGGGCGGGCGGGTGCAGCGCCTGCGCCAGGGCTTCGTGCGTCTGCCAGCCATGCGCGCGATTGCCGACAACCCGAATGCCGAATTCCTCGCCGAGCAGTGCGGCTGGCTGATGGCAGCCGAAGTGCTGGCCGTCGGGCTGGACTTGAGCTTTGCGCCGGTGCTGGACTTGGACTACCAGCGCAGCGCGGTGGTGGGCAGCCGTTCGTTCGAAGGCGATCCCGAGCGTGCGGCGTTGCTGGCGGGTGCTTTCATTCGCGGCATGAACGACGCTGGCATGGCGGCCACCGGCAAGCATTTCCCGGGGCACGGCTGGGTCGAAGCGGATTCCCATGTGGCGATCCCCAACGATGAACGCAGTCTGGAAACCATCCGGGCCAACGATCTGGTGCCTTTTGCCCGCTTGAGCAAGCAACTGGCGGCGGTCATGCCGGCTCACGTCATCTATCCGCAGGTGGATTCGCAACCGGCAGGTTTCTCTCGGCGCTGGCTGCAGGACATTCTGCGCGGCGAGCTTGGCTTTGACGGGGTGATTTTCAGTGATGACCTGTCCATGGCCGGTGCCCATGTGGTGGGCGATGCCGCCAGCCGTATCGAGGCGGCCCTGACGGCCGGTTGCGACATGGGCCTGGTGTGCAACGATCGCGCTGCCGCAGAACTGGCCCTCAGTGCTGCGCAGCGGATGAAAATCACCGCCCCTGCGCGAATTGCCCGGATGCGTGGGCAGGGGCTGGCGACCACCGAATACCGTCAGCACCCGCGCTGGCAGGCCGCGCTGGGTGCGCTTCGTGACGCCCAGTTGATCGACTGAGCCTGGTGCAGATCAGTTGGGGCGCAGTTGCAGGCGCCCCTGCTGATCGACCACTACCTTGTAGGCATCGTAACTGTTCAGTGAAGGATGCTGCGTCTGTAGGCTGTGGGTATGCGCCGCCGTGACCACCATCACTTGCGCCCCGGCCGCTTCGGCCGCTGCAATACCCGCCGCCGCATCTTCGAATACCAGGCAATCCTCTGCCTTCACGCCCAAGCGCTGGGCACCCAGCAGAAAGCAGTCCGGCGCGGGTTTACCTCTCTCGACGTCTTCGGCGCTGACCAGCACCTGCGGCAGCGGCAGGCCGGCCGCGAGGATCCTGCGCTCGGCCAGTTGGCGCGGAGCGGAAGTGACCACGGCCCAGCGGTTGTCCGGGATCGCAGCGAGTAACTGCGCGGCGCCCTCAACGGCTACCACGCCCTCGACATCCTCGATTTCCGCCTCGGTCAGCCGCTGCGCTTCGAGTTCCGGATCAACTCCCGGCAGGTTCAAACGGCGCAGGGTGTCGATGCAGCGCACCCCGTGAATGGTCGCGAGCAACTCCTGGACATTGACGCCCTTGCTCAGCGCCCATTGCGTCCAGACCCGCTCGGCGGCCACGGTGGAGTTGGTCAGAGTGCCATCCATGTCGAACAGGAAGGCGGCGAATGAGTGCTGCTCTGGCATGCATGCTGTCCTTTTATGAAGCGCTGTCGTTCAGTCGATTCGCGAGCCTAGCATGCACTGCACAGAGAGTCTGTCAGTAGCGGCGCCAGTGCCCCGGCATCCACAGCCACTGATTGCCAGCCCAGCGGTAGTGTCCCGGCACCCATTGTGCGCCGGGGGCGGGCATCACGGGCACGACCTCTACAGGCGGCGGTGGGCGGCGCGGGTGAACCGGCTCGACGACACAGCCGGACAATGTGAGGGTGAAGGCGGTGGCCAGCAGGGCGGCCTTGGTGAATCGCAACATGGGAAATCCTTGTGTCGACCTGGCCCGCACCTGATTGGTGGGGCGTACAGGGATTTAACGTTGCATGGCGCAGAATCCGTCGCCGGTTTTTACTCTTTCATCGCGTTGCGTGGCAGCGCCTGACGCCGGTTGACCATCGCCTCGGCCAGTTTCTGGCGTTCATCGGCCGGCAAGGTGGCGGCGAAGTCGGCCAGAGTGGCGTCAACGCGGGTGCGCAGGCTGATGTCGGCGGTGCGGGCGCGGTCCAGGTCGGCGTCCAGCGCATCGCGATCCAGCGCTGCAGATTGCAGGCGCTGCACGACATCGGCGTGGGCCTGACGGCTGGCGACGATCAGCGCCTGGTTTTGCGCGCGGGTTTCACGCAGCAGGCGGCGCAACTGATGGCGACGGGCTTCGGGCAGTTGCGCCAGCGCCTGATGCAACCCGTGTTGCACCACGCTGCGGGGAGGGTGCGGGCGGTTGGACCATTGATACCAGCCGCCCGCAAGGCCGCCGATCAGGAAAACGTTGGTCAGCACCGAGGCGATCAGTAGGGTTTTGAAGCGAGCGGGGGCCTGGCTCATTGATCGTTCTCCTCGGCATCCAGGCCCTGGAAGAGCTCGACATCGCCATGGTCGAAGATGCTGGGCAATACCTCGGGGGTGCCGGTGAGCGGCAGGCTGAGGGAAACCACCAGCATTCCCGCGGCTGCACCGGCAAGGCCCACGCCGACGATGCCAAGGCTCGACAGCCATTCCCAATGCCGACGCCAGAACGATGAAGAGGCCGGGGTGAAGGCCGCTGCCAGCACTGCGCGAACCAGCAACGGATCAGGGGTGGCCGCGCGATGAGTGTCCAGTTGCCGGTCGAGCCAGGCCGCCTGCCGCAGCGTTTCATGCACGCTTGTTTCCCCCGAAGCCAGCAGGCGACGGGCATCTTCCTGTTCGGCTGCCGGCCAGTGTCGCAGGTCCGCCCCGTAGGCGTCGGCCAGATGGGCAAAGCGTTCAGGCGTCATGGTTTTCCTCTCCCTGGGCTGGCCTTGCGCTGCTGCGGGGCAAGGTCTGACTCGGCTAAATAAGTGCGCAGGTTGCGCCGGCCTCGTGACAAAAGACTTTCCAGCGCCTCGACGCTGATCTGCATCAGCGCTGCGGCTTCGGTGTTGGGCAATTCCTGGTAATACTGCAAAACGATGGCCTCACGCTGGCGGTCCGGCAAGGCGGCCAGTGCTGCGGCCATTTGTGCGTGCTGCGCCTGGGTTTGCAACTGCTCTTCGGGTAGCGGCGCGCTGTCCGGGACTTCGGCGAGGAAGTCGTCTTCGAGCAGCGGCATGCCCTTGCGGCTGCGCAGGCGGTCGTAGCACAGGTTCAACACGATGCGGTGCAGCCAGGTGTCGAAGCGCGCCTGGCCGGTGCGCCAGCCCGCCGCATGTTTCCACAACCTGAGAAAGCTTTCCTGGGCGACATCCCGGGCTTCTTCGGCATCGCCCAACAGGCGGCTGGCCAAGGCGAGCAGGCGAGGGAGTTTGCGTGACACCATCTCCTTGACGGCCTCCGGTTCGTTGTTGCCGACGCGGGCCAACAACTCAAGGTCCGGATCAGTTTCGTTCAATATGGCGTGTCTCGGTCCGGTTACTGGGGCAGCCACGTCATGTTCAAGGCTGGCGGGGAGGGTGTTGAAATATCTTGTTACTACTGACCGCATCCCCGCCAATGGTTCACCGCACCCAGCGACCTTCTATCCAGTACCAGTTCGGACCGCGCGCCACCCAGTGGCCCGGCTGCCAGTGCGCATTGGGTCGCACGCGCTGCCAGTGCCCGGGCGCCCAGACATAGCCCCGGCCCTCCCAGCGCCAGTGACCGCGGTCCCAGGCATATCCGGGCCGCCCGCCCGGAACCGGCTCCATGCGCATGGGGGGTGGCGCCTGGCGAATGATGATTTCCTGCGCGTAGGAGGGGGTGCTCGCCAGTGCCGCGAGTGCGACCGGGATGAGCAGGGCGTAACCTAATCTGGCCAGAGATCGTGGGACTCTCATGACAACTCCTTCATGCCTGCACGCGAAAGTGAGTGCAGCTGAAGGGTTCAACGCAGGCGCTGGAAAAATCCGTCGCAGGCAGTGCGAAAAAAATGGGAGGATCGAAAGGAAGGGAGGGGTGCTAGCGCCATATGACGTTGATAGTCAACGGGAAAGGGTTCAGAAAGTTGTCCACGGAAATAGTGAATATCTCTGTGGATAACTGTCTGTAAGCCCTTGGGTGCAAGGGCTTGGTCAATATGGTCGATTAATGAACAGCTCTTTCTATGGCCTCGATACAGCCGGTCAATTGTCAGAAAACTGTTCCGCCAGGCTGATCGGCGTCATGGGTTTTTCCGAGCACAGCTCAGGATTCGGCCCACTCTACATCCGTGAGGCCCAGTTGCTCGGCCTTGGGTTTGCTGACCTTAGGCACCTTGTCAGAACGATATTTGGGGATCTGGCCAAAGCCTGCGTCCACTGACGCCCAATGCCATGCAGAAGCGCTGTCCATGGCTTCGGCGCTGATATAAAAGCTTTTGTATTTTCCATGCAGCAGATAATCGATTCTGAAATGCTTGTACTGTCCCACTCTCGTAAACCTCCCTATCAGTCGCTCACACTTCACTGAGTCGCCAGGGCCAGGAAAATTCACTCGAATTGATCCGTTGGGGTGCAAACGGTGCGTATTGGTACAGACGAAGGGGGCCAGTGTTGCAGATGCAGGCAAATGGATGGTCAGACCCGCTCGTAGCAGCACGGCTTGCCGGCGGGGGCGATATCCAGGCCGCTCCCGCCGGCAAGCCGTGCTGCTACGGGTCCGAGTTAAACCAAGGCTTTTGCTTCTGATCTTGGTACGCGATGGTGCGGACGACGCCGAACGCGACGTAAAGGCGCCAGGCCGAGCGCAGGCGTCGTGGAGGGGGATGAGCGGCAGGAAGCCGCGAAAGCTGTGCGGGCCAGGGACGGCCCATCACAGCGTGCCCCCGGAACGGCGCCGGAGTCGAGGGAAGTCCGACGAAGGAGGACCCCAGCCAGGAGCAAATGGTTTGCCTACTTTCCCGAAAGAAAGTAGGTCGCCCGTAAGGGGCGAAACCCTAAGCCAAAGAAAACGCGAAAACGGATGTATACCCGTCCTCAGCGTCGCACAAGCCATTTCCCACGCAGAGCGTGGGAACGATCATCACCCAGGCGCTAGTCTGCAACACGCCTTACTTGGTCAAAAACTTGAACACGGTCGTCTGGCTATACGCCTTGCCCGGATCCAGCCGCGTGGACGGGAAGTTCTTCTGGTTTGGCGAGTCCGGATAGTGCTGCGTCTCCAGCGTGAATGCCCCCCAATGCGGATAGATCTTGCCGCCCTTGCCTTTGACCGTGCCATCCAGGAAGTTGCCGGTATACAGCTGTACCCCCGGCTCGCTGGTAAAGAGTTGCAGACGACGACCCGATTTCGGATCGCTCACGTCCGCAGCAAGCGCCGCCACCTTGCCCTTGGTGTCCAGCACCCAGTTATGGTCATAACCGCCCTGGGTAGGCTCGGCGAATTTCAGCTGCTGGTGGTCTTCGCGGATGCGCTTGCCAAAGGCCACGGGCTTTAGGAAGTCCATCGGCGTGCCTGCCACCGGTGCGATCTCGCCGGTTGGAATCAGCTTCTCGTTGACCGGCGTGTAATGGCTGGCGTGAACGATGGCCACCTGATCCAGAATATCGCCGTTACCTGCACCCGCCAGGTTGAAGTAACTGTGGTTGGTCAGGTTGAGCACCGTCGGTTTGTCGGTCGTGGCGTGGTACTGGATGCGCAGTTCGTTCTTCTCGTTGAGGCTGTAGGTCACCTCGGTTTTCAGCGTACCGGGAAAGCCCATCTCGCCGTCCGCCGAGACATAGGTCAGCTTGACCCCGACCCAGCCCTTGTCCTTGACCTGTTCGGCCTTCCAGATCTGCTTGTCGAAGCCCTTGGTGCCGCCGTGCAAGGCGTTGGTCTTGTCGTTCTGCGGCACCTGAAAGGATTTGCCGTCCAGGCTGAACTTGCCGTCCGCCAGACGGTTGCCGAAACGGCCAATCGTGGCACCAAAGTAGGACGTGCCCTTGAGGTAGCCATCCAGATCATCGAAACCGAGCACCACGTCTTCTGTCTTGCCATTCTTGTCCGGTACCAGCAACGACTGCAGCGTGCCGCCATAGGTGATCACCGTGGCCTGCATCCCCAGGCTGTTGCGCAGGGTGTATTTCTCGACCGTGGTGCCGTCCGGCATCTTGCCGAACGCTGCGTGTTCGCTGGTGAGGCCCGTTGCGCCGTTGGCTTGCAGGGCGGCGGCCAGCAGGGTCAGTCCGATAGCAGGGATAAGCGTCTTCCTCATTGCGTCCTTCCTTTTTTGTTATTGAGCAGCGACGGCTGTAGGAGTGAGCTTGCTCGCGATGGCGTTCGTTCAGTCGGCTCCGTTTACAGGCTCGGACCCCATCGAGAGCAGGCTCATTCCTACATTGGTAATACTATTTTGGCTTCCTGTGACGGTATTTCTGTTTTATAGATCAAAAACACTCGATTTAAAAATAAATTGTAATACTATTTAGCTCAACTGAAGCTCGACTTCAGTCGCGAATCAGGTGTAGACCAGCTTTCGCCACTTGTACAGCCGTTTGACAGTCAATCATATGATGATTAGCCTCGATCTGCGGAAAGCACCGCAAAAAGGGGTAGGGCATGAGCAACAGTTTTCACGCCTCGACCGTAGACCGTCTCGGCGCCTGGATTGCTCAAGGCAGTGTGCCGCCGGGGCAGGCACTGAAGGTTGAAGCGGCGTTGGGCGAGGAGTTCGGGGTCAGTCGTACGGTGATCCGCGAGGCCATCAAGACGCTGGTGGCCAAGGGCATGCTGGAAGTCGGCCCGAAGGTCGGGACGCGGGTGTTACCGGTGCGCAGCTGGAACCTGTTCGACCCGCAGGTGGTCGGCTGGTTGGCAGCCAAGGGTTTGCCAAAGAGTTTTGTGATGGACCTGCTGGATCTGCGCCGGGCCATCGAACCGATGGCGGTGCGTTGGGCGTGTGAGCGGGCAACCCCTGCGCAGATCGCCGAGATTCAGGCGGCGTATGGCCTGCTGGCGGACAGCGTGGCGGACATGGGCGATTACAACCATGCCGACCAGCGTTTCCATGAGGCGGTGCTGGCGGCCAGCCATAACCAGTTCATCGAGCAGATGCTGCCGGCGCTGGGTGCGCTGCTGGCGATCTCTTTCGAGGTTTCCTCGGCGGTGCCGGGCGAATTGGGACGCACGCTACCGCTGCACAAGGACCTGGCGGACGCCATCGCCAGCCGGGATGCAGCGCGAGGGGTCTGGGCCTGCATGAGCCTGATCGAGAACGCCTGCGAGGTGATTTCCCGCTCGCTGAGCGACTGAGCGACAAAAGCTGTTCAAGACGGGCTGCGGCCCTGGACAAGAATAAAAACAGGACATTGGCATGAAGTGGCTTGCGGTCTGTGACCAGCGTTTCAAATTGGCCGAAGGGCCGTTCTGGGATCAATCCCGGCAGAGCCTGTACTGGGTCGACATCGCCGGGTTTCGCGCCCTGCGCCTGCATCAGGGGCAGGTGCGGCACTGGCAATTCAACGAGCCTGTCTCGGCATTCATCCCCACCACTCAAGGCGATGCGCTGGTCACCCTGGCCAGTGGCGTGTACCGCCTCAACCTTGAATCCAGCGCCGATGCGCCTGGTCTGGCGCTGTTCTGCGAGGCCGATCCGGTGCCGGGCAACCGCGCCAACGAAGCCCGCTGCGACAGCCAGGGGCGGTTGTGGCTGGGCAGCATGCAGAACAATCTGGATGCCAAGGGCGGCGACGTACCGCTGGAACGCCGCTCCGGCGGGCTGTTCAGGGTCGATGCCCGTGGCCAGTCAACCCCGCTGCTGGGCGGGCAGGGCATCGTCAACACCCTGCTCTGGGCCGATGACGACAGCGCGCTGCTGACCGCAGACAGCCTTGACGGTGTGATCTACCGCTACCCGATACTGACCGATGGCTCTCTGGGCGAGCGGCGCATCTGGGCAGCACAGCATGTGCGCGGCGTGCCCGATGGCTCGGCGATGGATGCCCAGGGCTATGTCTGGAACGCCCGCTGGGGTGGGCATTGCATCATTCGTTTCGCGCCCGACGGCAGCATAGACCGGATAGTCGAAGTGCCGCTCAGTCACCCCACCAGTTGCGTGTTCGGTGGTCCCGACATGGCCACCCTGTTCGTCACCAGCGCCAGGCCTTCCAGTGGAGCGCTTGAACTCGATGGCTGTGTGTTGAGCGTTGAAACCGGCATTCAGGGGCTGGCCTGCCAGCGCTTTGCCGGCTGAGGATTTCGGACTGCAAGCGAGTGTCACGGGCAGTGTGACACTCGGTTACATAGACTGCATTGATAATATGATATGACTGTTTTCAGTCGAAACGACCGTCGGGCCCTCACGCTTTCCGGTCGCCACGACACTCACTGCTGGACGCTGTAGCTAGTCAATAAAAATAAGGAGTTAGCTATGTTGAGTCGCCACGGGATTCGCTCCCTGTGCTGTGCTGCTGTTGCCACCGCTATCGTTGGAATGAGCGGCGGCGCCATCGCTGCCGACAAGGTCAAGATTGGCTTTCTGGTCAAACAGGCCGAAGAGCCATGGTTCCAGACCGAATGGCAGTTCGCTGAAAAGGCCGGCAAGGATCACGGTTTCGAAGTCATCAAGATCGCCGTTCCCGACGGCGAGAAAACCCTCACCGCCATCGACAACCTGGCCGCCAACGGCGCCAAGGGTTTTGTCATCTGCCCGCCTGACGTATCCCTGGGCCCTGCCATCGTCGCCAAGGCCAAGGCCAACGATCTGAAGGTCATGGCCGTGGACGACCGCTTCGTCGACGCCAAGGGCAAGTTCATGGAAGACGTGCCGTACTTGGGCATGGCCGCGTTTGAAGTGGGCCAGAAGCAGGGCGCTGCCATGGCGACCGAGGCGCAGAATCGCAAGTGGGACTGGAAGGAAACCTACGCGATCATCAACACCTACAACGAACTGGACACCGGCAAGAAGCGCACCGACGGTTCGGTCGATGCCCTGAAGAAAGCCGGCCTGCCTGAAGATCACATCCTCTTTACCCCGCAAAAGACCCTCGACGTGCCGGGCAGCATGGACGCCACCAACGCGGCCTTGCCTAAACTGCCAAGCGGCGCGAAAAACCTGATCGTCGGCGGCATGAACGACAACACCGTGCTCGGTGGTGTGCGTGCGACCGCCGGTGCAGGCTTCTCCCCGGACAACGTGATCGGGATCGGCATCAACGGCACCGACGCCATCGACGAGCTGAAAAAGCCGAAGAGCGGCTTCTTCGGCTCGATGCTCCCAAGCCCGGACAAAGAGGGCTACAACACCGCCCTGCAGATGTACGAGTGGGTCACCACTGGCAAGGAGCCGCCTAAATACACCGCCATGGACGACGTGACGCTGATCACCCGTGAGAACTTCAAGGACGTGCTGACCAAGATCGGTCTGTACAAGTAATCCCTGGCGACAATCTGCAAGGCCTCGCTTCACCCCAGGGTGGAGCGAGTGGGAGGTGGTTCATGCAACAGGCTTCTGCACCACAGGTACAGCAACAACAGGCGGGCGGCAGCCTGCGTTTCAACGGGATCGGCAAGACCTTTCCGGGGGTCAAGGCGCTGTCCGACATCAATTTCGAAGCCAGGCCCGGCAGTGTTCATGCGCTGATGGGCGAGAACGGCGCGGGCAAATCGACGCTGCTCAAGATTCTCGGCGGCTCGTACCAGCCCAACAGCGGCGACCTGCAGATCGGCGATCAACACCTGGCGTTCAAGTCCACGGCTGACAGCATTGCCGCCGGTGTCGCGGTGATTCACCAGGAACTGCACCTGGTGCCGGAAATGTCGGTGGCGGAGAACCTGCTGCTGGGGCACATGCCCAATCGTTTCGGGTTGGTGAATCGTCGGGCCATGATGCGTCGCGCACGCGAACTGCTCAAAGGCCTGGCCGATGAAATCGATCCGGGCACGCGCCTGGGCGATCTGTCCCTGGGGCAACGGCAGCTGGTGGAAATCGCCAAGGCCATGTCGCGCAATGCCCACGTCATCGCGTTCGACGAACCCACCAGCAGCCTCTCGGCGCGCGAGATCGACCGCCTGATGGCGATCATCGTCAAGCTGCGGGACGAGGGGCGGGTGATTCTGTACGTCTCCCATCGCATGGAAGAAATCTTTCGCGTCTGCGATGCAGTTACCGTCTTCAAGGACGGACGTTTCGTACGCACTTTCGAGGACATGGCCGACCTGGACCACGACCGTCTGGTGACCTGCATGGTCGGCCGCGACATTCAGGACATCTACAACTACCGCCCGCGCCAGCACCAGGGCCCAAGCCTGCGTGTCACCGGTCTGTTGGGGCCTGGCTTGCAGGAGCCGGTGAGTTTCGCGGTGGATAAAGGCGAAGTGCTGGGCTTTTTCGGCCTGGTCGGCGCTGGGCGTACCGAGCTGTTTCGCATCCTCTCCGGATTGACCAGGAGCCAGGCCGGCACCCTGCAACTGGACGGCAAGCCGCTGAACCTCCGGTCCCCGCGCGACGCCATCGCCGCCGGGGTGTTGCTGTGCCCCGAGGACCGCAAGAAAGAGGGCATCGTACCGCTTTCCAGCGTGGCCGAGAACATTAACATCGGCGCCCGCCCACGGCATGTGCACCTGGGTTGCCTGATCCAGGGGCGCTGGGAGCGGGACAACGCGAAGACCCAGATCCGCTCGATGAACGTCAAGACGCCATCACCCGAGCAGCAGATCATGTTCCTGTCCGGCGGCAATCAGCAAAAGGCCATTCTGGGCCGCTGGCTGTCGATGCCGATGAAGGTGCTGTTGCTGGACGAGCCGACTCGCGGCATCGACATCGGCGCCAAGTCCGAGATCTATCAGATCATTCATAACCTGGCCGCCGAGGGGATCGCGGTGATCGTGGTGTCCAGCGATCTGATGGAAGTCATGGGCATTTCCGACCGGATTCTGGTCATGAGCGAAGGCGCCATCACTGGCGAGCTTTCTCGTGACGAGGCCAACGAACAACGGTTGTTGCAACTGGCACTGCCGCGCACTCGCGGCTGACACCGGGTCAAGACAGTGAAAAATAAAAACGAGGTGCGTATGTCTACCGAAACCAGCCTGACGGCTCCCCGCCAGGGCATGAACATGCGTCGATTCTTCGACGACTGGGCCATGCTTCTCGCCGCATTGAGCATCTTTGTGCTCTGTGCCTTGCTGATCGACAACTTCATGTCTCCGCTGAACATGCGCGGGCTTGGGTTGGCGATTTCCACGGTCGGCATCGCTGCCTGCACCATGCTGTTCTGTCTCGCGTCCGGGCATTTCGACCTCTCGGTCGGCTCGGTGCTGGCCTGTTCGGGGGTGATCGCCGGGATCGTGATTCGTGACACCGACAGTGTGTTTTTCGGGGTCTCTGCGGCCCTGGCCATGGGGCTGGTGGTGGGGCTGATCAACGGCATCGTGATCGCCAAGCTGCGGATCAACGCGTTGATTACCACCCTGGCGACCATGCAGATCGTGCGCGGTCTGGCCTACATCTTTTCCAACGGTAAAGCGGTGGGCGTGGGTGACGAAGGCTTCTTCGTATTCGGTAATGGCCAATTGTTCGGCGTGCCGGTGCCGATCCTGATCACCATCGTCTGCTTCGTGTTCTTCGGCTGGCTGCTGAATTACACCACCTACGGGCGCAACTCGCTGGCGATCGGCGGCAACCAGGAAGCTGCATTGCTGGCGGGTGTGCACGTGGACCGCACAAAGATCATCATCTTCGCGGTGCACGGCCTGATCGGCGCGCTGGCGGGCGTGGTCCTGGCCTCGCGGATGACATCCGGGCAACCGATGATCGGGCAGGGCTTCGAGCTGACGGTGATTTCCGCGTGCGTGCTGGGCGGGGTATCGCTCAGTGGCGGAATCGGGATGATTCGTCACGTGATCGCGGGGGTGTTGATCCTGGCGATCATCGAGAACGCCATGAACCTGAAAAACATCGATACCTTCTATCAGTACGTGATTCGCGGGACGATTCTGTTGCTGGCGGTGATCATCGACCGGTTGAAGCGCCGCTGACATCACCCGAACCGTAGCAGTCCGGCTTGCCGGCGTCGGCGATTTCCAGGACGCCGTCGCGGGCAAGCGCGCTCCTACAGGAATGAGGCCCGCCCCCCCGTAGCAGCACGGCTTGCCGGCGTCGGCGGTTCAGGATCCGCTCACGAGCGATGACGTCACGCCGCAAGGCTCTGCTCGACCCACTTGCAAAACCCGAGCATCGCGGTGTCGCTCATCATCGGGCCGATGAGTTGAATCCCCAGGGGCAAGCCCTGATCGCCGAACCCCACGGGCAGATTCAGGCTCGGCAAACCCAGCAGGCTCCAGATCCGCGAGAACAGCGGATCACCCGTGCGCTCCAGCCCAAGGTCGGCCTCGCCGCAGGCACTGGGTGTGAGCAGCAGGTCATAATCGGCAAAGCCCCGCCCCAACTGATGCCGCGCCGACGCCACCTGTGCCCGGTGCTGCACACTCTGTTCAAAGGTCACGCGCGACCCACGCTCAAGCATCGCGACCAGTCTGTCGCTCAACAGCTCGCCATGATTCAGACGCTCATCGGCCAGCGCCTTGAATGCCTCGCCACACATCACCTGATCGTGCACCTCGACCAGGGCTGCCACTGAATCGGCCAGGGTCACATCGACCATGTGCACCTTATTGGCTGCCACCGTCCGCAGCGTGGATTCGAACGCCTGTTGCGCCGACGCACTGGCCTTGTCCCAATAGGGTGAGCGACACACGCCGATACGCGGCTTGCGATCAACGGGCAACTGACGCCACTGCGGCGCGTTGGCCATCACCGACGTCAGCAGGGCCACGTCATCCACACAGCGACCGAATCCACCCACGGTGTCCAGCGATTCGCTCAGGCTCTTGACCCCGGCGCGGGAGATCAGGCCGAAGCTGGGTTTGAAACCCACCACGCCACAAAAGGCCGCAGGCCGAATCACCGAAGCTGCGGTCTGCGTCCCCAACGCCAACGGCACCATGTGCGCACCGACGGCGGCCGCCGAGCCGCTGGATGAACCGCCGGGTGTGTGATCCGGGTTGTGCGGATTGCGCGTCGGGCCAGGGCTGAAGGTCGCGAATTCGCTGGTGACGGTCTTGCCCAGCACGAGCGCGCCGGCGTCCCGGCACAGAGCGACGGCTGCGGCGTCATGAACCGGCCGGTGCGTCTGGTAGATCGGCGAGCCGTAACCGGAAGGAAAATCCCGAGTGTCGAACAGATCCTTCACCCCCAGCGGTAAACCGTGCAGGGGGCCGCGCAACGGGCCGCGATCCAGCGCCCGTGCCTGCGCCATCGCGCTGGCCCCGTCGTACTGGCGCCACGCCAGAACCTGTGGTTCGCGCGCCTCGATGCGCTCCAGGCACGCGCCCAGCAGCGCCTCGGCGCTGAGCGTCCGGGTTTGCAACAGGCGGGCGGCTTCGCTGGCGGTGAGCAGGGTCAGGTCATGGGGAGTCATGGGCGCGGCACTGTCCGGTTGTTGTTCTGAAGAAGCCGGATCATGCCGCAGGCAATGCGCGGTGTACACCGGGCACGCAGGGGAGGTCAGCTGAGCCGTGAGGTTTCGAAAATCAGCCGGATGGACGCCTGGGCCAGGGCCTGGGCTTCGTTGCGGAAGGTATCGAGTTCCGTCTTCACGGCATGGTCGTCAATGTCGTTTGCCTGGGATTCGATCAGAATCGTGATCTGGAACAGGGCCTCGATCAGTCCGTGCAGGTTACGATGCAGCTGATGCGTGACCTTGCTCATGTGTTCATTCGTGGCCGCGCCGTGGGGCGGCATGAGCGCCTGGGCGATGGTGTCTCCGGGACGTGAGCGGGTGCCGGTCAATACGTAATAGATATCGACGCCAGCTTCGGCGATTCGCAACAGGTAGTCGGCTTTCGGAGAGCGGGCACCGCTTTCATAGTTGCCCTGGGCATTGGTCTCGACGCCACCAAGGGTGCCCAGTGCGCTTTGCGACAGTTTCAGGCGAGTGCGTTCTTCGCGAAGTCTCGGGCCAATCCCTGTCATGTGTTTCTCCCCGCTGGCAGTGTTGCAGGCGGTGTCGCCCGCAAAAAGCCGGCAGCACGCACGATTTACAATCACGCTAAAGATGTATGGACGTTTAATTAATCAACTTCATGAATATGCCATGAATTGGTGCATTAAAGCCGTCTATCGGCTCCAAGACAAGTGTAAGTATTCGATTGGATCCTGATGTATACAAACGTTTGGAGGGTTTTTTTATGAAACGGCCGTATGGCAGTGGTGAGGTGTAAATTATACTCGTTCGCGTACATGTACAGCTTTATTCATGTTTTCTCGATGTTTATATCTAAATAGAAAGACTATTCATTCAATTAGATACTTTATTGACACTCGTTTGAGTGTCAATAAGTTATTGAGTAACATCACGAAGGGCAGCGAGTACCCGGTTGCCGGCCCCAGTCGGTCGCGGTTTTGGCAATGATGTCCGCCAGCGAGGAAAGGGCTTTCTGGTGGGCCAGCACCAGATTTTCGATGCCCGGCCCCGCAGGTTGACGCACCACGCTACTGCACGTCAGGGTCTGGCGTTGGCCATTGTTTTGATTAGAGCGAATACTCAAGTTCCAGACTACATCGATCATCGCATATTGGCCGATGATCGATTCGAAGCGCCGAACATCGGTACGAATGGACAATACAGGTAGTTCGTTCTGTTTGGGTAATCCTGCCAGATCTCGAACTCCGAAACGACGTTCTAATTCTCCCGTTAGTGCATCATGGAACTCATCGCCCAGTGGTGCGCCCCAGCGATCGTTCTCCAGAATCGCCAGGCTACCGTCGCCCTGGCGCACGACCAGCGGGGGCTGATCGACCTGAACGGCCATCAGCACCGGCTGCATTTCGAACTGGAATGGCACCTGTGCGTGAGTGGCCTGGGTCTGGGTCGCAGGGGCTATCAAAGTATAGTAATGGGTGGGCGTGGACGAACAGGCGCCAAGGCCCAGGGCGCACGCCAGGACCAGCAGGTGGTTACGCACGGTCATTGTGCAGGCTCCGGAGCAATTTCACGGGAAGAGGACGAACCTTTGTACGAGCCGGGCGCAGCATCGCCGGATCGACCGCGGATCAGTGATTCGGGATGGCGGCTGAGGAAGTCGGTGAGGACCCGGACCGAGCGCGCGGTGCGCTGGACTTCTTCCATGGCCTGGCCCAGTTGCAGCCGCGCCGGGGAATCATCCGACAGCGTAGCGTTGGCCGTGCCAATGGTCTTCTGAGCCTGCGCCAGGGTGCCGGTGACTTGCGGCAGGACCTGGCCGTTGACGTTCTTCATGGTCTTCTGCAGTTCGATCAGGCTGCCATTGAGGTTGTTCGCCAGGTCGTCGATCGGAATCTTGCCGAGCTTGTCGACGAAGGCCTGCAACTGTTCCTGCAGCTTGTCGAAGCTGCCGCCCACGGTTGGAATCTCCAGCGGACGAGCCTTGGCGTTATAGGCGATTTTCGGTGCCTTGGGGTCGAAATCCATGGCCACGTAAAGCTGGCCGGTCAGCAGGTTGCCGGTACGAATCTGCGCCCGCAGACCGCGCTCGACAAAACCGCCCAGGATTCTCGAGGTCTGTTCCTCTTCGTCGCCGCCACCGGCCTGCTCGCGCAGTTTGTCGTTGGCCGCGCCCAGGCGTTGCGGGTAAATCACCGCGCCGACCACGCCGGGGAAGGTGCGGGTGGCCGGGTCGTAGTCCAGGTCCACCGAGACCACGCGGCCGATGTTCACCCCCAGGAAGTCCACCGGGGCATTGACCACCAGGCCGCGCAGGGACTGGTTGAAGCGCATGCGGATGTATTTGGGATCGCCGTCGGGTGGCGCCAGGGCGGTGGCCTGGTCTTCGAACAGCTTGAACTCGGCGTTGCTGTCGGCAGGCTTGGCGTCCGGGCTGTACTTGGGTTCGCGAAAGGCGATGCCGCCGGAGATGATCGAGGTCAGCGACTGCGTCGATACCTTCAGACCGGCCGCACCGATGCTGACGTCCACGCCGCTGGCGTTCCAGAAGCGCGAGTCGGTCAGCACGTACTGATCGTTTGGCGAGTTGACGAAGATCTCGATGTCCACGCCCTTGCCATCCTTCGCCAGTTCATAGGCCACCACCTGACCCACCTGAATGCGGCGGAAGTAGATCGGCGAGCCAATGTCCAGCGACCCCAGGTCATCGGTGTGCAGGATGAAGCGCTTGCCCTTTTCGCCAAAGGTCACCGGCGGCGGGGTCTCAAGGCCGGTGAAGTCCTTTTTGGTTTCCTCGGAGCTGCCCGCGTCGGCGCCGATGAAGGCCCCGGACAGCAGGGTATCGACCCCGGAAACACCGTGGGCACCGATGCGCGGGCGCACCACCCAGTATTGCGTGTCGGCGCGGGTGAAGGGGGTGGCCGACTGATTCAGATCGATGGTGGCCAGTACGTGAGTACGGTCGTCGCTCAGGGCGATATCGGAAACGGTGCCGATGACCACGTTCTTGTACTTGACCTGGGTCTTCTTGGCTTCGAGGCCTTCGGCGGTCAGGAAGCTGACCACCACCTTGGGGCCGACGTTGAGGAAGTCGTGGATGACCATCGACAGGCCGATCACCCCGGCCACGATCGGTACCAGCCAGACCAGGGAAATACGCGCCTTGCGGGCCTTGACTTGCGGTCGCCCAGGGGCCTGCGCCGACGGGGGTAGGGTGTTCTCAGACATCTTCAACCTCTGCATCCCAGATCAACCGGGGATCGAAACTCATGGCGGCAAACATCGTCATCACCACCACCAAACCAAAAAACAGGATGCCCAGCCGCGGCTCGATGGTGCTCAAGCCGCGGAACTGGACCAGCGCCGCGACCAGCGCGACCACCAGCACATCGAGCATCGACCAGTAGCCGATCAGCTCGATGAAGCGATAAAGCCTGGAGCGCTCGCGCATGGCCCACTGGCTGCGGCGCTGGCAGGTGTAGAGCAGCATGCCCAGCACCAGGAACTTGATGCACGGCACCAGCACGCTGGCGATGAAAATCAGGATGGCAATGTCCCACGAGCCGCCCTCGGCGAACTCGATCACACCGCTCATGATGGTGTTCTCACTGGACCGGCCCAGCAGGGTGGTGAACATCACGGGCAGGGTATTGGCTGGAATATAGAAGATCAGCCCGGCGATCAGGAACGCCCAGGTGCGCACCATGCTGTTGGGTTTGCGCGTGTGCACCGCCGATTCGCAGCGCGGGCAGACATGGGTATCTTGCGGGCAGACATAGCCGCACACATGGCAAAGGGTCACGTTGCGCTCGCGGGCGAAGGGAATGCCGTTCATTCGGGCTGCACTCCCAGCTCGTCCCACAGCCTTCTGATGTCCTTGCCGGCGATCAGCACGATCAGCACCATCAGCATCGCCATGGCCCACAGCCCGACGCCGGGATGCACGTCGAGCATGCCCGCCAGCTTGATGATGGCCACCAGGATCCCCAGCAGACATACCTCCAGCATGCTCCAGGGGCGCAGGTGCTCCAGGGTGCGCATGCAGGTCTTGAAGCCTGGAGCGATCTCGTTGCGATGGGCGTGCACCAGCACCCAGAACAGCAGGGCGATCTGCAGCGCCGGGGCCAGGATGATCGCCAGCCCCGCGACCAGCGCGATCAGGGTGATCTGCCCCTGGGCCAGTGCCTCGACCGAGCCCCAGAGCGTGACCTCGTTGTACAGGCCTTTCATGCTGATGCTGATCACCGGAAACACATTGGCGAAGATGAACAGGATGCCGGCGGCGATGCTCAGCGCCAGCATCTGCTCGATGCTCATGCGATGGCCGCGATCGAGCACCGCAGCGCAACGCAGGCAATAGGCCGATTCGCCCTTGCTCAGGGGGTGGGCCTCATAGAGCGAGTCGCAGTGCTCGCAGATGATCCACTGGGCGGGATCGTCTACTGGTGGAGGCGTTGGATACATGGACAGCACGCTGATAGGTTCGATTGAGACATTGACCACATTGCCATCATCCGGTTCGATGCCAAGGTGTCGGTATTGGTGAATCAAAGCACGTTTTCGCACCCTGCCCGTGGTTGAGCTGTTGCGGTGTGTGTGGTCGGGGACGGACAAGTGTACCGCGCTGCGGCCCCGCGCGCTCCGTCCGATGCACATTGGACATCCGCTCGCCGCACCGACTAGGATCGATGCCTTGAGCCAGGGTCGGTGGGGTAGGGTGATGTCTGCATGGCGTTTGAACAGTTTATGGATGGACCAGCTGGACGAGCCGCTGACGCCCAGGGCATCGCTGCAACAGGACCTGGATGTCGATGTGGCGATCATCGGCGCCGGGTACACCGGGTTGTGGACGGCCTACTATCTCAAGCGCCACGCCCCGCAGTTGAACGTCGCCATTGTCGAGGCGCAGACCGCAGGCTTTGGCGCCTCGGGGCGCAACGGCGGCTGGGTCATGGGCAACCTGCTGGGCGATGACCGGATGCTCGCGGGGTTCTCGGCAGAAGATCGCCGCGCCTCCTACGATTTGCTGTTCGGCATCCCCGATGAGGTCAAGAGCGTCATCGACCGCGAAGGCATCGACTGCGATTATCGCAAAGGCGGCGCGTTGTACTGCGCAGCGCGTTATCCCGAACAGGAAGCCAGCCTGCGCGCCTATCTGGACAAACTCTACAAACAGGATCTGACCGAGGCCGACTATCGCTGGCTCACTCCTGAGCAATTGAGTTCGCAGCTGCGGATTGCCCGTGCCTACGGCGCCATTCATTTTTCCCACCTGGCGACCATTCAGCCGGCCAGACTGGTCCGAGGCCTGGCGCGGGCGGTCGAGGCGCTGGGCGTGCCGATCTATGAAAATACCCCGGCCACCGACTGGCAGGCCGGGCAGGTCACAACCGCCCATGGCCGGATTCGCTGCCGTTGGGTGGTGCCTGCGGTGGAGGGGTATGCGGCCAGTATGCCCGCTCTGGCCCGCTATCAATTGCCGGTGCAGAGCCTGATTGTCGCGACCGAACCCTTGCCAGCGAGCGTCTGGGATGAAATCGGCCTGAACCAGGGCCAAGCGTTTGGCGAGAGCAGCAGGCAGGTCACCTACGGCCAGCGCTCGATGGACAATCGGCTGATCTTCGGCGCCCGTGGCGGCTATCAGTTTGGCGGCCGCCTGCGGGAAAACTTCGATCTGAGCACCAGCGAAGTCGAACTGCGGCGCTACCTGTTCGGCGAGTTGTTCCCGCAGTTGAAGAAGGTCCGCATTACGCATTCCTGGGGCGGCAACCTGGGGATGTCCCGGCGGTTTCACCCTCACATGCTGTGTGACCGGTCAAGCGGAATTGCCCTGGCCGGCGGTTACGGCGGGGAGGGTGTGGCGGCGAGCAACCTGGGCGGACGCACCCTGGCGGACCTGATTCTTGAGCGCGACACGCCGCTGGTTCACCAGCCCTGGGTGATTCGCGAAGGTGGGCTCAAGGCCCTGAAAGCCTGGGAGCCGGAACCCTGCCGCTGGCTGGGCTACAACGCAATCATCCGCAGCTTCGTCAGCGAAGACCAGACCCTGGCGGACCCCGCGACACCGGCCTGGCGACGCAAGATCGCCATGGGCGTGGCGGATTTCATGGAAGGGTTCATGAAGTGACCCGACGCCCATAAGATCGCCGTCGCGGGCGAGCGCGCTCCTACAGGAATGAGGCCCGACCCCGCCCGTAGCAGCACGGCTTGCCGGCGGGGGCGTGCGCAAGATCGACCCGAGGCCAGCCGACTAGAGCCTGGCCCAGAAATCCTCGGCGAAATCACTCAACGCCATGGTCGGCCTGAACAGGCGGATTTCCACTGGAATGTCCCAATGCTCATCCAGTGCCCGGATCAGTTTGCCGCTGCTGATTTCAGGTTCAGCCAGGGTCCTGGGCAGCCAGGCGATGCCTTTGCCTTCAAGCGCCATCGACAGCAGCACCGCCGCCAGATGGGAGGTGAACACCGTGTGCACGTTCGGCGGCTGAGGCTCCTTGCGCAGGCGTGCGGAGACGATGCGGCCCAGCCCCGATTCAGCGGTGTAGCCCAGCAGTGAGAGCGGGGTGTCGCCGCCAATGGCGTGCACCTGTTGCCCCTGCAACGCCATCAGCACATCGCTGCCCACCACCTTGGAATGAAAGGATTCGGCGGGAAATTGCGGCGGCACTTCCGGGTGCTGGTGACACAGCAAAAACTGTACCTCGCCGCCCAGCAACATCTGCTCGCAGACCCGCATGTTGTCCGAATGCAGCCGGATCGCTTCGATGGGGCTGGTCCGTTCGGCCGCCCGCACCCAGCCCGGAAAAAACGTGAACGACAGCGAATGGGTGGCCGCGAAATGCAGCGAACGCGCCTGCTTACCGGCGACTTCGCGGGCTTCCTGGCGCATTTGATACAGGCGCCGGGTCATCTCCTGGGCACTGCCGATCATGTGCCTGCCGGCCTCGGTCAGGGTCGCGCCCTGAGTCGTGCGCTCGAACAGATCGACCCCGACCCAGGTCTCCAGCGCGCGGATCCTGCGACTGAATGCCGGCTGCGTGACGTGGCGCAATTCGGCGGCACGGGAGAAGTTGCCGCTCTGTGCCAGGGCGTTGAAATCTTCCAGCCAGACCAATTCCATCGTGATGCCATCCGCGCATTGAGTGCCGCGTTTTTAGCATTGGCCGCGCGCAAAGGTCCAGCCCTAGAGTGGCCCCGTCAACCGCTGCACCTCTTTCGAAAATAACAGGAGTGACCCATGCGCATCGTCGACATTCGCGAGAAAACCGTGTCCATTGCCTCGCCCATTGCCAACGCCTACATCGACTTTTCCAAGATGACCTGCTCGGTGGTGGCGGTGGTCACGGATGTGATTCGCGACGGCAAACCGGTGATCGGCTACGGCTTCAACTCCAATGGCCGCTACGGCCAGGGCGCCCTGATGCGCGACCGTTTCCTGGCCCGGGTGCTGGAAGCCGACCCTGAATCGCTGATCGACCAGGAGCACAATAATCTGGACCCGTTCGCCATCTGGAAAACCCTGATGACCAACGAAAAACCTGGCGGTCACGGCGAGCGTTCGGTGGCTGTGGGCACTATCGACATGGCGGTGTGGGACGCGGTTGCGAAGATCGAGGGCAAGCCGCTGTATCGCTTGCTGGCTGACCGTTATCGCAACGGCGTGGCCGACGACAAGGTCTGGGTGTATGCCGCAGGCGGTTACTACTACCCCGGCAAGGACCAGAGCAAGCTCAAGGCCGAGATGCAGAGCTACCTAGATCGAGGCTACGACGTAGTGAAAATGAAAATCGGCGCGGTGCCGCTGGCCGAAGACCTGCGCCGCATCGAAGCGGTGCTGGAAGTGGTGGGCGACGGTCAGCGTCTGGCGGTGGACGCCAACGGCCGTTTCGACCTCAAGACCGGTATCGCCTACGCCGAAGCGATTCGCCCCTACAACCTGTTCTGGTACGAGGAAGTGGGTGATCCGCTGGATTACGCGCTGCAAGCGGAGCTGGCCAACCACTACGACCTGCCGATGGCCACCGGCGAAAACCTGTTTTCCCATCAGGACGCGCGCAACCTGCTGCGCCACGGTGGCATGCGCCCGGACCGCGACTTCCTGCAGTTCGACTGCGCACTGTCCTACGGGCTGGTGGAGTACCTGCGCACTCTGGATGTGATGCAGGAACTGGGCTGGTCGTCGCGCCGCGTGGTGCCCCACGGCGGTCACCAGATGTCGCTGAACATCGCCGCCGGCCTGCACCTGGGCGGCAACGAGTCGTACCCCGACGTGTTCCAGCCGTTTGGCGGCTTTGCCGATGGCATCCGGGTAGAGAACGGCTACGTCGGCCTGCCGGACATTCCGGGCGTGGGCTTCGAAGCCAAGTCGGCGCTGTATGCGGTGATGCGCGAGTTGGGTGAGGGCGCCTAAGTCCTGCTCATTCCACTTTGTAGGAGCGCGCTTGCCCGCGACCACGATCTGACAGCGATGAATGCATCGACTGACACGACGCCTTCGCGGGCAAGCGCGCTCCTACAAGAAAAGCTTTTCGTGCAACTGTCCTTTCCCCTCATACAAAAACAACAGTGAGGCATCCCATGGAACAGGCTTCGACACGCTGGTACAGCCAGCTCTACGTTCAGGTACTGATCGGCATCGTCATCGGCGGTGCGGTCGGCTTCTTTCTTCCCGATATCGGCGCCAAGCTGCAACCCTTCGCCGACGGCTTCATCAAACTCATCAAGATGCTGCTGGCGCCGATCATTTTCGGCACAGTGGTGGTGGGCATCGCCAAGATGGGCAGCGTCAAGGAAGTGGGGCGCATCGGCGCCAAGGCGCTGATCTATTTCGAAATCCTCTCGACCCTGGCGCTGGTGATCGGCCTGGTGGTGGTCAACATTCTCAAGCCCGGCGTGGGCATGAACATCGACATCAACACCATCAACGGCAGCGCGATCACTGGCTACACCCAGGCTGCGGCGGCCCAGGGCGGGGTGGTCGAGTTCTTCATGAACATCATCCCCACCACGCTGTTCGACGCCTTTGCCAAGGGCGCGATGCTGCAGGTGATTCTGGTCTCGGTGCTGATGGGCGTGGCGCTGGTGCAGATCGGCGAGCCGGTCAAGCCGCTGGTCAACGTCATCGACATGCTGTTGCAAAGCCTGTTTCGGGTGGTGGCGATGGTCATGCGCCTTGCACCGCTGGGTGCGGGGGCCGGCATGGCGTGCACCATCGGCAAATACGGCATCGGCACGCTGCTGTCGCTGGGGCAACTGCTGGTGGCGCTGTATGCCACGACGCTGATCTTCATCGTGGTGATCCTGGGCGCCGTGGCGCGCTGGTCGGGGCTGCCGCTGATGCAGTTCCTGCGCTACTTCAAGGATGAGATCCTGGTCACCCTCGGTACCTGCTCCACCGAGGCGGTGCTGCCGCGCATGATGGTCAAGCTCGAGAAACTGGGCTGCGAAAAATCCGTGGTCGGCATGGTCCTGCCCACCGGTTACACCTTCAACTCGGACGGCACCTGCATCTACCTGACCATGGCGGCGATTTTCGTCGCCCAGGCCACCAACACCCCACTGACCCTGTGGGATCAACTGACGGTGCTGGGCGTGTTGCTGCTGACCTCCAAAGGCTCGGCGGGCGTGGCCGGGGCCGGCTTCGTGACGCTGGCAGCGACGCTGTCGGTGTTCCACGGTATCCCGATGATAGGCCTGGTGCTGTTGCTCGGCGTCGACCGCTTCCTCAACGAGGCGCGGGCCGTCACCAACCTGATCGGTAACGGCATCGGCACGATTGCCATCGCCAAGTGGGACGGCTCGTTCGACAAGGCCCAGGCGGCCCGTGAAATTGCCGCCATGAATGAAGGCTCGGCCAAGGGGGGCAAGCGCGTCGATTCAGTGGTCACTGCCCGCGTCGGAAAGTCGCAGGTGTAGGGCGCAAGGGCTGGCGGTCGGCGGGTGTCCGCTGCCCGCTACACAGCCGTGTTACAACTTGAAATGACCTGCGATGGTAGACTTGCGCCACTTCAAATGAGGAGCGACAGACGTGCGCAAGATGGCAATGATGGTGGCGGTGTTGATGCTGGCAGGCTGCGATGCTGGAAAACAAGCGCCGACGCCCAAGGTGTCAGCCGCTGATTCGGTCGCGGAAGCACCGACCCCGGCCTCGGATCAGTGGACCATTCGCGTTCACTTGAAAGAAGCCCTGAGCGACATGAGCTACTGGCTGGTCGAGCACCATTACCCCATGTATGTGGTCAAGGTCGATGGCAAGGAAGTGGTGATGATCGGCCCGTTCGACTCGAAGGACGCCGCTGAAAAATCCAAGACCGACATCGACGCCGCCCTGGTCAAGGGGCATCGCTTGTCGCAGCTGGAAGTGATCCCGCCCAAGCCGTAATCTTCCGCCGGGGATCATCGTCCGACCAATTACCGTTACTTGTCCCGCCAGTCGCCGTAACGTGTCCGGCCGGTCGCCGTAACTTGTAGGAGCGCGCTTGCCCGCGACCGCGATCTGACAGCGATGAATGTATCGACTGACACGACGCCTTCGCGGGCAAGCGCGCTCCTACAGGGATTGTCCGGGTCGTATCAACGACGGCCCAGCAACAGACCGACCACCAGGCCGAAGCCGGCCGAGATCGCCACGGTCTGCCATGGGTGGCCGCCGATGTAGGTTTCGGTGGCTTCGACCGCAGGCTTGGTGCGATCACGCACGCTGCCCACCGAATCCAGCGCCTGCTTGAGTTTCAGGCTCAACTGCGCACGCATGGTTTCTGCCTCTTCGCCGACCAGTGCGGCGCTGTCCTTGAGCAGTTTGTCGGACTCTTCGATCAGGGCCGCCAGTTCGCTGAATGCCTGATCCTTGATCTGTTCGGCGGCGGTCTGGGAAGCGGTTTTACGAGCCATGGCTATTTCCTTTCAGTTGAGAATGGCAGTGAGCAATGGAGTCCTGGCGCTTCGAAAAAGTTGCAGGGCATTTCAAGCCCGAGGAAAAAAGTGCGACGAATGAAGGCAAGCTTCTGTCCGCCCGGGTGTAAGATGCTGTCGCTTTTCGATCGTCAGTCAACGGCGAGCGAGCGTTCTGTTTTTGCACATCGAGGTAGACGTCATGAGTTTCAACCTGGCCAACAAGTCCCTTGCCGAGCGCGCAGAGATCGAGGACGAAAAGTCCCGTCTGTTCGAGCTGTGGCAGAGCAACCTGGGCAAGTCCAAGGGTGAAGCCGCCCGGCTGATGGGCGAGCGCAGCAAGCGCAAGGGCAAATGGTCGGAGTGGGTGCGGGCCGAGCTGGACGCCATGTCGCCGCCCGAGTACGCCAACATGGTGCGCGCCGAAGTGAACCGCCTGGTGGCCGCCGCCCGCGGCTGATTCAGAACAGCCCCTGTATCGCCTCGCGCACCTTGAGCACCGCCGAGTCCAGTTGGGTGGAGGTGCGCCAGCCCAGCTCGACAGGATAGCGCGGCATCGGCAGGGGGCATTCGAGCAGGGCCAGCCCGGCAATCTGCGCCACCGCTTGCGCGGCGTGTGACGGAATGGTCGAAATCGCGTCCGTGCCGTTGAGCAGGTAGGGCAAGGCCGCGAAATGGGTGGTCGAGGCGCAGACCGTGCGGCTCAGGCCCAGGCTCGACAGGCCTTCGTCGACCATGCCGATGAAGCCGCCCGACGACACCAGAATCTGCTCCCGGGCGATGAACTCCTCGAGGCTCAATGTGCGCTGGCCGGGCGCCAGGCTGGCCGGATCCGCCAGGCACAGATAGCCGCCTTCCCCCAGCACCCTGCGGCTGAGCAGCCGTTCGGCGAACCCTCCCGATGCCACCGCCAGGTCGATGCTGCGCTCCATCAATGCCGTGCCGACGATCTGGCTGTGGGTCTGGCGAAAGATCAGGCGCAACCCCGGCGCGCTGTGCCGCACCGACGCCATGAGGCGCCTGCCGAACGCGATCTCGAAATCATCCGACCAGCCCAACGCCACCGAGCGTCCTTCGAAATGACTGCCCTCGGGCTCGACCATCGCCAGGCTTTGCCGGCACTTGTTCAGCGCGTCAGAGACCACCGGCTTGAGCTGGTTGGCCCGCAGGGTCGGCGCCAGCCCACGGCCTGTGCGCACGAACAGTTGATCGTCGTACACCTCGCGCAGTCGGCGCAACGAGGCGCTGACCGCCGATTGCGTGACGCCCAGGCGCAATGCCGCGCGGCTGGCGCTGGCCTCATCGTGCAGGGCTTCGAAGACTTTAAGCAGATTGAGGTCGACGCTGGCGATATTCATGCTGCTCATATCATTCACAACTGGCGAGGGGTTTATTCATGTTGAGGGTGAGGCGGAGAATTGGCAACAGATCCCGCATTCACATCACAAGGAGTACCCCTTATGAGCAAGTCCATCGTTGCTGCGTTGCAGATCGGCGCCTTACCCGGCGGCAAGGCCGAGACCCTGGCGCAGATCCTGTCTTACGAGTCGGCCATTCGCGAGGCGGGCGCCAGTGTTGTGGTGATGCCCGAAGCCTTGCTCGGCGGCTACCCCAAGGGCGAGACGTTCGGCACTCAACTGGGTTATCGCCTGCCTGAAGGGCGCGATGCCTTTGCCCGCTATTTTGAAAACGCAATCGATGTGCCGGGTGCCGAAACCGACGCCCTCGGCGAGCTGTCGGCGCGTACCGGAGCCAGCTTGGTAATCGGTGTGATCGAGCGTTCAGGCAGCAGCCTGTTCTGCACCGTGCTGTTCTTCGAGCCGGACGGCGGGCTGGTCGCCAAGCACCGCAAGCTGATGCCCACCGGCACCGAGCGGCTGATCTGGGGCAAGGGTGACGGTTCGACCTTGCCGGTCATCGACGCAAAGGCCGGGCGGATCGGCGCTGCCGTCTGCTGGGAAAACCAGATGCCCCTGCTGCGCACGGCGATGTACGCCAAGGGCGTGCAGATCTGGTGTGCGCCGACGGTGGACGAGCGGGAGATGTGGCAGTGCACCATGCGCCACATTGCCCAGGAAGGCCGGGTGTTTCTGATCAGCGCCTGCCAGGTTCAGGACTCGCCGCAGGCGCTGGGCCTCGACGTTGCCAACTGGCCTGCCGAACGTCCGCTGATTAATGGTGGCAGTGTGATCGTCAGCCCCATGGGCGAGGTGCTGGCAGGGCCGCTGGTGGGCGAGCGCGGCCTGCTGACCGCCGAGATCGACACCGACGAACTGGTGCGCGCCCGCTACGATTTCGACGTGGTCGGCCACTACGCGCGGCCGGATGTGTTCGAGTTGGTGGTGGATGAACGGGCCAAGCCCGGGGTGCGGTTCGTCAAGGACTGACAACCCCTTCAAGTCACCCCGACCCCGTAGGAGTGAGCTTGCTCGCGATGGCGGTTTGCTTGTGCCGCCAGCGTTGACTGACACAACGCTATCGCGAGCAAGCTCACTCCTACATAGGATTGTGGCGTCCAGTCGCGCCGATCACCACTCCCCACTCGCCGGCTGCGGCAAACTCAGGGTTCCGCTATCGTAGAAACGCATGGTGCCAAACAACCCGCCCGCGAGCTTGCCGTGCAGTTCATAGGGCAGGTTGTCCAGGCTCTGGCGTTCTGTCAGCCCGACTGCCTGACGCAACGCGGCAAACGCCGACACCGTCACCGGCACCGTAAGAACACCCTCGGAAAAACGCCCGATGGTGCCTTTCTGGTCGCTAACGCCGGAGGCCAGCAGCTTGCCGTTGACGTCCAGGTTCAGTGCCACGCCGTCGTACTGGATGTCCACGTCGTTGGGGTTCTGCAGGCGCAGTTTCACGGCGAAGCGCACTTCCAGGTCCTGCCCTTGCAGCGGCTCGATGCCCACCACGTTGATGTTCAACGGATCGCGATTGGGAAAAAGCGCACAGGCGCTCAGGGCCAGCAGCAGCACACAGGTACACAGGGTGCGGAAGGGGTGTCGCGGCATTGACGGCGCTCCGGTTACCAAGGCATGGCAGAGGCGCGATTGCGCCCCTGCCGTTGAGCCTAGCGGTTCAACTCTGCGACCGCGCGCGCCGACAGAGGTTCGCCGTCGCCCGGCTGTTGCGGGTCTTGCAGGACCTTGACGGTGGAAGCCTCGGGGTCGAACTCGGTGACTTCCTCTTCATCCTGGTATTCCTCGGGCAGGAAGATATTGAGGATGATCGCGCAGAAGGCGCCCACCGTGATGGGCGATTCGAAGATGTTGTGCAGCGCCTTGGGCAGTTCGCGCAATACCTCAGGCACCGCCGCCACGCCCAGGCCCATCCCCAAAGAGATCGCCACGATCAGCATGTTGCGCCGATGCAGACCGGCCTCGGAAAGGATCTTGATCCCCGCCACGGCCACGGTGCCGAACATGATCAGCGTGGCGCCGCCCAGTACCGGTTTGGGCATCAATTGCAGCACCGCGCCGATGATTGGGAACAGCCCCAGCAACACCAGGATGCCGGCAATGAAGAACGCCACGTAGCGGCTGGCCACGCCCGTGAGCTGAATCACCCCGTTGTTCTGGGCGAAGGTCACCATCGGCAGGCTGTTGAAGGTGGCGGCCATCGCCGAGTTGAGGCCGTCGGCCAGCAAGCCCGATTTGATCCGGCGGATATACACCGGGCCGCTCACCGGCTGTTGGGAAATCATCGAGTTGGCTGTCAGGTCGCCCGCAGCTTCCAGCGGCGAGACCAGGAAAATCACCGCAATCGGAATGAAGGCCAGCAGATCGAACGAGAAACCGTACTTGAACGGCACCGGAATGCTCATCACCGGCACATTCGGCATCTTGGCGAAATCCACCCGGCCCAGATACCAGGCCACGAAGAAGCCCAAAGTCAGGCCGATGATGATCGCCGAGAGGCGCAGCAACGGAATATTGAAACGATTGAGGATCACGATGGTAGCCAGTACCAGGCCGGCCAGCCCCAGGTTGGTGGCCGAGCCCAGGTCGGTGGCGCCGAAGCCGCCGGCCATGTCAGTCATCGCCACCTTGAGCAGCGACAGGCCCATCAGGGTGATGATGGTGCCGGTCACCACCGGGGTAATCAGCTTGCGCAGCTTGCCGATGAACTGACTCAGGGCGACTTCGATGAACGCCGCGCAGAAGCACACGCCGAAGATGGTCGAGAGGATTTCCTCGGTGCCGCCGCCGCGGCTCTTGACCAAGAATCCGGCGCTGAGGATCACGCTCAGAAACGAAAAGCTGGTGCCTTGCAGACACAACAGCCCCGAGCCGATGGGGCCGAAACGCTTGGCCTGGACGAAGGTGCCCAGGCCTGAGACGAACAGCGCCATGCTGATGAGGTAGGGCACTTCACTGTCCAGCCCCAGAACGCTGCCGACGATCAGGGTAGGGGTGATGATGCCGACGAAGGACGCGAGAACATGTTGCAGCGCGGCGAAGATCGCCGCCGTGAAGTGCGGTCGGTCGTTGAGGCCGTAGATCAGGTCTGTCTTACGGGACGCAGGGTGCGTCGGGGGCGTGCTGTGAGCTGTGGTCATGGTTAGCCTGCCTGTTGTTTTTATTCGGTCGTGGGCTTTGCAGTTGACGCTGGCCTGGCCTGTATACAAAAGCTGTCTACTGGGTCAGGTTTTGCGACTCTACAACATGTCGACACATTGAAAAACAATTCATTTGCAGATTGTGTGCAAAAAGATGCCATGAGCGAGAAGCAGGGCCGTAGGAAAAGGCCGCGCAGAATGCCAGAAAATGCTTCGCGGGTCTGCGATACCCGCTTATTCTGTCGCACTGAACCTGAGCCGCACTCGGGCGTCCAACCTGACGCACGGTTTCGGGCCGCGTCCGCATTCAGACTCTACAAGGAGGTTTCAAACGGGGTGTATCGATCTTGATGAGCACTGTAGAGCCATTTCCATTGACAGACCTGCAAATCGCGCTGATTTCCCGGGCGCTGGCGGACAGCAGGCGCTATCAGATTCTGCTGCAGATCAGCGCGTCCACGGAGCCGGTGCCCTGCGCCGAACTGCTCAAGGTGCACCCGGTCAGCGCCGCCACGGTGTCCCACCACACCAAGGAGCTGGAGCGAGCCGGGCTGATCAACACTCTGCGCGAAGGCAAGTACGCCCGGTTCGCCATGCAACGCGACGTGTTGCGCGCCTATGCGCAGCAGTTGATGCAGTTCTGCTGAGGTTCTGCCGAGACGAGCTGGTCAGTCATCATATAAAGGTCCTTGACCGTTATCGGCATACGCCAGTAAATTGCCCGGCCTACGCTTTTTCTTCCTTCTCCTGCCTGCGACAGGCGCATTCGGAGCTTCTTTATGTACCCAGACGTTCAGCTGTACATCGACGGCCAATGGCGCGCCAGTGAAGATGGCCGCACCATCGCCGTGCTCAACCCGGCCACCGGCGAAACCCTGGGCACCGTGGCCCATGCCTCCGTTGCCGACCTGGACCAGGCGCTGGCCGCCGCCGAGCGCGGTTTCGAAACCTGGCGCAGCACCCCGGCCTACGATCGCTACAAGATCATGCAAAAAGCCGCCAACCTGCTGCGTGAACGCGCCGACCAGATCGCTCGCATCATGACGCAGGAGCAGGGCAAGCCACTGGCCGAAGCGCGCATGGAAACCCTGTCCGCCGCCGACATCGTCGACTGGCTGGCCGAAGAGGGCCGTCGCGCCTATGGCCGCCTGGTGCCCTCGCGCAATGTTTCGGTCGAGCAGAAAGTCATCAAGGAGCCGGTAGGTCCAGTGGCTGCCTTCACGCCTTGGAACTTCCCGATCAACCAGGTGGTGCGCAAGCTGTCGTCGGCACTGGCCGCCGGTTGCTCGATCATCGTCAAGGCCCCGGAAGAAACCCCGGCGTCCCCTGCAGAGCTGATCCGCGCGTTCATCGATGCGGGCGTTCCGGCCGGTGTGATCGGCCTGGTGTTTGGCGACCCGGCGCAGATTTCCAGCTACCTGATCGCCCATCCGACCATCAAGAAAGTGACCTTCACCGGCTCCACCCCGGTGGGCAAGCAACTGGCCGCGCTGGCCGGTCAGCACATGAAGCGCGCCACCATGGAACTGGGTGGTCATGCGCCGGCGCTGGTGTTCGACGACGCTGACATCGACCTGGCCGCCCGCACTCTGGCAGGCGCCAAGTTCCGTAACGCAGGCCAGGTGTGCGTCTCGCCGACCCGTATCCTGGTTCAACGTGGCGTGTATGAGCGGTTCGTCGAGCAGTTCGTCGGTCTGGCCCGTGAAGTGAACGTGGGCAACGGCCTGGAGCAGGGCGTGACCATGGGCCCGCTGGCCAACGAGCGTCGTGCTCCGGCACTGGCGGCATTGGTCAAGGACGCCTGTGAGAAGGGCGCGAAGCTGGAAACCGGTGGCAAGGCGATCGACGGCCCTGGCTACTTCTTCGAACCGACCGTGCTCAGTGGCCTGACCACCGACATGCGCGCCATGAGCGAAGAACCTTTTGGCCCGCTGGCGCTGATCGTGCCGTTCGACACGGTCGAAGACGCGGTCAAGGAATCCAACCGCGTGCCGTTTGGCCTGGCCTCTTATGCGTTCACCACCTCGATGAAAACCGCGCACATCCTCAGCACGCGCATCGAAGCGGGCATGCTGTCGATCAACCACCAGGGCATTGGCCTTGTCGAAGTGCCGTTCGGCGGGATCAAGGATTCCGGCTACGGCTCCGAAGGCGGCACCGAGGCCATCGAGGCGTACCTGAACACCAAGCTGGTGACGGTGTTCAACCTCTAAGCATGTCGATGCGCCAATCCTTGTAGGAGCGCGCTTGCCCGCGACCGCGGTGTGTCAAATCCGGATGTGTGAATGACACACCGGGGTCGTCCGAATGCGGCCCAGAGCAAGCGCGCTCCTACAGTTCCTGCGCCGAGCCTCTCTTCTCGCGTTTCATCTGCATCACCAGGGTAAACCGGTCATCGGGATACACCGTCTCCGACACGGCAATCAAACCACCCTGATCGTCGCGGTACTGGCGGATAATGTTCAGCCCCAGTGAACCCGCCGCCGCATTCAAACGGGTCGCCAGGTCGGCATTCAACTGCACCGGCCGCACCTGCTGATCCACCGCATCGATCCGCCGCCCGAACTCCCGCTCGATCAACGCCGCGATCAACTCGCCTGGGCACTCCTGGGCCAGAGGAATCACGCTGGCATAGACCTCATCGGCGTACACATCCGTCCAGCACAACGGCGCGTGACGCTGGCCGACATCGACCTTGATGCTCGACATACAAAAGCAGTGCGAACCCGGCTCCAGCCCCAGACGCCGGGCCTGGGCGATGTCCGCCACGAAGTGCTCGACCTGCTGCACATCGCGGATATGGGTTTCGGCCACATGCACCAGATCCGCCACCGACGCCAGCGACTGCGAATAACCCCCACTGGGCGTCGCCGCTTCGACACGGGTGCCGACGCGCTTGCGGCGCGACACCATGCCCTGGTTCTGCAACTGGGTGATGGCCGCGCGCACGGTGTGGCGGCTGACCTCGTACAGCTCGCACAGCTCGAATTCCGTCGGCAGCAGTGAACCCACCGGATAGCGGCCGTTACTGATGCCTTCCATCAAGTCCCTGGCGACCACGGCGTAACGCGTTTGATTGATGCCTTCCATCGAGCTCTCCCAACGACGAGTTGACAGTGTATCAGGGCAGGGGGTAATAATTATGTACGGACATAATAAATATGTACGGCCAATAACAACATTTGGGACCCTCTCCATGTCCACTACCGTTTTTGATTCCGCCCTGTTCCGCGACATGTTCGGCACCGCCGAGATGCGTGAAGTGTTCTCCGACAAGGCGCTGATCGAGCGCTATATCGAAGTCGAAGTAGCGCTGGCCCGCGCCGAAGCCCGCTGCGGCGTGATCCCTGCCGAGGCCGCTGAACAGATCGCTGCCAGATCCACCTTCGAATCCCTTGACCTTGCGCTGATGCAGCACGAGACCGAGATCGTCGGTTACCCGATCCTGCCGCTGGTGGAGCAACTGTCGAAAACCTGCGGTGAGGCCGGGCGCTACGTGCACTGGGGCGCCACCACCCAGGACATCATGGACACTGCGGTCGTGTTGCAGGTCCGTGCCGCTCTGGCGCTGGTCGAGCGTGACATTCAGGCCGTGCGTGGCCTGCTGGCCGGTCTTGCGCAGAAGTACCGCGACACGCCGATGGCGGGCCGTACCCATCTGCAGCACGCCTTGCCGATCACCTTCGGCTACAAGTGCGCGGTGTGGCTGAGCATGTTCGACCGCCATGCCGAGCGTCTGGTGGAGCTGCGTCCGCGGGTGGAAGTGGGGCAATTCGCCGGCGCGGCGGGCACTCTGGCCTCCCTGGGCGACAAAGGGCTGGAAGTGCAGGAAGCGCTGATGGACGAACTGGGCCTGGGCGTGCCGCAGGCGACCTGGCACGTGGCCCGCGACGGCCTGGCCGAAACCCTGAACTTCCTCGGCCTGGTCACCGCATCCCTGGGCAAGGTGGCGCTGGACGTCATGATGATGATGACCAGCGAGCTGGGCGAGGCCTACGAGCCGTTCGTCAAGGGCCGTGGCGCCAGCAGCACCATGCCGCAGAAGCGCAACCCGATCTCCTGCGAGCTGATGTACGCGGCAGCCAAGGGCGTGCGCCAGCAGGCGGGGCTGATGCTCGATGCGATGATTCAGGATTTCGAGCGCTCCACCGGGCCCTGGCAGGCGGAATGGATTGCCATCCCTGAAGCTTTCGCCCTGAGCGCCGCCTCTCTGGGCCAGGCGAAGTTCATGCTGGCCGGCCTTGAAGTGCGCCCGGAGCGCATGCTCAAGAACCTCAACATGACTCAAGGTCTGATCGTCGCTGAAGCGGTGATGATGGGCCTGGCGCCGGCCTTGGGGCGCCAGTTGGCCCACGATGTGGTGTACGCCGCCTGCCGCGTGGCCAATGACGAAAACATCAGCCTGCTCGATGCGCTGGTGGCCCAGGGCGCAGTCACCGAGCGCCTGGACCTGGCCGAGCTGCAACGCCTGACCGACCCCTGCAATTACCTGGGCCTGGCGCCGCAGATGGTCGATCGCGCGCTGGCCCGTGAAGGTTCGGTCAAGCGCTGACCGGTTGAACCGGGCCTGCCAGGTTGCAGGCCCGGTGTTTCGCTATCTGTGCCCGATAAAAACAATGAGAGCGCCAACATGTCTTCTACCGGTAAAAAACCGTTCTACCGCGACCTGACGTTCCAGGTCGTCGCGGCCATGGTCCTGGGCATCGCCTTTGGCTTTATCGCCCCGGAAACGGCGGCCAGCTTCAAGATTCTCGGTGACATCTTTCTCAAGCTGATCAAGACCGCCGTCGCGCCCCTGGTGTTCTTCACCGTGGTGCACGGCATCGCGTCGGCGGGGGACATCAAGCGGGTGGGCAAGGTCGGCCTGCGTGCGCTGATCTACTTCGAAGTGCTGTCCACGGTGGCGCTGGCCATCGGCCTGATCTGGGGCAACCTGCTGAACATCGGCTCGGGCATGCACGACGCCCATCCGAGCAGTGCGACCGCTGCCGCAGCCAGTGCCGCCGTCGCCAAGGGCCATGGCCCGGCATCGACCATGGATTTCATCTACGGCATCTTTCCGGACAACTTCGTCGGCGCGTTCGCCGGTGGCCAGTTGTTGCAGGTGCTGGTGATCTCCGTGCTGTTCGGCTTCGCGCTGCTGGCGCTCAAGCCCGAGCGTCGTGAAGTGATCGAGGACGGCCTGACGCGCATCTCCGAGTGCTTCTTCGAGTTCATCAACCTGATCATGAAGTTCGCCCCATTGGGTGCCTTTGGTTCGGTGGCTTACGCGGTGGGCAGCAACGGCACGGCGGTGCTGATGTCGCTGGCCAACCTGGTGCTGATGTTCTACGTGGCGATCTTTTTCTTCATCTTCGTGATTCTCGGCGCGGTGTGCCGGTTGTCCGGCTTCAGCCTGTGGCGCTTTTTGCATTACATCAAGGATGAAATCTTCATCGTGTTGGGCACCGCGTCCTCGGAAAGCGCTTTGCCGCGCCTGCTGCAGAAACTGGAGAAATTCGGCTGCTCCAAACAGAGTGTTGGCCTGGTGCTGCCCACCGGGTATGCGTTCAACCTGGACGGCACCTCCATCTACATGTCCCTGTGCGTGCTGTTCATTGCCAATGCCTATGGCGTGCCCTTGAGCTGGGAACATCAACTGGGGATCATCGCGATCATGCTGGTCACCTCCAAAGGCGCGGCGGCGGTGTCTGGCGGCAGTTTCGTGGTGTTCGCCGCCACCGTCACGGCGGTCGGCGTGCTGCCTGCCGAAGGGCTGGCGCTGCTGTTTGGGGTGTATCGCTTCATGTCCATGGCGATTGCCACCTGCAACACCATCGGCAACAGCGTCGCCACCGTCGTCGTGGCCAAGTGGGCCGGGGAGTTCTCCGAGCAGACCGCCCGTGAGGAATACCGGCGTGAACTGGGCCGTGCGCCGGGGGCTGCGCTATGACCGGCACGCGGATCGAAAACGATGCGTTCGGCCCGGTGACGATCCCGGCCAATCGCTACTGGGGTGCGCAGACTCAGCGTGCCCTTGAGGTGTTCGGCAACCACGGAGAGCGTTTCGCCCCGGCGTTGATTCATGCCTTCGGCTTGCAGAAGATCGCCGCCGTGCGAGCGAATCAGCGCGTCGGCGCGTTGCCTCACGAGATGGCGCAGGTTATTGAGCAGGCGGCGCAACGGGTGGCGGCAGGGGAGTTCGATGAGCATTTCCCGCTGACGGTCTGGCAGACCGGCTCCGGCACCCAGACCAACATGAACGCCAACGAGGTGATCGCCAACCTGGCCAATCTGACGCTGGGCGGCGAGCTGGGCAGTAAACACCCGGTGCACCCCAACGATCACGTCAACCGTTCGCAGTCGTCCAACGACAGCTTTCCCACGGTGATGCACCTCTCAGCCACTTTGCAGTTGCGCGACGCTCTCTTGCCCGCCTTAAGCGAGTTGCGCGATGCACTGGCGGAAAAGGCTCAAGCCTGGGCCGGCGTGTTGAAGATCGGTCGGACCCACATGATGGACGCGGTGCCGATGACCCAGGGCCAGGCTTTCGATGCCTTCGCCCGGCAGATCGGCCATGGCATCGACCGTCTCCAGGGCTGCCTGCCGCGCTTGCGCGTATTGCCCCAGGGCGGCACGGCGGTGGGCAGCGGGCTGAATGCGCCAGCGGGGTTCGATCAGGCGTTCTGCGAGGAATTGAGCCGAATCACCGATGAGCCGTTCAGCCCTAACCCGAGCAAGTTCGAGGGCATGGGCACCCATGATGCGCTGGTGGAGGTCTCGGGGGCGCTCAATGTACTGGCCGTGTCCCTGAGCAAGATCGGCAATGACATCCGCCTGCTGGGCTCGGGTCCGCGTTGCGGTTTGGGGGAGCTTCTGTTGCCGGACGACGGGCTGACCTCATCGATCATGCCCGGCAAACGCAACCCCACTATCGCCGAAGTGCTGGTGCAGGCAGCCATGCAGGTCATGGGTAATCACACCACCATCACGGTGGCGGGGGCGTCCAGTGCCTTCGAGCTGAACGTGGCCAAGCCGGTGCTGATTCACAACCTGTTGCAGTCGATTGGCGTGCTCGCCCATTGCGTCGGGATCTTTACCGACAAACTGGTCAAGGGGCTGGAAGTCAATCATCGGCAACTGGCGGCCAACCTGGAAAACGCATTGCTGATGGCCACCGTGCTCAACCCGCTGCTGGGCTACGACCGCGTCGCGCAGATCACCCGCAAGGCTGCAGAAGAAAACATCTCGCCCAAGGCCGCAGCGGTGGCGCTGGGGTTCATCACAGCCGAGGAATATGAGCGGCAGGTGAGGCCGGAGTTGATGGTGGGGCCGCTGGCACTCTGATCACGTAGCAGCACGGCTTGCCGGCGGGGGCGTCCGTGAGATCGCTCCCGCCGGCAAGCCGTGCTGCTACGGTGTGTGTTGGCCTCGCGAATGAACTCCTGCCACGCCCCTGAACTCTCAACCCAGAGACCACCGGGGCAGGGATCGGGCATGAATAACACCGGCACGCTGTTCGAAACCGATCTGCCTGCGCGGCTGGACCGGTTGCCGTGGGGGCGGTTTCATACGTTGCTGGTGTTTGCGCTGGGCATCACTTGGCTGCTCGACGGCCTTGAGGTGACCCTGGCCGGGTCGGTGTCCGGGGCGTTGAAGGAAAGTCCGGTGCTGCACCTGAGCAATGCCGACATTGGCCTGGCCGGTGGCGCGTACATCTGTGGCGCGGTGTTGGGGGCGTTGTTTTTCGGTTGGCTGACTGACCGGCTCGGGCGGCGCAAACTGTTCTTCATCACTCTGGCGCTGTACATCAGCGCGACGGCCGCCACGGCGTTTTCCTTCAGTCTGTGGAGCTTCATGCTGTTTCGCTTCCTCACCGGCATGGGCATCGGTGGCGAATACACGGCGATCAATTCCACCATCCAGGAATTCACCCCGGCGCGCTTTCGTGGCTGGGTCGACCTGACCATCAATGGCACCTTCTGGATCGGCGCAGCGCTGGGGGCCGGTGGTTCAATTCTGTTGCTCGATGCGAACGTGGTGGGGGGCGATCTGGGGTGGCGCTTGTGTTTCGGCATCGGTGCGGTGCTCGGGCTGGTGATTCTGCTGATGCGTCTGTGGCTGCCGGAAAGCCCGCGCTGGCTGCTGATCCATGGCCAGGCCGAGGAGGCGAGGACGATCGTCGAGGGCATCGAGCAGCGCTTGCGCGAGCAGGGCCACGTGCTCAAGAATCCCGAAGGCCCGCCATTGCGCCTGCATGCCCGGGACCACACGCCGCTCGGTGAAATCTTCGACACCCTGTTCAACGCCTATCGGCAACGGGCGCTGGTGGGCATGACGCTGCTTACTGCCCAGGCGTTCTTCTATAACGCGATCTTCTTCACCTACGCGCTGGTATTGACCGAGTTCTATGGTGTGCCGTCGGCCTCCATCGGCTGGTACGTGCTGCCGCTGGCACTGGGTAATTTCTGCGGGCCGCTGTTGCTGGGGCGGCTGTTCGATGTGGTGGGGCGGCGGGTGATGATCAGCCTGACCTATGCGGTGTCAGCGGTGCTGCTGAGTATCAGCGGTTATCTGTTCGAGCAGGGCCTGTTGACGGTCACCCAGCAGGCCATCGCCTGGATGGTCATTTTCTTCTTCGCTTCGGCGGCGGCCAGTTCGGCCTATCTCACGGTGGCCGAAACCTTCCCGCTGGAAATTCGCGCATTGGCGATTGCGGTGTTTTACGCCTTCGGCACGGCGTTGGGCGGGATCGTCGGGCCAACCCTGTTTGGCGAGTTGATCGACAGCCACCAGCGCGGGCCAGTGTTCATCGGCTACCTGATCGGCGCGGCGTTGATGTTGCTGGCAGCGGCGGTGCAGGCGATCTGGGGCGCGGCGTCGGAGCGCAAGTCCCTGGAGCAGGTGGCCCGGCCGTTGTCGCAGGCCAGGGATTAGCCGGCCTCTGCCGGTAGGCGTAGGAGCGCGCTTGCCCGCGATGGCGTCGTGTCAGCCGCCGTCAATGTCACAGGCCTGACGCCATCGCGGGCAAGCGCGCTCCTACAACATCAACGGCGGGCATCAGCCTGGTCAGTTTTCTTCAATACCGCCCAAACCCCACCCCTTTAACCTCTGGCTCATTCAATGAACGGAGAACACTCTGAATGAACCTGATGATGTCCATGGCCGCCTTCGCGCTGGCCGCGTCGATCTCCCCTGGCCCGGTGAATGTGGTGGCGCTCAGCAGCGGCGCGCAGTTCGGATTGCTGGCCAGCCTGCGGCATGTCCTGGGGGCCACGGTCGGCTTTGTGCTGTTGCTGGTGTTCACCGGCTTCGGGCTGCACGAAGTGTTGCGTCAGTACCCGGTGCTGACCGACATCATTCGCTGGGCCGGTATGGCGTTTCTGGTCTACCTGGCCTGGAAGCTGGCGCTCGACGACGGTCGTCTTGACGTCGACCAGCCCACCCAATCCCCCTCGTTCTGGCATGGCGCGCTGATGCAGTGGCTCAACCCTAAAGCGTGGCTGGCCGCCGTGGCAGGGATGGGGGCGTTCGTCGCCGATGGCGAAGGGCGGTTGATCGGGTTGTTTGCGCTGATCTATTTCGTGATCTGCTACCTGTCGGTGGCCTGCTGGGCCTACGCCGGCGCCTTCCTCGGGCCCTGGCTGCGCAGCCCGCAGCGCATTCGCACGTTCAACCGCAGCATGGCTGCCATGCTGGCCGGGTGCGCGGTGTCGCTGTTGTACGTCTGATCACTGGCGGTATTGGCCGGGCGTTACCGCCAGGTGCTTCTTGAACACCCGCTGGAAATGCGCCTGGTCGGCAAAGCCGTTCTGCTGGGCGATATCGGCGATTGCCTCGCCCTCGCGCAGTTGCCCTTGAGCATGCTGGATGCGGCGGTTGATGAGGTAGGCGTGGGGCGTCATGTGGTAATGCTGCTCGAAGGCACGAATCAGGTAGGCCTCGGACAGGTTCGCCACCTGGCAGATGTCCTCGAGCCTCAAGGCTTCAAGAAAGTGTGCGTTGATGTAATCCGCCGCACGCTCAAGCCTGGCATTGACCTTCTTCAGCGGGGCGTCGCAATCCCCCAGGCGCTGCTGCATCATCGTGAAAAAAACAATGGCCGCTTCGTGTTTCTGCAGGGATTCCAGCGCCGGATCGATCAACACCCGATGCAGCGCCAGCAACCCGGCAAACAGCTCGGGGTCGTTACTTGAGATCGGGGACAGGGGCCGGAATCCATCCACGCCGCAAGCCTGTTGCACCCGGCCCAGCCACTGCGCATCGACGTACAGCATCACGTAGGACCAAGGCTGGTCATCGATGGGATTGCAGGCGTGGACATCACCCGGATTCATCAGCACCAAGGTGCCGGTGCGGATGGTCTGGGTGGTCTTTTCGTGCAGGTAGGTGCTTTGCCCGGCGGTGATGGCGCCGATGGAAAACACTTCGTGGGAATGGCGCGAGTAACAGACTTTGCGCCCGTCGGCGATGGAGCGGGCCTCGATGAAGGGCAGGGCAGCATCCCTCCAGAACACCGGGGTTGCGTCATTGCTGGCCGGGTTCTGGAGGGGCATGTCAGGTCATCCTTTGCTGCGCGTACAGCTGCTGAAAATGTCCAGCGCGGGCTGGTATTCGGTGGTCGAGACGCCGAGCAAGCCTAGCACCGAATGGAACAGGTAGTCATGGCTCAGGTCCGGCTGCTGCTGTTTGGCGGCCAGGCAGCTGCGGTCGACGTTAGCGTCTTCCAGTGTCTGGTTGCCGAACCACATGACCATCGGCACGTGGGTCTGGGCACTCGGCGCGATGGCGTAGGGCGCTGCATGCAGGTAGATGCCGTTTTCGCCCAAGGATTCGCCGTGATCCGACACGTAAATCATCGAGGTGTCGACCTTGTCCTGGTTGCGCTTGAGCAACTCGATGGTCTGCGCCAGGAAATGGTCGGTGTAGAGGATCGTGTTGTCGTAGACGTTCTTCAGCTCGTCAGAGGTGCAACTGCCCAACTGGTTGGTGCGGCACACCGGGGTGAAGCGCTCCATGGTCTTGGGGTAACGGTCGTAGTATTCCGGACCATGGCTGCCGTCGGAGTGCAGGACGATGATCGCGTTGTCCGACAGGGTATCGATGTACTCCTGCAAGCCCACCAGCAGCGATTCGTCCAGGCAGTTCTGGCCGTCGCAGAAGGGGCTCTTCTGGGTTTTCGGGATATCGCTGTGGGGCACGCGCAGGCAGGTGCCCTTGCAGTCGCTGTTGTTGTCCAGCCACACCACCTTCAGGCCCGCGCGCTGCAGCATGTCCAGCAGACCCTCGTAGGTCTTGCCTTTCTTGTCGCTGTAATCGGTGCGCGGAAACTTGGAGAACATGCACGGTACCGATACGGCGGTCGAGGTGCCGCAGGAGGCCACCTGGGTGAAGTTGAGAATGTCCTGCTTCTTCAGTTCCGGGTTGGTCTCGCGCTCATAGCCGTTGAGTGAGAAGTGGTCGGCCCGGGCGGTCTCGCCCACCACGAAGATCATCAGGCTTTTCTTCGGACGTTGCCGGGCCTGGGCCGTGAGGGCCGAGTCGGCGCCTACGGTCTGGATCTTCACCGTCTCCTTGATCGCCACGGTCTGCTTGGTCAGTTTGCCGATGGCGTAGATGTAGTTGGTGGGGTTGATGAAGTGAGTCAGCTTGTCTTCATCGCGGAAGATCGGCGCGTAGGTCGAATAGAACGGGCCCACCGAGGCAGCGATTACCAGCACGCAGCCGATGCACACCAGCACCTTGTTGACCAGGCCCGGCAGCACGCGGCGGTAGGTCACCGGCCACAGCCAGATCAGGGCGATGGGCAGCGCGCCGAGCAACAGCAGGTAGGCCAACAGCTTGCCGCTGAGCAGGGCCTTGGCTTCGCCGGGGTTGGTTTCCAGCACGTTCTGCATCATCACCGTGTCGATGGTGATGCCATAGCTGTTCATGAAATACGCCGCTGCCGCCGAACACAGCGCCACCAGGCTCAACACCGGCTTGAGGGTTGGCCGGAACGAGAACGGGGTCAGCAGCAGGGTGATTGCCGCCCACAGGAAGATCGCAAAAGAGGCGTAGAACGCCGCGACCTTGATGCCTTGCAGCTGGGTCAGGCCGACCAGCGCGTGCCAGGTGGCCAGGTTGTAGAACACCACCATGCACAGGGAAAACAACATGACCAGGCGGGTAGAGGTGACGGGTTTGAGCCTTGAACGCATTTCCATATAAAGCACTACTCGAAGCACAGCCTGCACATACGTGGCATCGAACCTGTCCGTGGGATCGGCACGTCAGACAAACCTGTCATGGCAGGTGGGGGTGGTTAAGGGCGAGGATCGCGCGGAGTGTTTCAAAATATTTGTGAAGAATTTGTGAATCGAGCGTAGTCCAGCAACCCGGTCCTGCACTGTTTTTTGAAAGGCAGGTTGTGCGCGCAGGGCTTTTTGCTAGCCTGCGTGGGAAGCTATTACTCTGATATCACCGAAGCCAAGGAGGTTGTGGATGAAACTCGTCGGTATGCTGGATTCCCCTTATGTGCGGCGTGTCGCGGTCAGCCTGGCCCGCATGGGGATCGCTTTCGAGCATGAGCCGGTTTCGGTGTTTCGCGGCATGGAGCGCTTTCGCCAGATCAACCCGCTGATCAAGGCGCCGACCTTCATCACCGATGACGGCACGGTGCTGATGGAGTCGAGCCTGATCCTCGATTATGTCGAATGCTTCAAGGGGCCGGGGAAGGGCCTGGTGCCCACGACGCTGGCCGAACGCACACGGGTTCTGCGCCTGTCGGGGCTGGCGCTGGTGGCCTATGAAAAGGCCGTGCAGATCTACTACGAGCGTAATCTGCGGCCAGAGCACATCCAGCACGGGCCTTGGGTGGAGCGGGTCAGCGAACAGTTGAAGACCGCCTGCGCCGAGCTCGAGCGTGAGTTGCGCGAGCAACCACCCAGTGCCGGACCGGACATCGGCCAGGACGGCATCAGCATTGCCGTGGGCTGGAGCTTCATTCAGCTGGTAGTGCCGGATCAGGCCAGTGCTCAGGAGTATCCGCTGCTGGCAGCGTTCAGTGCCGAGGCCGAGCAGCTGGAAATCTTCAGCCGTTTGCCAATGGTCTAGTAAACCGCAGCCATAAAAAAACCGCTGTCACCTCAAGGGCGACAGCGGTTTTTTTGTCTCGCAGCCGCTTACTTGCTGTCAGGCAGCGCGTAGGCGATCACGTAGTCGCCACGGTCGGCCGACTGGCGAGCGCCACCGGCGGTGATGACGATGTACTGCTTGCCGGTCTTCGGCGAGACGAAGGTCATCGGGCCGCCCTGGCTGCCCACCGGCAGACGGGCTTTCCAGGCTTCTTCACCGTTGGCGCTGTTGAAGGCGCGCAGGTAGTAGTCCTGGGTGCCGGCGATGAAGATCAGGCCGCCTTGGGTGGAGAGGGTGCCACCCAGCGTCGGCATGCCGATCGGCAGTTGCATGTGCATCTTGATGCCCATGGGGCCGGTGTCCTGCACGGTGCCGACCGGCACTTGCCAGGCGATCTTCTGGGTCTTCATGTCGATGGCGGTCAGGGTGCCGAACGGTGGCGCCTGGCACGGAATGCCGGCTACCGACAGGAAGCGGTTCTTGTTCACGGCATACGGGGTGCCCTTGAGCGGCACCGCGCCCATGCCGGTGTTCAGCGCTTCGCCGCCGCTGGAGGCCTTGGCGTCTTTCTGCTGCGGCACCATCTGGCTCCACAGGCCCAGACGCATGTCGTTGACGAAGATGAAACCGTGGACCGGGTCGGTCGACAGGCTGCCCCAGTTCATGCCGCCCAGCGAGCCCGGGAAGCTCAGGGACACGTCAGTGCCTGGCGCGGTGTAGAGGCCGTCGTAGCGCATCTTCTTGAACGAGATACGGCACAGCAGTTGGTCGAACGGCGTGGCGCCCCACATGTCCGATTCGGTCAGCGTCTGCGCGCCGATTTCCGGCATGCCCACCGATTTCGGTTGAGTCGGCGAATACGGCTCGTTCGGGATGTTCGACGGCTTGACCGGCACTTCCTTGACCTCGGTCAGCGGCTGGCCGGTGTGGCGATCGAGCACGTAGATCTGACCGGCCTTGGTGCCGATCACGACGGCCGGAACCTTGCTGCCGTCCTTTTTGGTGAAGTCGATCAGGCTCGGCTGCATCGGCAGGTCGAAGTCCCACAGATCGTTGTGTACGGTCTGGTAGACCCACTTCTGCTCGCCGGTGGTGGCGTTCAGGGCCAGCACGGACGCGCCGTAGGTGTGATCGAGCTGGGTGCGTTCAACGCCGTAGATGTCGGTGGACGAGCTGCCCATCGGCAGGAACACGGTGTTCATCGCCGGATCGTAGGACATCGGCGCCCAGCTGTTCGGCGTGCTGCGCACATAGGTGCTGTCGCCTTCCGGGGCTTTCTTGTCTTCAGGATTGCCCGGATCGAACGCCCAGCGCATTTCACCGGTGACCACGTCAAAACCACGGATCACGCCACCTGGCATGTCGGTCTGCACGTTGTCCGCCACACGGCCACCAACGACCACTGTGGTGCCGGCCATCAGCGGCGCGGACGAGAGTTGGTAGTAGGAGTCCGGCACCTTGCCCAGGCCGGCTTTCAGATCGACCTGGCCGTTGTCGCCAAAGCCTTTGCACAGCTCGCCGGTGTCGGCATCGACCGCGATCAGGCGTGCGTCGATGGTGTTGGTCAGCAGGCGACGCGTGCAATTGGCGCCTTCAGGCACGGCAACTGGCACGGCAGGGGTGCTGCCATCGGTAGGTTGCGCAATGGCGGCGGTGGCGTCGAAGTACGCCAGGCCACGGCAACGCTGCCACACGGCGGACTTGGCGTTGGTTTCGTGCTTCCACAGCTCTTTGCCGGTGTCGGCGTCCAGCGCGATGATGTTGTTGTGCGGGGTGCAGATGAACACCTTGTCGCCGATCTGCAGCGGGGTCATCTGGTCTTCGGCACCGTTGCCGTCGCTGATGGCCACGTCACCGGTGTGATAGGTCCAGACCGGCACCAGCCTGGATACGTTGCTGCGGTTGATCTGGTCCAGCGCAGCGAAGCGGCCGCCACCTTCGTCATTACCGTAGTGGGCCCAGTCTTTCTGCGCCTTGGCCGGGTCGACCTTGGTCAGCTCCGGGCCGTTGCCGGTGGGCGATACCGAGGCGTGAGGCTGGAACATGCCCCAGAAACCGGCTGCCATGGCGATGGCGAGCACGCCGCCCAGCGCGTAACCACCCACGCCGCCAGGCAGGCCGTTGGCCTTGCGCAGCGTCGGGTAGACCAGCGCCACCAGCAGACTCAGCACGCCCAACGCGAACAGGCGCGACACCAGCGGCCAGAACACCAGGCCTGCATCCGACACCGCCCACAGCAGGGTCAGTACCATGACGGCTGCGAACAGCCAGGCACCGGCAACGCGCCCTTTGAACAGCAGGAATGCCGAACCGATCAGGCCAAGACCGGCAAGCAGGAAGTACCAGCTGCCACCGAGGGTGACGAGGTAGCCGCCACCTGCTGCGAAAAGTAATCCAAATACCAGCACGCCAAGTGCGACGACCCAGATGGGCCAGCGACTGACGGATGCCGAAGGGCGAGACGTAGTCATGTTGCGTGATCCTGCTGACGTTGAGCGTCGTGCGAACGCTCTACGAGGGTGGGAAGAACGGTTTTGCAGTGCGAAGCCCGCATGCGCCGGGAGGCGAAGGGGGTAGCCACACAGGTAATTAACCAGTTAGTTAATTACCTAACTTTAGCAAAAAATCCGTGCCCTGCGGCAAATTGTCCTCGTAATCGATGGATAAACACTGTTGCTTATGGCGTAACAATTGGGTGTGAACCAACCGCGGCCCGAGACGCCCAATGCCAGATACACCGACGACAGGCCGTTACCTATGACCAGACAGGACATCAGCGAGCTGTATCGCGGCTACATCGATTGCCTCAACCGGCAGGCCTGGCCTGAGCTGGGTCGCTTCGTGCATCAGGATGCGCACTACAACGGGCAGCGCATCGGCCTGTCAGGCTACCGGGAGATGCTGGAAAACGATTTCCGTGCCATCCCGGATCTGCGCTTCGTGATCGATCTTTTGATCGCGGATCCACCGCACATCGCGGCGCGGCTCTGTTTCGATTGCACGCCTGTAGGGGAGTTGTTTGGCTTGCCGGTTAACGGCAAGCGGGTGAGCTTTACCGAAAACGTCTTCTATGAAATCCGCGACGGGCGCATTGCCCAGGTGTTTTCGGTGATCGACAAGGAGGCGGTCAGGGCGCAGCTGGGCAATGATTCACCCTGACGAGGCGAGCACGTATTGCAGCAAGCGCTGTTGCAGGTGAGGGATGGCGTTGTCCATCGTCAGATTCACCTCGTGGGCGTCCGGCCGCTTCAATGCAGGCGAACGTCTTTGCTCGAATTCGGTAGCACTTTAACGTTTGCCCTCAGGGTCGGACACCCGTATCGAGTGACGACCGGCTGCCTGACGCGGTAAGGTTCGTCCACGCAACGCAGCAGGGGACTGGTCGACACCCGCCCTGAACTGCTCACGCTTGTGCCCGGTCTCATTTTCTCTTCCTTTGCCTTTTCACTGCGCGGCCTGACGCTGCCGTGACTCAATCAAGAGGTTCGTTTCATGACCAAAGCTGCCTACGTTCCCCCCAAGGTCTGGACATACGAGGCACCGTCCGGTGGCCAGTTCTCGAGCATCAACCGCCCGGTGGCCGGCCCCACCCACGAAAAGACCCTGCCGGTGGGCAAGCAGCCGTTGCAGCTGTATTCCCTGGCCACGCCCAACGGGGTGAAGGTCACCATCATGCTCGAAGAGCTGTTGGCCCTTGGGCACAAGGACGCGGAGTACGATGCCTGGCTGATCAAGATCGGTGAGGGGGATCAGTTCTCCAGCGGTTTCGTCGAGATCAACCCCAACTCCAAGATTCCGGCACTGCTGGACCGCAGCGTCGAGCCGCCGGTGCGGGTGTTCGAGTCGGGCTCGATCCTTTTGTATCTCGCGGAAAAGTTCGGCGACCTGCTGCCCAAGGCGCCGGCTGCGCGTACTGAAACGCTCAACTGGCTGTTCTGGCAGATGGGTGCGGCGCCGTATCTGGGGGGTGGTTTCGGGCACTTCTATGTGTACGCGCCGGAGAAGATCGAGTACGCCATCAACCGCTTCACCATGGAAGCCAAGCGCCAACTGGACGTGCTCGACCGCCGCCTGGGTGAGAGCCGTTACCTGGCGGGCGATACCTACACCATCGCCGACATCGCGGTGTGGTCATGGTACGGCCAGGTGGCCTTGGGCAACGTGTATTCGTCCGCCGAATTCCTCGCCGCCCACGAGTACACCCACGTGCAACGCTGGGCCAAGGAAATCGCCAAGCGCCCGGCCGTGATCCGTGGCTTGCGGGTCAACCGTACATGGGGCGACGAAGGCAACCAGGTGCCTGAACGCCATCAGGCTTCGGATCTGGATTGACATGACGAATATCTGTAGGAGCGCGCTTGCCCGCGAAAGCGGTGAATCAGGCGCCATCGAGGCGTCAGGGCTGACGCCTTCGCGGGCAAGCGCGCTCCTACAGCTTATCGGTGCACCCTCCTGATTTGAGACCGCCCCGATTCCGTAGCAGTCCGGCTTGCCGGCGTCGGCGTCTTTGAAATCGCCGACGCCGGCAAGCCGGACTGCTACGGGGTCAACTGCGCAAATCGGTGTGTTTATCGCCGCACGGCACCTTGTCTTGTTCCGCGGGGTGAAATTCGCCCTCCAGGTTCTGCTCGTCCAGGCGCAGGGTCAGCGCCTGTTCAATGCCGGCGACGGCTGCGGTGTCGTGCAGGTCGTCTACCAGCAACCAGAGCCTTGGCAGGTTCTGGAAATACACCTCATCGATTTCCACGTCCCGGGTCAGCTCGCGGTCAACGCGCCAGAGGCACATGCGTTGCGCGGTTTCGGGGTCCTGTGGCCAGCGTTCGGAGGTGGTGATCCAGACTTCGTGATAATCGTGCAGATCGGTCTTACCCAGTTTTTCCAGCGAGACAAATGTATTCACTGCGTCACCTGTATGCGAGTGGATGCCAACAGACAGTCTCAGCTGTCCATGCGTGCCTCCCCGGTCAGGCCCGTTGCAGAGGCGTACAGGGTATATGGCCCGCTGGGCGCGGGTGAGTTCCATCAAATTGCGCTGACGCTCAGTGCTGATCGATCTGCCGCCGGTCCGGGCCATCTCCCGGGCTGTTGATCTTGATGTGCCGCGGGCGGATCTCGTCTGGCACCACGCGCAGCAAGAAGATGATCAACAGGCCGTTTTCGAAGGTCGCGCCCTGGACTTCGATATGGTCAGCCAAGTGAAACACCAGGCGAAAGGCGCCATGGGCGATGCCCTGATGCAGGTAGGTGGCGCCGGCGTCTGCCGAACGCTCGCCGCCGCAGACGATCAGCACGCTTTTTTCGATCCGCAGGTCCAGGTCGTCCGCCGACAGCCCGGCGGCCGCGACCACGATGCGGTAGTGATCGTCGCCGTAGCGCTCGATGTTGTGGGGTGGATAGCAGGTGCAGGGTTCGTTGTGCAGGGCCGACTCGAACAGGTCGCTCAGCCGGTCGAAACCTACGGATTGGCGCAGCAGGGGCGCCAGGGTGATTGCAGTCGCCATGTCAAAATCTCCTGGCATTGCGCAAGTGATCAAGACGGAGTCGCTTTCGGGCTCAGTACTGCAATCAGTTAGGCTTACCTGCCGGAAAACACAAGCATGGCGACACATTTTGCGGCAAAGGGCAGGGTGATCTAGCCCTGTGCCGACTCTTCGAAAATAGCCAGAAAGTCCTGCAAGGTGCTTTCCAGATACTTGCCGGCCCGGTAGTCGGCTTTCGCGGCGTCACCACCCTCGATGACCGCCTGCGGGCTTTCGACAAAACGTCCGACCGGCTCGAACTGTTCGTCGAGCACCAGCACCAGCGGGATCGAAATGCGCTCAAGGTCCAGGCGCTGCTTGAGTTCATTCTCCGCGCGGCCCTTGGAGATGATCGCCAGGTCGATATTCGCCTTGCCCCGCTGCAGGTAATCCATGACTGCGATGTTGATCTGGCAGTCCGGGCACCACATTTCGCCGACTACCAGCAGATGAAAGGTCGCCTGCACCGCGAGCAGGCGCTGCTGGCTGGCGAGGCTGATGGCCTGCTGCTCGGCCAGCTTGTGCTGCATGTCGCGGATCGCGGCGATTTCTGTCGGGAAACCTCGGGCGACGAACGACTCGAAATGCTCCCCATACTCGAAGAGGTCTTTATAGGACGCCATGGTCAGTGCTCTGTGAAAAACGGATGGCTCATCCCAGCAGAATTGTCGGCGGGCGGCAACCTTTGCGCCAAAAGAGCTTGTTGTTGATCAAGATCACTAATTAGAATCAGTCTCATTTGAGTCGCGCTTTCCTACCGAGCCTTTAGATGTCCGACGCCGCGCCGCCCCCGCAACCCACTCTCGATGCCCTGTATCGCGACCACCATGGCTGGCTCGAAGGCTGGCTGCGGCGGCGCATGGGCAACGCCTGGGATGCGGCCGACCTGAGCCAGGACACCTTCGTGCGGGTACTCGGCAGTTCGCAACCGCTCGGCGAATTGCGCGAGCCCAGGGCCTACCTGCTGACGGTGGGCAAGCGCCTGCTGAGCAATTTCTACACCCGCCGCAGTCTGGAACAGGCCTATCTGGAGGCGCTGGCGCAGTTGCCGCAGGAATGCGTGCCTTCGCCGGAACAGCGCTGGGTACTGCTCGAAACCCTGCAGGCCCTGGACGAGTTGCTCGACGGGCTGCCTGCCATGGTGCGTCGGGCGTTTCTCCTGAGCCAGCTGGAAGGGCTGGGCTATCGCGAGATTGCCGAGCGCCTCGACGTTTCCGAGCGCACCGTCAAACGCTACATGGCGCATGCCTATGAGCATTGCCTGTTGGTGGACTGGTGAACCGCGCCGCGCCCGCAGGCCAGGAGCGTGAGGTCGTGCGCAAGGCAGCGCAGTGGCTGGCGCTGCTCGAATCGGGGGATGCGAGCGAAGCCGACCGGTTGAGACTGCAACACTGGCGCGACAGCCATGCCAGCCATGAGCAGGCGTGGCAGAAGGTCGAGCAACTGCGGCAGCGCTTCAACAGCCTGCCGACCCGTCTGGCGATGGCGACGCTGGACCGTCCCCAGCCAGGCCGGCGGGCGCTGCTCAAAGGTGCGCTGGGCCTGGCCGCGCTGGCGCCCGCTGCCTGGATGCTCAGCCGCCAGTTGCCACTGGATGTCTGGCAGGCTGATCTTTCAACCTCGACCGGCGAGCACAAGCGCGTGGTCCTCGCCGATGGCAGTACGCTGGAGCTGAACACCGCCAGCGCGGTGAACCTGGACATGGCTGCACGCCGCCTGACCCTGGTCCGGGGTGAAATCGCGCTCAAGGTACCGGGTGAGTCGGCGCTGACCATCCAGGGGCCGTATGGCCGGGTGGTGGTCAGCCAGAGTGAAGTCTGCGTCCGTCTGAGCCGCGATGACTGCCGGGTGTCGGTGGTCAGTGGCAGGGTCCGTCTGTTGCCGTTGCAAGGGCCTGCACTGTTGTTGGAGGCGGGCCAGCAAGTCGATCTGCAGGTGAGCGGGGCAGGGCCGGTCAGCCCCTTCGACAACGTCGCTCCCGGTTGGCGAGACGGTGTGGTGATGGCCCAGAATCAGCCCCTGGGGGATTTCTTGCGCGAGCTGTCGCGCTACCGCACCGGCCTGCTGCGCTGGGAGCCGGAGCTTGAAGCCCTGCGCGTCACCGGCAGCTTTCGCATCGACAACACCGACCGGGTGCTTTCCCTGCTCGCCGCCAGCCTGCCGATCGAGGTAAAAACCCGAACCCGCTACTGGGTAGCCCTGGTGCCCCGCGCCAGCCGCGTGTGAGCAGCAACGCGAACCGGGATCGGGGCGGACGCAAATCCCGGCAACACCCCAACCCCCGTAGCAGCCGGGGTTGCCCGCGGGAGCGGTCTTGAATCAGCCCAGGTTCAAAAAAGAAAACACATCCCCCTGTCCCCTTTTTCAACCTCACCGGTCATTGAAGGTAATTGAACAAAATACGAGAGCTTTCCTCTATGTCCGCCGTTTCGCCTTATCGCTTGCGCCCGCTGCTGCACCTGGGGCTGTTGTTCACCTTGAGCTCAAGCCCCTTCCTGGCCGCCACCAGTTGGGCTGACGCTACCCAGCGCCGCAGCTATCAGGTGCCAGCCGGCTCATTGGGCGCAGCGCTGACCCGGTTTGCCGGCCTTGCCGGGGTCAATCTTTCGGTGGACCCGGCGCTGGTCAGCGGCCATGACAGCCCAGGCCTGTCCGGCGAATACGGCGTGGAAGAAGGCCTGCGCCGCCTGCTGCTAGGCTCCGGCCTTGCGCTGGTGCCGGTGGGCGAGCAGGCCTACACCCTGACCCCCGCGCCGGAAGGCAGCAGCCTGCAACTGGCGCCGACGTCCATTCTCGGCGCGACGGCGGGGGCCGGCGACGGCCAGTCCTACGCCGGCGGCCAGGTGGCGCGGCGCGGTTCCCAGGGGCTGCTGGGCGACAAGGACTTCATGGACACCCCGTTCAGCATGACCACCTACACCCAGGAAACGGTCAAGAACCAACAGGCGCGCACCCTGGGTGACCTGATCGCCAGCGACCCGTCGGTTCGCGCCACCAACCCGGCAGGCGGGCGCTACGAGCAGTTCACCATTCGCGGCTTCAGCCTGTTCAACAGCGATGTGGCCTATAACGGCCTGTACGGCGTGCTGCCCACTTACACCATCGACATGGAAATGGCCGAGCGGGTCGATGTGCTCAAGGGGCCGAGCCAACTGATCAACGGCATCTCGCCACGAGGCAGTGTGGGCGGCGGGATCAACGTAGTGCCAAAGCGGGCGGGTGACACGCCCCTCACCGAACTGACCACCCTCTATGCCTCCAATAATCAGGTGGGTGGCGCGCTGGACGTGGGCCGCAGATTCGGCGACGAGAACCAGTTCGGGATCCGCTTCAACGGGGTGAAACAGTCCGGTGACACCGAATGGGACCACCAGAGCGTCGACCGGGAAATGGCCGTGCTCGGCCTGGACTTTCGCGGAGACCGGCTGCGCCTTTCGACCGACGTCGGCCACACCGAGCGCGACACCGACGCGCCGCAGGAGCGGGTGCAGATCGGCACCAACGCCAGGGTGCCCAACCCCAACGACGTACGGCACAACTACGCCCAGGACTGGAGCAAGGCACGCACCAAAGACACCTTCGGCACCGTCAACGCCGAGTACGATGTCAATGAATCGGTGATGCTTTACGGCGGCGTCGGGGCGCGCAAAAGCAATCACGACTTCCTGCGCCACGCCGTGTCGATCACCAACAACGCCGGTGACTTCAGCGTCCAGCCCCGGGACTTCACCCGGGACGAAAACGTGCGCACGGCCACCGCTGGCGTGCGCAACTGGTTCCACACCGGCCCTGTCAGCCACGAGCTCAACCTGGCCGCCAGCTACTTCTACATGGACTTCGAAAACGGCGGTGCGCGCTACGCCTCGGCGCCCAGCAACCTGTTCAACCCGGTGGACACGCCAACGCCCGTCAACCCCACGCGCCAGGACGCCCGGGTCTACACCGAAAATCGTTTCAGCGGCGTGGCGCTGTCCGACACCCTGGGGTTCTTCGATGACCGTTTGCTGCTGACCCTTGGCGCGCGCTGGCAGCGGGTCAAGGTCGATGACTGGTCCGATGGCGTCAAGGGCATCACGTCCTATGACGAGGAAAAGGTCTCGCCCTCGGGCGGGATCCTCTACAAGGTCACCGACCAGGTCTCGCTGTATGCCAACTACATGGAGGGCTTGAGCCAGGGCAAGATCGCGCCGTCAACCTCGATCAACGAAGACGAGATTTTCCCGCCCTTCATCAGCCGCCAGGTCGAGTTCGGCGCCAAGTACGATCAGGGCACCTTTGGCCTGACGGCGGCAGTGTTCCGCATCAAGCAGCCTGCCTACGAGACCAATTCCACCACGCGTGTGTTCGGCCCCAACGGCAAGCGCCAGAACGACGGTGCCGAGGTCACGGTGTTTGGCGAACCGCTCAAGGGCGTTCGCCTGCTGGGCGGTGTGATGTACATCGACAGCGAACTGACCCACACCACCAACGGCACCTTCGACGGCAACCGCGCCCCGGCGACCCCCAAGTACAACGTCAACCTGGGCGCCGAGTACGACGTGCCGGGGGTGCAGGGCCTGACGTTGACCGGGCGCGGCATCTACTCAAGCTCGCAGTACCTGGATCAGGCCAACAGCAAGGAGATCGACTCGTGGGAGCGCTTCGACGTCGGCGCCCGCTATGCCTTCAAGGTCGAAGGCAAGTCGGTGACGCTGCGGGCCAACGTCGAGAACGTACTGGACAAGCGCTACTGGAGTTCGGCCGGTGCATCGGATGACAGCGAACCGGGCCTGACCCTGGCCACGCCGCGTACTTATCTGTTGTCGGCGACCGTCGGCTTCTGATGACCAATCAGCCGGCCTCGGCCGCAGTCGCCGCCAGCAGCCAATGGCGGAAGACCTCGGCCGAGGGCGACAGACTGCGGTGCCTGACCGACACCAGGTACTCGCCGAACCCGGTGATGCATTCATAGTCGGTCACCCGTTGCAGTTCACCCTTGGCGATCGCTTCGTCGCCCATGAAGGTCCAGGCAAGGCCGATGCCCATGCCTTGCTGCACGGCGCGAAACGCCAGGGTCAACTGGTTGAACACAGGTGCCTTGTCCGGCGGCAGGTAGTCGTGCCCCAGGTGTCTGAACCACTGTTGCCAATCCAGACAATGCCAGGCCGACGTATCGATCTGCACCAGGTTGGCTTTCGCCAGTTGTTCCAGCGTCTGGATACCCGCAACGTTCAGTGACGGGTGCGCCACGGGGTAGACGATCTCTGGCAGCAGGAAATCGCTGTTCAGCGACGCCCATTCACCCGCGCCGTAGAGCACGCCCAGGTCGAAGTCGTTGAGGCTGGCCTCGTCGATTTCGTTGATCGCATGCACGTGCACGGCGATGTCGGGGTAGGCCTTGTTGAATTCGATCAACCTGGGAAACAGCCAGAACTGCGCCAGCGCGTGGGTCGCCAGCACCGAAACGGCGTTGGACTGGTGCACGTTACGGATCCGCGTGACGTTCTGGTAGAGGCTGGCGAGCATCACGTTGACCGTCACGAGCAATTCCTCTGCCGCTTGGGTCAGGGCGACCCCACGGGGTTTGCGCTCGAACAGCGCCACGCCCACCGAAGCCTCCAGCTGGCGCATCTGCTTGCTCACGGCGCTTTGCGTGATGAACAGCTCTGAGGCCGCGCCGGTAAAGCTTGCGTGACGTCCGACCGCCTCGAAGGTGATCAGTGTTTCCAGGGGCGGCAGGGTGCGCAGGTAGCGGTTGATGGCGACTCTCCAGGGGCTTCGGGATGTCCGTGACATTCCGTGGGGGAATGTGTCGCTGACTTTTTATCGCATGTGCGCAGGTTTGGCCACCGATAGAATCTGGGCAAACTGCCTTTCGAGTCGAACACATGAACAGCGGGATCGGGTTTGCGTTGCTGGCGGCTGCCATCTGGGGCGGGGTGATCATCGGCCCCTCGCTGTTGCCGGAATTCAGCTCGGTGCTGATCAGCAGCGCGCGTTTTGCCCTGTACGGCCTGATTTCACTGCTGATTGCGCTGCCGTTCGCCTCACGCCTGTTCGCCAGGCTCACCCGCGCCGACCTGATGTTGCTGCTGCGCCTGTCGCTGGCCGGCAACGTACTCAACTACGCCTTGCTGGGCGCGGCGATCCAGTTGTGCGGGGTCACCGCCGGCGCGCTGATCAACGGCACGATGCCGATCGCGATCACCTACCTTGCCCGAGGCGACGCAGGCTCGCTGCCCCTTGGCAAACTCAAGCTGCCGCTGCTGATGGTCTTCCTCGGCATTTCATCGATCAGCCTCGGGCACACGGCGAACGCCGCAACGGGCAGCTCCCTGTGGTCCCAGGCGCTGGGCCTGGCGTGCGGGTTCTGCGCGGTCTTCAGTTGGTCCTGGTTCGCCACGCGCAACGCGCGCTACCTCAGGCAGAGCCAGTTCAACAGCAGCGAGTGGTCAACCCTGATGGGTATCGTCACCGGCGTTGTCGCGGTGCTGTTCGGCGCCGTGGCGCTGCTGCTGTTTCCCGACCTCATGCCGAGCCAGGTCGAGAGCGGCCGCTGGATGACGTTCTTCTGGGTCTGCGCTTACCTGGCATTCTGTGGCTCGTGGCTGGCCAATGGCTTGTGGAACGCCTGCTCGCGGCGCATGGCCTCGTCACTGAGTGGCCAGTTGATCGTCATGGAGACGCTGTTCGCCTGTGTCTACGGGTTCATCTACACCCGGCATTTCCCCGGCCTCATGGAACTGCTGTCGATTTCGCTGCTGGTCGGCGGCGTGGTCTGGGCGGCCAGCCGCCATCGGGTGCCTGCGGTCAAGCTGCCGAGCTGCTGAGCCCGTTGCCTCGAACTGCTTCAGGCGTTGTCTTTGCCCGGTCGGGTGAAGGAATAGCGGTCGATGTCGGTGCGCAGTTTCCAGCCCTGGTGCTGCCAGAACTCGGCAGCGGGGTGGTTGGTCTTGAGCACGTCCAGGTGGCATTTTTCGATACCCAATGTTTCAAGCGCCGACAGGCAGCGCTGCACCAGGCGGTTGGCAATGTTCTGGCCCCGGTAATCCGGCAGCACCAGCAAATGCTGCAGATAACCCCGTCGCCCGTCGTGCCCGCACATCACGCATGCGCACAGGCCTGAGTCGGTCTGGGCGACGAAACTCATGCCCGGGTTGCGCGCCAGGTAGCGGGCGGTCGCTTCCCGCGAGTCGGCGTCGCGAATGGAAATGCCGGGGGTCATATTCATCAGGGCAATCACGGCATCGTAATCGTCCAGGGTCATCATGCGGATGTGGATCATGGCAGGTCCTGTGCACAGGGTGGCCGGGCAGGGTAGCAGAGCCATGAGTGCTAGATATGACAGCCCTGTTGCAAGGCCAGGCGCGGTTAACAGAGTCTCTCTATCAGGGCCGAATGCTCTGACTATTAGACCTCTGGGAGAAGGCGTCTACCCTTGATCTAGCGTCGGCGATTGCCGTCCAGTTCAAACCTGATAAGGCGATAAAAAAACTACTGAGTTCATCCAGCCTCCAGTGGCTGTGGGGGGGCCGGGTGACACCGACCAAAGGTAGATCAAACATGGCAACTGAATCGAAATGCCCGTTCAACCATGCAGCCGGTGGTGGCACGACGAACCGTGACTGGTGGCCGAACCAGCTGAACCTGAAGATCCTGCATCAACATTCTTCCCTGTCCGACCCGATGGGTGAGGATTTCGATTACGCCAAGGCCTTCAAGAGCCTGGACTTCGCCGCAGTCAAAAGGGACCTGCTGGCGGTCATGACTGACTCCCAGGACTGGTGGCCAGCCGACTTCGGGCACTATGGCCCGCTGTTCGTGCGCATGGCCTGGCACAGCGCCGGCACCTACCGCACCGCCGATGGCCGGGGTGGCGCAGGCGCGGGGCAGCAGCGTTTTGCGCCGCTCAACAGCTGGCCGGACAACGTCAGCCTGGACAAGGCCCGGCGCCTGATCTGGCCGGTGAAACAGAAGTACGGCCGCAACATTTCCTGGGCCGACCTGATCGTGCTCACCGGCAACGTCGCGCTGGAATCCATGGGCTTCAAAACCTTTGGTTTCTCTGGCGGGCGGCCTGATGTGTGGGAGCCTGATGAAGACGTCTACTGGGGTTCGGAAACCACCTGGCTCGGCGGTGAAGAACGCTACGGCGCGCACAAGGCCATGGAGCAACCGGGCCAGGGCGATCTGGTAGCCGAGCCTGCCAAGCGGCCGGAAGAAGAAAGCCGCACCGACTCGGGCGAGCGTATTCTGGAGAACCCGTTGGGCGCCGTGCAGATGGGCCTGATCTACGTCAACCCCGAAGGCCCGGAAGGCAACCCGGACCCGGTGAAGTCCGCCATCGACATTCGTGAAACCTTCGGCCGCATGGCCATGAACGATGAGGAAACCGTCGCGCTGATCGCCGGCGGCCACGCCTTCGGCAAGACCCACGGCGCAGGCCCGGCCGACAACGTCGGCGCAGAGCCCGAGGCCGCAGGCCTGGAAGAGCAGGGCCTGGGCTGGCGCAACAAGTTCGGCAGCGGCAAGGGCATCGATGCCATTACCAGCGGCCTGGAAGTGACCTGGACCTCGACACCGACAAAGTGGAGCAACGAGTACCTGGAAAACCTCTTCAACTTCGATTGGGAACTGACCAAGAGTCCGGCCGGCGCCCATCAGTGGAAACCCAAGAACGGCGCAGGCGCGGGGCAGATTCCCAACGCCTTCGATCCGGCCAAACGGCAGGAACCGCGCATGCTGACGTCTGACCTGGCGCTGCGTTTCGACCCGATCTACGAGCCGATCTCCCGGCGCTTCAAGGAAAACCCCGAGCAACTGGCCGACGCCTTCGCCCGCGCCTGGTTCAAGCTCACCCACCGCGACATGGGACCGCTGGCACGCTACCTGGGCCCGGAAATGCCCGGTGAGGAACTGCTCTGGCAGGACCCGATCCCGGACGCCAAGCAACCGCCGATCAGCGACAGCGATGTGGCTGCGCTCAAGGCCAAGGTGCTGGAATCGGGGCTGTCGGTGTCGCAACTGGTGTCCACCGCGTGGGCTGCTGCTTCCACTTTCCGCGGTTCCGACAAACGCGGCGGCGCCAACGGCGGGCGTCTGCGTCTGGCGCCACAGAAAGACTGGGCGGCTAACCAGCCCGAACAACTGGCTAAAGTGCTCTCCACCCTTGAAGGCATCCAGTCGGGGTTCAACGCCGGTGGCAAGCACGTTTCGCTGGCGGACTTGATCGTTCTGGCCGGTGCTGCGGGCGTCGAGCAGGCGGCGAAGAACGCAGGGCACAGTGTCAGCGTGCCGTTCACGCCGGGCCGCGCCGATGCGTCGCAGGAGCAGACCGACGTTGAATCGTTCGGCTTTCTTGAGCCCATCGCCGACGGTTTCCGCAACTACCTGAAAGGGCAGTACAAGGTGTCGGCGGAAAAACTGCTGGTCGACAAGGCGCAACTGCTGACCCTGAGCGCGCCGGAAATGACCGTGCTGCTGGGCGGCCTGCGGGTGCTGGACATCAACGCAGGGCAGAGCAAGCACGGCGTCTTCACCCAGCAACCGGGAGCGCTGACCAACGACTTCTTCAAGAACCTGCTGGACATGAACGTGGAATGGAAGGCCACCTCACCGAGCAACGAGACTTTCGAGGGCCGTGATCGCAAGACCGGTGCAGTGAAATGGACCGGCACCCGCGTGGATCTGGTGTTCGGCTCCCACGCGCAGTTGCGGGCCCTGAGCGAGGTATATGGCAGCGCCGATGCGCAGGAACGGTTCGTGAAGGACTTCGTGAAAGTCTGGGCCAAGGTCATGAATCTGGACCGTTTCGACCTGGCCTGATCCGGGCTCGGCCTGGCTTGAGTGAACTACAGCGCCGCCGTTTGAGGCGGCGTTGTCGTTTGTATTCCGCTCGGGACTGGGCCCATGAAAAACATTGATTTGTCTTGGGCGCGGGCGTTCTCGTAGCTTTGCGTCTCCTGTCATTGCGTTCCCTGAATATGGAGATCAAGTCGTGAACACTGCCCGCACTCGCTTGTACGTCGATGCCCAATACACCAGCCCCTACGCAATGTCGGCGTTCGTGGTGCTCAAGGAAAAGAGCATTGATTTCGAATTGATTGCCCTGGACCTGGGTGCCCGCGAACATCAGGCCAAAGACTATGCCCATCTGTCGCTGACCCAGCGCGTGCCGACCCTGGTGCAGGGGGATTTCGCCCTGTCCGAATCCAGCGCGATCATCGAGTATCTGGAAGAGGCGTTTCCGCAGGCGCCGGTGTTCCCGCAAGACATCAAACAGCGCGCCCGCGCGCGGCAGATCCAGGCCTGGCTGCGCAGTGACCTGATGCCCATCCGTCAGCAGCGCTCGACGGAAGTGGTGTTCTGCGGGCAAAAGCGGCCACCGCTGACCGCCGACGCAGCGCCAGCCGTGAGCAAGCTGTTCGACGCCGCCAGCACCTTGCTTGCCGATGGCCGGGAATACCTGTTCGGTGAATGGTCGATTGCCGACGTGGACCTGGCCCTGATGCTCAATCGCCTGATTCTCAACGGCGACGACGTGCCGCCTGCGCTGGTCCAGTACGCACAACGCCAATGGCAGCGGCCCAGCGTTCAGGCATGGCTGAACCTCTCGCGCTGAGTGCTCAAGACACCACATCGCCCGCGGGGGCGTCCTTGAAATCGCCCCGCCGGCAAGCCGTGCTGCTACGGTTTTCAGGTGTACCTCCGATGTTTGCCCGGCTCGGATCTGTGGGAGCGGGCTTGCCCGCGAAGGCGGTGGATCAAGCACCATCAAGGCGTCAGGTCGTACGCCTTCGCGGGCAAGCCCGCTCCCACAGGTTATCGGTACACCTTGGATGATGCGATCATCCTGGGGTCTTGTGCATACCGGAGCAGGATTAGATATTCATCTGATCCGTATTTTTCACATCAACCTGAATCTGTACTGAAACAGCCCATCCCTCCAGAATTGAACCCACATCAAGGCTTCGGCCAATCCGGACTCGAACCTTGAAGGCAGGTGTTTTCACCTGTACCGCAAATCTGTCAATGAGAGGTGGCCCCATGGGCAAGATGACGCTTTTTCTGTTGGGATTTCTGGCGTTGACCATCGGCATCGGCATGCTGGCGACCATCCCGCCGGGCTGATATCCCCATCAGGCGCCACGGCGCGCCTGCCAGGGCTGTGCCGGGAGAGACACGCGCATTGCGGGTTTTAATAATAACTATTACCATTCGCGCCTTTCTCCCCATGCCCCCATCCCATGACCCTCAAGCTGCCGCGAAGCAAAGGCTTTCTTGATCACTACGAAGAGCTCGTGGGCACCTGGACTCGCCGTCTGAAGAACCGTCATCAGGCCGAAGACCTGACCCATGACGCCTTCGTGCGCGTGCTGGAATCGGGTGGGGCCAGCGTCGAGCAGCCTCGCGCGTATCTGCACCAGACGGCCCGCAACATCGCGGTCGACACCTGGCGACGGGAAGACCGGCGCCAGGAGCTGGAAACACACTCCATCGACAGTTCAGCCGGCCACGAAGGTGACCCGGAGGCGTTCATGCATGCCGTTCAACTGGCCGACTCCGTCGAGCGGGCGTTGGCCGAGTTGCCGCTCAATTGCCGCAAGGTGTTCATCTGGCAGAAGCTTGAAGGCTTGAGCCAGCTCGAAATCGCCGAACGGCTGGGTTTGAGCAAGAACATGGTGGAAAAGTATATGATCCGCACACTTCGCCATCTGCGTGACCGGCTGGACGCCTCGGCGAAATGAAGCTTTGTCATCGGGAACAGGCCCGCCTTTTATCAGCTCAGGAAATGCCATGACGACGGACCGTGAATGCCCATGTGGCGCCGATGCTGTACGCGATCAGGCGGCCTTCTGGTTCGCCTGCTCGCGCGATGGTGACCTGCCTGCCGAGGAGCGGGCCAGTTTCGAAAGCTGGCTGGCCGAGCATGACCAGCATGCCCATGAAATCCGCCTGTTGCACAACCTCTGGGGCGCCGCCGACCTGCTGCCCCGTGCCCGTCTTGAAGCCCTGTGCGAAGCCGACGCGCCGACGCTGTTGCGCCCTCCGAAACCCGCGACGGGCAGGGCGTTCATCCGTTACGCCGTGGCCGCCAGCCTGGTGGCGATGGTGGGCGCAGGTGCCTTGTACCTGGGTGTGAACCCCAAGCCCGACTACAGCGAAGAGTTCGCCACGGTCCTGGGTGAACGGCGCCAGGTGGCCTTGCCCGATGGCTCGGTGCTGGACCTCAATGGCCGCACGCGCATGAAGGTGCATTTCTACCGCGACAGCCGGCAGATCGAGCTGGCCGAAGGCGAGGCCATGTTCAGCGTCGAACACGACCCTTCGCGACCTTTCGTGGTGCAGACTGGCCAGGGCTCGGTGACAGTCACCGGCACCCGTTTCGATGTGCGCCGCGATCCGGCCCTGACCCAGGTGGTGGTGGAATCCGGCACGGTGAAGGTCAAGGGCCGTGCCGACGAGCCGGGCAACCAGGTCACGCTGACCGCAGGGCTGGGCTCGAACATCGACGCCAGCGGCAAGGTGACCCCGGCATCGGCGGTCAACACCGCAGCGATCACCGCCTGGCGCGGCGGCAAGCTGGTGTTCAACGATGCCTCGCTCAAGGATGTGGTTCGGGACGTGTCGCGTTATCGGGAAAAACCGCTGCGGGTTGCACCGGGCAAAACCGAGAACCTGCGCCTGACCAGCGTGTTCAAATCCGATGACACAGACGCTCTGTTGCGCGCCTTGCCAAGCATCCTGCCAGTGGCCGTGCGAACCCTGGCCGATGGCAGCCAGGAAATTTTTTCAAAATAGATTCAGGTTTTTTTCGCGCCCTTCGTCTTCTTGTCCAACTGCGATTGCTTAGCATTCAAAAATTCGCAGACAGGCTCCGCATTCTGGACTTCAGGACAAGAAACGACGTGAAAAACAATAGACTCAACGCGCTTCAACTGGCTGTCAGTCGCTCACTGCCATCTTCGCCATCTTCCCGCTGGTTGCCGTGGGTGCTGGCCTTTGCCGTGGGCACGGGGGCGAGCAACAGTTTTGCCGAAGGCGCGCCGACCGCCATTCACATCCAGGCTCAGTCCCTGGGCGCTGCGTTGAGTCAACTGGGTCAGCAGACCTCCCTGCAATTATTCTTCAGTCCTGATCTGGTCGCCGGCAAGCAGGCCCCGGCAGTCGATGGCAACCTGTCGCCGGAGCAGGCCCTGCGTTCCCTGCTCAAGGGCAGTGGGCTGGATTACGAGATGTCCGCTGACACCGTGGTGCTCAAGCCTGCCGGAACCAGCGCCGCCGCGACCCCTGGCAGCATGGAAATCGCCCCGATGGAAGTGAAGGTGGTGGGCGACTGGCTGGGCGATGCCGACCAGGCGGTGGTGCAGAACCACCCCGGCGCACGTACCGTCGTGCGTCGTCAGGCGATGGTCGAGCAGGGCGCGCAGAACGTCGGCGATGTGCTGCGCAGGATTCCCGGCGTGCAGGTGCAGGAGTCCAATGGCACCGGTGGCAGCGACATTTCCCTCAACGTCGGCGTGCGCGGCCTGACTTCGCGCCTGTCGCCACGCTCCACCGTGCTGATTGACGGCGTGCCGGCGGCATTTGCCCCCTATGGCCAGCCTCAACTGTCCATGGCACCGATTTCCTCGGGCAACCTGGACAGCATCGACGTGGTGCGCGGCGCCGGTTCCGTGCGCTACGGGCCGCAGAACGTCGGCGGCGTGATCAACTTCGTGACCCGCGCCATCCCTGAAAAACTCAGCGGTGACCTCAGCAGTACCATCGAAACCAGCCGCCACGGTGGCTACAAGAATCTGGAAACCATGTTCATCGGCGGCACGGCGGACAACGGCCTGGGCGCGGCCCTGCTGTACTCCACCGTCAATGGCAATGGCTATCGATCCAGCAACAACGACAACGACATCGACGACGTACTGCTCAAGACTCACTGGGCGCTGACCGAAGAAGACGACCTGTCGGTGAACTTCCATTATTACGACGCCAAGGCCGACATGCCGGGCGGCCTGACCCAGCGCCAGTTCGACGCCAACCCGTACCAGTCCGACCGCGATTACGACAACTTCACGGGGCGGCGCAAGGACGTGTCGATCAAGTACAAGCGTCAGATCGACGACTCGACCCAGGCCGAGGTGCTGACCTATTACACCGACAGTTTCCGTGGCAGCAACATTGCGGCCCGCGATCAGAAGACCCTGGGTTCGTTCCCGCGCAGCTACCACACCTTTGGTATCGAGCCTCGGGTATCCCACGTGCTGGATCTGGGGCCGACCACCCAGGAAGTCAGCGTGGGGGCGCGCTATCTGAAAGAAGCCATGCACGAGCAGGCTTCGCGCCTGGGCCTGGTCAACAATACCCCGGTGGCGATTCCTGGCTCCGACGGGCACGTCTATCAGGACCGCACCGGCGGCACCGAAGCGACGGCGTTCTACATCGACGACAAGATCGACGTGGGCAAATGGACCATCACCCCGGGCATTCGCTTCGAGCGCATCAGCACTGACTGGCACGAACGCCCGGTGCTGGGCACCAACGGTGTGCGGGTGCAGGAGAAGGACCGCAGCGTCAACAACAATGAGCCGCTGCCGGCGCTGAGCGTGATGTATCACCTGTCGGACGAGTGGAAACTGTTCGCCAACTACGAAACTTCCTTCGGCAGCCTGCAATACTTCCAGGTGGCCCAGGGCGGTATCGGCAATGACACCGCCAGCGGCCTGCAACCGGAGAAGGCCAAGACCTACGAACTCGGCACCCGTTACGACAACGGCACTTGGGGCGGCGAGGTGACGGCGTTCTACATCGACTTCGACGACGAGCTGCAATACATCAGCAACGACGTGGGCTGGACCAACCTGGGCGCCACCAAGCACCAGGGCATCGAGGCCTCGGCGCACTATGACCTCAGCGCCCTGGATGCACGCCTGGCCGGCCTGACCGCCAACGCCGGTTTCACCTACACCCGCGCCACCTATGAAGGCGACATTCCGGGCTTCAAGGGCCGCGACCTGCCGTTCTATTCCCGTCAGGTGGCCACCGTGGGCCTGCGTTATGAAGTCGACCGCTGGACCTACAACCTCGACGGTTTCGCCCAATCGAAACAGCGCGCCCCGGGCACCGGCACCAACGCCGATGGCAGCTTCAATGGCAACTACATCACCGAACCCTCGGCTGACGGCCAGTACGGCAACATCCCCGGCTACGTGACCTGGAACCTGCGCGGCGCCTATGACTTCGGCAAGACGATGTCCAACCTGAAGCTGGGTGCAGGGGTGAAGAACGTCTTCGACCATCAGTACTTCACTCGTTCCAGCGACAACAACTCAGGCATCTACCTGGGCCAGCCGCGTACCTTCTTCGTGCAGGCGAGCGTGGGGTTCTAAGGTCGATCCATATCCCGTAGCAGCACGGCTTGCCGGCGGGAGCGGCGTGTCAGGCAATGGATTCTTGTCTGACACACCGCTCCCGCCGGCAAGCCGTGCTGCTACGGGGTTATCTGGCAATCGGTTTGGCCCGGGTCAGCCCGGGAAATTGCACCGAAAACTCACGGCCCGGTGATCGGACGGTCCCGCCGGGAGTACTCTGCCAGTTGAAGGCTCAGTGCCGTTGACCACGGCATAGTCGAGCATGTTCAGCGGGGCGACACTGGGGTGGGTTTCGGAAGCGGGCAACGCCAGTTGCGCGATGTCGGGAGGGGAAATCCAGTTGCCTCGTCGCTGCGTTGAACCGGGTGGGCCTTGGCGTGGATCCCTGTTGAAGTCTCCTGTCATGAAAAAGCGCGAAGGCGTGTGCCAACTGACCTCGCGCAGCATGCGCGGAGCGTTGACACCGCCACCGGAGATCGCATGAAAGCTGTAGACGCTGAAGAGTTCCTGGGAATCTGACCGGAAACGTAGCTGCAGGCCCAGCGCGGGGCGATTGAATCGGCCGCTCTCGCTGTTTGGCAAACCGTCGGAAATCACCACGGGTCGCACGATATCCAGTCCGCTGGCAAGCGAGACGACGATGGCCAGGTTAACCCGCAGGCGTTGAACATCGATGAAGAAGATCCTGTACCACTCCGGGCGCGTGACCGTTCCGGCGTTCCAATGGTAATGCTCTATCTGGAACGCTGTGCCGAACTGGTCCAGAACGACGATCGGAGTCGCATGAACTGCAGAGTTTGGTACAACACCCACCTCTTGCAAGGCCACCACCGCATTGGCGCGAGCCAGTTGCAGGACGAACGTGCGCCACTTGGTATCGGTCGCTTCCGCAGCACCCTGCATGTTCCAGGTTGCGACGTTCACCGGATGATTCCCTGCGACAGGGGGTCTGCCCAGTTCGATCAACGCGTCCTGACCATCGTCGCGAATCAGGGCGTGGTAATAATCACGGATGCCGCCTTGCAGGCTGATCCGGGCATGCCAGGGACCGTGCGCGGCACCGACGGCGAACTGCAGCATTCTCAGGGCGTCGCCGTAATCGAGGGTCTGAGGACCAAAGGGCGCCCGCATGCCGTTCATGATGAATGCGTGGTGAAGGTGATAGAAGCTCAGCAACAGCGGGTAACTGTCCCGCGGGTGCACGGCATTGATGTGAGCGATGATCCCGGCTTCGTTGTACAGGCGACTGAAGGTTGACCTGAGAACCAGTGCGTAGCTGCGTTGCGTGGGGTCGTTGGCGCTGCGCATGCAATGGGTCGACAGGTAGTAAACCAGCCAGGCAGCCGTATGCCGTGCAGTCTCGGGGTTGGTGGGCAGCAGGGCGAAGATATCGGTCACGATGACTTCCAGCTGTGTCTCGAAATCTGTTGCGCTCAAGGATGGCAGTAGCTGCATCGAGGTGTAGTCGTGAATCGTGCTGTCAACGGGCATGGGCGGGACTCACGATCAGGATGCCGAAGCGGTGGGTGGGGATACGTAGCCGGGGAAAACCGCGACCAGTGCGCCATCCTGAACGGCCAGTGCCGGACTTCCCGACCCGCACAGAAGCCCGTTGCTGGGTATGGCGGGGCTGAAGGCGTTGCCATCGTAGGTGTATTGATCCAGTCGATTGTTCTTCCCGATGAAGATCAGCTTGAGCAGTCCGTTATGGACCGCAAGGCCCGGGGAGTGGCCATATCGCTTGTTGATCAGCAGGATGCTGCTCGTCCAGTTTTCACCATCGCTTTTGAGCAGATAGACCTTCTTGTCGTCACGATCTTCATAGATCAGATGAGTCAGGTTCTGGTACAGGGTTGCCACAGGGCTCAGAAAGGTGGAGATGTTGATGTCCTTGTCTTTCTGAAGGACTTTCCACGTTGTCCAGGTGACAAGATTGGCGGTTGTTCGGTAAAAAACGCTGGAAAAACCAGGGTGTTTGTAGAACATGAACAGCACGCCATTGAGGACCGAGAACGTTGGTGTCTGTGACAGCCCATCTGTTAGCACTGCTGTCTGAATGAAGGTCTGCGCCGTTTCGTTGTACTTGCACACCGCAATGTTGCCATATGTGTTCTTGTAAACGATGACCAGTTGGCCTTTGAAAGACGCAAGCCCGGGTAAGGTTGTGCTGACCAGGCCAGTACTCGGTGTGCCCAGGCTCCACTGCGCTGATGAGGACTGCCGGCTGCTTAGCCTGATTTCGCCGCCACTCAGGTAGGCGCAATACAGAGTGCCTTTGTGCAGCACCATGCGGCAGCTTTCCGAAGAGGCTTCATCGAGCAAGGTGGACCCGCTGAGAATGCCGTGCAGATTTTGGGTGTAGTTCAGATTCATGACCGAGGATTCCTGAAAAAGGGAAACCTCACTTAGTCACGCTTTGCAGAGGTAAGCTGCCGGGTACTTCCCCGCTGATCTGTGGGAAAGGCTGATCTGTAAAGTGAGACGCTGAGCTGAGAAATACGCCGAACGGACGTTCCCAGGCCTTGACGATGATTTGTAACGGGATAATACTTCGCTCAGATTCATATAGATGACTATATAACTACAACAGCGAAGCACCTCCCATGAATAGACTGTCCAGTGATGTCCGCCTGCCACTCTACCAGCGCCTTCGTGACCAGTTGGCCGAACAGATCGCCAATAACCGTTGGCGTCCGGGGGAGGCGATTCCTACCGAAGCGGCGTTGTCCAGCGAGTATTGCCTGTCCACCGGCACGGTGCGCAAGGCCATCGACATGCTGGTGGGCGAGAATATCCTGGAACGCCAGCAGGGGCGCGGCACCTTCATTCGCCGTCCGCAGTTCCAGTCTTCGCTGTTCCGTTTCTTCCGTTTCCAGAGCGTGTCCGGCGAGCGTCAGGTGCCGGAGAGCCGCATTCTGTCCATCGATGCCGTGACGTCGCCTTCGGCCGTGTCCCAGGCCCTTGGCCTGCCGCTGGAAGCCCCGGTGATCCGCATGATCCGCCTGCGTCTGCTGGACGCGCAACCGGTGCTGGCGGAGGAAATCTGGCTGCCGCAGGTGCAGTTCCAGACACTGCTGGAAATCGACCTGAGCAAACAGGGCCCGCTGCTGTACCCCATCTACGAAGAGCTGTGCGGACAGGTGGTGGCCTACGCCGAGGAAACCCTCACCGCCGAGGCCATCAGCGACGTGCACGCCCGGCTGCTGCAGGTGCCCGCAGGCAGCCCGGTGGTGGTGATCGAGCGTCTGGCGCGCAATTACGCCGGTCAACCACTGGAATGGCGCCGCTCCCGTGGCCATGCCAGCCACTTCCGCTACAGCGTCGATATTCGCTAGGGCTGAATACCCCCTGTAGGAGCGCGCTTGCCCGCGACTGCGTCGTGTCAGGTCAGACGTTGTCGCAGACATTCCGCGGTCGCGGGCAAGCGCGCTCCTACGGATTCGGATCAAGCCCGTCACTTGAGAACGGGCTGAACAACAACTGCCGCATCACACGTATAAGGACAAGAACCATGTTCAACTGGTATCGCCAAGTCACTCCTCGGGAGCGTAAAACGTTCTGGGCCTGTTTCGGCGGATGGTCGCTGGATGCCCTTGAAGTCCAGATGTTCGGCCTGGCGATCCCGGCGCTGATCGCCGCCTTCGCCCTGAGCAAGGGCGACGCGGGCCTGATCAGCGGTGTGACCCTGGTCACCTCGGCGCTGGGCGGCTGGGTCGGCGGCACGCTGTCGGACCGTTATGGCCGGGTACGCACCCTGCAATGGATGATCCTCTGGTTCTCGTTCTTCACCTTCCTCTCGGCGTTCGTCACCGGCTTCAGCTCGCTGCTGGTTGTCAAGGCGCTGCAAGGCTTCGGTATCGGCGGCGAGTGGGCCGCAGGCGCCGTATTGATGGCTGAAACCATCAACCCCAAATACCGCGGCAAGGTCATGGGCACCGTGCAGAGCGCATGGGCCGTGGGCTGGGGTCTGGCGGTGGGCGTGTTCACCCTGATCTACTCGTTCGTCCCGGCCGATATCGCCTGGCGCGTGATGTTCCTGGTGGGCCTGCTGCCGTCGCTGCTGATTATCTGGGTGCGTCGCAACGTCGAGGAGCCGGACAGCTTCCAGCGCCTGCAAAAGACCAACGCCATCCCGCAGAGTTTCTTCAAGTCCCTGGCCGGGATCTTCCGTCCTGAACTGCTGCGCGTGACCTTGCTCGGCGGCCTGTTGGGCCTGGGTGCCCACGGCGGTTACCACGCGGTCATGACCTGGCTGCCGACCTTCCTCAAGACCGAGCGCAACCTGTCGGTGCTGAACTCCGGCGGTTACCTGGCGGTGATCATCGTCGCCTTCTGGTGTGGCTGCGTGGCCAGCGGCTTCCTGATCGACCGCATCGGCCGCCGCATGAACATCGTGCTGTTCGCCCTGTGCTGCGTGATCACCGTGCAGTGCTACGTCTTCCTGCCGCTGACCAACACCCAGATGCTGTTTTTGGGCTTCCCGCTGGGCTTCTTCGCTGCCGGCATTCCGGCAAGCCTGGGCGCACTGTTCAACGAGCTGTACCCGGCTGACGTGCGCGGGGCAGGGGTGGGCTTCTGCTACAACTTCGGTCGCGTCCTGTCCTCGGTGTTTCCGTTCCTGGTCGGCCACATGAGCGAGTCGATGTCCCTGGGTTCGGCCATCGGTATCGATGCCGGTATCGCCTACGGCGTGGCTGTGCTCGCCGCGCTGTGCCTGCCGGAAACCCGCGGTCGCAGCCTGGAAAACACCGCCGCCCCGACCCAGGGCCCGACCCCGCGCAACGAAACCGCCAGCGCTTGATGTTCCTGTTGCGCGCAGCCCGGTGCTGCGCGCGTCCTCTGATAGATGAGACCCATGTCCGATACCTTTCCCGCGTCGATCATTGGCATTGACGGCCACGCACATGTATTCAGCAGGGAGCTGGATCTGACTTCGGCACGACGCTACTCGCCCGACTACGATGCCACCCTGGCGATGTACCGGCACAACCTGCAGGTCCACGGCCTGAGCCACGGCGTGCTGGTGCAGCCGAGCTTTCTGGGCACGGACAACAGCTACCTGCTCGATGCCCTGAAACAGGCGCCGACGCAGTTGCGCGGTGTGGTGGTGGTCGAGCGTGACATCAGCCGCGCGGAGCTTGAGGCGATGGATCGGCTGGGCGTGGTCGGCGTTCGCCTGAACCTGATGGGCAAGGCGCTGCCGGACTTTTCCGAGCCTGCCTGGAAGGTGCTGTTCGGGCACATCGCCGAGCTTGACTGGCATGTGGAACTGCATCGCCACGTGGCGGACATTCCGACCCTGGTGCGCGGGCTGATGCCGTTCGGCATCAAGGTGGTGATCGATCACTTCGGGCGTCCCGATGCGCGGCTGGGGCTGGATCAGTCGGGGTTTCAAAAAATGCTGGAACTGGGGCTCAGTGGCCGGTTGTGGATGAAGGTTTCCGGCATCTATCGGCTGGACGGCAACGAACAAGAAAACCTCGAATTCGCCCAAGCAGCCCTGCCGTTGCTGGAGCAGAGCTTCGGTGCCCAGCGCATGGTCTGGGGCAGCGACTGGCCCCACACCCAGCATGAAGGCCGGGTGTGCTACGCCAGCGTCGTCGAGCAACTGCGGGCGCTGGGCTGCTCGGCCCAGGCGATGCGCTCGCTGTTGATCGAGGCGCCGCAGGTGCTGTTTGATTTTGCGCCGGTCGAGGCCTGATTCCCGCAGCTGTCAGCCAGATGAACAAATCGTTAGTCAGGCGCACTCACAGTTTCATGGGGTATTCATTTGTCGTTCATGGGCCTCGGGCGCAGGCTGGGTACCTAGAGAATCGCTCCGGGTCCGGGGCATTTTCAACCTGTCGAGGAATGTTCCATGAACGCCAATTCGTTATTGCTGGTTCCCATGCTGGGCCTGGTCGCCGTGCTGTCGGGCTGCGCAGGCCCCATGCCCAAGGCTGACCCGAGCGAAGCCTGGATCGGCTTGCAGGAAGAACCGTCCGGTGTCCTGATGGCCGAGGATGTGGACGGCCACCGGTTGAATGACGGCCGTTACTTCGACGTCAAACCCGGTGCCCATAAGCTTGATGTCAACCTGATCGTCGAAGGCAACGGCGACGATGGCCAGATGAACTGCGAGGCCGGCATCCGCTTCAACCAGTTCAAGGCTGGCGAGCATTACAAACTGGTGGAATCGAGCCTGGGCGAGGAATACAGCGTCAAACTCGAAGACGCCCAAGGCCATCAGTTGGGCCGCACCAGAGACTTCACCTGCATGCCGGGGTGATGTTCTCGTAACACTATCCCGTAGCAGCACGGCTTGCCGGCGGGGACGTCGTGTCAGGCAATACATCTTTGTCTGACCCACCGCTCCCGCCGGCAAGCCGTGCTGCTACGGACTCTATGGGCTACACAAATCTCCTGTAGCAGCCGGGCTTGCCCGCGGGGACGTCCTCAAGATCGCTCCCGCCGGCAAGCCGTGCTGCTACGGACCGTGTAGACAACAAGATTTCTGGTCATGCACCCAACGCCAACACCTGCCGGCACTCCAGCACCAGACTCGCGCCGCCGGAGGGGCTGTTGCCGATGCGCAGTTTGAAGCCGTGCAGGTTGACGATGGCCGCGACGATGGAGAGGCCCAGGCCGAAGCCGCTCTGCTGGTTGCCGGTTTCGCTGCGGTAGAAGCGCTTGAACACTGCATCGCGTTCGGCGTCGGGGATGCCGGGGCCGGTGTCCTGGACTTCGAGGAAGGTGGTTTCGCCCTCGGCCCGGGCGATCAACAGCACCTGACCGCCCGCCGGGGTGAATTTGATCGAGTTGCTCAGCAAATTCGAAAGCGCTTCGAACAGCAGGGCGCGGTCGCCCACCACCGGTGGCAGGTTTTCGGCTACTTTCAGATGCAACGAAACGCGGCCTTCCTCGGCCAGCGGCAGGTAAAAGTCATGCAATTCCTGCAACAGCGGCGCCGGATCGAGCTGCCCGAACGCGGAGCGGCGCTGGTGGTCTTCCAGCTCGGAGATGCGCAACAGCCCGCGAAAGCGCGCCATCAGGGTGTCGGCGTCGGCGATGACCTGGGCCATCTGCTCACCCTGGGGCGAGTCTTCGGCCGATTGTTGCTGAATCCGGTAAAGCTGCGCCCGCAGGCGGGTGAGCGGGGTGCGCAGGTCGTGGGCGATGTTGTCGCAGACGCCCTTGACCTCGTTCATCAGCCGCTCGATACGGTCGAGCATGGCGTTGACGATGTCGGCCAGCATGTCCAGCTCGTCACGCCGGTTAGACACCGGCAGGCGGCGGGTCAGATCCCCGGTGACTATCGCCTCGGCGCTGGCCTGGATCGCGCGGATTCGCAGCAGCGGCCGTCTTCTGAGCAGGTGCCAGCCCAAGGCGCCAGGCAGGATCGTCAGGGAAATACCCCACAGCAGCGCGCGCAGGATCAGGGTGGTGACCGCGAACAGTGAGCCGTTGTCGCGCACCAGCACCAGCCAGCGGTTGTCCATGGTGTGGATCGCCACGGCGTCGCAACTGGCGGGCGGCAGGTTCGGGTCGTCGGAATCGATGCAGGTGTCCAGTTCCTGGATCTGGCCATTGAGGGCCAGGCCTTCGGGAATTTCGCGGATCGGTCCGCTGATGGGTTTGAGGTTGTCGTCGAACAGGCCGTAGGCGTCCACGGTGCGGATGTCGAACTTGTCGCTGGTGCGCAGGGCGTCATCGAGTTGCGCGCCTTCGAAGCGCGAGAACAGCTGCTGGCGTTGCATCAGCGAGTGCCGGGCCAGGGTGTTCAGGTAACTGGTGACTTCCCAGTACAGCACCCCCATGAGGATGCTGCTCCAGGCCACGAACAGAAAACTGTAGAGCGCCAGCAGACGGCTGCTGGAGGAGCGCCAGCCCTTAGACGGGTTCGGCAATGACATAACCTGAGCCTCGAACGGTACGTATCAGCGGCGTCAGGGTAGGGGGATCGATTTTCTTGCGCAAGCGACCGATATGAACGTCGATCAGGTTGGTGCCAGGGTCGAAGTGGTAACCCCAGACTTCCTCGAAGATCATCATGCGGGTGATGATCTGGCCGCTGTTGCGCATCAAAAATTCCAGCAGCTTGTATTCGGTGGGCAGCAGGTTCAGCGGTTGCCCGGCGCGGCTGGCCTCGCGGGTGATCAGGTTCAGTTCAAGGTCCGCGACCCGCAGCATGGTTTCGGCCTGGGTTACCGGGTTGCTGCGGCGCAGCAGCACCTCGACCCGGGCGGCCATCTCGTCGGAGGCGAAGGGCTTGGACAGGTAGTCATCGCCACCGGCACGCAGCCCGCGCACGCGTTCGTCGACATCGGACAGGGCGCTGATCATCAGGATCGGCGTGGCGATACCCAGTGCGCGCATGGTGGTGACGATTGCCAGGCCATCGACTTCCGGCAGCATGCGGTCCAGCGTGATCAGGTCGTAATCGCCGCTGACGGCACGCACCAGGCCTTCGCGGCCGTTGTCGACCCAGTCGACATGCAGGCCATGGCTGCTGAGTTCAGCGACGATTTCCTTTGCGGTGACGGCATCGTCTTCGATTGTCAGAATTCGGGTCATGGGGCTTTATGAACCACGTAGTGACTGAAGGCTGTAGTTTGCCTTTAAACGTAGCTGCTATTTCTTAAAAATAATTTAAGAAGGTGAATGCCGGCGCATCTCCCCGTAGGAGCGCGCTTGCCCGCGATTGCGGTGTGTCATTAACGCAGGTGTTCAAGACAGACCGCGGTCGCGGGCAAGCGCGCTCCTACAGGGGTTTGCGTACGTCTTCGGATTTTGCTTTTTCGTGGGTATTCGAGCGAGGGCGCTTTTCTTTCTTCGGCGTACCACTCTCACTGCGAATCTGCGCATGGCTTATCAGTGCAAAGATAAAGCTGCCGCCGATGATATTGCCCGCCAGCGTAGGCCCGGCGAACACCAGCCAGAACTCCTTCCAGGCCAGTTCCCCGGCGAACACCAGGTAGGACACTTCCGCCGAACCCACCACGATATGGGTGAAGTCCCCCAGGGCCATCAGGTAGGTGATCATCAGGATGATCCACATCTTGGCGTTTTCCATGGACGGGATCATCCAGACCATGGTGGCGATCATCCAGCCGGAGACGATGCCCTTGGCGAACATCGTCGTGCTTTCGTTCTCCATCACCTTGCGCCCGATTTCCAGAAAGGCTTCGTCGGTCTTGGTGTCGAAGATCGGCAGGTGCAGCATCACGTAGGCCACCAGCAGCGTGCCGCACAGGTTGCCCACCAGCACCACGGTCCACAGCCGCAGCAGACGTCCGAAGTTGTTGAGGGTGGGCTTGGTCATCACTGGCAGGACGGCCGTCAGGGTGTTTTCGGTGAACAGTTGCTGGCGGGCCAGGATGACGGCCAGAAAGCCTGCGCTGTAGCCGACGCTGGCGATGACCTTGAAGGTATCGCCGTCGGGCAGGCGCGAGTTGAGCAACCCCATGGCCATCAGTGACAGGCCCATGGTCAGGCCTGCGGCCAGGGCCGACCAGAACAGCGCCGCGACATTGCGCTCCAGCTCCTGGTCGCCCTGCATGCGAATGGTCTCGTGCAGCACGGCGGCGCGGGGTGGCTGGTTTTCATCGATCTCGCGTTCTTCTTCCGGCGTCAGGCCCGGGGTCTTGCCGTCTTCTTCTTTGCTGTTCATGGCGGGGGGCTCGTGGTGGGTCGTGCTGTTGCTTCAGACACGCCGCGCTTGCCGTCGTTCGGTACTCCCCCGGACTTGTAGGAGCGCGCTTGCCCGCGACGGCGGTTTGCCTGACACACCTCTGGTGAATGACCCACCGCAATCGCGGGCAAGCGCGCTCCTACAGCAGATGGGGGTTAAGCGATGAGATCGGCGCTGTCGATGCGCTTGACGCCTGCAGCCGTCAGCTCCTGCCACGCCTTGTCCAGCGAGCCATTGAGGTCGATGGCCTTGCACGCATCGGCGATCACCCAGGTATTGAACCCCGCCGCCCGCGCATCGAGGGCCGACCAGGCCACGCAGAAGTCCAGCGCCAGGCCCACCACGAACACGCTGTCGATGCCGCGCTCCTTGAGGTAGCCCGCAAGGCCGGTCTGGGTGGTGCGGTCGGCCTCGACGAAGGCCGAGTAACTGTCGATGCCCGCGTTGCAGCCCTTGCGCAGGATGAGCTGCGCATGGGGAATCGCCAGATCCGCGTGCAATTCGGCACCGGGGCTGCCCTGAACGCAGTGATCCGGCCACAGCGTCTGCGGCCCGTAGGGCAGGGTGATGCTGTCGAACGGCGCGCGGCCCGCATGGCTTGAAGCGAACGAGATGTGCCCGCCCGGGTGCCAGTCCTGGGTGATGACCACGTTGCGAAAGCGTGCGCCCAGCCGGTTCACCAGCGGCAGCAGGGCATCGCCCTCGGCCACGGCCAGCGCGCCGCCGGGCATGAAGTCGTACTGCATGTCGATGACCAGCAGGGCGGCGCGCGGGTCATCGGGCAGTCGGGCCAAAGAGGCGTTCATCAGGCAAACACCCGGATCGGCGCGCCGGCGTGCCAGGCCTGGATGTCTTCGATCATCTGGCTGAAGAACATCCGGTAATTGTTTTCCGTCACATAGCCCACGTGCGGCGTCGCCAACAGGTTCGGCAGGCTGCGGAACGGGTGGTCGGCCGGCAGCGGTTCGACGCTGTAGACGTCCAGCGCTGCGCCGGCGATTTTCTTCTGCTTGAGCACGTCGATCAGCGCCTCTTCATCGACGATAGGCCCGCGAGCGGTGTTGACCAGGTAGGCGGTGGGCTTCATGCGGTTGAGCGATTCTGCGTCCACCAGGCCACGGCTGCGGTCGCTGAGCACCAGGTTGACGGAGATGATGTCCGACTGTTCGAACAACGCCTGCTTGCTGGCGTAGGTCACGCCGTGCTCGGCAGCGCGTTCGGCGGTGAGGTTTTCGCTCCAGGCGATGACTTTCATGTCGAAGGCCTGGGCATAGCGGGCGATTTTCTGGCCGATGCTGCCCAGGCCGACGATGCCCAGGGTCTTGCCGTACAGGTCGCTGCCAATGCCGATCTGCCAGTTGCCGGCGCGCAGGGAGTTGGCTTCGTCGACGATATTGCGGGTCACGCCCATGATCAGCGCCCAGGTCATTTCCGGCGCGGCGTATTTGTAGCTGTCGGTGCCGACCACGGTGATGCCCAGGCCCGCGGCGGCCTTGAGGTCCAGGGCGGCATTGCGCATGCCGCCGGTCACCAGCAACTTGAGATTTGGCAGCTGGCTGAGCAGGGCGTCGTCAAAGATCGTGCGCTCGCGCATCACGCAGATGACGTTGAAATCCTTCAGGCGCTCGACCATGGTCGCCGTGTCGGCAGGGTACTCGTGCAGGAAGCTGACGTCGCCGATAGGGTCCAGGACTGTCCAGTCCACCACGTCACGGGCAACGGATTGCCAGTCATCGAGTACGGCAATTCTCAGCGTCTGAGTCATTTGGGTTCAGGCCTCATTCAAGGAGCACACAGGTTTTATGGCGCACACAGTACGCCTGCCGTGCGTGGGTTGGAACCCTCTGACAGCGCTGTTTCACCCGTAGCAGCACGGCTTGCCGGCGGGAGCGCTGTGTCAGGCGCCAGGGAGGTGACTGACACGACGCTCCCGCCGGCAAGCCGTGCTGCTACGGACCGGGGATGCTGTGGGACCTAATTGAACAGCCCCGCCGCGATGTTGATCGAAAACCCCAGGATCGAGGTATTGAACAGAAAGCCGATCAGCGATTGCGCCAGCACTACCTTGCGCAGGCTGCGGGTGGCGACGCCGACGTCGGAGGTCTGCACCGCAACGCTGATGGTGAAGCTGAAGTACAGGAAGTCCCAGTAATCGGGGTTCTGCTCGTTGTCGGCGAAGCGCAGGGCGCTGTCTTCGCCGTCCCAGGTGTAGAACAGCCGGGCGTAATGCAGGCTGAAAATCACCCCGGTCAGCAGCCACGAGCCAACAATGGTCAGGCCCGTGAAGGCGTAATGCAGGGCCTTGGCGCTGGACGACATGTCCTTGATTCCCGATAGCTCCAGCACGATGGCCGCAAGGCTTGCGATCGCGGCCACGCACACCATCACCAGCACGACGCCTGCGTTCTCGTCTTCGGCTTCGGCAATGCGCCGCACGTCTTCGGCGTTGGAGCGAAAGGTGCGCAGCATGATGAGGACCATGTAGATCCAGCCGCCGACGTTCCAGCCGATCAGGCATTTGCTGGTCAGGGTGATGTTCGGCGCGATGAAGGCCGCGGCGATGCCGGCAGCCAGGCCCAGGGCGAAGGCGATGGTCAGGCGAGGGTGGGTCTTGGCGATATGGGACATGGAGGACTTCACGGCGATAACCTGCTGGAACCTTAGCACGCCGTGGTCGGTGGAGCGGGTAAAGAAAAACGGCGCGCAAGGGGTTACGCGCCGGTCGCCAATTGGCAATTTACGTGGTTCTGTTCAAACGGGCAGGGTCTTCACGAAAAGTCGGCGAGCGAAGGCCAGGCAAGGCAAAAACAGGCGAGGAAGCGGAGTCTAGGGGCCTAAATGAGCATTCCGAGCCTGTTTTTAACGCAGCATGGTCAAGCGCAGCCACTTTACGTGGAGAGCCTCAGCGCACCAGGCACGGCTGCTTATTGTTGAACTTCCAGTTCGGCACCAGGAACTGCATGGCAACGCTGTCGTCCCGCGCGCCCAGGCCCATGCCTTTGTACAGTTCGTGAGCCTTGGCCACCTGGTCCATGTCGATCTCGACGCCCAGGCCGGGTTTCTTCGGCACTTCGACGTTGCCGCCGATGATCTTCAGCGGCTCTTTGGTCAGGCGCTGGCCGTCCTGCCAGATCCAGTGGGTGTCGATGGCGGTGATGTTGCCCGGCGCTGCGGCAGCGGCGTGGGTGAACATGGCCAGGGAAATGTCGAAGTGGTTGTTGGAATGCGAACCCCAGGTCAGGCCCCACTCGTTGCACATCTGCGCCACGCGCACCGAACCCTGCATCGTCCAGAAGTGCGGGTCGGCCAGCGGGATGTCCACCGATTGCAACTGGATCGCGTGGCCCATTTCACGCCAGTCGGTGGCGATCATGTTGGTGGCGGTGCGCAGGCCGGTCGAACGACGGAACTCGGCCATGACTTCGCGGCCCGAGTAACCGTTCTCGGCGCCGCACGGGTCTTCGGCGTAGGCCAGCACTTTATGCTGGTCGCGGCACAGGCGGATGGCTTCCTTGAGCGACCAGGCGCCGTTGGGGTCCAGGGTGATGCGCGCTTTCGGGAAGCGCTCGGCCAGCGCCGTCACCGCTTCGATTTCAGCATCGCCGTTGAGCACGCCGCCCTTGAGTTTGAAATCTTCGAAACCGTACTGGGCGTAGGCCGCTTCAGCCAGGCGTACCACGCGCTCGGGGGTAAGGGCTTCCTCGTGACGCACGCGGAACCACTCGTTGTCGGCATCGTGCTCGGTGCGGTACGGCAGGTTGGTTTTGCTCTGATCGCCGACGTAAAACAGGTAGCCGAGCATTTTCACCGAGTCGCGCTGCTGGCCTTCACCGAGCAAGGCTGCCACCGGGACTTCCAGGTGCTGGCCCAGCAGGTCGAGCACGGCGGCTTCGATGCCGGTGACCGCGTGGATGGTGATGCGCAGGTCGAAGGTCTGCAGGCCACGGCCGCCCGCATCGCGCTCGGCGAAGGTGCGGCGCACGTCGTTGAGAATCTTCTGGTAGTTGCCGATGGTGCTGCCGACCACCAGCGAGCGCGCGTCTTCCAGGGTCTGGCGGATTTTCTCGCCGCCCGGAATCTCGCCCACGCCGGTGTGGCCGGCGTTGTCCTTGAGGATCACGATGTTGCGGGTGAAATACGGGCCGTGGGCGCCGCTGAGGTTGAGCAGCATGTCATCGTGGCCGGCTACCGGGACGATCTGCATGTCGGTGATGACGGGGGTGCTGCCGGAATGCTGTGTGGTCATGACTCAATCCTTGGGTGTAGAGGGCGCTGCGGGCAGCGCCTTGATTAAGAGGTTCGGCGTTTCACGAATGGCTCGGGCTGACATCGGCCTTGGCGACCGGCACGCTGCCGGGCTTGGGCGAGGTGCGCACGGTGAACACCAGGATCGCGGCGATGATCGAGGTTGCGGTCAGGCCATACAGGCCGCCCTGGATCGAGCCGGTCTGCTGTTCGAGAATGCCGAAGGTGGTCGGGGCGACGAAACCGCCCAGGTTGCCCACCGAGTTGATCAGCGCGATGACACCTGCGGCGATCCGTGCATCCAGGTAGCCCTGGGGAATCGGCCAGAACAGCGAGGACGCCGACTTGAAGCCCATGGCCGCGAAGCAGATGGCGACAAAGGCGAACACCGGACCACCGGTGGTGGACATGAACATCCCGGCGGCGGCGATCAGCAGCGCAGCGGCGACCCAGGCTTGCTGGTGTTTCCATTTGGCCGACAGCGAGGCGAAGCCGTACATGCAGACGATGGCGATGAACCAGGGAATCGAGTTGAACAGGCCCACCTGGAAGTCGGAGAGGTCGCCCATCTTCTTGATGATGCTCGGCAGCCAGAAAGTGGCGGCGTAGATCGTCAATTGAATGAAGAAATACATCAGGCAGAACAGGATGATCTGCGGGTCCTTGAGCAGCTTGCCGATGGACAGCTTCACCGGGTTTGCCGCTTCACGGGCACGCTGCTCGGCGTCGATGGCATTGACCAGCGCGTCCTGTTCGGCGGTGGTCAGCCATTTGGCATCGTGGGGCTTGGAATCCAGCCAGAACCAGACGAAGACGCACAGCCCAACCGAGAACATGCCTTCGATGAAGTACATCCACTGCCAGCCATGGAAGCCCAGGCCTTCGATCTGCAGCAGCAGGCCGGACAGCGGGCCGGAAATCAGCGAGGCAAACGCCGAACCGCTGAGGAAAATGGCAATGGCCTTGCCGCGTTCGGCACCCGGCAGCCAGCGGGTGAAGTAGTAGATCACCCCTGGAAAGAATCCGGCTTCGGCCACACCCAGCAGAAAGCGCAGGATATAGAAGTGGGTTTCGGTCTGGATGAACGCCATGCCTGCAGCCACCAGGCCCCAGGTGAACATGATGCGGGTCAGCCAGAGGCGGGCGCCGACTTTCTGCATGAGGATGTTGGACGGAACTTCGAACAGCGCATAAGCGATGAAGAACAGACCGGCGCCGAAGCCGTAGGCGGCAGCACCAATGCCCAGATCGTGTTCCATGTGACTACGCACGAACCCGATGTTGACCCGGTCGATGTAGTTGACGATGAACATGATGACGAACAGCGGCAGGATGTGGCGTTTGACCTTGGAGACCGCCGATTGCAGCACGGAATCGTTGGCGTCGGCCATCCGGGGTGAGGATGTGTTCACTCTTGTTGACTCCCACTGATTATTTTTATGCGGGTTGTTGCCATGTGTGTGACAAGGTGTGTCCCTTGTTGTTAGTCATCATACAAGTAATGTTTCGCCGTGCAACTGGTTTTGCGGGGCTTGCGCAGAATTATCCGGCGCAATATTCTTGCTTGTACGACAAGCTGAATGAGTGTGTGGACGCGGGTTTGATGCCTGTTCTGTGGGCGTTTCAGGGGCTCTCAGGCGTAGGTCGGGATAACACTGTCGGTGTTGTCGGGCCCCAGTCCTGATGAAAAAATACAAGTAGGGTTGGGAGGTTTCCTGATCGCTTCGTCAATCACTCTTCGTACAACTGATCATGCAGACACCTCCCAAACGCCGTCAGCACAATCTAGCCACCGACCTGGTCACTGACCTGAGCCAGCGCATCCTCATGGGCGCCATTGCCCCTGGCGCCAAGCTGCCCTCGGAAAACGAGATCGTGCGTGAGCACGGTGTCAGCCGCACCGTGGTCCGCGAGGCGATTTCCAAGTTGCAGGCATCGGGGTTGGTCGAGACCCATCAGGGCAAGGGCACCTTCGTGCTGGCGCGTTCGGAGCAGAGCGGCCTGCATCTGAAGATGGAAACCGCGTTCAGCGTGCGGCACATGATCGAGCTGCGCATGGGGCTGGAAACCCAGGCGGTGGCCCTGGCCGCCCAGCGCCGAACCCCGGCGCACCTGGCGGCCATGCGCGAGGCGCTGGACGATTATCAGGATCTGCTGGCCAAGGAAGACAGTTGTGTGGAAGCCGACCGACGTTTTCACCTGCTGATCGCCGAGGCCACCGGCAACCCGTATTTCTTCGAGATTCTGCAGAACCTCGGCAACGCAGTGATCCCGCGCAGCCGGATCGGCTCAAGCGAAAGGGCCGGCAGCAGCCTCACCCATCACGCCTACCTTGCCAATCTGGAGCACGAAGCGATCCTCGCCGCCATCCGCAGGCAAGACCCCGACGCCGCACGCGCCGCCATGTGGACTCATCTGAGCAACAGCCGCGAGCGCCTGGCGCCAGTGGACTGAACGCCATGCGTTACAACACCTGACTCGTAGCAGCCCGGCCGGGCGGCGCTCCGCATGCCGGCGGGAGCGGCGTGTCAGGCGGCTTATTCGTCACAGGCACGCCGCCCCCGCCGGCAAGCCGTGCTGCTACAAATACGCATGTCAGGCCGATCCTTTGGACGCAGCTTTAGATATCCAGCTGATCGGGGCGAATGCCGAAAGCTCTGGAAATCCTTTCACGGGTCAATTTGCGAGGGCGAGAAACCGACTCCTGCTGAGCATAAGCGGGCTGTGAGATTCCCAGTCGCCTGGCGACCTCATCCTGGGTCAGATCCAGGTACTCCCGCCAGGCGCGAATCGGCGTTGCACCTTCGACCATCAGGCTGACAACTTCATGGGGGATCAGATCGGCCCCACCGTGTTGACCGATATAGTCGTCGTAGGGGATGACCACAAACGCAGGCTTGCCGTCAGGGCCGTTGATGATTTGTACGTTGTTAGTAGGTGCGCTCATCGGTCCCCCAATACTGTCTATCCATCTTTATAAGTAATTTATAAGCAATTTATCGATATTACTTATGATGGATAGACCATGCTAGCGGTCAATCGCACTCGTACCAAGATTCAGGCAGACTCCACCCACCTCTAAAAACAATTCGTGATGTGTATGAACCCTCAAATCCCTCGTTGCGCGGACGTCTCCCATGTTTGCCCTTGACCACGCCCTGGCCCAGGACATCGTTGACCGGGCGATGGCGATTCTGCCGTGTAACGTCAATGTGATGGATTACCTGGGGATCATCATCGGCAGCGGCGAGGCTGAGCGGTTGTATACGCGGCATGAGGGCGCGCAGCTGGTGCTGGCCAACAGTCGGGTGGTGGAGATCGATTCCCACACCGCCAAGCGCCTCAATGGCGTGCGGCCGGGGGTGAATCTGCCGTTGATGCTGGATGACAAGCTGGTCGGCGTGCTGGGCATCACCGGTGAGCCGGACGAGGTTCGGGTGTATGGGGCGCTGGTGAAGATGACCGCCGAGATGCTGCTGGAGCATCGCAGGCAGCAGGCGGACCAGCAGTGGCGGCATCAGCGCAGTGAAGACCTGCTCTCCCGGCTGTTGCTGGGCGACAACCCTGCGCACCTGATCGACGAAGCCGAGCAACTGGGCCTGCAACCGCAGCTACCGCGTCAGGCGGTGCTGATCGAGTTGCCCGAGGGCGCAGCCTACGCCGGGCAGGTGGCCGCCTGGCTCAATGGCCGTTATGCCAACAGCTGGTGTGTGTCCTGCGAGCCGGGCCTGGTGTACTGGTGCCGCGCAGCGGGCAAGGACCGCGAAGATGCGCTGCTGCTCGAGCAGTTCGACGAGCAGGGCTGGCCGGTAAGGCGCATGGCCACGGCGGAGCCTTCCAGTGATCTGGCTTCGCTGCGCAACGCCTGTGCCGCCGCCCGGGACCTGCTCGATTATGCCCGCCACGTTCAGCCCGAGCGCAAGCTGCTGCGCCTGGCGGTGCATCGGCTGGCGGTGCTGTTCTGGCGCAACCGTGATGACTGGCTGGCCGAAGGCGTCGCCGAGCCGGTGTTGCGTCTGCAAGGCAACGGGCAATTGCTCGACACGTTGCGCGCCTGGTTTGATTACAGCGGGGAAAACCAGGCCTGCGCCGATGCCCTGGGCATCCATCGCAACAGCTTGCGTTACCGGCTGGAAAAGATCGCCGAGGTCAGCGGCTGCGATCCCTATCGCACCGACGATCTGTTGCGGCTGTACCTGGGAATGCAGATGCTGCCGCGCTGACATCGTTCGCGCCGCAAACCCTGTAGGAGTGAGCTTGCTCGCGATTGGCGTTCGTCCAGTCACTGTGCGTCGCCTGATCGACCGGATCGCGAGCAAGCTCACTCCTACAGGGTCGAGGCGTTCTTAGAGATCCACCGCTTCAACGACTTCAACCCGCCCGCGCACCCGCTTGGCGCGGTACAGGGCCTTGTCCACCGCGCGCAGCAGGGTTTCGAAATCGGCGCGGCTGTCCATCGCCCCGGTCTGGGCAAGGCCTGCGCTGAAGCCGATCGGCAAGGGCAGCGATGGCGTGCGCGCTTCCTCGCTCAGCGCCTCGCGCAGCCTCCCCATGAAATGCTGGGCCTGGGCGATGTCGGTGCCGGGGAACACCAGCAGGAACTCCTCGCCACCCCAGCGCACGAACACGTCGTCCACCCGCTTGAGCCGGTTGACCGTGCGGGCGAACAATTGCAGCGCCGCATCCCCGGTGGCGTGGCCGAACTGATCGTTGATGCGCTTGAAGTTGTCCAGGTCGATCATCGCCACCGAGAGTGGATAGCGTTGCGTCGCGTTCTGCCGTCGTTCCTGTTGCAGGATACTCGACACCGCGCCCCGGCGGTTGAGCGCGCCGGTCAGGGTGTCGGTGACGCTCAATTGCACCACTTGCTGGCGCAACTGCTCCTGCAGCATCAGGGCGAAGCTCAGGGTGAACAGGAACGAGACCATGAAATCCATCCCCAGAGCGGGCAGGGAAAACATGTCCGGCTCGCTGAAATCCAGGGCAGGCGGCGGATCCAGTGCCAGGGTGACGGTGGAGTGGGCATGAAAGATCAATAATGCCACGTGCCCGGCCAGCAGCGCCCAGGCCCCGCGAAACTGCCTTCTCAAAGGCCAGGTCACCGCGAACTGAATGCCAATGGTGACGACGCACAACAGGAAAAACCACGGCAACATGAAGCCGTTGTGCAGCAGCACACTGGCCCCTGCGCCATACATCGCAAGTGGCGCCAGCAGGATGCGCCCATGCCAGCGCCAGTCGCGGCGGCGTTCGGCCAGTTGATGCAGGGCCAGGGTATGGCAGCCGATGGCTAGCAACAGTCCGGCGGTGTTGGCGATGAATGCCGTTTGCGGGGCAAGCAGGCCCAACCACGCAGGACCCTGTGCAATGACGCCGGGCTGGAGCAGATCCACCGCGCGGTAGGCGGCCAGCACCAGGTCTCCGGCAATCCACCAATGCAGCGGCGCACGGTGGCTGCTGGTGCCGACATACGACAGGCACAGCATCAGCGTGGTCATGAGTCCGAAGGGAATGATGATGAACAGCAGGGTGACCGGATCGTTCAGCAGCATAAATCGACGGCTTTCATCGGCGAGGGACGGTCTGCGGGATGGCCAGAGACCTTAAATAAATAGTGGCTATATAGTGTCATAGTTGTCAGAAAAAGTGGCATTAAGGCCTGCGACTCTTTTTCTATAGGTAAAAACCAGCACAGCGTCGATTGCCAGTCGTCGTGCCGGGGATTTTTGTTCATATGAACAACGCGGTTCATTGGGCGTTGTGCGACGGGCTGGCGGAAAATCTCGCCGCTAATGAGAAGATCGCGACTATCGGATAAGGAGAACAACATGAAAATCGTCATCGCCCCGGATTCCTTCAAGGACAGCCTCAGTGCCCAAGGCGTGGCCCAGGCAATTGCCAGCGGTTTGCGGGAAGTGTGGCCAGACGCGCAGCTTGTCGAGTGCCCCATGGCCGATGGCGGCGAGGGCACCATCGAAGCGGTGCTGGCCGCCTGCGACGGGCGGTGGATGCAGAACCAGGTGACAGGTCCTCTTGGCCACAGCGTTCAGGCGCAGTGGGGCTGGCTGGCCGAGACGCGCACCGCGATCATCGAGATGGCCATGGCCAGCGGTCTGCAATTGCTGACCTTGGAGCAGCGCGATGCCACCGTGACCACCACCTACGGCACGGGCGAACTGATTGCCGCCGCGCTGGATGCCGGTGCGCAGCGGATCATCCTGGCCATCGGCGGCAGCGCGACCAACGACGCAGGCACCGGCATGCTCGCAGCGCTCGGCGCACGCTTTCTCGACAGTCAGGATGAACCCTTGCCGCCGGGCGGCCTGGCGTTGGCGAAGGTCGCACGCATCGACGTCGATCATCTGGATGCGCGCCTGAAGGATGTGCAGTTCGAGGTGGCCGCCGACGTCAACAACCCACTGTGCGGCCCCCACGGCGCTTCGCACATCTTCGGCCCGCAGAAAGGCGCTTCGCCTGAGCAGGTGCTGGCGCTGGATGCCGCCTTGAAACACTTTGCCGAGCATTCGGCGCAGGTGCTGGGCCGTGATGAGAGCGAGCACCCCGGCAGTGGCGCTGCGGGCGGCATGGGCTTTGCGGCCAAGGCGTATCTGAATGCGTCGTTCCGGCCCGGCGTCGAGGTGGTGGCGGACCTGACCGGCCTTGCCGACGCGCTGCAGGGCGCTGATCTTGTCATCACCGGCGAAGGCCGGTTCGATGCCCAGACCCTGCGCGGCAAGACGCCGTTTGGCGTCGCCAGAATCGCCCAGCGCAAGCAAGTCCCGGTGATTGTGCTGGCCGGCACCCTGGGCGACGGCTATGCCGACCTGTACGAGCACGGCATCAGCGCTGCCTTTGCCTTGACCAGCGGGCCGATGACCCTGGAGCAGGCCTGCAGCAACGCCGAAACCCTGCTGCATGACCGCGCCCGGGACCTGGCGCGGGTCTGGCGCCTGGCCGCACGCTGAGGCCCGCAACTTCCGTATTGCAGCCGGGCGGCTATGCTCTAACCCGAGCTCGCCCGCGTGAGGTTCTCGCCAGGGGCGCGAGAGACGCGGGATGCAGGGCAGGGAGGTGCAGGTGCAAGGTGCGGAACTGGAAGTTCTGGTGGTCGATGACCAGGAAGAAAACCTGGAGCAAATGCAGGAGTTGCTCGAAGACCTCGGCAGAACGGTTCGTTGTGCCGACTCTGGAGCCAAGGCGCTGACGTGTCTGGCCACCGGCAGGATCGGCCTGGTGCTGATGGACATGCAGATGCCGGGCATGGACGGCTTCGAAGTCGCACGGCGGATGCGTGCCGACCCCGACACCCGTTTCACGCCGATCATTTTCATTTCAGGCATGCGCCAGACCGAGGAGGTCCTCGACCAGGGCTACTCCGCCGGCGCGGTCGATTTCATGACCAAGCCTGTGCATCCCACCTTGCTGCTGCACAAGGCTCGCGTGCTGCTGGCCCATGATGGCTACCGGCGCGGGCTGATCCAGACCACGGCGCAACTGGAGCAGGCCCGGGCATTCAATGCCTCGATCCTGGACAACACCGCCGAAGGCATTCTGGTGGTCGATAGCGCCGGCACCATCCGCTTTGCCAACCCGGCCATCACCCGCATGCTCGGCTGTTCCGGCGATGAGCTGCAGGGCACCCACCTGCTGGCCTGGGTGCAAACGCCCCAGGAGCAGAGCTGGGCGGAGTCGATCTGGCGCGATCACTGGCAACGGGGCGAAAGCCTTCGCCTGCACGATGCCAACCTGCGTACCCGCCAGGGCCAGAGCGTGCCGGTGGCGTTGTCCTGCTCGCCCTTGCCACCGGGGCAGGACGCGATGACCATTCTGGCGCTGGACATGTCAGCGGTGCGCGAGCTGCACCTCAAGCTCGAAGCCCTGACCATCACTGATGCCCTGACCGGGCTGCTCAACCGCCGTGGGTTCGAGCAGGCGTTGCAAGGGGCCATCGCCCGCAACCAGCGTTCCGGGCAGATGAGCGTGATGTTGTATCTGGATCTGGACGGCTTCAAACAGATCAACGATCAGTCCGGCCACGAGCGCGGCGACGAGGCGCTGCGCTGGGTCGCCAGCCAGTTGCAGGCGTGTCTTCGGCCATACGACCGCTTGGCGAGGGTGGGCGGTGACGAGTTCACGGTCATCATCGAAGGCATCAACACCTCAGACGATGCCGCCGCTGTCGCCCAGAAACTGATCAGGCAGGTGTCGGCCGATCAGGAACGGTTTCGCCTGGGCGCCAGCATCGGCATCGCGTGCCTGCCGGACTGCGGCGGCACGGTGGAAGACCTGATGCGAGCCGCCGACTCGGCCATGTACGAGGCCAAGCAACGGGGCAAGGGGCAGTACCGCTTCGCCTCCGGACAGTAACTGCAAAGCGGCGGACATTCAGGCGCTCGCCAGTTGCAGGGCTGGAATGGGTTTGCGCATCAGCGTGCCCACCAGCGCTGCGGCCAGCAGCCCGACGCAGCCTGCGACCCACAACACCGAGCCAAAGCCCTGAACGAACGCCTGCTGCGCCAGCGGCTGCACCACCTCGCGGGCACTGGCATCGACCGCCTGCAGCGCGGCACTCATGTCACCGGCCACCACCCGGGACGCAATGAACTGCGCCTGATCGAGCCAGTCCGGCGCGCCGTTGCGCAGGTTCAGGTTCAGAGCGCTCAGGGTGTGGCTGGCGAGCAGGGCGCCGTACACGCCGACCGCCAGCATGATCGCGCTGAAGCGCATGGTGGTGCTCATCCCGGAAGCCATGCCGGTGCGCTCGCGGGGCACGCAGGCCATGATGTTTTTCTGCGTGTCGCCGTTGAGCAACCCCGCACCTGCGCCGGTGACCGCCATGGCGATGGCGAAGGCGGGATAGCCGCCCATGGACGTTGCCACGGCGCACAGCAGGTTGCCGGCGCTCACCAGCGTCAGCCCCAGCGCCATGATCGCTGCCGGCGACAGGTGCCGCGCAAGCCGGGGCCCCAGGCGCGGGCACAGCAGCATGGTAATGGCGAACGGCAACATTCCGAGCCCCGAACTGATGGCGCTGAAACCCAGCCCGTTCTGCAGGTAGAACGGCAGCAGCGTCATCATCACCTGGGCGCAACCGGCGTAGGCGAACATTCCCAGCAGGGCGCCGATGAAGCGCGGATGTTTGAACAGTTGCAGATCGACCATCGGCCGCTGCTGCAAGCGCTCGGCCACCACGAACAGCCCCAGCAGGGCGATGCCGCCCACCAGCCGGGCGAAGGTCAGCGGGTTGTCCCAGCCGATGCGGTTGGCTTCGATCAGACCCCAGATCAGGCTCAGCAGGCTGGCGCTGAAAAACAGGCTGCCCACCGGATCCAGGCGCGCCGATTGCTCGTTGCGCGACTCACCGATGTTGCGCGCCACCATGCTCAGCAGCACCAGGCCCACCGGCAGGTTGAGGTAGAAAATCCAGCGCCAGCCAACCAGTTCGGCAATCAGCCCGCCGACCGTGGGCGCCGCCGTCATCGCCACCCCCATGCACGCGCCCCAGAACGCCCAGGCCCTGGCCCGTTCGGCTTCGTCGTGGAAGACGTGGCCGATGGTTGCCAGCGCCGAGGTCAACAGCAAGGCCGCGCCAACGCCTTTGATCGCACGAGCGATGTCGAGAAACAGGATATCCGGCGCCGCGCCGCAGCCCACCGAGGCGAGAATGAACAGCACCAGGCCCGTGAGCAGCATCTTCTTGCGGCCGAAACGGTCCGCCAGGCTCCCTGCCGGCAGCAGGAGTGCGGCGAACGCCAGCATGTAGGCGCTGACCACCCATTCGATGTCGGCAAACCCGGCACCCAGATCCCGCGCAATGCTGGGTAGCGTCACGGCGACGATGTTGGTATCGAGCACGATCAGCGAGCACACGCCGGAGGCGGTGAGCAGGGTCATGCGGGGGCTGGGTTGCGGCATGGCGGTGACTCCGGAGCTTGTTAGGTTTTGGCTAACGTATTTTCTACAGGTATTTTCAACTGTAGGAGCGCGCTTGCCCGCGACGGCGGTGTGTCAGACATCACAACGTTCAATGACACACCGCTGTCGCGGGCAAGCGCGCTCCTACGGGACTGATTTGATACGTACAGAATATCGCTGGATGGCTTATGCTTCGTTACCTGCCTTCGGCAATTTCATTACCTGCAAGGTAACGTCAATGGAAATCCGTCACTTTCGCTATTTCCTCGCGGTCGCCCGTCATCGGCACTTCACCCGCGCCGCCGAGCAACTGGGCATTGCGCCGCCGACCCTGACCCGGCAGATCCAGGACCTGGAAAGCGCACTGGGCACCCGCCTGTTCGTGCGCGAGCAGCGCGAAGTGCGCCTGACCGACGCCGGCCGTGCCTTGCAGATCGAAGCGGAGTTGGCGGTGCGCCAGTTCGAGACTGCCCAATACAACGTGCAGCGCGCCGGACGTGGGGAGGCGGGCCGGATCGAACTGGGCTACGTGGCCTCGGCGGTATTCTCCGGCGTGCTTCAGCAACAGGTCGGTCGCTTCCGGGAGCAGTACGCGGACATCGACTTCACCATCACCGAATACCTGATGCCGGTTCTGCCGAGAATGGTCGAGGAAGGGCGGCTTGACGTGGGCTTCATTCGCTCGCCCATGAGCCTGCCCGATTCATTGAGTGCGGTGAAGCTGCTGACCGAAGGCTTCGCCCTGGCGCTGCCGCACAGCTCCTGGCTGTGCAAGCTCAAGACCATCAACGCGCTCAATCTGCAGAACGAGACGTTCATTCTGCCCGAACAGATTTCAGGCACGCTCGAAGTTGCAGCCCAGGGAGGGTTTGCCCCGACCCTGGGGCCGCAACCGGGCACGCTGGTGTCGGTCATCGCGCTGGTGAGCATGGGGCAGGGCGTGGCGGTGGTGCCGGAGTCAGTGGTCGATCACATCCAGTTGCCCAATGTGCTGTATCGGCGCATCGAAGACTGCCACCCCACCTCGTACCTGTCGCTGATTCACCGCCGCTACGAGAAAGCCCCGGCCGTCACGCGCTTCATCGAGCACGTGAAAGCCGCTCGCCAGGCTTGATCAGCGCGGCCGGCCGAGCAGTTGCTGCAGCGCGGTCCTGAGGCTGACCTGACCCTTGCGCGGCAGCCCCTCGAAGCGAATCCAGCCTTCGTTGAAACCGTCGAGCATCTGCATCCGTGGCAGCGGGTTGCTCATGCCCTGAGCGGTGAACAGCGCATGCCAGGTGTCTCTGGGCACCGTCTGCATCGTCACCGGCTTGCCCAGCAACTCGCTGAAGGTGGCTGCAATCAGCGCGGGCGTGACCGGTTCCTCACCTTCGAGCTCCACGATGCGTTTGCCATACCACTGCTCTTGCAGCAAGTCCGCGGCCACGCGGCCGACATCGGCGGTGGCAATCATGGGCACCGGCTTGTCCAGGGGCTGCAGGAAGCTTGGGATGATGCCGTTTTCGACCGCTGGGTCTATATCCCACTGGCAGTTCTCCATGAACCAGCCGGGCCGCAGGAACGTCACGGGCAACTCCAGCGTCGACAGGCTCTGTTCCAGCAGTTGCAACTGGTTGAGCAGGTTGGGCTGGGTCGCCTGGGCGCCAATGGTCGAGATGCACACCACCTTGCCGGGGCGGGCGTTGGCCAGCGCCTCGTGGAGGTTGGCGATGACCTTGCGGGTTTCCGGGAAGCCTGGCGCAGGGGAGAAGTTGGGCGGCAACAGGATGAACACTGCGGTGCTGTTCTGGAAGGCCTGGGTCAACGCGCAGACATCGTCGACGTCAGCCACTGCGACCTCACAGCCTTTTTGTGCCCAGGCGCTGCCTTTTTCCGCGCTGCGCACCACGGCGCGCACCGGCTTGCCTGCCGCCAGAAGGTTACGCGCCACTTCACCGCCCACCTGGCCGGTCACGCCCATGATCGTGTACATGCATTCATTCCTCAAAAGGGACGACCCGATGTCGCCATTGCCGCAAATAGTGCGCGGTGGCGATGGATTCTCCGATAGCATGGGTGTCATTGAATTCATGCCGAGAAATCATCAATGAGCTTCGATGCACGTTTGGCCAGCGGTATGGGGGTGTTGTCGGCGGTGGTGGACACCGGCAGCTTCGTCAAGGCTGCCGAGGTGCTGGACATGACCCAGTCCGGGGTCAGCCGCGCCGTCGCCCGGCTCGAATCGCGACTGGGCATCCGCCTGTTCGACCGCACCACGCGCTCGGTCAAGCTGACCGATGAAGGGCGCCGCCTGTACGAGGAAGTGGCGCCACTGCTGGCCGGGCTGGAGGAGGCCGCGACCCAGGCGTCGGGCAGTGCCACGGCGGTGCGCGGGCGGTTGCGGGTCAATGTCGATCCTTATTTCTCGCGGCTGATCCTGGCGCCTGCGCTGGGGGATTTCATGGCGACTTACCCTGAGCTGGAACTGGATCTTGTTACCCGCGATGAACTGGGTGACCTGGTGGCCGATGGGGTGGATCTGGCGGTGCGCTTCGGCGAACAGCCGTCTTCGTCGCTGATCGGCCGTCAATTGCTCAAGACTTGCGTGCTGACCGTGGCGTCACCGGCCTATCTGGAAAAACATGGCCGGCCACAGCATCCGAGCGATCTGCAAGATCCCCGGCACGTCTGCATAGACTTCCGCGATCCTCAGACCGGGCGGCCATTTGCGTGGGAATTTCAGCGTGAGGGCGAGCGATTGGTCCTCAACACCCGCAGGCGGTTGATGGTCAATGACGTAGGCACCATGCACCGCATCTGCGAGCAGGGGCAGGCGGTGGCACAGGTGCTGGCGCTGGGTGTGGAACCGGCGATTCGGGAGGGGCGGCTGGTGGAGCTGTTTCCCGACTGGCCGGACGAGTACTTCCCGCTTTACGCGTTGTACCCGTCGCGGCACTTGCCGCCCGCGAAGGTGCGGGCTTTCCTGGAGTTTGTGGTGTCTCTAAGCCGCTAACTGGCGGTCAGTGGCGGGCCGCCTGTTCGGCTTCCTCGTCGATTCGGTCGGATTCGAACAGTTCGGCCAGCTCCTTGCGGGCCTCCAGCGCGCTTTGCATGACCTTGGTCGCATCGTCGTAGATCAGGTGCTGGCGGTTGAGCACCTGTTCGTCGTGACGCTTGAAGCGGCTGATCCGCGCCGCTGCCTGTGCTTCCGTCAGGCCCAGGCCGATCAGCGTGCGGCGGGTCATTTCCAGGCTTGAGTAGAAGGTTTCCCGCACCGCCTCGGCGTCCAGATCCAGCAGGCGATGAACGTGCTGACGGTTACGGGCGCGAGCGATGATCTTCAGGTGCGGGTAGAGCTTGCGCACCAGCTCCGCGGTCTTGATATTGGTGTCCGGATCGTCGGTGGCGATGACGAAGTATTCTGCCTGGTCGACCTTGGCCGCGCGCAGGATTTCCGGACGCAGCGGGTCGCCGTAGAACACCGGCACATTACCGAAACTGCGGGTGAACTCGATCATCTCCACCGAGGTGTCCAGGGCAATGAACGGGATGTTCTGTGCACGCAGGATACGCGCCACGATCTGCCCCATGCGGCCCATCCCGGCGATCACCACCCGTGGATCGTCCGAGTCGATTTCCTTGTATTCCTCCGGCACTTCCTTGACCACGGGCTTGGGTTTGAGCCAGCGAGCCATGACCAGCAAGAGCAGTGGCGTCAGCGCCATCGACAGGGTGATGGTCAGCACCAGCGTGTCGTAGAGCGCTGCGTCGAACAGGCCCTGGTCACGGCCGATCTTGAACACCACGAAGGCGAATTCACCGCCGGCAGCCAGCACCAGGCCCAGACGCAGCGCGCTCTGCTTGCCCAGGCCACCGGCCAGGCGGCCGACGACGAACAGCAGCGGCAGTTTCAGGCCGATGAGCAGCAGGGTCAGGCCCAGTACGGTGAGGGGGGAGTCGATCAGCAGGCCAAGATTCGCACCCATGCCGACGCTGATGAAGAACAAGCCCAGCAGCAGACCCTTGAAGGGTTCAATCTGCGATTCCAGCTCATGACGGTATTCCGAGTCGGCCAGCAGCAACCCGGCAAGGAAAGCGCCCAGGGCCATGGAGACGCCGACCAGGTCCATCAGGTACGCGGTGCCGATGACCACCAGCAGCGCCGTGGCGGTGGACACCTCCTGCAGCTTGGTCTTGGCGACGATGCGAAACACCGGGCGCAGCAGGTAACGACCGCCGATCACCACCACCGCGATACCGCCGAGCACTTGCAGGCCGTGACGCAGCGAATCGCTGCTGGAGGTCGCGTGGTCGCCGCCGGCAAGCATTGGCACCAGCGCGATCAGCGGGATTGCGGCAATATCCTGAAACAATAAGATCGCAAAGGCCAGGCGACCATGGGGCGCGTTCAGTTCCTTGCGCTCGGCCAGGCTTTGCAAGCCAAAGGCGGTGGACGACAGCGCCAGGCCCAGGCCCAGCACCACGGCGCTGTTGAGCGGCTGGCCGAAGACGAGCAGGGCGACCGTGCCGATCACCACCCCTGTCAGCAGCACCTGCGCCAGGCCCACGCCGAACACCGACTTGCGCATGACCCACAAGCGTTTGGGCGACAGTTCAAGACCGATGATGAACAGCAGCAACACCACGCCAAGTTCGGAAATATGGGCGACGCTCTGGGGGTTGCCGATCAGGCCAAGCCCCGAAGGGCCGATGATGACGCCTGCGATCAGGTAACCGATCACGGCGCCCAGTTGCAGACGTTTGGCCAGGGGGACGGTCACGACTGCGGCGAGCAGAAACACGACTGCGGCCTGTAGCAGGCTGCCTTCATGGGGCATTGGGAACTCCTAGGTCCGACAGAAAGAAGATGGAACAGAATTAAACGTTCACGAACGTAAAGTGCGCGTATTAAACCACGCAAAAGTGACAGCGAGCTTCGCCCGAGACGCTTCGCCGCAGTGCCGCGCGGCGCTTCGGGATGCGGGCGCCCCCGCGACGGCGTAAGATGTCAGGCGATTTTTGCATTGCGCAAACGATTCGATCCGCCTTCAGGAAACCTGCAATGACCATCAAACAGCGTCTTATCTACTCGATCATCATCGCCCTGGCCGTGCTCGGGATCATGCTCGGCCTCTCGCACCTGCAGCAGATCGGCGTGCTCGACCAGAAGACCTTCCAGTACATCGCCATGGCCATCGCCGTGGTCGTCGTGGTCATCAATGGCATCATGCGCCGCAAGGTCAAACGCTGAGGCGGATCGCAGATCAACCCACCCGTAGCAGCACGGCTTGCCGGCGGGAGTGATCTGGAGGACGTCGACGCCGGCAAGCCGGACTGCTACGGGTCTCGTGACCCCAACCCTGTAGGAGTGAGCTTGCTCGCGATGGCGTCCTTGAGATCGCCCCCGCCGGCAAGCCGTGCTGCTACGGTCGGTGGTCACCCAACGCCTTTGATCTCGATGCGCGACGTCAATGCGCGAGCCCCACCCGTCAAACCCCGCCACTCGTATTGCCAGGTTACAGAACCGTCTTTGAACTCTCCGGCATTGCCCTCCAGAATTGCCCACGGCGTCAGCCCGCACCTGCAATTGGAGTTCACATGTTCAAGACAATCACCGCGGCCATCCTCGCCACCTCCGGCCAGCCTGCCACCCCGGCCGCGCCCGCTGGCAAACCGTGCTCCAGTTGGGTCACCATCGGAACCGCGACCGAGAAGGCCGAGCCCATCGGCTACACCGAGATCTACCGGATCGAGCCCGACGACGCCGATCCACTCACCTGCGACCTGCCCATGTGCCTGCAAGTGGTGCCTGGCCGCGAAAGCGAGCCGGACTGTAGGGCGCAGGATCAGTAAAGGTCGGCGCGCCCGCCATCATCTGCGCCAGTAATCGACCCGTCACCGGTCCCAGGGTCAGCCCATGGTGAGCATGGCCAAAGTTGAACCACAGCCCCTTGTGCCCAGGCGCCGGTCCGATCACAGGGCGCATGTCCGGCAGGCAAGGCCTGCGTCCCAGCCAGGGTTCGGCATCCAGGCGTTCCCCCAGCGGATACAGCGTGCGAGCGAGCGCCTCGCAGCGGCGCAACTGGATCTCGTTGGGCGCTGCGTCACTGGGTGCGAACTCGACGCCTGTGGTCAGGCGGATCCCGCGCGCCATGGGCGCCAGCACGTAACCTGCCTGGGCATCGATCACCGAGTGCTGCAACTGGGCCCCCGGTTGCGTGGCGTAGTGCATGTGGTAGCCGCGCTTGATCGCCAGCGGAATGTGATAGCCCAGGGCTGAAAATACGTCCGCCGATTGCGGCCCCAGCGCGACGACCACGTCAGTCGCATTGACCGCTCCTTCCTCGCTCTGCACCTGCCAGCCATCACCCTGCTGACGCAAGCTGCGCGCATCACCCTTGAGCAATACGCCACCGCGCTGCACGAACAGGGCTGCATAACCGCGCACCAGCGCACCAGGGTCGGTCACGCTTTTCGGGTCCAGCCAGTGGATGCCCCCGACCACCCCGTGCAGATCAGGTTCGCGCTCGCGCAGTTGCTCGGCATCAAGGATGTCGAAGCGCAGCCCGTACTGGTCATAGGTTCTGGCATCCGCTGCGGCCAGGTCGAATTCCTTTTGATCGCGATAGAACTCTATCCAGCCCCTGGCGCGAAACAGCCCGGTCATCCCAGACGCCTCGGCCAGCAGGTCATGCTCATCGACGCAGCGCTGAATCAGCGGCTGCATGGCCAGGCTTGCCTTGGCCAGATTGGCCGGCGAGGACTGGCGCCAGTACTCGAGCAGCCAGGGCGCGAGCCTTGGCAGGAACGCCGGGCTGAAACGCATCGAGGATTGCCGGTTGAGGCCGTAGCGCAGCAACCGCGACCATTCTCGGGGGAAGGCATAAGGAATGATGCTGGAACGCTCGATCAGCCCCGCATTGCCATGGCTGGTGCCGCGGCCCGGTTCATCGCGGTCGAGCAGCACGATGCGCTGGCCTGGAGCTTGCATTTGCAGATGAAGCGCGGAACAGACGCCAACGATTCCGGCGCCCAAAACGAGGGTCTGACAATCCATGGAACGATCCTTGATCGGCAATGAGCAAAGGTTGGGCAACGAGCAGGTCGGCAGTTTACCCGGTTGTCGCGGCGCAGTACTCTCCATGCGCGCACCTTCTGTTCGACCTCCACTTCCAATAATCACACCGGAGCTTCAGATGTCTTCACCCCGCGATTCCGCTCACACCCAGACGATTTCCTTCAGCGAACTGACGCAATTGCTCACCCAGGTATTCGTGCGCAACGGCACATCCCCGGAGGTCGCCGCTGTGTTGGCGGAAAACTGCGCCAGCGCTGAGCGCGACGGCTCCCACAGCCACGGTATTTTCCGGATCAAGGGCTATCTGTCGTCACTGGCGGCGGGCTGGGTGAACGGGCACGCGGTGCCGAAGGTGGAAGATGTGGGCGCAGCGTTCGTGCGCGTCGATGCAGGCGGCGGTTTTGCCCAGCCCGCGATGCAGGCGGCCAAATCGCTGTTGATCGAGAAGGCCCGGACGGCTGGCATCGCAATTCTGGCCATCCGCAACTCTCACCATTTCGCCGCACTCTGGCCGGACGTCGAGCCCTTCGCCCAAGAGGGGTTTGTGGCGTTGAGCGTGGTCAACAGCATGACCTGCGTGGTGCCGCACGACGCGCAAAAACCACTGTTCGGCACCAACCCTATTGCCTTCGCAGCCCCCAGGGCCGGCGGGCAACCCGTTGTCTTCGACATGGCCACCAGCGCCATCGCCCATGGCGACGTACAGATTGCCGCGCGCGAAGGTCACATGCTGCCGCCGGGCATGGGCGTGGACCGTGCAGGGCAGGCGACCGAGGACCCCAAGGCCATTCTCGATGGCGGGGCGCTGCTGCCGTTCGGTGGCTACAAGGGTTCGGCGCTGTCGATGATGGTCGAGCTGCTCTCGGCGGCCCTGACCGGCGGCAACTTCTCGTTCGAATTCGACATGTCCAGCACCCCCGGTGCCCAGACGCCCTGGACAGGACAGACGATTATCGTCATCGACCCGGACAAGGGCAGCGGCCAGAGCTTTGCCCAGCGCAGCGAGGAACTGGTCAGGCAGATGCACGGTGTTGGCCAGCGACGCATGCCGGGGGATCGCCGTTATCGTCAGCGTGAGCGCTCGCTGGCAGAGGGGATCGTACTGTCGGTCGCCGACCTTGAACGTTTGAAGGCACTGGCCACCGCCTGATGCCCGGCGGTGTGTCCTGTCTGGCGGTTTCACGCGCCGGGCAGGGCATGACCGCTCGTCGAATCGGCACTTGCGTTTGCAGGTCGATAAAAATACTGTATGTTTAAACAGTATTCGAGAAAGAGGCATCGACCATGCAATCGACCATCCAAATGAATCAAGTCATCGCCCACACTTCATTCTCCGCGCAGGCATCGGAAGCCACGTTCAGCAGCGTCTGGGGCAATGAGATGCAGCGCGAGGATTTTCTGGCTTTGGCGGCGGGCGTTCGCCAGTTCAGCGCTGACATGGCCCTGGTGGCCGGCAACGCTGATTATCCATCGGAAAGCGTGCAGCGCGCGGCAGAGTGATTCTGCCCGCGCAGGCGGATGTCGAGCCTTGCAGGGCTCAGTTTTGCTGGGGCAGCGGTACTGCGACCGGGGCTTCCTGAGTGGCCAGGCTGTCGGCGTCAGGCTGGCGCCGTTTGCCGGTTCTGATCAGGCTCAGTGCGATCAGCGTACCAATGACCGACAACACGCACCAACCTAACAAAAATGTGATCACGTCTGGTTCTCCGAACTGCAGAAATCGGGTTGCCATTGCAAATGGCAAACTGTCCATCCGAATCTATCGGCCTGCTCCGGGATTCCATGAGGCCCAAAAGCGCGCAGCTTGAACAATTGTCGGGTAGATGGCAACTCCCTCGGACCAATGGGGTCTTGGTTTAGACACAACCCGTTTCGAGGCCCGTCTGATGAAAGATCTTGGTACCCGCTTGAAAGAAGAGCGCAAACGCCTGGGGCTCTCGCAACAGGAGTTCGGGGCCATTGGCGGTGTTGAAGCCAATGCCCAGGGCAAATACGAGAATGGCGAGCGCATTCCGCGTGCCGACTACCTCGTCGCGTTGGGCAAGAAAGGGATGGACGTGCTGTACGTGGTGTCGGGCGAACGCACACCCCTGACCATGGACACGCTGAACGACGCGGAAAGGGCAATCATCACCCACTACCGGGCGCTCAACGAAGACGATCAGGAGGCCATCTCGCAGTTGGCCACATCGTTGTCCGAGTGTGCCCCCGAGCCTGCGAGCTAGCCTGCGCATGTGTTACCCATACTGACAGCGAGCTTGTGAAGCAGTATACGAAACGTATATGCTTCGTATATTCATCGCGAGGTCATTTATGGGACTGGTCAAGATTTCCGAACACATGCACGCTAACATCCGCTCGGCCAGCGCTGCGCTGAGCCGCTCCATCAATGCCCAGGCCGAGCACTGGATGCGCGTCGGCATGCTGGCAGAGCTCAATCCGGGTCTGAACTACAGTGACATCTGTCAGTTGCTGATTCGCGCCGAAACCTCGGGCCACGCGCTGCATGGGCTACAGCCCGACGAGACGGTCAGCGAACCTCAGGTCAAGGCGGTGCTGCAATGAGCGTCAGCATCAAGAGCGAAGCCGATCTGGTCGGTCTGAGGGTAGCGGGGCGCCTGGCTGCCGATGTGCTGGCCATGATTGGCCCTTATGTAAAGCCGGGTGTCAGCACCGAAGCCCTTGATGACATCTGCAACGCCTACATCGTCAACGAGTTGAAGGTCACGCCGGCCAACGTCGGCTACCACGGCTTCACCAAGACCACCTGCATTTCGCCCAACACCGTGGTGTGCCACGGTATTCCGAGTGCGGACGATATTCTCAAGGAAGGTGATATCGTCAACATCGACGTGGCGGTCATCAAGGATGGCTGGTACGGCGACACCAGCCGCATGTACTACGTCGGCGAAGTCAGCCCGTTGGCCAGGCGTTTGGTGGAAACTACCTACGAAGCCACGCTGGCAGGTATTCACGCGGTGCGCCCTGGCGCGACCCTGGGAGATATCGGCCACGCGATCCAGACCGTGGCCTATCGCGAGGGCTTCAGCGTGGTGCGCGAGTATTGCGGGCACGGCATTGGCCGCAAATACCACGAAGAGCCTCAGGTGCTGCATTACGGTGCTGCAGGCAAGGGCCTGAAACTCAAGCCCGGTATGGTGTTCACCATCGAGCCGATGATCAACGCCGGCAAGCCTGGCACCCATGTGCTCGATGACGGCTGGACCGTGCTCACCCGCGACCAGTCCCTGTCGGCGCAGTGGGAGCATATGGTGGCGGTGACCCAGACCGGCTTTGAACTGCTGACCCCGTGGCCGGATGGCACTGGCAGCTACCCGCCGGTGTGAGGCAGAACGCCTCCAGACGAATTAAGACACAATTGATTCAGTGACGAAAAAGCGACCCAGCTTGTAGTCTTATTCTCGTTCCCCTGGAGTGCTGCCCCTGACCGGCTCATGGATGATCAGGCGTGCAGCACTTGGGGAGAACACCAGACCGTTACCCAGTAAAAAACCGGCCTTAGCCGGTTTTTTACGTTCAGGGCAGGTCAGCCCTGGAGCTGTTTGGCCGCATCGACGCCCGCAGAGCTCAGCTTGACCGGGTATTTCAGGGTGCGTTCGCCTTTGGCGGGGCTGTCAACGCAACCGTCATGAATCAGGCCTGCCTGCTGCAGGTGTTCCAGGGTGTCGGCAACGGCGTGCTCTCCTCGGTAATTGTCCAGCACCTCCTTGCCAAGGCCGCCTGGGTGGGCGTGCAACAGTCGGGTGAGAACCTCTTTCTTCAGCGTGTTGTCGATGGTCATATCTTCCTCGCTTTGCTGGTGTAATGAGCGCTGCTTGTAGATACCGACCACCGCATCGGGCGTTGGTTTGGACTTTTATCGTTTCAGGCGCGTTTCCATTGAACCTGAGTCACGCCAAGCCCTTCGGCATGGCGCATGGCGAGCCGCAAGGGGCCTGCGGTGAAGGTGCCGTCCAGATCGCCCACACCTGCGTGCAGGGTGGCGAAGTGCAAGGCTTCGCTTTCGCACAGGTGCCGTGCGTGGTGGGAAAATTGTCTGGATTCGCCGCGAAACTGGTAATGAATTTCAAAATCCCTAGAGTCATTCATCGTCATCTGGCCTGTGGGGCGTCGTGCACGCCGCTCTGAAATTGAGTACTTCCTGATGTACCTGACAGAATGCCTACCCCATGCATCAGGGGTGCTGTCACTTCATTTCGAGATCGATACAGGCTGTATCAATACATTGCCCGGGATCGTGCCGCGTTTTCTCTGCCTGAGACGAGTAGCTGCACATGCTGTGCATTGGCTACCGACCGCGAGAGAATTGCATTGTTTGGCGGGCTTTTGAACCGGTGGCCGATGAGCGGCCTTGTGCCATATCTGTTTGGATGGACAGTTCTATCCGAAGCGTCGAAGCAATGTGTAACTGCACGTGTTTGGATAGGCATTGCCCGGCGTCCCAAAGTGCGTGACGTCGCTGAAGCAGGCCAATCGAAATGTTTTGTGAAAAAAGGCAATCTGATGGCCCGCATGGGTGCTGTTTTCTGAAAAAATCCTTTCTTTTCAGGCAATTCCGGGACGAGGGCGTATGCGTAGAATGGGTTTGGGCGTGGTGGCGTTTATCTTGATGGCGGCAGCGTTGCCGGCCGAGGCCCGGAGCATCAGCAAGAACGACCAGCAAGTCTGCAAATGGGGCGCTGGCGTGGCGCAGACTGCCCAGCAATCCAAGCTCTCAGGCACCACGCTGTACAGCGCACGCAAGAAGTTGCAGGGCAGGCAATATCCCAAGCCGTGGATGCGCAAGATGGCGGTGGGCATCACCGAGCAGACCTACAGGAGCCGTTCACGCCTCAAGCCTTCGGCAGTACGCCAGACCTACTACGAGGGTTGCATCCAGCACGATCTGGCGCGCAAGTAGCACCCGCCATGCCGTATGACCGGAAGGTGGCCTGCGCCCCTCCCGGTCATCCCTTCGATCAGTGGCAGTTCCCTGCCAGGCGATAGTGCTGTGCTTCGGCGGCGGCCGCGTTGGCGAACTCGACGCGGTTCTGCTCGGCAATGGCGTCATAGGACGGGCAACCCGGGCGGTGATAAACCATGGTCTTCCTGTTGCCGCGAATGGCCACGGTGAGGTTTTTCCCGCTGTCGTTGGCGGCTGTCGAAGGCTTCATCGGGTTGGGCAGCGGTGCCTTGGCCTGAGTTGGCGCGGTGGCCTGGCTGCCACCACTGAAGTTCGCGCTGATGAACACCGGTGCATGGTCCGACACACTGTCGCGCCCTTGCGCGTGGGTCATGCCCAGAAATTTCGGGTAGTTGAAAATCTGCACGTTGTTGACCCGGATCGCTGAGTTCTTGCTGACGAAAATGTTGTCGTACAGGTTCGAAAACTTGCCGTCGGTGGTCGACAGCGTGCTCGCCCCGGTCAGCACCAGCGGCTTGGCGCTGGCATCCAGATTGCCCCAGGCAGGGGAGGTCGGTGGCGTGTTGAAGTCACCCATCAGCATGATCTGGTTGTTGCCAGGGTAGGTGTCTTTCAGCCAGGTCCAGTAATCGGACAGCGCGGTGATCTCCGAGGCGCGGTCGGCCTGGCTCTTGCCGTACAGGATGTGGACCGTCGCCACCACGAACGTGGTGCCGTCCTTGAGTGACTTGAAGCGGGCGGAGTACGGCTCTCGCTCGAAGGTGTCGTTGCGGTCCAGGTAAGTCACCGCGCCGTCTTCATAGGCCACCACGTCGTCACGCCAGACGAAACCGTACATTTCCTTGTAGGACTTACGCCCCACGGCGTGAGAGGCCATGGCGCTCCAGTGCTTGCCGGTCTGCTTGCTCAACTCCTTGGCCAGCGCATCCAGCGCCTCTTCGTTCATCAATTCCTGCACGGCCAGAAAGTCGACCTTCTGCGCGACCTTGGCGATGCCTTGAAAGTCCTTGTTGGGGCGCACGCTCAGGTGCTCCAGGTTCCAGGTGCCGATATTGACGTCGGCGCTCGCGTTTTGCAGAAAAGAAAGGGCCAGCAACAGCGAAACAAAAAATCTGAACATCATTTACCAACTAGAGGCTTGATCAAACGAAAGCCGAACGAGCGCGGGTCTCGTCGGCGGGTGGATTTACAGGGGGATGCGGGCGAAGGAAACGCAGGTCAGGCCTGCACGAATCAGTCTTCCCTGGGCACGGTCCAGAAGATCTGCACGCCGCCATCATCGCGCCAGGCGAGGGTGACGTTGTCGTTCTCGGCGATCTCCTCCAGCAACTGGTTCCAGTCATCTTCCTGCTCGTCCGCCAAGCGGAAGATCAGGGCAGAGCGGGAGCGCTGTGCCGTGGGGGCGTTGATGATTTTCTGGATGCGTACGCCCAGGCGTTCGTAGGAACCGGGCAGGGCGGCCGCTGAAGAGGTGGTATCAGACACGAAGAAATCCCTTGTTATTGCTGTACGTGCATACAGTATTTCAGAGTGGGACGTTTCGCAACATCGACGTAAGACAAACTCTCACGAGGCTGTGGTCCGTTGATTTCATCATTGATTTCCCGCCAGCGAACCAAAGTCGATCAAACCGATCAGATTCTCTGTTGGCGATTCGGTTCGCGATGATCGGAAATAAAGGAGTTGTCATGAATATCAAAGGGTTGGGGCTGTGCGCGGCACTGATCGGTTGCACCCTGCTGGCCGGATGCTCGACTGCCACGGTGGTGACCTTGCAGAACGGCACGCAATACGTGACCAAGGACTTGCCCAAGACCAAGAGCGACGATGGTTTCTACGAGTTCAAGGACATTTCCGGGAAGACCGTGAAGGTCCGGGCAGACGAAGTTGCCACGGTGAAGGAAGAGGACTAAGCCAAAGGGTGCCGTGATATTCTGGCACCCAGGCTTTTATTCTTGGAAACATCCCGTGAAATTCATCCACCAGCGCGAACACCTCAACGAAGACGACATCGTGGTCATCGAGTGTTCCAACACCTGCAACATCCGCCTCATGAGCGACGCCAATTTCCGCAGTTTCAAGAATGGCGGGCGCCACACCTATCACGGCGGCGCGTTCGACCGGTTTCCGGCGAAGATCGTGGTGCCCAGCACCGGTTTCTGGAACATCACGATCGACACCGTGACCCAGAGGGCGATCAGCGTGACCCGCAAGCCGAACGTCAAACACTCGATCAAGATCGTTCGACGTTCAGGCTCAAGGCTGGGCTGAAGCGCGGCTCAACCGTAATCGCGGAACCTGACCGCAGGCGCGGCAATCGAGTCGGTTCGCTTGCCGAACTGGGACCGGATGCGTGAAATCTCGGCGCGGATCCTGTCGCGGACCTGCATCTGCTGCTCCTGCGACAGGGATTCATACCACTGTCGTTGAGCCTCCCGGCTCTTGCCAATCGCACCTGAACCGGGAAGGGAAGAAATCATCGACGCAATGAAGTCCGAGGCCGGATCTGATCCTTCCTCGGCGCGTGTGTCCGTTACGGCCGGGTCCATCGTTGTTGTTCCCCACATCCATCGAAATAGTGCGACACCGCTGCCAGCGTGGCGCTGCCTGACGGCGGGCATATTAGCGCAGCCGCACTGATTACAGGCCCTGGGTGCGAATAATATTTCTATTTGAGTCTAAGCTCACAAAGGCTTGCAAAGGTCAGGCATTTCAGCGGTTGCGGTGCCTGCGCAGTTGACAAAGCATTGAGCGATTGCCCATAGTTTCGACCACGCAAACGTTTGCTTCTGGTCAGCGTTGCCAAAAATGACCCGCATTCGTTGCCGATACAATAATCATAAATATCGGAGTGACTCCATGAAGCTGCCATTCGCTGCACGTCTTCTTGCTGTAGCCATGCTCACCGCTGGCGCTGTATCCCTGCCTGTTACCTCTGCCTTCGCCGATGACGCAAAGAAACCGACCGTCGCTCTGGTGATGAAATCCCTGGCCAACGAGTTCTTCCTGACCATGGAAGATGGCGCCAAGGAATACCAGAAACAACATTCCGCCGATTTCGACCTGATCTCCAACGGCATCAAGAACGAGTCCGACACTGCCGCGCAGATCGACATCGTCAACCAGATGATCGTCAAGAAAGTCGACGCGCTGGTCATCGCGCCCGCTGATTCCAAAGCGTTGGCTTCGGTCATCAAGAAGGCCATGGATGCCGGTATCAAGGTCGTCAACATCGACAACCAACTCGACGCCGATGTGCTGAAAAGCAAGAACATCGAAGTGCCTTTCGTAGGCCCGAACAACCGCAAAGGCGCCAAGCTGGTGGGTGACTACCTGGCCAAGCAACTGGCCGCAGGCGACGAAGTCGGCATCATCGAAGGCGTGCCGACCACCACCAACGCCCAGCAACGCACCGCAGGCTTCAAGGATGCGATGGATGGCGCGCAGATGAAGATCGTCTCCACCCAGTCGGGTAACTGGGAAATCGACAAAGGCAACGCCGTGGCCGCTGCCATGCTCACCGCTCACCCGAACCTGAAAGCACTGCTGGCCGGCAACGACAGCATGGCGCTGGGTGCAGTGTCCGCAGTCAAGACCGCAGGCAAGACCGGCAAGGTGCAAGTCGTAGGCTACGACAACATCAATGCCATCAAGCCTATGCTCAAGGATGGTCGCGTGCTGGCGACAGCTGACCAGTTTGCCGCCCGGCAGGCTGTGTTCGGCATTGATACCGCACTGAAAATGGTCAAGGGCGAGAAGCTCGACATCAAGGACGGCGTTATCGAGACCCCGGTCGAGCTGGTCACCAAGGCGCAGTAAGCGCGGGATCTGTCGCAATCATCTGTAAGCAGCGTCTGCCCGTAGGGGCAGGCGCGTGGAGAGCGTTATGTCAGCGTCTGCTCAGGCCGCTGTTCTATCTGTCAGTGGCATTGGCAAAACCTACGCCCAACCTGTTCTCGGTGACATCGACCTGACGCTCATGCGCGGGGAAGTGTTGGCGCTGACCGGGGAAAATGGCGCAGGCAAAAGCACCCTGTCGAAAATCATCGGTGGCCTGGTCACGCCCACCACCGGCCAGATGCAATTCCAGGGGCAACCCTACCAGCCAGCCAGTCGTACCCAGGCCGAGAAGCTCGGCGTGCGCATGGTCATGCAGGAACTGAACCTGCTGCCGACGCTGTCGGTGGCCGAAAACCTGTTTCTCGACAACCTGCCCAGCCGGGCCGGTTTCATCAATCGCAAGAAGCTGCGCGAAGACGCGACCCGGGCCATGGCCCAGGTGGGTCTGGATGCCATCGACCCCGACACCCTGGTCAGCGAGCTGGGCATTGGCCATCAGCAGATGGTCGAGATCGCCCGTAACCTGATCGGCGACTGCCATGTGCTGATTCTCGACGAGCCGACCGCCATGCTGACGGCCCGCGAAGTCGAAATGCTCTTCGAGCAGATCACGCGCCTGCAGGATCGCGGTGTGTCCATCATCTATATCTCCCACCGCCTTGAAGAGCTGGCCCGTGTCGCCCAGCGCATTGCCGTGCTGCGCGACGGCAAGCTGGTGTGCGTCGCTGCCATGGCCAACTACAACAGCGAGCAGCTGGTGACGCTGATGGTCGGCCGCGAGCTGGGCGAGCATATCGATCTGGGCAAACGGCAGATCGGTGAAGTGGCACTGTCGGTCAAGGGGCTGAGCCGCTCGGACAAGGTTCGCGATGTGTCCTTCGACGTGCGCGCCGGCGAGATCTTTGGCATCTCCGGACTGATCGGCGCGGGGCGTACCGAGTTGCTGCGGCTGATCTACGGCGCCGACATCGCCGACAGCGGAACCGTAGAAGTGGGGCAACCGCTTCGGCAGGTGCGGGTGAACTCGCCGGTGGACGCTGTCAGCCATGGTATCGCCCTGATTACCGAAGACCGCAAGGGTGAAGGCCTGCTGCTGTCGCAGTCGATCAGCGCCAATATCGCGCTGGGCAACATGGAAGCGATTTCCAGCGCCGGTGTGGTCAACGGCGCCGCAGAAATGGCCCTGGCCCGGCGTCAGGTAGAGGCCATGCGCATTCGCAGTTCCAGTCCGACGCAACTGGTGTCGGAACTGTCCGGCGGCAACCAGCAGAAAGTGGTGATCGGCCGCTGGCTGGAGCGCGACTGCCAGGTGATGCTGTTCGACGAACCCACCCGCGGCATCGACGTGGGCGCCAAATTCGACATCTATGCGCTGCTTGGCGAGCTGACGCGCCAGGGCCGGGCGCTGGTGGTGGTGTCCAGCGACCTGCGCGAGCTGATGCTGATCTGCGATCGCATCGGTGTGCTTTCCGCCGGGCGCCTGATCGACACCTTCGAGCGCGACCACTGGACCCAGGACGAACTTCTTGCCGCTGCCTTTGCCGGCTATCAAAAACGTGATGCGCTGCTGTCTGAAGCCGCGCCCAGGACTGCCTGATGAAAACCTCTACCACACAAGCCGCGCTGCCATCGCCAGGCAAGCGCAGCGGCAACTATTTCGGCCTTGGCACCTACCTGGGGCTGGCCGGCGCCCTGCTGGCGATGATCGTGCTGTTCTCGTTGCTCAGCGATCACTTCCTGTCCTATGAGACGTTCAGCACCCTGGCCAACCAGATCCCTGACCTGATGGTGCTGGCGGTGGGCATGACGTTCATCCTGATCATCGGCGGCATCGACCTGTCGGTCGGTTCGGTGCTGGCGCTGGCGGCGTCGGCGGTAAGTGTCGCGATGCTCGGCTGGGGTTGGGGCGTGCTGCCATCGGCGTTGCTGGGCATCGCCTGCGCGACCGCCGCAGGCACGCTGACCGGCTCGATCACCGTGGCCTGGCGCATTCCATCGTTCATCGTGTCCCTGGGCGTGCTGGAAATGGCCCGGGGCGTGGCGTATCAACTGACCGATTCGCGCACCGCGTACATCGGCGACTCCTTCGCCTGGCTGTCCAACCCGTTCGCCTTTGGCATCTCGCCGTCGTTCGTGATTGCGCTGCTGGTAATCTTCGCGGCGCAAGCGGTGCTCACCCGCACAGTGTTCGGACGCTACCTGATCGGCATCGGCACCAACGAGGAAGCCGTGCGTCTGGCGGGGATCAATCCCAAGCCCTACAAGATCCTGGTGTTTTCCCTGATGGGATTGTTGGCGGGCATTGCCGCACTGTTCCAGATTTCCCGTCTGGAAGCTGCCGATCCAAACGCCGGTTCCGGTCTGGAACTGCAGGTCATCGCCGCCGTCGTGATTGGCGGGACGAGCTTGATGGGCGGCCGCGGTTCGGTCATCAGTACCTTCTTCGGGGTCCTGATCATCTCGGTGCTGGCGGCGGGGCTTGCGCAGATCGGCGCGACCGAACCCACCAAGCGCATCATCACAGGTGCCGTGATCGTCGTGGCCGTGATCCTCGACACCTACCGCAGCCACCGCGCGAAACGGCGGGGCTGATATGGCCACTATCAAAGACGTTGCGGCACTTGCAGGCATTTCCTATACCACGGTTTCCCATGTGCTGAACCGCACACGGCCAGTGAGTGACGCCGTGCGCAAGAAAGTGGAGGAGGCCATCACCCAACTGGACTACGTGCCCAGTGCCGTGGCGCGCTCGCTGAAGGCCAAGTCCACGGCCACCATCGGCTTGTTGATCCCCAATGGCATCAACCCGTACTTCGCCGAACTTGCCCGCGGCATCGAGGACTACTGCGAACGCAACGGCTTTTGCGTGATCCTCTGCAATTCCGACGATAACCTGCAAAAACAGCGCAATTACCTGCGCGTGTTGCTGGAAAAACGCGTGGATGGCCTGATCGTATCCTCGGTGGGCGGCGACGACAGCCTGGTCGAAAGCCTGGCTGCTGTTCGCACCCCGTTGGTGATCGTCGACCGGGATCTGGAAAACATTTCTGCGGACCTGGTACGGATCGACCACGAACTGGGTGCTTGGCTTGCGACCTCGCACCTGCTGGAACTGGGCCACCGGCATATCGCCTGCATCTGCGGTCCGGCGCAGACCAGCGTGGCGCGCATGCGTCTGGCCGGGTATCAGCGGGCGATGCGCGAAGCAGGCGTCGAGGTACAGGACAGCTGGGTGGTGGAGAGCGACTTCACCGGGCCCAGTGGCTATCAGGCCGCCTGTACATTGCTGGAAACAGATCGCCCCACGGCAATCTTCGCTGCCAACGATATGGTAGGCATCGGTGTGCTGCGTGCGGCGGCCGAGCGCAATGTAAAAGTGCCGGCCGATCTGTCGGTGGTCGGTTTCGACGACATCCAGATGAGCCAGTTCGTCTACCCCGCGCTCACCACCGTGGGGCAGTCGATCCTGCAACTGGGTGAGCGCGCCGCCGAGGTGTTGCTGCGCAGGATCACCACGCGCGGTGAGGCGCCTGATGTGCAACAGTCGATCGTCGCACCGAGCATGGTGCTGCGCGAGTCCACGGCGCCACCGCCCAACGCATTCAACGAGTTTCGCTGAGCCGGCTGAGGCCGGATTGAAGAGTATTGACGTCATGCAAGCAAAAGTAGTGATAGTGGGCAGTCTGAACATGGACCTGGTGACCAGGGCGCCGCGCCTGCCGCGCGCCGGAGAAACCCTGGCCGGGCAATCCTTCGTGACCGTCCCGGGCGGCAAGGGCGCGAACCAGGCGGTGGCCGCCGCGCGGCTGGGGGCCAGCGTCGCGATGATCGGCTGTGTCGGTGACGACGCCTACGGCGAGCAATTGCGCAGTGCGTTGCTGACCGAAGGCATCGATTGCCAGGCGGTGACGACCATTGCCGGTGAGTCCACTGGCGTTGCCTTGATCGTGGTCGACGATAACAGCCAGAACGCCATCGTCATCGTTGCCGGCGGCAACGGGCATGTAAGCGCCAGCGTGGTGGACGGTTTCGACGTTCTGTTGCAGCAGGCCGAAGTCATCATCTGCCAGTTGGAAGTGCCCGAGAGCACGGTGGGCCACGTGCTCAAGCGCGGTCATGAACTGGGCAAGACCGTCATTCTCAACCCGGCACCCGCCACCGGCCCGCTACCAGAGCAATGGTACGGCTGGGTCGATTACCTGATCCCCAACGAAAGCGAAGCCACGGCGCTCACCGGGTTGCCGGTCGATAGCCCGGCCAGTGCCGAATCCGCCGCGAAAACCCTGCTCGCCTCAGGCGTCGGCAAGGTGGTGGTGACCCTGGGCGAGCAGGGCGCGTTGTTCGCAAGCCAGGAACGTGTCGAGCATTTCCCTGCGCCCAGGGTCAAGCCGGTGGACACCACTGCAGCGGGCGACACTTTCGTCGGCGGATTTGCGGCGGCATTGGCTGACGGAAAATCCGAAGCCGAGGCGATACGTTTCGGACAGATCGCAGCGGCGTTGTCTGTCACCCGTTCGGGCGCCCAGCCGTCCATTCCAACCTTCGCTGAAGTCCAGGGGTATCAACCATGAAAAAGACGCCGCTGTTGAATATTGCACTGTCGCGGGTCATCGCCTCCCTGGGGCACGGCGATGTGCTGATGATTGTCGACGCCGGTATGCCGGTGCCCCCTGGCGTGGAGCTCATCGACCTGGCCCTGACCCGGGGCGTTCCGGATTTCGTCAGCGTGCTGGATACGGTGCTGGCAGAAATGCAGGTGGAAAGCCATGTGCTGGCAGAAGAGATTCGTCTCAAGCAGCCTCCGGCGCTGAGCGTTCTGGACAGGCTCAACGCAGAAGGCGGCCTGGGCGAGCAACGGGTGGTCAGCCATGAAGCGCTCAAGCAATTGAGCCGCAGCGCCCGCGCCATCGTGCGCACAGGGGAATGCCAGCCCTACACCAACATTGCGCTGGTCGCAGGTGTGGTCTTCTGATTTCGCACTATGTTCCATACCCATGAAACAGGGAGTTTCACATGCACAAGAATCGTCTTTCATTCCTCGACCTGATCCGGAGCATCGCACTGTTGGCCATCTTCTCCGCCACTGCGGCCCAGGCCGCCGAACGCCGTGACCTGATCATCGACACCGATCCGGGCGCCGATGATGTCGTGGCCCTGCTTCTGGCACTGGCGTCGAAGGATGAGCTCAATGTCCTGGCGATCACAACGGTTGCCGGCAATGTGCGCATCGACAAGACGTCGCGCAATGCCCGTCTTGCCCGCGAGTGGGCAGGGCGCGAAGAGGTGCCGGTGTACGCCGGAGCAGGGCGGCCACTGGTGCGCCCGCCGATCTACGCCGAGAACATCCACGGCAAGGGAGGCTTGCCGGGCGTCGAGGTGCACGAACCCGCCAAGGGCCTGGCCAAGGGTAACGCCGTGCAGTACCTGGTGGAGACCTTGAGCAAGGCTGCGCCCCACAGCATCACCGTTGCGATGCTCGGGCCGCAGACCAACCTCGCGCTGGCGCTGATCCAGGCGCCGGAAATCACCCAGGGGATCAAGGAAGTGGTGGTCATGGGTGGTGCGCATTTCAATGGCGGCAACATCACCCCGGTGGCCGAATTCAACCTGTTTGCCGACCCGGATGCGGCCAAGGTGGTGCTCGCCAGCGGCGTCAAGCTGACCTATGTGCCGCTGGATGTGACCCACAAGATCCTGACCAGCGAGCAGCGCCTCAAACAGATCGAGGCGCTGAACAACAACGCCGGTAAGCTGGTGGGCAATATTCTCAATGAGTACGTCAAGGCGGACATGGTGCATTACGGGTTGCCAGGCGGCCCGGTACACGATGCCAGCGTGATTGCCTGGCTGCTCAAGCCCGAACTGTTCACCGGCAGGCAGATCAACGTGGTGATCGACAGCCGCGAAGGGCCGGGCTTTGGCCAGACCGTCGCCGACTGGTATGACACCCTGGGCCAGCCCAGGAATGTGTTCTGGATCGAGAATGGCGATGCTCAGGGCTTCTTCGATCTGCTGACCGAGCGCCTGGCGCGGCTCAAGTGACCCATGCTCAGGCGTCGCTCAAGGCCTCGCTGGCGTAGCGCAGAAACACCTGGTCCATGAACACCTGGGCGCCGTCGGTGCCCAGTTCCCTGACCAGAAGGTCAACTGCGATGATCGCCAACTCCTCGGCGCTGCCGGGGCTGTGGGCGCATTGGCCCTGGGACCATCTGGCCCTGATGTCAGCAACGATGCTTACGCTTGCCATGTCTTGACGTCCTTAAAAAACCGATCACGATCCTGGTGTCCGTGCCAGCGCGTCTGGCTGGCAGCGCAGTAAAGCATTTTGCTCAGGACTGCACACTGCTACTTAGGCATGAAACGCCGCTCGCGTCAGGCATCGAGCGTGCTTTTGGCGTGGCGGCAGAGGAAGTTACCAAACGTTTTGTGACGATTTGCATGCTTGCGTCAAACCCGGGCTCGGGCAGACTCCATATCCAGCCAGATCTGCCGATCTGCACGGCTTCGCCGCCTCCCGGGGAAACCAAGCGGGCCGGGTGCTGTCGCAGAGGTTCTGGTTCACGTAAACACAAGGAGGCTGTATGCCCTGGAAATACGCATCATCGGGTCTGGTTCTGGTAGCGGCACTGCTGGCAGGTTGTAGCACGACGTCCGAATCGTCCAAGCCCGCCGAAAGTAGCGCCGCGACCGAATTGGGTCATTCCCGCTGTGATGCCGCCGCTGCACAGTTCGCAGTCGGCAAACCGGCAACGCCGGCCTTGCTCGAGCAGGCGCGGGTCAAGGCCGGTGCGCAGACCGCACGCGTGCTGGGTCCCAACGACATGATTACCATGGAGTACCGCTCCGACCGCCTGAATCTGAACACTGACCAGGCGGCCACGGTCAACCGCGTCAACTGCGGCTGAAGCTTTCACGCAGGCATAAAAAAACCCCGTCAGTGACGGGGTTTTTTCAGCGCGCTCGGATTACTCCGGGCGAACCTGAGCGGCTTGCATGCCCTTTTGGCCTTTCTCAGCCACGAAGGAGACAGTCTGGCCTTCTTTCAGGCTTTTGAAACCGTCGGATTCGATAGCCTTGAAGTGTACGAACAGGTCGTCGCCGCCACCCTGTGGAGTGATAAAGCCGAAGCCTTTTTCATCGTTGAACCATTTTACGGTGCCGGTTTGGCGATTAGACATGGTGTATCTCCAAAAACATAATATTCAGTAGTGCTGTGCTGCTCAGGCCAACTGGGCACACGCGAGGTATCATAGTCGAATTGTGTGAAAGCTGGACTTTTTCAGTAAGAACTTTGCGCCAATGACGCAAATAGATACGTCCAAATCATTTGCCAGTGGCCCGATTCAGGCCTCTTCGACACCCATCAAACTGTCTCGTCAAATGACTGAAGCCCGCGAGTTTGGCGGGCTTCAGCGATTGCGTCGAAAATCTTCCGCAGGCTGCGGGCGACGCTTTTGTAGAGAAGTGTAAATTTTTTATTTTTTGCCCTTCAGGCAGTTTTCGCCCACCGCTTTTTGCAGGCGAGAGGTCATTTCGGTACTCGGAGGCGTCGTTTTGTCATTCAGCGAAGCAATTTCCTTGTCCGAAAAGTTCTTGTTGATCTGCTGGGCTCCGCACTCGCAATGAGCCTTGACGGCATTGGCGTCCATCCCCGGGTTGTTCTGGGTGGCGGCGGCGGTGCACTCGCTCATGTAGCTGGTTTTGGTCTTCGCGTCCATGGCGGCATGAGCGCTGAGCGGAAGAGTCAACGCCAATGGTGCGAGGAGGGCGGCAACACGTAGAAGCTTCATGGTTGATTCCTTTTATCGGTGGGACCTGCGTTGGCGCAAGTCTTTAACGGGCCTCGGTTTATCTGACGGCAGGGATCGGCTCCAGTTCAGTGCAGGGTGTTTTCCTACGGTATTTACCGAAAAGTTTATTGGTTCATGGCGCTCGCATACCCACCGCAGAGCCGCTGCGCTGTGCTAGGATGCGCGTCCTGCAGCGCTTTTGCGCCTCGCGGGTCAGGGGTTGCCCGTTGCAATGCCTGCCGATTTCGTACATCCAGTCACTCTGGTTCGGTCAAACGGTTGGCCTTTGGGCTCCTGCCACTGTGAGGCAGGTACACCACCGAATCGCGTACTGGCTCTATCCCAACCCACGTGACCTTTGGTAGGGGTCACCACTAGGAGAGGAGGCGCCATGCCAACTATTACTCTTCCCGACGGCAGTCAACGTTCTTTCGATCACCCGGTTTCCGTAGCCGAGGTCGCCGCATCCATTGGTGCAGGCCTGGCCAAGGCCACCGTTGCCGGCAAGGTCAACGGCCAACTGGTTGACGCCAGCGACATCATTGACGCCGACGCGAGTCTGCAAATCATCACCCCGAAGGACCAGGAAGGCGTCGAGATCATTCGTCACTCCTGCGCGCACCTTGTGGGTCACGCGGTCAAGCAGCTGTACCCGACGGCGAAAATGGTCATCGGCCCGGTGATCGATGACGGCTTCTATTACGATATCGCCTACGAGCGCCCGTTCACCCCGGATGACCTGGCAGCGATCGAGCAGCGGATGCAGCAGCTGATCGAAAAGGATTACGACGTCATCAAGAAGGTCACTCCGCGCGCCGAAGTGATCGAAGTGTTCAAGGCCCGTGGCGAAGACTACAAGCTGCGCCTGGTCGAGGACATGCCGAACGAAAAGGCCATGGGCCTCTACTACCACGAAGAATACGTCGACATGTGCCGCGGTCCGCACGTGCCGAACACCCGTTTCCTCAAGTCGTTCAAGCTGACCAAGCTGTCCGGCGCCTACTGGCGCGGCGATGCGAAGAACGAACAGCTGCAGCGTGTCTACGGCACTGCCTGGGCTGACAAGAAGCAACTGGCGGCCTACATCCAGCGTATCGAAGAAGCCGAAAAGCGCGATCACCGCAAGATCGGCAAGCGCCTGGGCCTGTTCCACACCCAGGAAGAAGCGCCGGGCATGGTGTTCTGGCATCCGAACGGCTGGACCCTGTACCAGGTACTCGAACAGTACATGCGCAAGACCCAGCGCGAGAACGGCTACCTGGAGATCAAGACTCCGCAGGTGGTCGATCGCTCCCTGTGGGAGAAATCCGGACACTGGGCCAACTACGCCGAAAACATGTTCACCACCGAGTCGGAAAGCCGCGACTACGCCATCAAGCCGATGAACTGCCCTTGCCACGTGCAGGTGTTCAACCAGGGCCTGAAGAGCTACCGCGAGCTGCCGATGCGTCTGGCCGAGTTCGGTGCCTGCCACCGCAACGAGCCATCGGGTGCACTGCACGGCATCATGCGTGTGCGTGCCTTCACCCAGGACGACGCGCACATCTTCTGCACCGAAGAGCAGATGCAGGCCGAGTCCGCCGCGTTCATCAAACTGACCATGGACGTCTACGCCGATTTCGGCTTCAAGGACATCGAGATGAAGCTCTCGACCCGTCCCGAGAAGCGCGTCGGCTCCGATGACCTGTGGGATCGCGCCGAGTCCGCACTGGCGGCCGCACTGGACAGCGCAGGCCTGCCTTACGACCTGCAACCGGGCGAAGGTGCGTTCTACGGTCCGAAAATCGAATTTTCCCTCAAGGATTGCTTGGGTCGCGTGTGGCAATGCGGTACATTGCAGCTCGATTTCAACCTGCCTATCCGTTTGGGCGCCGAATTCGTTTCGGAAGACAACGGTCGCAAGCATCCGGTCATGTTGCACCGTGCGATTCTCGGTTCCTTCGAGCGTTTCATCGGAATTCTGATCGAGCACTACGAAGGTGCATTCCCTGCGTGGCTGGCTCCAACTCAGGCAGTGATCATGAATATCACTGATAAACAGGCAGATTTTGCCCTTGAGGTGGAAAAAACACTGGCTCAAAGCGGGTTTCGTGCCAAGTCCGACTTGAGAAATGAAAAGATCGGCTTTAAAATCCGCGAGCATACGTTGCTCAAGGTTCCCTATCTCCTCGTCATCGGAGACCGGGAAGTCGAAACGCAAACTGTCGCTGTGCGTACCCGTGAAGGCGCAGACCTCGGCTCGATGCCGGTCGCCCAGTTCTCGGAGTTCCTTGCACAAGCGGTTTCCCGGCGTGGTCGCCAAGATTCGGAGTAATTATTATTAAGCGTGAAATGAGACAAGATAAACGAGCTGCACCGAAAGCCCCGATCAACGAGAATATCTCGGCACGCGAGGTTCGGTTAATTGGCGCAGACGGCGAGCAGATTGGCATCGTCTCGATTGATGAAGCGCTTCGTATAGCTGAAGAAGCGAAGTTGGATCTGGTGGAAATCTCCGCAGACGCCCAGCCACCTGTGTGTAAGGTGATGGACTACGGCAAGCACCTCTTCGAGAAGAAGAAGCAGGCCAACGAAGCGAAGAAGAACCAGAAGCAGATTCAGATTAAAGAAATCAAGTTTCGTCCAGGGACGGAGGAAGGGGATTACCAGGTAAAACTACGCAACCTGGTACGTTTCCTGAGTGACGGGGACAGGGCCAAGATTTCCTTGAGATTTCGCGGTCGTGAGATGGCCCACCAGGAGCTGGGGATGGAACTGTTGAAGCGGGTTGAAGGTGACCTGCTTGAATACGGTTCGGTCGAACAGCATCCTAAGATGGAAGGACGCCAGCTGATCATGGTCATCGCCCCGAAAAGAAAGAAATAACCCCCAGGGCACGGCAGGCCTTGCGGTTATGTTTATCAACTGAATGCGGAGTATCCGAACATGCCAAAGATGAAGACCAAAAGTGGTGCAGCTAAGCGGTTTCTGAAAACCGCGAATGGCATCAAGCACAAGCACGCTTTCAAGAGCCACATCCTGACCAAAATGTCGACCAAGCGTAAGCGTCATCTGCGCGGAAGCAGCCTGCTGCATCCGTCCGACGTGGCAAAAGTCGAGCGCATGCTGCGCCTTCGTTAATTTTGATCAAAGATAGAGGAAGTTACTCATGGCTCGTGTAAAGCGTGGCGTCATTGCCCGTAAGCGTCACAAAAAAATTCTGAAACTTGCTAAAGGCTACTACGGCGCGCGTTCACGCGTATTCCGTGTTGCCAAGCAAGCGGTAATCAAGGCAGGCCAATACGCCTACCGCGACCGTCGTCAGAAAAAACGTCAGTTCCGCGCTCTGTGGATCGCTCGTATCAACGCTGGTGCTCGCATCAACGGCCTGTCTTACAGCCGTCTGATCGCTGGCCTGAAAAAAGCGTCGATCGAAATCGACCGTAAGGTTCTGGCTGATCTGGCAGTGAACGAAAAAGCGGCGTTTGCTGCGATTGTCGAGAAAGCTAAAGCCACTCTGGCCTAAGTCCCCGGCAATCACCGAGCCCTTCGGGGCCCGGTGTTAAACGTCATAGATAGGGGAAGAGCCTTGTAAGCTCTTCCCCTATTTCGTATCTGGAGTCTGTACATGGAAAACCTGGACGCGCTGGTCTCTCAAGCACTTGAGGCTGTGCAAAGCGCCGAAGATATCAATGCCCTGGAGCAAATCCGGGTCCACTACCTCGGCAAGAAAGGCGAACTGACTCAGGTGATGAAGACCCTGGGCAATCTGCCGGCTGAAGAGCGTCCGCAGGTCGGCGCCCTGATCAACGTTGCCAAGGAGCGTGTCACAGAGGTTCTCAATGCGCGCAAGGCGTCGTTCGAGGAAGCGGATCTTGCCGCCAAACTCGCCGCCGAGTCGATTGACGTGACCCTGCCTGGCCGCGGACAGACCACTGGCGGTCTGCACCCTGTCACCCGGACTCTGGAACGTATCGAACAGTTCTTCACCCACATCGGCTACGGCATCGCCGAAGGCCCGGAGGTCGAAGACGACTATCACAACTTCGAGGCGCTCAACATCCCAGGCCATCACCCGGCCCGGTCGATGCACGACACCTCTATTTCAACGCCAACATGTTGCTGCGCACCCATACCTCGCCGGTACAGGTCCGCACCATGGAAGCGAACAAGCCGCCGATCCGCATCGTCTGCCCAGGCCGTGTGTATCGCAGCGACTCCGATATCACTCACTCCCCGATGTTCCACCAGGTCGAAGGCCTGCTGGTCGACCGCGATATCAATTTCGCCGACCTGAAAGGCACCATCGAGGAGTTCCTGCGCGTGTTCTTCGAGAAAGAACTGGCAGTGCGTTTCCGTCCTTCGTATTTCCCGTTCACCGAGCCATCGGCTGAAGTCGACATGGAATGCGTGATGTGCAGTGGCAAGGGCTGCCGCGTCTGCAAGCAGACCGGCTGGCTGGAAGTCATGGGCTGCGGCATGGTGCACCCGAACGTGCTGCGCATGTCGGGGATCGACCCCGAAGAGTTCCAGGGCTTTGCTTTCGGCATGGGGGCAGAACGCCTGGCCATGCTGCGTTACGGCGTCAATGACTTGCGCCTGTTCTTCGACAACGACCTGAGGTTCCTGGCGCAATTCCGCTAGGCCTCACGCACGTCACGAATAATCAGGAGAACAGAATGAAATTCAGCGAACAATGGTTGCGCGGCTGGGTCAGCCCGCAAGTTTCCCGCGACGAGCTGGTTGCTCGTCTGTCGATGGCCGGCCTCGAGGTCGATAGCGTGACCCCGGCAGCCGGTGCATTCACCGGCGTCGTGGTCGGCGAAGTGTTGAGCACCGAGCAGCACCCGGACGCCGACAAACTGCGCGTGTGCCAGGTCAGCAACGGTTCGGAAACCTTCCAGGTGGTGTGTGGCGCGCCAAACGTGCGCCCTGGCCTGAAGATTCCGTTCGCCATGATCGGTGCCGAATTGCCCGGCGACTTCAAGATCAAGAAAGCCAAGCTGCGTGGCGTCGAGTCCAACGGCATGCTCTGCTCCCAGGCCGAGTTGCAGGTGGGCGAGGGCAATGACGGCCTGATGGAACTGCCTGCCGATGCGCCAGTCGGTCAGGATTTCCGTGCCTGGCTGGAACTGGACGACGTCAGCATCGAGGTCGACCTGACCCCGAACCGTGGCGACTGCCTGTCCGTGGCGGGCCTGGCCCGCGAAGTCGGCGCCCTGTACGACGCCGCGGTCACCCGCCCGCAGGTGGCTGCAGTGCCAGCCGTCCACGATGAAGTGCGTTCGGTGGAAGTGCTCGCGCCGGCTGCCTGCCCGCGTTATCTGGGTCGCGTCATCCGTAACGTCGACCTGTCGCGTCCGACCCCGCTGTGGATGGTCGAGCGTCTGCGTCGTTCCGAAGTGCGCAGCATCGATGCCGCCGTCGACATCACCAACTACGTGATGCTTGAACTGGGTCAGCCTCTGCACGCCTTCGATCTCGCCGAAATCAACGGCGGCATTCGCGTGCGCATGGCCGAAGAGGGCGAGAAGCTGGTATTGCTGGACGGTCAGGAAGTCAGCCTGCGTGCCGACACCCTGGTCATTGCCGACCATCAACGTGCACTGGCCATCGCCGGCGTCATGGGCGGCGAGCACAGCGGCGTGAACACCGCGACCACTCGCGACATTTTCCTGGAAAGCGCTTTCTTCGACCAGATCGCGGTCGCGGGCAAGGCACGTTCCTACGGCCTGCACACCGATGCCTCGCACCGCTACGAGCGTGGCGTGGACTGGCAACTGGCCCGTGAAGCCATGGAGCGCGCCACTGGCCTGCTGCTGGAAATCACTGGCGGCGAAGCCGGTCCGGTCATTGAAACCGTCAGCGAGCAGCACCTGCCGTCGATTGCTCCGGTCACCCTGCGTGCCGAGCGTATCGAGCAAATGCTGGGCATGAAGATGGAAGCTGCCGAAGTCGAGCGCCTGCTCAGCGGTCTTGGCCTGGAGGTGTCTTCGCAGGCGGCGGGCGAGTGGCGCGTAGAAGTGCCAAGCCACCGCTTCGACATTTCCCTGGAAGTGGACCTGATCGAAGAGCTGGCCCGCCTGTACGGCTACAACCGTCTGCCGGTTCGTTACCCTCAGGCCCGCCTGGCTCCGCAAGCACGCTCCGAATCAAGGGGCGACCTGCCTGCACTGCGCCGCCTGCTGGTTGCGCGCGGCTACCAGGAAGCGATTACCTACAGCTTCATCGATCAGAAATGGTTCGAGCTGTTCAGCCCGGGCGTCGAGCCGCTGCTGCTGGCCAACCCGATCTCCGCTGACATGGCCGCCATGCGCTCGTCGCTGTGGCCGGGCCTGGTCAAGGCGTTGCAACACAACCTCAATCGCCAGCAGGACCGCGTGCGCCTGTTCGAAAGTGGCCTGCGTTTCGTCGGCCAACTGGAAGGTTTGAAACAAGAGCCTATGCTGGCAGGTGTGATCTGCGGCAGTCGCCTGCCGGAAGGCTGGGCGCAGGGTCGTGATGGCGTGGACTTCTTCGACGTCAAGGCTGACGTGGAAGCCGTGCTGGGCTTCAGTGGCGCACTGGATGATTTCCGTTTCGTACCGGGCAAACATCCAGCCTTGCACCCAGGCCAGACCGCCCGTATCGAGCGTGATGGCCGTGAAGTCGGCTACCTCGGCGCGATCCACCCGGAACTGGCCAAGACCCTGGGTCTGGATCGTCCGGTGTTCGTGTTCGAGCTGGTTCTGGCCGATGTGGTCGAGGGCCGTCTGCCGAAATTCCACGAACTGTCGCGCTTCCCGGAAGTGCGTCGGGACCTGGCGTTGCTGGCTGATCGCGAGGTTGCGGCCACTGCGGTAATGGACGTAATCCGTGAAAATGCAGGGCAATGGCTGACAGACCTCAGGCTATTTGATGTTTATCAGGGTAAAGGCATTGATCCGCATAGAAAAAGCCTTGCAGTTGGCTTGACCTGGCAACATCCATCGCGCACTCTTACTGACGATGAGGTAAACGCTTCGACGCAGCAAATTCTCACCTCGCTTGAGGAAAGGTTAAACGCCACGTTAAGGAAGTAGCGTATGGGGGCTCTGACGAAAGCTGAGATGGCCGAACGTCTGTACGAAGAGCTAGGCCTGAATAAACGAGAAGCCAAGGAACTGGTTGAGCTGTTCTTTGAGGAAATCAGGCACGCTCTGGAAGATAACGAGCAGGTCAAATTGTCCGGATTCGGTAATTTTGACCTGCGAGATAAACGCCAGCGACCGGGTCGAAATCCCAAGACAGGGGAAGAAATTCCGATTACAGCTCGCCGTGTGGTCACCTTTCGCCCAGGGCAGAAATTGAAGGCCCGAGTTGAGGCTTATGCTGGAACCAAGTCATAACGACGAGCTACCGCCTATTCCCGGCAAACGCTACTTCACCATTGGTGAAGTCAGCGAGCTCTGCGCGGTCAAACCGCACGTTCTGCGTTATTGGGAACAGGAATTTCCTCAGCTCAACCCGGTCAAGCGCCGCGGGAATCGCCGGTATTATCAGCGCCAGGACGTGCTGATGATCCGGCAGATCCGCGCGCTGCTTTACGATCAGGGCTTCACCATCGGCGGGGCGCGCCTGCGCCTCTCCAGCGATGAGGTCAAGGACGATTCCCTGCAATACAAGCAGCTGATCCGACAGATGATTGTCGAGCTGGAAGATGTTCTGGTGGTCCTGCGCAAATAGCGCCGCGTCATCAAATACTTCCATCTTTCAAAAGCTTAGGGTATATTCCTCGACGCTTTCACAAGAAGCGAAATCAGATACACGCCTAGTCGGGGCGTAGCGCAGTCCGGTAGCGCACTAGCATGGGGTGCTAGGGGTCGAGTGTTCGAATCACTCCGTCCCGACCATATTATTCAATGACTTAGCCCAATCTTTTCAGGTTGGGCTTTTTCATGGGCGCGATAAAATTTTCCCACCGCCAGGCTTCCAGGCCGTATGTAGCCTACGCTTATCGCGTCTCCCATGAATGAGGGCGCTTTATGCCGTGCACCCGCCATCCAACACCCTTGGAAAACCGGACAAGACCATGAGCGATAACAAAGAAAAACCCCTACGCATGGCACTCAAGGCAGTCCTGGTGGCGGCTCAGGAGCAGGGCATGGATCTGGACGCTCTTCGTGAAACCGCCATCGAGTCGATGCTCAATGACATCCTTTATGACTCGGACGACGTGGCACATGCGGTCATCGCCATCGAGGTGGCGGCCGATGCGGTGGCGTCTCCCTCGTCCATGGTCTGATCTGTAAGCTTCTCGCTTGCCTTTGATTGGGGCTAAACATCGGCGCTGTGTGGCCGATAAAGTGTTTCCAATATTTACAGCGAGCAGCACTCATGGAAGACCAGAACACCACTCCTTACCAGAAACCCAACAATCTGGCAGGCGTAGGGCGCCGGTGGGGAGGGCAGATGATCGACACACTGGTGACGTATCTGCTGTTTATCGTGGTGGCGAAAGTCGCGGAGTTCATTCACTTGCCGCCGACAGTGGTTGCGGTACTGGCACTGGGATCTGCAGCGGGCTACTACCTGCTTTCCGACGCCTTGCCCAACGGGCAGAGCGTGGGCAAGAAGCTGCTGGGCATGTCGGTCATCGACGAGCGCAGCTATCTGAACTGCAATATCTACCAGTCGTTCGTGCGCAATATCACCACGCCCTTTCTGAGCATCCTGGACTGGATCTTCATCTTCTTCGGCTCGCGCAAGCGCCTCGGCGACATGCTGGCATCGACGATCGTGATTCGTTCGCGCTAACGCCAGGCCGCGGGGAAGCAGTGTCATATCAGTTTGCTGCATCCTGTGATCCAGCTCATGGAACAAATCCGGTGAAGCTTTGGTCAACCAGTTTCCACAGCCTTAACCTGGTGTGATGCCATGACTCAGATGCTCAATGACGTTGCCCAAACGCTGAACGACGATCTTTATCAGAAGACCCGGTCGCAGCTGAATACTTTTCTGAATGAAACCAACGCATTGCTGGCCGCAGGCGATGCGTTGCATGAAGACAGGACGGCCCAGGCGCGTGCCCGGCTGGTTGAGTTCCTGGAGAGCCGCAGGGGGTACGGGGAATCACCCGAGCCGCCGTTTGTGCACCAGCCTCCAATCACCAGGGTATTGAATGACGCGCAACGGTTCGTCAGGGCAAATCCCTGGGCTGCGGTGGGAGCGGCGGCGGGCGTGGGCATGGTAGTCAGTCTGCTGCTCGCTCGCCGCTCACGCTGAAGGGGATTCAACGTGAGCCGCAGGGGTATTGTCACGATGCGCAGGCTTGCGGGTGGGTTGTTCGTGCCCGCCCGGTCGTGGCTGCCGATTGTGCACCGTCATCGTCGGTGGCCCTACGCGGAACCTGCAGTCGTGACCAATAACGGGGGCGGTGCCGAACGGGTGCCGGGGATGCGTTTGCCGAGACTTGAAAGGGGGGGCGGGATGAATGTCGACGAAGACGCGGTCCGTCAACTCGCGCAATTGATCTGGGAAACCGAGGGCCAGCCTCAGGGGCAGGAAGCCCGGCATTGGGAGATGGCGACAAAGCTGGCCGAGTCCGCCGCGATGGCCCCGGTGCGCGCAGGCAAGGGGCAGAGGGTCGATACGCTGTTTCCCTCGCCCAAGGACAAGCCGGGCCCGCACTAAGGGGTGGGTACTGGGGCCTCGATGGTCTGCAATTGTTCGAGCAGCGTGCGGGCGAAGCCTTCCGAGGCGATGAAGTCCATCGCCTCGCGCAGCTTGATGGTTTCCTCGACGCCGAAGGTCTGATCGAAGATGTGCGAGACGCGCTCGGAGACTTTGCGCGCCTGTTCATATTTCCGTTGGCCGGCAGGGGTGAGCATCACCCGCCGACAGCGCCGGTCATTGCCGTCTACCTGCAAGTCCACCAGTCCGTCGCGCACCAGCGGCTTGAGCGTGTGGCCCAGGGCCGAGAGGTCCATGACCAGAGCCTGTGCCAGCTCGCGCATCTTGGGCTGGCCGTAGCGGGCGATCTGCGACAGCAGCGAGTATTGCGTGGCCTTGAGGCCGCACTCCACGAAGGCTTCGTCATAGATCTGTCCAAGGCGGCGCGACGCGCGACGTACCGAACCGTTGGCGCAGCTGCTGGGCAGCGGGGCGAAATCTGAACAGGGTGTCGCGCTTTTCAAAGCTGGTTACTCGCAAAGGCCTGGATAGGCGCGATTATGCCTGCACGTGGGGTGTCGACAAGGTTTTTTGGTCAGGTATGGGCCTTTGCCGTCTTGGACAAGGGCGCTCCTGCAAAAACTTGCGAACGCCGACAAACCGTAGCAGCCGGGCTTGCCCGCGGGTGATCTTGAGGACGCCCCCGCCGGCAAGCCGTGCTGCTACGGGATGGGCGTGAGGCGGGACGCCATCTTCGCGGCCAGCATGGTTTTCACTTCCGGCCATTCGTCATCAATGATGCTGAAACGCACCGAGTTGCGCTTGCGGCCGTCGGGCATGATGCGTTCGTGCCGCACGATGCCTTCCTGTCTGGCACCGATGCGCAGGATGGCGGCGCGGGATTTGTCGTTGAGTTCGTCGGTGGTGAACTGCACGCGCACGCATTGCATCGTTTCAAAGGCATATTCGAGCAGCAGGGCCTTCATCTCGGTGTTCAACCCCGAGCGCTGCACCGATTGGCCAAGCCAGGTGTGGCCGATTTCCAGCTTGCGATTCTTGCGGTCGATCTTCCAGAAGCGGGTGCTGCCCACGACCTGGCCGGTGTCCTTGCGCACGATGACGAACGGCATGACCGTGCCCGCCTCGCGTCCGGCCAGTGCCGTGGCGATGTAGCCATCCACCGTCTCGGGGCCTGGAATGACCGTGACCTTCATGTTCCACAGCTCTCCGTCGCTTGCCGCCTGTACCAGCTCAGCGGCGTGTGAAGCCTGCAACGGGCGCAACTCGACCGCCTGACCGCTCAAAATGACCTGTTCGCTTTCCATCACCTGACTACTCACGCGTGATTATCCCTTGGGTTTGGCGTCTGGCAGCGCGGCGCCCTTGGGCCACAGCATCCAGATCTGGCCTTGTTGCTTCATGTTCCCAGCCAGTTCGCCGGCCGCATCGCCCGTGCCCCAGAACATGTCGGCGCGCACTTCACCGGCGATGGCGCCGCCGGTGTCCTGAGCCGCGACCGGGCGCACCAGGGGCGTGCCGTCGGGGCGGGTCGAAGACAGCCACAGCAGGCTGCCCAGCGGAATCACCTTGCGGTCGATGGCCACGCTGTAGCCAGCCGTCAGTGGCACGTTCAGCGAGCCGCGGGGCCCTTCGTTGCTGTCCGGGCGCAGGGTGAAGAACACGTAGCTGGGGTTGCTGCCCAGTAATTCATGGACGCGCTCAGGATGGGCGATGGCCCAGTCACGGATGCGACCCATGGACACTTCGTCCTTGGTCAACTGGCCTTGCTCCACCAGCCAGCGACCCACCGGTTTGTAGGGGTGTCCGTTCTGGTCGGCGTAGGCGATACGCAGTTGGCGGCCGTTCTCCAGTTGCACCCGGCCCGATCCCTGGATCTGCAGGAATTGCAGGTCGATGGGGTTTTCCAGCCAGGCAAGGACCGGTGCATTCACCCCTTTTTCGCCAATGGTTGCGGCGTCGTCATACGGACGCAGGATGCGTCCATCCAGACGGCCACGCAGGCGTTTGCCCTTGAGTTCCGGGTAGATGCTGTCCAGATTGACGATGATCAGGTCATCCGGTACACCGTAGATCGCTACCGGGTGCGCATCATTGTGCTGCTCGCTGCCTTTGTAGATAGGCTCGTAGTAGCCGGTAATCAGGCCGTTGGCGCCATGCTCTGACGAGCGCAGGCTGTAGACCTGCAACTGGTTCTTGAGGAAATCGCGCACCGCCGCAGGGGTGGCCGGCACCTGTGCCGCCATGGCGCAGGTGCTGCCCCATACCGGATCTTTGGCCAGACGCTTGCAGGCCGAGAACCAGCTGTTGTACCCGGCCATCAGGTCCTGATCGCTCACGGCAGGCAGTTTGTCCCACTCGACGCTCACGTAGGTGGTGGCTTCGGACGGTTTGGTCTTGGGTGCACCGCCGTCACAGGCGGCGAGCAGGGCGATCAGCGGGGCGAGGCAAAACAGAAAGCGGCGCCAGTGCAGGCTTGGGGTCATCACGCGGGGTGTTTCCTGAAAACAAGTGAAGGCGGCTAGCTTGGTGAAAGGCGAGGGCGACGTCAAATCGGCGAAGCATTTTCCCAGGCCTGTGGGTGGGCGGGCGCGGGCCGATGTAAGGCCAATTTACCCCGATATCGCACTTTTTCCCGGTTTGTCGCTCTATCCATGGCCGGGACGCCGCGAGCCGCGGGGCGTCCAGATTGTTGAAACCTGTGATTGATGGCCTCTGATTCTTCCCTTATTCGAGTGCGCCGACGCGGCCGCGCCTTGTCGATGCTGTGCCTTGCGGCGCTCTGCGCCGTGGGCTGCACGCGCCAGGACGGTCGCGACGTGGCCACCCAGTTCAGCGAAACCAAACCCCAGGAATTCTTCCAGACCAGCGTCGATCGCATGGCGACCCTGGCTATGCACGACAACCTGGAAAGTTTGTATCTTTTGATGAACAAGCTGTATCTGCGCAACCCGGCGGAGTGGCGCAAATCAGGCTTTGTCGATGCGCGCTCGGCTGAACGCAATGTGCGCAATGCCATCGAGCAGCGTACACCGCTGGCGCAGTTGGGTAATCGCCGCGATCTGGCGGCCTTGAGCTACGCCCTGAGTCCTGAGTTTCTCGGGGATCGGGTCGGCGCGTTCATCTACGCGATCGGCAGCATGCTGGTCACCGCCCATGGCGGGCGGACCGAGTTTTTCATGACCGATCAGATCAATCCGACCTTTGTCAGCAACGCAGCGCGCAACATCGAGAAGGCCACCTGGCTCTTGGGTCAGCGGCAGAATGCCAATGGCGAGCTGATGCTGTTTTCCAACGAGATTTCGGAGGAGGGCACCAACCTGAGTTTTGCCACCGAGTTCGGCAAGATCGTGGCGCGGCTGGATTTGCTGGCGCAGATGCTCGATGAGCGTTATCGCAGGATCGGGCTCAATTATGCGCAGAGCCTGTTGTTTCTGAATTTTTTGCCCGTGCAGTGAGGCTTGGGTATGGGTCGCTTCGACTATCGTCCCCGCCGGCAAGCCGTGCTGCTAAGGGGCGGCGGGTGGCCGCACATTCAGCATGCGCCTCAGGCCCGTAGCAGCCGGGCTTGCCCGCGGGGCGATTTCAAGGACGCCGACGCCGGCGAGCCGGACTGCTACACAGACAACTGCTAGTAAGAATCGCCCCGAATATATTCTTCCATCTTCTGAATCAACCTGGCCTGTTCGGCGATGGCTGCCTTGACCAGGTCGCCGATGGACAGCAGGCCCACCAGTCGCCCGTCTTCGACCACCGGCAAGTGCCGCAGGCGACCGTCGGTCATGATGTTCATGCACTGGTCGATCTTGTGCTGAGGACCCACCGTCTTCACCTCGTGGGTCATGATTTCACTGATGGGCGTGCCTACCGAGGCGCGTCCGGCCAGTTCCATCTTGCGGGCGTAGTCGCGCTCGCTGACGATCCCCACCACCTTGCCGCCCTGTACCACCGGTACGGCACCAATGTTCATTTCGGCCATCAATTTGATCGCGTCGATCACCATCTGGTCCGGTCTGACGGTATGAACTTCACCGTGGTGCTTGTCTTTCAACTTCAGTAGTTCGGCTACGGTCGTCATGCTGGCCTCTCCGGCGCTTATAGGTGAACACGGCCCCGGGAGTCGGGCCGTCCCTAAAGAATCGTTGAGAGAAGGCATTCCGGCAAGTTTGGATGCGGCACGTATTGTGCGAAAAACGTCAGTTGGCGCTGTTTGTCACACTTTACCCCGTGGCCGGCGTTTCAAGGGCGGGGACGACGAGGGCGAGACACCACCGATTCGATGTTCTTGCGCCCGATCAACAAGGGGCTCTTGGCCTTGCGTGATGGCGGCATGTCGGCCAGCCATTTGAACATCACCAGGCAATCCACCAGTCCGAGGCGGGCATGGCGATAGGCGCGGGGCAGGCGGCCGACGGTTTCGAAACCCAGCTTGTGCCACAGCGCCACCGCGACTTCGTTGGTCGCGACCACCGAGTTGAATTGCATGGCGCTGAAACCGCTGTCCAGGGCCAATTGCTGGGAGTGCTCGCACATCTGCCGGGCCACGCCGCGGCCACGGGCCTCTTGGGTGACCATGTAGCCGCAGTTGCTGACGTGGCTGCCGGGGCCTGCGGCGTTGGCCTTGAGGTAATAGCTGCCCAGCAGCACGCCGTCGTCTTCGGCGATCAGGGTGTGCAGAGGATATTCAAGCCACAGGTGCAGGGCTTGCTCGTAGGTCAGGTCGGGATCGTAGGCGTAGGTTTCCTGCGCCTTGATAACGGCCTGGAAGGTGGGCCAGAAGCGTTCGAAGTCTTCGGGCGTCATGGGGCGGATGTGGATCATGGGCAAGCGGCTTCATCAGGGCAAAGGTAGTTGTAGGAGCGCGCTTGCCCGCGACGCGTCGGGTCAGACACCGTGAAGGTGGCCGGTGGACCCGTCGCGGGCAAGCGCGCTCCTACAGGGAGATGTGTCTCAGGAAACCACTCGATAACACGGCACGTACGCCGCGCCACCCGGCAACTTCATCCGGTGCTGCTCGACGAACGACTGCAGCAGGCGGTCCAGCGGCTGCATGACCTCGGCGTCGCCGTGGATCTCGTACGGACCGTGCTCCTCGATCAGGCGGATGCCCTTGTCCTTGACGTTGCCGGCGACGATGCCGGAGAACGCCCGGCGCAGGTTGGCCGCCAGTTCGTGGGGCGGCAAGCTGCGGCTCAGTTGCAGGCTGGCCATGTTGGCGTGGGTCGGGTCGAATGGCCGCTGGAAGCTTTCCTCGATCTTGAGCAGCCAGTTGAAGTGAAACGCATCGGCACGTTCGCGGCGGAACTGGCGCACGGCGGCCAGGCCTTCGGTCATCTGCCGGGCGACTTCGGCCGGATCGTCGATGATGATCTGGTAATGCTTGTGCGCTTCCTCGCCCAGGGTGGCGCTGACGAACGCATGCAACTGCTCCAGGTAGCTGGCGGCGCTGCGCGGGCCGGTCAGGATTACCGGGAACGGCAGGCCGGCGTTGTCCGGGTGCATCAGAATGCCCAGCAGGTAGAGGAACTCTTCAGCGGTACCGGCACCGCCCGGGAAAATGATGATGCCGTGGCCGACCCGCACGAAGGCTTCGAGACGCTTCTCGATGTCCGGCAGGATCACCAGTTCGTTGACGATGGGGTTCGGCGCTTCGGCGGCGATGATGCCGGGTTCGGTCAGCCCCAGGTAACGGCCGCCATGGATGCGCTGCTTGGCGTGGGCAATGGTTGCGCCCTTCATCGGGCCTTTCATCACGCCCGGGCCGCAGCCGGTGCAGATGTCCAGTTTGCGCAGGCCCAGTTCGTGGCCGACTTTCTTGGTGTATTTGTACTCGTCGGTGTTGATCGAGTGGCCACCCCAGCACACGACCATCTTCGGCTCGACGCCGGCGCGCAGGGTGCGGGCGTTGCGCAGCAGGTGGAAAACGTAGTCGGTGATGCCCTGGGAATTGCTCAGGTCGATGCGCTGGCTGTCCAGCTCGCTCTCGGTGTAGACGATGTCGCGCAGGGCGCTGAAGAGCATTTCCCGGGTGCTGGCGATCATTTCGCCGTCGACGAAGGCGTCGGCCGGGGCGTTCAGCAGTTCAAGGCGCACGCCGCGGTCCTGCTGGTGAATACGCACTTCGAAGTCCTTGTAGGCTTCGAGAATGGTTTTTGCGTTATCGACATGGGCGCCGGTGTTGAGGATAGCCAGGGCGCACTGGCGGAAGAGGTTGTAGATGCTGCCAGAGCCTGCGGCGCTGAGCTGCTGGACTTCACGTTGCGACAGAGTCTCCAGGCTACCTTTGGGGCTGACTTGAGCGTTGATTACGTTTCTTGGAGCCATTCTGAATTCCTTGAAAGCGATGCCGGTCATCCGGTGTCGGTGGCAGGCATTGGAACAGTGAGCGAGTTTGCGCTCACCCTTGCAGCCATTTTTTACATTGCTCGGTCAGGAAAGCAAACGTTGTGAGTGAAAACCCCGTTCGGTCAGCGGATTTTTGATTTTCCGGCCCGCCCCGGTATGCTGCACCTCGACGTCCGGACGCCTGCGGCAACCTCGATACGATGTTTCCTACCTCATGATTTTCAATTTCTCGATATTCCTGGCCACCCTCATCGCCATGGAGGGTGTCGGCTTTCTTGCGCACAAGTACGTCATGCATGGCGTGGGCTGGTTCCTGCATCGCTCACACCATGAAGAACAACTGGGCGCCTTCGAAACCAATGACATCTACCTGTTGGTACTGGGGCTGGTGGCAGTCGGGCTGATCGTGCTCGGCAACAGCGGCCATGACCCGTTGCAGTGGGTGGGCGCGGGCGTGGCGGCCTTCGGGCTGATCTACATTCTGGTGCACGACGGCATGGTCCATCGCCACTGGCCGCTGCGGCCCCGACCACGCAACCGTTACCTGCGCAGGCTGTATCAGGCGCACCTGATGCACCACGCGGTCAAGGGCCGGCGCAACAGTGTGTCGTTCGGTTTCCTGTACGCGCCACCGGTGGCGACCCTGCAAAAGCAGCTGCGGGAAATGAAACGCCCGCGCTCGTCCGAAGCCGTTCCCGGGGCGCGAATCGACCTTGGCAACGCATCGCCTCTTTCCAGTCTCGATCAAGTCCCGTAGAACAGTGTGCTCGGGCTGGCTGACGGGTTTGTCGGCCAGCGTTCAAGGCATTTCATGTCAATCGGGAGAGCCTCGTGAATACAGCCACTGCATCTGCAGCATCCAGCAAGACCATCACCTACCAGCGCCCGGACGGCAAAAGCGTCAGCGGCTACCTGGCCAGCCCCGCGAAACCTGAAGGCGCACCCGCCATCGTGGTGATTCAGGAATGGTGGGGGCTCAACGACCAGATCCGCGGCGTGGCCGATCGCCTGGCGGCTTCGGGCTACCTGGCCCTGGTGCCGGACTTGTATCGCGGCGAGATGACCGTCGAGGAAGAAGAAGCCCATCACCTGATGAGCAAACTCGACTTCGCTGACGCGGCCACCCAGGACATTCGCGGTGCCGTGCAGTACCTCAAGGGCCACACCCAGAACGTCGGCGTCACCGGTTTCTGCATGGGCGGCGCCTTGACCTTGCTCGCGTTGAATTTCATTCCCGAACTGACGGCAGGCGTGGTGTTCTACGGCATGCCGCCGCTGGAATACCTCGATCCCAAGGCGATCAAGGTGCCCGTTCAGGCGCACTGGGCGACCCAGGACGAATTCTTCCCCGCGGAAAACGTCGACAAGCTCGAAGAGAAGCTCAGTGAGGGAGGGGTGGACATCGAATTCCATCGCTACCTGGCGCACCACGCCTTCGCCAACGAGACCGCCGTCGGCACCGGACGCATTCCCGGCACCCAGTACGACCCGATCTGGGCGCAACTGGCGTGGGACAGGGCGCTGACGTTCTTTGGCCGTACGCTCTGGGGCTAAGCACAATTTCCGAGCGCAGATAATCCTGTAGGAGCGTGGCTTGTCCCGCGATCTGCCGGGAACCGGCAGCAAATCCGCATTACTCGGAGTGTCAGACACACCGAGTTCGCTGACTTTACGACTGCTGCGCAGCCGATCGCGGGACAAGCCACGCTCCTGCAGGAAAACGCGAAAGGGGCGCGCTCCTTTCGTTGCCGAATGTATCGGATTGAAATATATTGCGAACCATTATCATTTGGCCGCAACGCTCATCATGTCTGTCCCTCTCTCTTCTTCCAACGACCAGCAGGGCGTCGCTGCGCTTTATGGTGCGCATCACGGCTGGCTGGTGAACTGGCTGCGTGGCCGTCTGGGATGTTCCCATCAGGCGGCGGACATGGCCCAGGACACCTTCATGCGGGTGCTCGTGGCTGAGCGCAAGGCGCCGGTGGCCAGCGAGCTGATCGAGCCCCGGCATTTTCTGGTGACCATCGCCAAGCGAGTGATGGTCGACAGCTTCCGGCGCACTTCGGTGGAGCAGGCCTATCTGCAGGTGCTGGCCGAACAGCCTGAACGTTTTGTGATATCCCCCGAAGACCGGCTGATCCTGCTGGAAACCCTGCACGCGCTGGACGCCATGCTCAGCGGCCTCGGCAGCCGGGTGAAGGAAGCGTTCCTGCTCTCGCAATTGCAAGGACTCGGATACAAGGAGATCGCGGCGCAGATGGGCGTGTCGGTCAGCTCGATTACCAAGTACATCGCTCGCGCCACCGAGCATTGCCTGCTGTTCGCGCTGGAGCACGGCCAGTGAGTTCTCCCGAACACCAGGCATTGAGCCTGGCCGCCCACTGGTTCGCCCGGTTGGGCGCGGCGCCGGGCGACGCGCTGGTGCAGCGCCAGTGGCAGGCCTGGCACGACGAAAACCCGCTGCATCAATGGGCCTGGCAGCGAGTCGGGCTGTTGCAGACGCAACTGGGCAATGCCAAGGGCGCGCTGGGTTATCAGGTGCTGGAGCGGGCAGGGCGTGGCGTTGCAGTGGCCGGGCGGCGTGGGTTGCTCAAAGGCCTGGTGCTGGGTGTCGGCGTAGGCGCGCTGGGTTGGGCGGGGTATCGTCAGGCACCGGTGTTGCTGGCCGATCTGCGCACCGGCACCGGCGAGCGCTTGACCCACACTCTCGATGACGGCACCACGCTGGTGCTCAACACCGCCAGCGCCGTGGACATTGCCTACACCGCGCAGACCCGCCTTATCGTACTCCGCGCCGGGGAGATTTTCATCGCCACCGCCAAGGACCCGCGACCCTTTATCGTGCGCAGCGTACAAGGCGCGATGCAGGCGCTGGGCACCCGTTTCAGCGTCAGGCAGCAGGATGGATTCACTCAATTGGGGGTGTTCGAGCACGCCGTCGCGGTTCGCCCGCAGGCCGGTGAGAACGTCGTCATCCCCAGCGGTCAGGCCGTCAGTTTTAATACCCAAGCGCTGTTCGACCAGTACCCGCTGGGTCCCTCTGCCGACGCCTGGATCAACGGCCGGCTGGTCGTCGATGGCTGGCGCCTGGACCGTCTGATCGGCGAGTTGCAGCGCTACCGCAGCGGCTACCTGGGCTGCGCGCCCGAGGTCGCCCACTTGCGGGTTTCCGGCTCCTATCCGCTGGATGACATCGACCTGGCCTTGTCGGCCATCGCCCGTTCCTTGCCGGTGAAGGTCGAGCGGCGCACCGATTGGTGGGTCCGTCTGACCGCGAAAAGCGCCCTCGCATAATTATTTGATTCTGTTTCGCATTCGCATTGTCGATTTGCGCAAGCTCGCGCGACTCCTTGTGAGAACCCCTTACAACGCCCGCCAAGCGGGCCTCAGGAGAGAGCATGCGTAACCCGAACAAACCGGCTGCAAACCTTCGTGCATTCAAGCCCCAGAACACACTGAAACTCGCTGTACTCGGGGCTTCGCTTGCCTGGCTGGAACCGGTCTTGTTGGGCGGTGCCTACGCGCAGGCGGCCAGCGTGCAGAAAAGCTATGCCATCGCACCGGGCCCGCTGGGTGCGGTGTTGGGGCGTTTCGCCAATGAGGCGGGCATCGTGCTGTCATTCCAGGCGGGCCTGACCGATGGCAAGCAGAGCGCGGGGCTCAATGGCAGCTACAGCGTCGAACAGGGATTCGCCACGCTGCTGGCAGGTTCGGACCTGATTGCAGCCCCCGGCGCCCAGGGTGTCTACGTGCTGTACCGCGCAGAAAAATCCTCGGCCCTGCAACTGGGTGCCACCAGCGTGGTGGGCACCGGGATCGATGAAACCACCGAATACAGCGGCACCTACACGCCGCGCCAGACCAGCACCGCGACCAAGATGGGCCTGTCCCTGCGCGAGACGCCGCAGTCGGTCACCGTGATCCCGCGTCAGGTCATGACCGACCATCACCTGGCCTCGCTGGACGATGTGGTCAAGTTTACCCCGGGCCTGTCCAGCAACCACCGCGACAGTGATCGCTACACCTTTTATTCACGCGGTTTCCAGATCCAGAACTTCGAGTACGACGGCATTCCTTCGCAGACGGTCAACGAATCCCAGCAGTTCACCAGCACCCTGGCTGACATGGCGATCTATGACCGCGTGGAAGTCGTGCGCGGCGCCACCGGCCTGCTCAGCGGCGCGGGTACGCCATCGGCCACGCTGAACCTGGTGCGCAAACGCCCCACCGATGATTTCCAGGGGTATGTGTACGGCGAGGCGGGGGCGTGGGACAAGTACCGCGCCGAGGCCGATGTGTCCGGCCCCTTGACCGAGAGCGGCAACATTCGTGGGCGGCTGGTCAGCGCCTATGAAACCTCGCGATCCTTCATCGACTGGTACAGCACGGAAAAACGCGTGATGTACGGCGCGGTGGACGTGGACCTGAGCGAGGACACTTTGCTGCGCTTCAGCCTGGACTATCAGAACAACGATTCGGACGGGGTCAGCTTCGGCCACATCCCGCTGTTCAACAGCAATGGCACAGCGACCCATTTCTCTCGCTCGTTCAACCCTGGCGCCAAGTGGAGTTACCTGGACAACAGCCACTACAACTTCAGCACCGTGCTTGAGCACAAACTGGCCAACGACTGGACCCTGAAGGCCGCTTACAGCCATCAGTACGCCTACCGTCACGGGGTGGTCGGCTCGGCCAGCGCAGGCGCTCCGGAGTTCGAGACCGGCACCGGGGTGTCGATGTTCGTCAACCGCCTGGACAGCTACCAGACCCAGGACAACGCCGACCTTTACGTTACCGGGCCGTTCCAGTTGGGCGGCCGCGAGCACGAGTTGGTGTTCGGCGCCAACGTCGCCTACACCCACCTCAACTTCCCGACTTACGAGCGTGCCACGCCTTCGGTCGACAATATCTACCAGTACGACGGCAACCCCGGCGGCAAGCTGCACCTGGGCAAGACCGAAGAAAACCTCAGCCGCCTGAGCCAGAACGGCGTCTACGGTGCGTTGCGCTTGAAGCCTACGGATTCGCTGTCGGTCATCCTCGGCACGCGGGTCAGTTCGTGGAACGAGCGTGACGACACCAGCGACGATCTGACCGGCGAAGCAACTGGCCGCGACCGCACCAAGAAGACCGGCGTGGTGACGCCCTATGCCGGGGTGATCTACGACCTCGACGAGACGTACTCGGTGTACGCCAGCTACACCAGCATCTTCCTGCCGCAGACGTTCTACAAGACGGCGGGCGGCACGTCGCTGGAGCCGCTTGAAGGTGACAACTACGAGATCGGCCTGAAGGGCGAGTTCCTCGATGGCGCGCTCAATGCCAGCGTGGCGCTGTTTGAAGTCAAACAGAAAAACACCCCGCAACTGGTGGACGACAGCGGCCCGCAGGAAATCTACCGGGCGATCAGCGGCACCACCACGCGCGGTATCGAGACGGAAATCTCGGGTGAAATCCTGCCGGGCTGGAACATCCTCGGCGGCTACACCTACCGCGAATCCCACGACAAGGACGACAACCGGGTCGAGACCAACCAGCCGATGAACCTGTTCAAGCTGGGGACCACCTACCGCTTGCCGGGCGAGCTGAACAAGCTGACCGTGGGCGGCAACATGACCTGGCAGAGCGATATCTACGCGGTCAACGAGGACTTCAACACCAAGGCCCATCAGCGTCCCTATGGTGTGGTGGGGCTGCTGGCCAACTATAAAGTGGACGAGCACCTGAGCCTTGGGCTGAACGTCAACAACCTGTTCGACAAGAAGTATTACGACGGGCTGGGCACGTTCAACTCCGGCAGCTACGGCGAGCCGCGCAATGCGGTGGTCAATGCGCGCTGGAAGTTCTGATCAGAGCCGCTGTTGTGGTGGGATCGAGTAGGTACCCACCACGTGCGCCACGGCGTCCGGCAGGCCTTCGGAGTAGAGCGAGACTTCGCCGATGGCCAGGGTCCTGCCGACCTTCATCAGTTGGCATTCGGCGATGATCCGCCGCCCGGCCTCGGGTTTGCGCAGGAAGTTGATTGTGAGACTGGTGGTCACGGTCAGCGGCACAATGCCAATCACGCCAAGTACCGCGACGTACAGCGCCACATCGGCCACCGCCATGAGCGTCGGCCCCGACACCGTGCCGCCTGGGCGCAGGTCGGTGTGTTCGACGACTTGGGAAATGGTCGCCCGCTGATCGCCGACCGCCTCGACCACAATCCGCGTCTGCGGAAACTCCCGGGCGATGAACGCCGCGATTTCTTCTTTGCTCGCCATCGTAAGCTCCTGCCTGTGCCGATGGGCAAGAGTTGATGAGCCAGGGCCGGTTGTCAACGAACCGCAGATCTGTGCCCACTCGAAGCCGCCCCCGCGGGCAAGCCCGGCTGCTACGGGGATTTGGTGAACTCAAGCTTACCTTCCACCTCCGCCCCGTAGCAGTCCGGCTCGCCGGCGTCGGCGTCCTCGAAATAGCCATCGCCGGCAAGCCGGACTGCTACGTGGAGGCGTGGGTGTTGACGGAATTTGTGTCCCGCCGCATACCCTGTAGCAGCACGGCTTGCCGGCGGGGGCGTTTTCGGCATCGCCATCGCCGGCAAGCCGGACGGCTACGCGGCATCAACCAATATTGCCGGGCGGGGCGTTGAGCCAGGTGGAGGCTTTCCAGTACACCCAGGCAATCGCCGCCAGCAGCACGGCCCCTGCCAGGGTCGGTATCAGGATGAAGGTCCAGCCGGGCTGGGTCATGAAGATGATGATCGGGTTGCCGCCCGCAGGTGGGTGCGTGGTGCCGGTGATTGCCATGGCCATCACGCACAGCGCCACCGCAAGGGCCATGGGTGCGATGCCCGGGCCGAACAAGGCAAGGCAGGCCATGCCGATGGTCGAGCACAGCACATGCCCGCCAATGACATTGCGCACCCTGGAGAACGGCCCCTTGGGAAAGCCGAACAGCAACACGCACGATGCGCCGAACGAGCCGATCAGCAAGGGCTGCTCGCTGAGCGTGGTCACTGCACCGACCACGCTCAATGCCAGGAATGCCCCCAGACCGGCCAGCAACAGCTGGCCGATCCGCGCCCGTCGGGAAGTGGCCAGAGTACCTGGCACTGTCGATGAGAGCTGGGTCATGGGGCGTTACCGTTTTTTGAAGCGTTCGGCTTCTTCCGACCCTTTGGTCGCATTCCCCGCGCTGTAGGAGTGCGCGCCGACGCCGGCCAGTTTGCCGCCCTGGACGATCAGATACTCGTCGCGGATCGGACGGTTCTCGAAATAACACTCGAGAATCTCCCGGGTACCTGCCGCATAGCGGGCCTGCGCCGAAAGGCTGGTGCCGGAAATGTGCGGGGTCATGCCGTGATGGGGCATGCCGCGCCATGGGTGATCGGCAGGTGCCGGTTGCGGGAACCAGACGTCGCCGCCGTAGCCTGCCAGTTGGCCACTCTCCAGTGCCGCCGCGATGGCGTCGCGGTCGCACAGCTTGCCCCGCGCGGTGTTGATCAGATACGCGCCGCGCTTGAAGTGCTTGAGCGAATCGCCGTTGATCATGTGCTCGGTTTCAGGGTGCAGCGGGCAGTTGAGCGTCACCACGTCACAGACCTTGGCCAGGCTTTCCAGCGTCGAGTGGTAGGTCAGGTTCAGCTCTTTCTCCACCGCTTCGGGCAGGCGATGGCGGTCCATGTAGTGCAGGTGCATGTCGAATGGCTTGAGCAGACGCAGCACGCGCAGGCCGATGCGCCCGGCAGCGACTGTGCCGACGTGCATGCCTTCGACGTCGTAGGAGCGGGCCACGCAGTCGGCGATGTTCCAGCCGCCCTTGAGCACCCAGTTGTGCGACGGCAGGTAGTTACGCACCAGCGCCAGGGTGGTCATCACCACGTGTTCGGCGACGCTGTTGCTGTTGCAGTAGGTCACTTCGGCCACCGTGATGCCGCGGTCCATGGCCGCCTGCAGGTCGGTGTGATCGGAGCCGATGCCGGCGGTGACTATCATCTTGAGTTTCGGTGCCTTGTCCATGCGCTCGGCGGTCATGTAGGCCGGCCAGAACGGTTGGGAAATGATGATCTCGGCATCGTGCAGTTCGCGATCCAGCACGCTGTCTACGCCGTCTTTGCTGGAGGTCACGACCAGTTGGTGGCCGTTGGATTCCAGGTATTTGCGCAATCCCAGCTCACCCGAAACACTGCCCAGCAGCGTGCCGGGCTGGAAGTCGATGGCCTTGGGGGTCGGCAGCGTCTGGCCGTCGGGATAGCGTTCCAGATGGGGCAGATCATCGCGGGCGTAGGACTGGGGTTGGCCGTTGACCGGGTCGTCGTAGAGTACGCAAACAATTTTCGCCATGGTGCCTCCTGATTGTTGGATGAACGAGGGCGCGTCATGCCACTCGCCGAAGCGGATCGTTGCCGCTTGCGAGCCATCCTCGGGGAGGCTGCGATCCAGAGCCAATCGCTTGTTCCGATCTATAGATCGGACAGACCGATCAACAGCGCAGGAAGGAGTCGACCCGGCTTTGCAGGTCCAGTGAACGGATTACGTTCAGCGCCGAATTGATCAGCAGCGGTTGCGGATCGCGCCGCAGAAACACCAGGCCGATCTCCCTGGCCAGCTCCGGGACAATGGGAATCGCGGTAATTTCTTCGCGCATCTCGCTCATCGAGAGCGCGCTGTGGGGCACCACGCTGTACAACCCCGAGCAGCGTACGTGACCGTAAAGCACCATCATCGAGTCGGTCTCGACCCTGGGTGTCACGCATACGCCCGCTCGGGCAAAGGCGTCGTCCACCCCTTTGCGGCACTGCATGTTGCGGGTCAACAGGCACAGCGGCAGTTGCGCCACGGCGTCCCACGTCAGGCTTTGTTCGTGGCTCAGGGCCGTGTCGTCCCGGGCGATCAGCACGTAGCGCTCCTTGAACAGCGGCAGCGTTTCGAACGCCTGCAAGCGAACGTCGGCCAGGTACGTCATGCCCAGGTCCAGCTCGAAATTGGCCAGGCGCTGCAGGATGTCCGAGGTCGCCAGGGTGTACACCTCGTGATTGAGGCGGGGGTAGGCGGTCAGGCAGGAGTCGGTCATCAGCGGCACCATCGACAGCACCGTCGGGATGGCCCCCAGGCGCAACACGCCGGCGGGGTCTTGCTCGTCGTGGCCGGCCTCCTGACGCATGGCGCCACAATCGGCGAGGATCCGCCGCGCCCAGACCAGCACCTTCTCGCCGTCGCAGGTCAGCCCTTCGAAGCGGCGACTGCGCTGCACCACTGAAATGCCCAGGTCCTGTTCCAGGTTGCGGATGGCCTCGGAAAAGGCCGGCTGCGAGACGTTGCATTTCTCTGCGGCACGGCCGAAGTGCTGTTCTTGGGCGAGCGTCACCAGGTAGGTCAGTTGGCGCAGGAGCATGGGTGAGCGGTTCCGTTGTCGTTATTGTGGGTATTGGAGCGGTGCAGTTGTCACCGAAGGATACAGATCAGCACAGAGAACGATCGTTGTATAGCGTTGGATATAACGATAGGGCCGGGCGGGATGGACCCGGATGGCGTATCTCGCAGATGGCATCGATCTTGCCTTTTCATGAAGTGTTTACTTCATGAAAAGAGTGTTCGCCATGCAACCGCTTGATCTGCAGGTGATTCAACGGGCAATCCACTGGCTCGAATCGGGGCAGACGGTGTGGCTGTGCACCGTGATTGCCAGCTTCGGCTCATCGCCGCGCCCGCCCGGTGCATTGCTGGTCGCCAGAAGCGATGGCGCGAGCTGCGGGTCGCTGTCAGGGGGCTGCATCGAGGACGATTTCCTGCAGCGGGTTGCCCAGGGCGGTTTTGCCGAGCCCATTGCACTGGTGCGCTATGGCGACGGCAGCGACGCACCGCAAGTGCGCCTGCCTTGTGGCGGGGTGCTGGAGGTGTTGGTCGAGCGGCTTGAGGCCCATGGGGCGAATGTCGAGCACCTTCGTCGGCTGGAATCGGCGCTGCTGGGGCGCGGGCGGCTGGTGCGGGAATGGCGCTTGCCGTTCGCTGATCCAGAACTGCTCGAAGACAACCAGGACGGCCCGCGTGTGGAACGCTCCGGGGATCGGTTGCGCGTGCGGTTCGGCGCAGCTCAGCGGTTGGTCATCGCGGGTGTTTCGACGGTGGCGTTGTTCTGTGCGCAATTTGCCGTGGCGCTGGATTTCGAGGTGATTATCTGCGAGCCCCGCGAAGAGTTTCAGCATCCATTGGGGATCGCCAATGTGCGGTTTGAACCGATTCTGCCGGCGCGCTGGATCGCCGAAGGGGGGTGCCATGAGGCTACGGCGGTGGTGGCGCTGACCCATGATCCACGGCTGGACGACCTGACCATGATGGAGGCGGTGAACAGCCCGGCGTTTTACATCGGGGTCATGGGGTCGCAGAAAACCAGCGAGAAACGCATGGAGCGTCTACACCGGATTGCCGGGATGGACGAGGCGACGCTGGCACGCATCCATGCCCCCATCGGCCTGGCGCTGGGCAGCAAGACACCCGCGGAAATCGCCCTTGCGGTGTTGGCGGACATCGTTCGCGTGAGAAACGGCGTGGCGCGGGAGCGGGTTTGAATGCGGTGTGCGCCGTGGTGGACACACGGGGTTTCATTCCGATGGCGCAAGGGCGTGCGTCCTGGGCTACGATTCGCAGGTTGTCACGCACGGACGGAGCAGGGCGCGCATGCACGAGTTGGTCATCGGTATCGATCTTTCCACCACCACCTGCAAGGCCATTGCCTGGGATGCGCGGGGCGTGCTGGTCGCCCAGGGGCGGGCGCCGCTTACGTTGTCGCGTCCGGCACCCAATGCCTACGAGCAGGACCCCGAACATTGGTGGTGCGCCACGCAACAGGCAGTGAAATCGTTGCTGGCTCAGATCGAGGGCCGCGCCATCGCGGCGGTGGCGGTGGTCAACCAGCGCGAAACGGTGGCGGTCACCGACGCCCGTGACCAACTGCTGCGCCCGGCGATGCTCTGGCTCGACGAGCGCCGCAAGGATGAGGTATCAGCGCTGTGCCAGCGGGTTGGCCACGAGCGCCTGCACAGCATCACCGGCAAGCCCCACGACTGGGCGCCGGCCATTTACAGCCTGGCCTGGCTGGCCGATGCCGAACCTGACCTGTTTCGCAAGATTCGCCACGTCTACGACCCCCACGCCTGGCTCGTGCGCAAGCTCACCGGCGCCTTCGTGACAAGCTGGGCCAGCGCCGACCCGTTCGGTGCCTTCGACATCCACCAGCATCGCTGGGCGGAGGATGTGCTGGGGGCGCTGCCTATCCCGCTGGCCAGCGACTGTTTCCCCAAGGCCTGCGCTCCCGGCACCGTGCTGGGCACAATCACTGAAGACGCCCATGCGCTGACCGGTTTGCCTGCCGGCACGCTCGTGGTCGCCGGCGGTGGTGACGGGCAGGCCGGCGGCCTTGGCATCGGCGTGGTCAGCCCCGGTACGGCGTATCTGAACCTGGGCACCGCCATCGTCTCTGGCGTCTACGCCGCAACCCCTCGGGTGAACGACGCCTTCCGAACCCTTTGCGCCATTGACCGCAAAGGCTACGTGCTGGAAACGTCCTTGCGCTCCGGCACGCTGCTGATCAACAGCCTGCTCAAGCAGTTTTTCGAAATCGACGTGGTTGCTCAGCCCGACAGCCTGATCCGGCTGGAGATAGATGCCTCGCGCGTCGCACCCGGCAGCGAAGGGTTGATTCTGTTGCCGTACTGGAACGGGGTGATGAACCCCTATTGGGACCAGGATGCGCGGGGCTGTCTGCTTGGGTTGTCACCGGATCACGGCCGGGCGCAGATCTACCGCGCCGTGCTCGAAGGTATCGCCCTGGAGCAGGCCCTGGCCACTCAGCGCATGGTCGAGGCCACGGGTGAGCCGGTCGATGCTTTCGTTGCAATCGGTGGCGGCGCGGCGAGCCGATTGTGGTGCCAGATCATCGCCGACATCACCGACCGCCCGGTGATTCGCGCCGTCACTCAGGAAGCGTCGAGCCTGGGCGCCGGAATCGCAGCTGCCGTAGGGGCGGGCTGGTACGAGGATTTCGCCAGTGCGGCGCAGGCCATGACCCAGGGCGGCGAGACGTTCTCACCCAACCCAGCGCTGCGGGAATTTCATCGCGAACTGCTGGCGCTGTACAGCGAACTCTACCCGCGCTTGCGCGACCTTTATCCACGCCTGGCAAAACTCAACCAGCGCTGAATCCACCGTCCACCGTGAGGGTCACGCCGTTGATCATCGCTGCGTCCTCGCTGAGCAGAAAGGCGATGGTCGCGGCGATTTCATCCGGTTGCACGAAACGCCCCAATGGAATGCGCGACAGCATCGACGCCGCCTTGACCGGGTCGCTCCAGGCCTTGTCGGCCATGGGCGTGAGGGTCACCACCGGGTTGACGCTGTTGACCCGGATTCCGTACGGCCCCAGCTCCACGGCCATGACCCGCGTCAGCGCATCCAGCGCCGCCTTGGACGCGCAGTAGGCGGCGTGATCCCGGGTGCCCACCGCGGCCGCCAGGCTCGACACGTTGACGATGGCCCCCGGCAACCCGCGAGCGATCAGATCCCGCGCGACCACCTGGGCCACCACCATCGGCGCACGGGTGTTGACCGCGATCATCTGGTCGAAGGTCTGCACCGAGGTGTCGAGAAAGGACTCAAGCTCGACCACGCCGGCGCAGTTGACCAGCAGGTCGATGGGCAGCATCGACGCCACCGCCGCCTGGGTTGCGGCCACGTCCGCCAGGTCAACCACCAGCGTCTGTTCGCAGTAGGCCAGATCGGCCGGATTGCGGCCCAGGGCGATCACCTCGGCGCCGCAGCGGCTGAGCCACTCGACGGTCTGGCGACCGATGCCTTTGCCCGCCCCGGTGACCAGAATGCGTTTGCCGATGAAATCGTGGGAGGGCATGAAGGTGGCTCCAGAGGTTGGGTCAGGGTTCTTGTTCGAGCAACTCGAGGGCCGCGCTCTCGTCGATCACCAGCTCGTGGACGACGTTGCGCAGCAACACGGCGCGGATGATTTCGGCTTTGTACGGGCCGCCGGACACCAGCACGACTTTCTTGATCTTGCGCAGGTCGTCCGGGTCCAGCGAGATGGCCCGGCGGTTGAGCGGGTGATTGACCTCGATGCCGTCGCGGTCCAGCCAGCGCCCGAGCAGATCGCCGACGGCACCGGCGGCGCGCAGCGAGCGGGCGTCCTCGGGGTTGACCAGTCCCAGTTCCAGCATCAGCGAGCGCTCGCTCAGGTCACCCACGGTAAGCAATGCGACGTCCGCTTCCCGCGCCTTGCCCAACACCGCCTGCACCGAGGCTTCGGCCAGGATCATGTCGCGGTAGTGCTCCGACGGCGCAAAGAGCGGGGCGGCCAGGTAGTAATAGGAGCCTTGCAGCAGCCCTGCCAGGCTCGAGGCGATTTCCACGGTGTTGTTGGCCGAGCCGTAATGCAGGCCGCCCAGCAGCGAGACCACGGTGGTGTTCGGCAGCGAACGGCCCTGCAGCTCACGAACCGCCTGGCGCAGGGTCCGGCCCCAGCCAACGGCGACGATGCACCCGTCGCTCAGGGACTCTTCGATGCTTGGCGCCACGGCGACGCCCAGCACGCGAAAGATGCTCGACGGATCGTCCGGCGAGGGCGCCACGGTGACTCTTTCTAGGCCGAAGCGCTCCTGCAGGCGCTCCTCCAGGGCCACGCAGGAGGCCAGCGGCGAGTTGATGCGGATCTGCACCACGCCGGTTTCGCGGCAGGTCGCCAGGGCCTTGTTGACCCGCACCCGGGTGATCCCCAGGCGGTCGGCGATCTGTTGCTGGGTCATGCTGTTGACGTAGTAATACCAGGCGATACGGATGTTCAGTTGATCCTCCGCGTTCACCGTATCGGTGTCGGCGGTAAATTCCGGATAGCGATTGTGCACGGCGGCGTCCTTCAAAACCTGGGAAGCGCGGCGCCTATTTCACGGCGCCCATGGTCAGACCTTGTACCAGATGCTTTGAAACCATCAATGCAAAAATGATCACGGGGAACACGATCAGCGTGCCGGTGGCCATGATCTCACCCCAGGGCAGATCATAGCCGCTCATGAAACTGGTGGCGGTCACCGGTGCCGTGCGCGCTACGTTGCGGGTCAGCACCAGCGCGTAGAGCAGCTCGTTCCAGGAGAAGATGAACGAGAAAATCGCCGACACCGCCACGCCCGGCATCGCCAGCGGCAGTGCGATGCGCCAGAAGATGGTGAAGCGCGAGGCGCCGGACAGGCGTGCGGCTTCGTCCAGGTCCTTGGGCACGCCGCGAAACTGGTCGGTGCAGATCCACACCACGATGGGCAGGTTGAAGGTCAGGTAGATCAGGATCAGCACCAGGTGCGTGTCGATCAGCCCCAGGTTGCGCGCCATCAGGAAGATCGGCAACGCCACGACAATCGGGCTCAACATGCGGTTGGTGATGAACCAGAACCACAGGTCCTCCTTGCCCTTGAACTCGAACCGTGCCAGCGCATAGGCCGCAGGTGTACCCAGACCCACGGCGAGCACGGTGGTGCAGGCGGCGACGATCAGCGAATTGCCCAGGCTATGCAGCACGTCGCGCTCGAACAGCACCTTGACGTAGTTGTCCAGGTGCGGGGTGAACAGCCACACCGGCGGCGAGGCCAGCGCTTCGGCCTGGGTCTTCATGCTGGTGGCGACCATCCAGTAGAACGGAAACACCGCGAACAGGAAGATCGCCAACAGGCCCACCAGATGCCAGGCGCTGACTTTCATGCGCGGGCGGGTGCGTACAGGCGTGGCCACGACGTGGGCGGCAGGAACAGTTGCCATGTCAGATCTCCCGGTAAACGAATTTGATGTACAGCCGCGCCAGCACGATGGTCAGGATCAGCAGCAGGATCGCCTGCGCCGAGGCCACCCCTTGGTCGAACACCCGAAAGCCGATGCGCTGGATGTACACGCTGACTAGCTCTGTGGCCGCGCCCGGCCCGCCGCGGGTCATGGTGAATACAGTGTCGAACATCTTGAGGATGTCGGCGGTGCGCAGGATCAGGATCACCGTCGCGCTGGGCAGCAGAAAGGGCAGCTGCACGTAGCGCACGATCTGCCAGCGGCTGCGGGTTTCCAGACGTGCGGCTTCTTCGATTTCGTTCGGCACCATGGTCAGCCCGGCGAGCAGCACCAGCGCGCAAAAGGGCGTCCATTGCCAGATGTCCATCAAGGCCACGGCGATGAAGGCGTTGGTGGTGTCGCCCAGCCATTCCACGGGACCTGCGTGGAGCATCGCCAGCAAGGCGTTGGCCACGCCGAAATCGCGGTTGAAGATCAGCCGGCCGATCAACCCGGCCACGGCAGGGGCGGTGGCCAGCGGGATCACCAGGCTCATGCGCGCCAGCAGCTTGAAGCCTGACAGACCCGGTTTGTGCAGCAGCAGGGCGATGACCAGCCCCAGGGCCAGTTGAATCGGCACAACGGTGACCAGAAACAGCCCGGTACGCCCCAGCGCCGCCCAGAACGAGGCGTCGTTGAGCACGTTGAGGTAGTTGTCGAAGCCGATGAAGGGCGTCGGGTCCTTGGGCCGTGCAAGGTTGTACTGCCGGAACGAATTGACCAGCGCGAACACGGTGGGAAAGATCCCGATCAGCGCCAGCGCAACGGTGGCTGGCGCGAGGAAGGAAAAGGCCGCCCGGGTGTTGTTCCAGAGCGTGGGGAAGCGTGGTTTCTTGTTATCGGACATGGGTCGAATCTCGTGTACGGACATCGATACAGCCCCGTAGGAGCGCGCTTGCCCGCGACGGCGTCGTGTCAATCACCCCAGATGGCGACAGGCACACCGCAATCGCGGGCAAGCGCGCTCCTACGGGGAGCAGGATCACTTCAGCAACTTGACCTTGCCGTCGTAATAGCCCGCCTTCTTGAGGATGTCCTCCATCTTCGTCCCGATGGCCTTGGCTCCGGCTTCGACGCTGGTCTTGCCGAGCATGATGGCGGTGCCGTTTTCGCCGACCACTTCGGAGATTTCCGGCCATTGCGGGAAGCGTGGACGGTAGTCAGGCACGCCGCCTTCCCAGGAGGTCACCATCGGCTGCACGAACGGGTATTTCTTCTGCACCTCAGGATCCTTGTACACCGACATCCGCCCACTCACGCCACCGGCCTCCAGGTACGGCTTGGCCATGGCTTCGGAGGTCACCCACTGGATGAACAGCCACGCGGCGGCTTTCTGTTTGTCGTCCGAGTGCGCGTTGACCCCCAGCGAGAACCCGCCCAGCGCCGGCTTGAGCCCCGCAGGCCCCTTGGGCTCGGTGGCCACGGCCAGGCAGTCGGTGATCTTGGATTTTGCAGGGTCGGCCAGGGTGCTGTAGAACGCCGACCACTCGGTGATCATCGCCACCTTGCCCTGGGCCAGCGCGTTGACCGCTTCGTTGTGGTCATAGTCGACGATGCCCGGCGGCATGAACTTCATCAGGTCCTGGCGGAATTGCAGGCCTTCCTGGGAGGCCTTGGAATTGAGGTTGGACTTGAAGTTGGCGTCCAGCAGCGAGCCACCGAACGGCCAGAGGAAACGCATGAAGCTGTCCGCCGACTGCGTCTCGCCACGGCGCGATTGCAGGGCGTAGGCGTAGCGGTCCTTGGCCTTGTCGGTGAGCTTGGGCCCGTAGACCTTGAGCACCTCGTCCCAGGTCGCAGGGGGCTTGTCGAAGCCTGCATCCTTGAGCATGCACTTGTTGTAGAACAGCAGGCCCGAATAGTTATCGAAGGGCAGGCCGTAGGTCTGGTTGTCCCAGCCGCCGAAGGACTCCAGCAGGATCGGGAAGAAGCCGTCGAGCTTGAGGTCCGGGTCCGCGAGCTTGGGGTCCTTGGTGAAGGTGGTCACCGGTTCCAGCCAGCCGTTGCCGGCGAATTCGCCGATCCACACCACGTCGGTCAGCACCACGTCGAGCTGTTCGCCGGAGGTGAAACTCAGCACCTGGCGTTCGCGGCTGTTCTCGTAGGGGATGGTTTCGTAGCTGACCTTGATCCCGGTTTTCTTCTCGAACTCGGGCAGCAGCTTGATGGCGGCGGCGTAGCCTGGGCGGTCGAGGAAAATGGCCTTGATCTCGGTGCCCTTGTAGGGCGTTGCGGCCTCTTCGAGCGTCCAGGCCTGGGCGGCGCCTGAGCCGAGTGCGATTGACAGGGCCAGGGCATTCCATACCAGCTTGTTCATTACGTGACCTCTTTGTTCTTGTTGGTGAGGATTACGCGTTGTGTGCGCTGACGCGCGTCGGGAGTTACAGCACTGCTTATTCGGGGTGGGGGAGAATCACCGTCTTGAGCGCCCCGTCGAGAAATTCCGAGGGGTAACTGAACGCTTCTGTGGCCTGGGCCAGGTCGAAGCGATGGGTCACCAGGCAATCGACGTCCACCGAGCCTTGCGCCACCAGTTCAATTGCCCGGTCATACACATGGCCCATGCGCCGGGACATGCGAATGTCCAGCCCCTTGCGCCGCAGCAACGAAGCACTCAGGGGCGCGTACTGGTCGCCATCGGGAATGCCCACCAGCACCACCCGGCCGCCAATGCGCGCCGATTGCGCGGCGATCTGAAAGCCTTCCGGGGAGTTGGTCGCCTCCAGCACCAGGTCGACGCCGCGCCCCTGAGTCCATTCGGCGATGGCGGCGTGATCGGCGGACACCTCATCGGCACCCAACTGGCGGGCCTTTTCGGTGCGGTAGTTGATCGGGTCGATGGCGTAGATCGCCTTCTTGCACAGCATTCGCGCCAGTTGCAGCAGGCACAGGCCTATGGGGCCGCAGCCGATGATGGCGACCGTTTCGAAGAGTTTCTTGCTGCCCGCCAGGTCCATCGCATGGATCGCCACGCCCAGGGGTTCGAGCATGACTGCCTGAACCGGGGTGAAGTGATCGGGGACGGGGTAGATCTGGCTGGGCGCGACCACAATGTATTCGGTCATCGCGCCGTGAGTGTGGGGCGGGGAGCCGAGGAACTGCACGTGGGGGCAGAGGTTGACGTGGCCGCGATGGCACCATTCGCACTGCCCGCAGGGTTTGGCCGGGTCCACCGCGACCAGTTGCCCGGCCATGAGGTTCAAGTGCGGATGGTCATCGACCACGCGGGCGGCGAACTCATGCCCGGCGATGAACGGCTGGGTGATGCGGGCGTGGCCGATGGCGCCTTCCTTGTAGTAATGCAGATCGCTGCCACACACGCCGACCGCGCTGACCCGCAACAAGACTTCACCGGCCGCAGGCACCGGCACCGGCTTTTCGCCGATACGGATGTCGCGGATGCCATGGATATACGCAGCCCGCATTCTGTGTGCTCCTTGACATTTGTATTTTTAGAATTACAAATGATCGTAGAGCGAAATATTTTGCTGTCAAGTTCCAGACTCGCTGATATCGCCGTAGGAGCGCGCTTGCCCGCGACGGCGATGTGTCAGGCACCCGCGATGGCGACAGGCACGCCGCCGTCGCGGGCAAGCGCGCTCCTACAGATGCAACGCAACCCGACAACAATAAATCCAGGGGACACGATTTTGACTGAGCTCAGTTTGACCGGCATCGAGAAGGCCTACGGCGATATCAAGGTGTTGCACGACATCCACCTGAACATCGAAAGCCGCGAATTCGTGGTGTTCGTCGGGCCGTCCGGTTGTGGCAAGTCGACCCTGCTGCGCTGCATCGCGGGGCTTGAAAGCATCACCCAGGGCCAGATACGCATCGGCGCCCGGGACGTGACCTACCTTGAGCCCGCCGACCGGGGCGTGGCGATGGTGTTTCAGTCCTACGCGCTGTACCCGCACATGTCGGTCTACGACAACATCGCCTTCGGCCTGAAGATGCAGAAGACCCCTCGCGAGCAGATCGAAGCCAAGGTGCGCAACGCTGCGCGCATCCTGCAACTGGAACCGCTGCTGGAGCGCAAGCCCAAGGCGCTCTCCGGTGGTCAGCGTCAGCGGGTGGCGATCGGGCGTGCCATCGTGCACGAGCCCGAGGTGTTCCTGTTCGACGAACCCTTGTCCAACCTCGACGCCTCGCTGCGGGTGCAGATGCGCATCGAGATCGCCAAACTGCATGCCGACCTGCAGGCGACCATGATCTACGTCACCCACGATCAGGTGGAAGCCATGACCCTGGCCGACAAGATCGTGGTGCTGAACAAAGGCTGCGTCGAACAGGTGGGCTCGCCGCTCGAGCTGTATCACCACCCGCGCAACCGCTTCGTGGCAGGCTTCATTGGCTCGCCGCAGATGAGTTTCCTGCCGGTGCAGGCAGTGCTGGTGAGTGCCGAGGGGGTGCAGGTCAGCCTGCCGGGCGGCGCCAGGCTGTTGGTGCCGGTAAAGGGTGAGAACGTCAGCCCCGATCAGCCGCTGACCCTGGGTCTGCGCCCGGAGCATCTGTCCGAGCGTGGGGCAGGGGATGCGCAGATTCCAGTGACCGCATTGGTGGTTGAGCACCTGGGCGGCGAGACCTTCACCCATGCCCAGACCGCCGAGGGCAGCGACCTGATGGTCAAGGGCGACGGTATGTCTTCGGTCAAGGCCGGGCAGACGCTGGCGGTGGGTGTATCAGGGGCGCGCTGTCACCTGTTCGACGAGCAGGGGCAGGCGCTGGCGCACCTTCGGCATTACACCCAGACCTACACCGACGGCGGTGCCCTGCACGCCGGTTCGGTCATCGCGCAAGCCACCTCACCCCTGTAGCAGCCGGGCTTGCCCGCGGATGATCTTGAAATCGCCCCCGCCGGCACGCGGATCGCCGCCCGGCCGGGCTGCTACGAGGGATCGGTGTCGGAGCAATGGTTGGTGTTTTACTCCCGCTCCGACATCGTCTCCTCCAGGTGGTCGATGTGCTCGAAGCGCTCCACCAGAAAATCGATCAGGCTGCGCACCCTCGCCGACAGGTGTAATTGCTGCGGATACACCGCGTAGACGTCGGCTCGGGTCGGGGTCTGGTCTTCGAGCACCAGCCGCAGGCGACCACTGCGTACATAGCGAGCGATGTCCCACTCGGCGCGCAGGAGAATGCCGAACCCCTCCAGCGCCCAGTTCAGGGCCACCTCGCCATCGTTGCAGCCCAGCGCGCCTCGCACTTTGACGTTCTGCGTCTTGCCGCCGTTGGTGAAACTCCACACCCCGTAAGGCGTTTCGTTCTGGCGCAGAAAAATGCAGTTGTGATCCTGCAGATCTGCCAGGCGCGTCGGCACGCCATGTTTTTCCAGGTACAGGGGCGATGCGCACAACAGGCGCCGGTTGGAGGCGATCTTGCGGGCATGAAAGGCCGCGTCGGGCAGGGTGCCGAAACGGATGCCCAGGTCAAAACCGTGGGCGGTCAGATCCAGCGGGTGGTCGCTGATTTCCAGCTGGATTTCCACCTCCGGATAACGGGCGAAAAACGCCGCCAGCGCCGGACCAATGTAGCGCCGCCCGAAGCCCAGTGACGCATTGACCCGGATCAGGCCCTTTGGCGTGGCGCGGCTGCTGCTCACCAACTGCTCCACCTCTTCGATCTGCGTGAGGATCCGCGCGGCGTGGGAGAAATACAGCTCACCCTCGGCGGTCAGGCTCATGGAGCGGGTAGTGCGGTTGACCAGCCGGATGCCCAGCCGGGCCTCAAGGGCCGTCAGGCGTTTGCTCACCGCTGGCGGCGTCACACCCAGCTCCCGGGCCGTCGCGGCAAGGCTGCCTTGCTTGGCCAGAAGGTAGAAAAACTGCAGGTCCAGAGACTGATTCATTCGTAACTCAAAGTTATGGATGTAGTGATTTCAAGGAACTCACTGCTTTGGTTTCACTACATATACTCCGCTCACACCCCGCTTGAACAGCCCTGTTCAAGGGGAAAAACAAGAACGTCTCGAGAGTGGAGTTGAACATGAGCGCATACAAGATTGCAGCGATCCCAGGCGACGGCATCGGCGTGGAAGTGATTGCCGCGGGCGTCGAAGTGCTGCAGGCCCTGTCGAAGAAATCCGGCTTTGCGCTGGACTTCAAACACTTCGACTGGAACTCCGACAATTATCTGAAAAACGGCTACTACATCCCCGAAGGCGGCCTTGCGGAGCTTAAAACCTTCGACGCGATTTTCTTCGGCGCCGTGGGTGCGCTGAACGTGCCGGACCACATTTCGCTGTGGGGTTTGCGCTTGCCGATCTGCCAGGGCTTCGACCAATACGCCAACGTGCGCCCGGCCCGGGTGCTGCCAGGCGTGAAGAGCCCGCTGCACAACGGCGAGCAGATCGACTGGGTGGTAGTGCGCGAAAACTCCGAAGGCGAGTACTCGGGTAATGGCGGTCGCGTGCACCGTGGCCTGCCGGAAGAGGTCGCCACCGAGGTGTCGGTGTTCACCCGTGCCGGGGTCGAGCGCATCCATCGCTTCGCTTTCGAACTGGCCCGCAGCCGTCCGCGCAAGCATCTGACCATGGTCACCAAATCCAACGCCCAGCGGCACGGCATGGTGCTGTGGGACGAGATTTTCTACGAAGTCGCCAAGGACTACCCGGACGTGAAGATCGACAAGGAACTGGTGGACGCCGTCACCACGCGCATGGTGCTCAAACCCGGGACGCTGGACGTGATCGTCGCCACCAACCTGCACGCCGACATCCTTTCGGACCTGGCCGCCGCGCTGTCCGGCAGCCTGGGCATTGCGCCCACCGCCAACCTCAACCCGTCGCGCCAGTTCCCGTCGATGTTCGAACCCATCCACGGCTCGGCCTTCGATATCACCGGCAAGGGCGTGGCCAACCCGGTCGCGACCTTCTGGACCGCCGCGCTGATGCTCGAACACCTGGGTGAGCCGGCGGCGGCCAAGCAGCTGATGTCGGCCATCGAAGCGGTCACCGAAAGCGGCCTGCACACGCCTGATCTGGGCGGCACGGCGACCACCCGGCAGATCACCGATGCGGTGCTGGCGCTGATCAATCGCTGATTCGAATCACAGGCTACACAGATGCTGATTGTAGGAGCGCGCTTGCTCTGGGCGGCATTCCGACGATTGCGGTAGGTCTGCAACGAATGAGTTGGCTGACACTATGTCATCGCGGGCAAGCGCGCTCCTACAGAGACTGGGCTTCGGCCTGACCTCAGCTATTCCTGACAACAATAAAAAATCAGGGCCCTGTCATGAAAAGAATCCTGTCCAAGCTCTACGTCCAAGTACTCATCGCGGTGATCCTCGGCGCCATCGTCGGCGTGCTGGTTCCCGACACGGCTGCCTCGCTCAAACCCCTGGGCGATGCCTTCATCAAACTCATCAAGATGCTGCTGGCCCCGGTGATTTTCCTCACCGTGGTGTCGGGCATCGCGCGCATGGAAAGCATGAAAGAACTGGGGCGCGTGGGTTTTCGCGCGCTGCTGTATTTCGAGGTGGTCTCGACCCTGGCGCTAGTGGTCGGACTGATCGTGGTCGACGTGTTCAAGCCCGGCGCCGGGATGAACATCGACGTCGCGACGCTGGACACCTCGAGCCTTGCCACCTACACCGCAGCGGTCAAGCATGACTCGTTCATGGACTTCGTCATGAACATCATCCCCGACACCATCGTCGATGCGTTCGCCAAGGGCAACGTGCTGCAGATCCTGCTGTTTTCGATCCTGCTGGGCGTGGCGCTGGCGCAGGTCGGGCCGCGCGGCAAGGTGTTCGTCGATGCGCTGGACAGCCTGATGCAGGGCATGTTTCGCATCGTCAACATGGTCATGCGCCTGGCACCGATCGGCGCGTTCGGGGCGATTGCGTTCACCATCGGCAAGTACGGCTTCGGCTCGCTGTTCTCGCTGGGCAAGCTGATGGCTTGCGTGTACCTGACGTGCGCGCTGTTCGTGATCTTCGTGCTCGGACCGATCTGCCGCTACAGCGGTTTCAGCCTGTGGAAGTTCCTGCGCTTCATCAAGGAAGAACTGTTCACCGTGCTCGGCACCAGCTCTTCGGAATCGGTGCTGCCGCAGATGATTTCCAAGATGGAAAAGGCCGGTGTATCCAAGCCGGTGGCCGGGATGATCATTCCCTCGGGTCTGACCTTCAACCCCGACGGCCAAGCGATCTACTACACCATCGCGGCGATCTTCATTGCCCAGGCCACCAACACGCCGCTGACCCTGACTGACCAGTTGATCGTGCTGGCGGTGTTGATGTTCACCTCCAAGGGCTCGGCGGGGGTGACCGGTTCGGGCTTCATCATCCTGGCTGCAACCCTGGCGTCGCTGGGGACGATTCCGGTGGCCGGGATGGTCTTGCTGCTGGGCGTGGACCGCTTCATGTCCGAGGCGCGGGCGATCACCAACACCATTGGCAACGGCGTGGGCACCATGGCCATCGCCAAGTGGGTCGGGGCGCTGGACACCGCGAAGATGCACCGTGCCCTCAATGGCGAGCCTGAGCCTGTCGCGCAGCCGCAGCCTGTCGAGAAAGCGCCATCGTCGTCAACGGGGCTTCGGCCTGCGCTGGGGAGCGTTTCTCAGGGCTGATGCGTTGGCGCGCAGTGGATGAAGGTCGATGACTTGAGCCACTGCGCGTCGGGGTAGTAGATGAACAGCAGTTGCCCGTCTTTCAGGGTATCGATCAAGGGCCTGGCCACGCCGCTTCCCACAGCGGGGCAGCCGTGGCTTCTGCCGAGTCGGCCATTCTCGCGGGCGAAGGCATCGCTGACGTAATCGGCCCCGTGAATCACCACATCCCGTTCGAACGCCCGGTCATTGAAGCCCGGCTCCAGGCCGTCCATGCGCAGGGAATAGCCGTTGCGACCGGTGTAGGGTTCGCGCGTGCTGTACAGGCCGATGCTCGACGCAAGGCTTTGCGACTCGTTGGAGAAATGCGTGGCCAGGTTTTCGCCGCTGTTGCGCCCGTGGGCCACCAGCTCGCGAAACAGCAGGCTGCGCTTGGGCAGGTCGAATACCCACAGGCGCGGCGTCGTGGAGGGCAACGAGTAATCGATGACCGCCAGGCGTGTCGGCTCAAGCGGGGTTTGCCCGGCGCGGCATTGTGCCGACTGCACTGCAAGCTCGATCACCTTGGGGTCGGCATCCGGCGCGGCCTGTTGCAAGGCCGCTTGCAGCGAGGGCGGGGAGGCTGCACACGCAAGGTTTGTGCAGAGCATCAGCGCTGGCAGAATCCACGGTTTGAACGGCATCGGCAGGCACTGCACGGGCTGTGAAGGTAGCCGCCAATATCCTCAACCACACCCGTGTTTGGCAAGCCTCAGTGATCCCGATGTCACGCGCCCATTGCATAAAGCCAAAGGGCCACTATGCTGCTCCCAGCGACTTGTTTTACAGTTGCGCTTGCTGTTCGGCGTTCCATTCATAACAACCCATAACTTGTCGAAGACAGCTTGCGATGTTCCGTGCGTTGCTGCCTGGCGAGCCTTGAAATGGCACCGCAGGCGTGACACGGGTGCAGGAATGATCGGCCTCGCAAAGAAGGTTCGACGATGCGCCTCACTTCTCTGTTTACCGGCCTGTTGCTGACGCTGTTGGCAAGCTCCGTGCTGGCCGCCGACGCCACCCCGCAACCTGAGGCCGTGGTCAGCAAGGCTCAGGTACTGGAAGAAAAAGCTGCGGAAAAGGACGGCCCCACATCACCAGTGCCCAAGAGCGAAACCATTACCAAATCCGAAGCCCAGGCGGTGGATCCTGCTGGCGTGCAGCCGGTGGATGATGCGCTGGTGTGCCTGTCGCGCACCATTTATTGGGAAGCCAAGGGTGGCAGCGACGCGGACATGGAAGGGGTGGCCAGCGTGGTGCTCAATCGCCTTGGCCATGAAGGGTATCCAGACACCATCTGCGCAGTGGTCAAGCAGGGTGTTGAGAAGAAGGCCTGTCAGTTTTCCTGGTGGTGCGACGGGCGCTCCGATCAGGTCAAGGAGGATGACCGCTACGCCGCCTCCAAGGAAATCGCCCGCAAGGCCCTCAACCAGCAACTGACCGACCGCACCAAAGGCGCGATGTATTTCCACGACCGCAACGTCAAGCCAGACTGGGCGAGCGAGTACATCAAGACCGCCGAAACCGGGAAGTTCCTGTTCTACAAGCCCCGGGACGGCAAGGCCAAGTGAGACTTCTGTAGGAGCGCGCTTGCCCGCGACGGCGGTGTGTCAGACGCCATCCATGGGGCAGGTCTGACGCCATCGCGGGCAAGCGCGCTCCTACAGATCCAGTGGCGCTCAACGACTCCAGCCCGGACCTCGACCCGCTGTAGGAGCGCGCTTGCCCGCGACGGCGGTGTGTCAGATGCCATCAATGGGGCAGGCCTGACGCCATCGCGGGCAAGCGCGCTCCTACAAATCCAGTGGCGCTCATCCACCACCGTTGCCGACCGTCCCCAGCCAGCCATTGGGCCTTTGCGTTCCGCTACCCTTATTCATGTGGTTCCGTTGAATAAGGACATTCCGATGAAAACGCAAACGAGCAACTCGACTCCGCTGCCCAGCCAGGTGACCGATTACGTGAACGGCTGGATACACCGCAATGCTGATCTGGTTGTATCTTCCATGGCAGACGGCGCCATCTACATAGACAAACCACACCCGCTCATCCCAAAGTCCAGGATGAAAGCCCATCTTGAACAGGTGGCGTGGGTCAACTTTCCTGACATGACGTTTGAAACGCTGATGCTGTTCGGCTGCGCCACTGCCCGCGCCTATGCATGGGAATGGGCGTTGCGTGCTTCGATGTGCGGCATTGTCGTCGGGGATCCGAAGAATCGGAACATCTACTGCGAGGGCGTGGACATTCTCACCCTCAACGCAGAGGGGATGATTGAGCGGTGTGTTTGCCACATCGACCGCAAAACCCTGTGGGATTCAGTCGTCCATTGAGCCCCTCATTGCTCATCAAAGGGCTAGCGAGGTGGAGGCAACGCCTGTAGGAGCGCGCTTGCCCGCGACGGCGGTGTGTCAGACTCCATCAATGGGGCAGGCCTGACGCTGTCGCGGGCAAGCGCGCTCCTACAGGTTTTGTGGCGCTCACCGATTCCAGGCAGGCTCCCGACTACTGCTGCACCCCAAACATCGCCGTCCAGTAAATCCCCGCATCGCTCTTGGGATCGGTCGCATAGGACGCGCCCAGTTCGCGGTACGCCGGGTTCATGAGGTTGGCGCAATGGCCGGGGCTTGCCAGCCAGCCTTCGACCACTTTGCGGGCGCTGTCCTGGCCTGCGGCGATGTTTTCGCCGATCTGCTGGCCGATGTAGCCCGCCAGTTCAGCCCGGTCCCCCGGCGTTCCGCCGTTGCGGCCCTTGTGGTCGAAGTAGTTGTTGTTGGCCATCGAGCGGGTGTGGCCCTCGGCGGCGCTGGCCAGGCTGTCGTTCCAGGTCAAGGGCGAAGCAGGGCCGTAAGGCTGTCCGCCACATTGATGGGGCACGCTGCGGGCGGCGTTGATGAGCCCGAGCAGTTTCTGCCCTTCAGCCTGGGAGTTGCCCAGCCCGCCTGCCAGCAGCGGCCGCGCCAGTACGATGCGCCAGTCACGGTCGACACGGCTGACACCCACATCGACGAATTGCGGATCGAGCACCACCTGGCAGAAGCTTTCCTGCACCGCCTTCATGGCCGACTGCGCATCCCGGGGGCCGGACAGTGAAATCGCCTGCACCGTCACCATCGGATACGAGGCCCGGGCCAGCACCTGTTGCAGATCGACGCTGCCAGTGGCCGGCAGGTTCAGGCGCGGGTCGGCGGTCAGGGGAGGGAGTTCCTGCGACACCACGTTGGCGCAAGGCTGGGCCTGGCTGCGGAAGGTATTGATGGACTGGATCAGTTGCGTTTCTTCGCTGGCCAGCGCGGTCCCGGTCAACATCAGCAGCGATGACAAGGCTGCAAGACCTGTAGTGAATGAGGTGAAGCGCATGTGGATCTCCCTTGAACTGGCTGCGGCCATGATGCGCGATTTTGTCAGTATCGAAATAGTCTGAGCGACAGAATCTGCGGAGGTTGCAGTGTGATGGCAGCTTTTTGCAATGATGTGGGCAAAAAACACTGTGACCAACTGCATCCTGCCTGAGTTGCCTTGCCACCATTCTGCTCGATTCCCGCCTTGCATTGACAAGATTCCATCCATGAAAGCTTTTGCAGACAAGCACCTTCCAGCCAGTCCCCTCAGGAATGGCTGTTATCACCCGGCCCCGTCTTCTGAGCGGGCAGGCGGATTGAGAGGATGGGGGCGTCGAAACCTTCACCCTCTATAAGGAATACCGCCATGACCCTGCAAGCAAGACTCGATGCCTTCAAAGCCGATTTCGTCGCTGGCAAACCGCCTTACAACGCCCCGGCGCCGGTGCACGCGATCATGAAGCGCGCCACGGACGAGCTGATCGCCTCGGGCCAGGCCCTGCGCACCCTGAAAGTGGGTGACAAGGCGCCGGTCTTCACCCTAAACGACCCGGAGGGCAACCCGGTGTCTTCCGCCGAACTGCTGGCCAAGGGGCCATTGGTGATCAGCTTCTACCGGGGCGTGTGGTGCCCGTACTGCAACATGGAGTTGCAAGCGCTGGAAGAGGCACTGCCGCAGTACCGTGAGCTGGGCGCGAGTCTGGTGGCGATCTCGCCGCAGACCCGCGTCAACAGCCGCAAGTCCGTGCGCCAGAATCACCTGAGCTTCCCGATTCTCAGTGACGTCAAAAGCCGCGTCGCCGAAGCCTTCGGCCTGCGTTTCAAACTGCCGGACTACCTGATCGACCTGTACAAGGGGTTTGGCAACGACCTGCCGGTGTTCAACGATGACGACGCCTGGGTGCTGCCGATGCCGGGCCGTTTCGTGATTGGCCAGGATGGCGTGATCGCATACGCCGAGGTCAATCCGGATTACACTCAGCGCCCGGAACCCACTGATTTGCTGCCCGCGCTGCGTGGCTGAAACCTGCAATGCAACCGGGCCGTCACTGTTGTGGCGGCCTCTTGCGTATTGATCTGTCTTGAGTCTTGCCGAGGAGTGTCGATGGATCGCCTGGCCGCGATGCAAACCTTTATCTGCGCTGTGGAAACCGGCTCGTTTTCCGCCGCTGCGAAACGTCTGGGCGTCGGACAGCCGGCGGTGTCGAAGTCCATCGCGGCGCTCGAGGAGAATCTGGGCACGCGCCTGTTGCTGCGCACCACCCGGGGCCTGACGCCGACTGAAGCCGGGCAGACCTACTACGACGCTGCGCGCAGGGCCATCGATCAGGCCGACGAAGCCGATGCCGCCGTGCGCGGGGCAGGTTCGGGGTTTACCGGGCGCCTGCGGGTCAGCGCCGCCGTGACCTTCGCCAGCATGCACGTGGTGCCGTATCTGGGGCCGTTGCTGGCTCAGCATCCACAATTGGAAATCGACGTGGTGCTGGATGATCGCAGCGTCGATCTGGTGGAGGAGGGCATCGACGTTTCCCTGCGCATGGGGGACCTGGACGATTCTTCGATGACGGCCAGGCGCATCGCCCGGGGCAAGCGTCGGATCATTGCCACGCCCGCTTACCTTGAATGCTATGGCACGCCGAGCCATCCGCGGGATCTGGAACACCATCAGTCGGTGGTCTACAGCCGGGGCAGTGGTGGCAACAACTGGCAGATGCGCCGAGGGGATGAGGTGTGCAATGCATCGCCCATCGGGCGCTTGCGGGTGACGGCGGCGGAAGGGGTGCGAGCGGCGGTGCGCGCCAATCTGGGGCTGGTGATGGCCTCGGAATGGATGTTCGCCCCGGAGCTGGCGAGCGGCGAGGTAGTCACCGTGCTCGACGACTGGACGCTGCCCCCCATCGACCTGTGGGCGGTCTTCCCCGCAGGACGCATGAGCAGCGCCAAGGCGCGGGTGTTCGTCGATTACGTGGCCGCGTTGCTGGGCGGTCTTCCGGCCCCGGCGAACCCGTAGCAGTACGGCCGGGCGGCGTTCCGCTTGCCTGCGAGGGCGATCTTGCGGCCGTCCCCGCCGGCAAGCCGTGCTGCTACGGGTCTGAGTCGACCTCGAATCCCGCAGGCAACCACGCCCCCGTAGCAGCCGGGCTTGCCCGCGGGAGCGATCTTCAGACCGCCGTCGCCGGCAAGCGGAACGCCGCCCGGCCAAGACTGCTACGGGTCAGGCGTTACAACGTGGCCTTGACCTGCAAACCGACGATCAAGGTGTTGTCGATGTTCTCGCCATAGAACGCGCCGGGCTCGATGATGTACTGCACCGACGGGCGCAAGGTCAGCCATGGCGTCACTTGTGCGCCGTAGGTCATCTCCACCAGGCCTTCGCCACTGGCCAGATCAGGAAAGTCCTGACCGTTGGCCAGGGCTGCGTTTTCCTGCACGTCGCGGCTGCGCGAGTTGAATACCGCGCGGCCATAGCCGATGGCGACGGTGTCATTGGGGCGTGACACGAACGGCTTCTTCAACGCCAGACCGGTCGAGTACCAGCGACGAAACGGCGCGGCGGCTGCGCTGGCGTTGGAGAACTGGCCGAACACATGCACGTTGCGACCGCTCACCTCATCGGAATTCCACACGGCCTGGTCCATCAGGAAGTAAGAGCCTTCACGGCCGGCGACTTCCTTGTTGGTGCCAATGCGCGGCGCGTCAGAGGTGTCGTAGTAGTAACCGACGCGGTACTCGCCGGGCATGTCGCCGAGCACGTTGTAGATCGCTTCGATGGGCAGGATATTGCCGGTGCTGTCCTTGGGGGTGACGTGCCAGGCGCGGCTGGAATTGCCGTTGCTTGCGGCATCGACCTTGAAGGCGGCGACCTGCACGGCGAAGTTCGGCGTGAAGCGGTATTTGGCCATGCCGCCCAGGTGCGCGTTGGGGTAGTTGCTCCAGCCGCTGCCGCCGGACATCGCCAGCGGGTGGCCGCAGAAACCGGCGTTCATGAAGTTGCACAGGATTCCGCTGGACAGCCCGCCCAGGTCGTTGCCCATGGCCATGTAGCCCAGCTTGACGTTCAAGGCCGGGGTGAACAGGGTGTTTTCGTAGCTCAGTTCGGTCAAGCGCGTGTACAGCCCGCCGTAGTTTTCCTGCACCGGCAGGCGGTTGCCGACCAGATCGCCGGAGCCGTCGTTGCCGCGTCGGTCGTTGATGGTCAACTGCACCTTGCCGCCGCTTTCCAGGTCCAGCAGCTTGCCCAGATCGAACTGCGCACCCAGCTTGACGTTCTGCGAGTAACGGGTGCCGCGCTGCTTGCCGCCGTGGGCGTTGTAGACGGTCTCGCCGCTGTAGTCTCCGGTGAGCTTGACCCCTTGTTCCGCCAGGCGCGTACGGCTGCCATTCCAATCGCCGGTCATGGTCGAGCGGTCCATCCAGTCATCGGCCATCACCGGCGCGGACGCCGCCATTGCCAACATGGAACCGACGACCAGCGCCGTAGAAAACCCACGGCGCGAGCCGGAATCTGCGAAGAAATGCGAAGGAGTGCTCATCAAGAAACCTGAAATTACATAAGACCACCCCCAAGGGCGAGGGCGGCAAAAGAAGGGGGATGCGCAGGCGCGCTCAAAAGCGGGCGACATGAAAACATATTTATGTACCGACTAGTTAATTCATTTTGGCGATTGCGACTATCGTCGTAGGTCATTGTTCCTGGACGATCTCGATCGGCATCTGGCCGAGGGAGCGCGCTTGCCCGCGATCTGGCGCGAAGCGGCAGCAACGTTGGTGGATGCGCAGTATCTGGAGGAACTGCGCCGTCTGGTTTTGCTGCCGGTCCCCGGCAGATCGCGGGCAAGCGCGCTCCTACGGTCTGCGGCCAGGATCTGTGTCAGTTCAGGCCTTCCACCAGCCGCCTGAAAGCCGGCAACGCCGGATTGTCGTTGTCGTGCCGCGAGACCATGTACAGCTCGGCATGCAGTTGCGCATCGAGCAGCGGCTTGAACACCAGACCCTCGCTGTGCAGCTGCGCGGCAGAGGCGGGGACGATGGCCAGGCCCAGTCCGGCCTTGACCATGCTGACCACCGTATGGGTCTGCCCCAGGTGGTAGACGTAGCGCGGCTTCACCCCGCTCAGGGCGAACAGGCCGGCGATGCAATCGTAGAAATAGCGGCCTTCGTCGGGGGCATACATCACGAATGCCTGCTGATCCAGGGCGTTCACGGCAATGGCCGTCTCCCTTGCCAGCGGGTGATTGTGCGGCAGCACCACCAGCAAAGGTTCGCGGCTGATCAACTGCCCATCGAGCCCGTCGGCGTCGTTGATCTGCCGCACGAAGGCGACGTCGATCCGGTGCGCGGCCAGCGCTTCCAGTTGCGCGCTGGACACCATCTCCCTGAGGGTGAATTGCAAACCCGGCAGCTGTTCCTGCGCACGGGCCAGCAATTGGGGAATCATCTGATAGGCGCTGACCGCTGTGAACCCCAGCGTCAGGCTGCCGGCCTCACCCCGTGCCAGGCGTCGCGCGCCGTCGGCCGCCTGATCGGAAAACGCCAGGATGTGCCGCGCATCACGCAGGAATCCCGCCCCCGCAGTCGTCAGCCTGACCGAGCGGTTATTACGCTCGAAGAGTTGAATCCCCAACGCCCGTTCCAGCAACTGCACCTGTCGGCTCAGGGGCGGCTGGGTCATGTGCATGCGGATCGCGGCGCGGCCGAAATGCAGCTCCTCGGCCACCGCGACGAAGCAGCGCAGTTGATGTAATTCCACGATTCAATATCCGCATCAATCCATACAGTCTCTATGTTAGACCTGAATCGATCCCTGCTCCTATCATCGCGACGAGGTTGTACGACAACAAAAACAATATGCCCGCCCTACAGGGAGCGGGAGGGAGACACACCATGCTCAGCAAAGCCCTTCCAGCGGACTATGCCGACGCGCAAGCGAAGGTCGGCCGCCACCGTTTTCTGATTCTCTCGATGATCTTCATCGTCACCGTGATCAACTATGCCGACCGGGCGACCATGTCCATCGCCGGCACCGGCGTGGTCAAGGACCTGGGCCTGGACCCGATGATGCTGGGCATGATCTTCTCCGCATTCGCCTGGGCCTACGCCCTGGGGCAGATCCCCGGCGGCTGGCTGCTCGACCGCTTCGGCGCGCGGCGTGTGTATGGCGCAAGCCTGGTGCTGTGGTCGGTGTTCACCATGGCCCAGGGCACCGTGGGCTGGTTCGGACTGATGGGCGCATCCGCGGCGATCAGTCTGTTCGCCATGCGCTTCATGCTGGGGCTGGTGGAGTCCCCGGCGTTTCCGGCCAACAACCGCATCGTTTCGTGCTGGTTCCCCACCAGCGAGCGCGGCACGGCCTCGGCACTGTTCAACTCGGCGCAGTACATGGCGGTCGTGCTGTTCACCCCGTTGATGGCCTGGCTGACCCACGCCCTCGGCTGGGAACACGTGTTTTTGTGGATGGGCGCGCTGGGCCTGGTGCTGAGCGTGTTCTGGTTCGCCCTGTATCGCGAGCCCCACAGTGACAAGCGCCTGAGCCCCAAGGAACTGGACTACATGCGCGAAGGCGGCGCCCTGGTGGATCTGGAGCTCAATCGCACAAAACAGAAGAGCAAAACCAACTGGGGCGAGGTCCGTCAGCTGTTCACCAGCCGTACCCTGTGGGCGATCTACATGGGGCAGTACTGCATCACGGCGCTGACGTATTTCTTCATCACCTGGTTCCCGATCTACCTCATCAAGGGCCGTGGCATGACCATCATGGAGGCAGGCTGGGTGGCTGCGTTGCCGGCGATCTGCGGCTTCTCCGGCGGTGTACTGGGCGGGATGTTGTCTGACCTGCTGATCCGTCGCGGCATACACCCCTCCATTGCCCGCAAGACCCCGTTCCTGATCGGCATGCTGATGTCCACCGTGCTGGTGCTGGCCAACTTCACCGACGCCAACTGGATCGTCATCGCCCTGATGGCCATTGCGTTCTTCGGCAAGGGCCTGGCAGCGGTGGGCTGGGCAGTGCTGTCCGACACGGCGCCGAAAAACATGGTGGGGTTGAGCGGCGGCGTGTTCAACGGCATCGGCAACATCGCCGGGATCATCACGCCGCTGGTGATCGGCTACATCGTCGCCACCACCGGCTCGTTCAACACCGCCCTGTGGTTCGTGGCGGCCCACGGGTTGCTCGGGGTATTTGCCTATGCCGTTCTGGCAGGGCGTTTCGAGCGAGTGGTGCTGCGCTGATCCCCTGGCGCAGGGACGCGCCCGAACAATCATTGCAGGATGTATCAAGGCGGCGGACAGTGGTTTCAATCTGTTGCGCCGCTCCCTACCGATTTCCTCGTCTTCCCATATCATTTCGCTGATTGATGAATCCGGCTCAAGAGCCTGTGTCATTACATCCGTATAGTCATCTCTGCTGCCCGTCTATAACGTCGCCGTTTGACGCCCATGCCTGTTTTTTGGCTGGCGACGGGCCATTGGTCCAGTTCAGGACACATCAGTGCTCACTTTTGCAGTGAAAGCCTGTCGGAATCAATGAACAGGCTGAGGGCATTACAGGCCCAGCTCATTTCCGCCCGTTTCACCAAGGCATTGGTCATTGCAGCAGGTAGGCGCTTGATGAAACAGCTCGATCTACAAGTGATACAAAAGGCCCGCCAGTGGCTCGCTGCCGGGGAGTCGATATGGTTGTGCACGGTGGTGTCGACCTTCGGCTCGGCACCTCGCGGGCCGGGGGCGATGCTGGTGGCGCTGCCCACCGGGGAGCATCGCGGCTCGCTGTCCGGCGGTTGCGTGGAGGATGACTTTCTCGAGCGCGTTGCCAACGGCCAGTTCCCGCCGGGCAATCAGGTGGTTCGTTACGGCGAAGGCGGGCTGGCCCCGACCTTGAAGCTGCCGTGTGGCGGCGTCCTCGATGTGCTGGTGGAATTCATCACGCCGGATGAGGCCAACCGCGCCCATCTGGCCTGCGTCGAGGAGGCGTTGACCGGCGGTGAACTCGTCACCCGCCGGGTTTTTCTCGAGAGTTGCGAAAGGACCCACCGCCCCGGCGCAATGAACGAGCCCCGTGTCGCGGTGGACGACGGCTGTATTTCGGTTCGCATTGGCGCAGCCTTTCGCCTGCTGCTGGCGGGGCTCTCACCGGTGGCCGAGTATTGTGCCAACTACGCGCTGGCGCTGGGGTACGAGGTCATCCTGTGCGACCCGCGCACCGAGGTGACCGCAGGTTTCTCCATGCCCGGGGTGGAACTGGTGCCGGTACTCCCTGCGGTTTTCATCTCGGAAGGGGGCTGCCACGGCGCAACGGCGGTGGTGGCGCTGACCCACGACCCGCGCCTGGACGACCTGACCCTGCTCGAAGCGGTGCGCACCCAGGCGTTCTACATCGGCGCCATGGGCTCCCAGCGCACCAGCGATACCCGCCGCGAGCGGCTGGTGCGCATTGGTGGGTTGAACGAGACCGCACTGGCCAGAATCCACGCGCCCATCGGGCTGAACCTTGGCAGCAAGACACCCGCTGAAATCGGCATCGCGGTGATGGCCGATATCATTCGGGTGTCCAGCGGCGTCGAACGCCGGGCGCTGTGACTGGCGGATCGGGATCAGCGTGCGGCAAACACGTCCTTGAGCACCGGTACGGCAGACATCGCCTTCGGCCAGCCCACGTAAAACGCCAGATGAGTGACCACTTCCGCCGCCTGCTCGCGGGTCAGGCCGTTGTCCATCGCACGGTTGAGGTGGAAGGTCAGTTGGGCGGACTGGTTCTGAGTGATAAGCGCTGCCACGGTGATCAGGCTGCGGTCCCTGGGCGTGAGGTCAGTGCGGCGCCACAGATCACCGAACAGCACGTCATTGGTATAGCGCGCCAACTCCGGCGCCGTCGCGCCGACCGAGCCCTGAACCGAAGCTCGGCGTTTGGCCTCGCTGTCGGGGTCCAGTTGCAGGGGCTCGCTGGGCGGCGGGGTGATTTGCGCGGGGTCCAGCCCTCGTTCGGCAAACACCTGTTTAGCGACGCCCACTGCCGACATCGCGTTGGGCCAGCCACTGTAGAACGCCAGGTGGGTGATTAGGCCGGTGATCTCGCTCGGCTTCACGCCATTGTCCAGCGCAAGCTTGATGTGCCCGGTCATTTGCGCCGTCTGGCCGCTGGCGACCAAGGCGGCCAGGGTAATCAGGCTGCGGTCGCGGGGCACAAGGCCCGGGCGTTTCCACACCTCTCCGAACAACAGGTCGGTGGTGTATGCATACAGTTGAGGCGTGACCTGCAACACGTCCGGCGAGGGCTTGGGGTCGGGACGCGGTTTGCCTTCTTCGGCACTCGCCAGCGCGGAAAACAACACGCTGGCCAGGGTGGTGGTGGTGAGTTTCATGGGTGTGCACCTGTGCAAGGGCCCGCCCGCCACATAAGCGGCGAGGGGCGGTAAGGGACAGAATCAGCGGTTCACATTCTTTTGCAGGTGCGCGGGGTAACGCTCGCCGACGATCTGGATCTGGCGCAGGGCCGTGTCGATGGCGTGCAGGTCCGAGACTGTCAGCTCGATGGTCGCCGCCCCGTTGTTTTCTTCCAGGCGATGGAGCTTGGTGGTGCCGGGGATGGGGGTGATCCAGGGTTTTTGCGCGAGCAACCAGGCAATCGCGATTTGCGCGCGGGTGGCGCCTTTATCGTCCGCCAGCACCCCGAGTACCTCTACCAGTCGGGCGTTGGCCTTGCGGTTTTCCTCGGTGAAGCGCGGCGCGACGTTGCGGAAGTCGTCTTGGGCGAAGGTGGTGCTGGCGTCGATGGCGCCGGTCAGAAAACCCTTGCCCAGCGGGCTGAACGGCACGAAGCCGATCCCCAGCTCTTCGAGCAACGGCAGGATTTCCTTCTCCGGCTCACGCCACCACAGCGAGTATTCGCTCTGTAGGGCCGCCACTGGCTGCACGGCGTGGGCACGGCGGATCGAGTCGACGCCGGCCTCGGACAGGCCGAAATGCTTGACCTTGCCCTCGGCGATCAGGTCCTTGATGGTCCCGGCGACATCTTCGATGGGAACGTTCGGGTCGACGCGATGCTGATAAAACAGGTCGATGCAGTCGGTCTGCAGGCGCTTGAGCGAGGCTTCGGCCACGGCACGAATGTTCTCGGGGCGGCTGTCCAGTCCTTGGGGGACTTCGCCGTTCTTGAAGCCGAATTTGGTGGCGATAACGACCTGATCGCGAAAGGGCGCCAACGCCTCGCCAAGCAGCTCTTCATTGGTGAAGGGGCCGTAGGCTTCGGCGCTGTCGAAAAAGGTCACGCCCTGGTCGAAGGCGGCATGAATCAACTCAATGGCGGCCGATTTTTCCATCGCCGGGCCGTAGGCGAAGCTTGCGCCCATGCAGCCCAGACCGATGGCCGAAACCGTAAGACCGTTGTTGCCCAGTGTGCGCTGTTGCATCTGTTGTCTCCTCGATTGGCATTCAACACACCTTATATTCCTGTACCATCCTCAACAATCTGCCAGAGACTGCATGAGTACATGAGGAAAATTCATAAATGATTCGTGCCGACTTGCCCGAGCTGACCGCCTTCATCGCAATTGCCGAGCACCAGAGTTTCAGTGGTGCGGCCCGGGTGCTGGGGGTTTCACCTTCGGCGCTGAGCCATTCGATGCGCAACCTTGAGGCGCGTCTGGAGATGCGCCTGTTCAACCGCACCACGCGCTCGGTGAAGCTGACCGAGGCGGGTGCGCAGTTGCTTCAGGGCGTGCGCCCGTTGCTCGTTGACCTGACCAACGTGGTCAACGAGGTCACCTCGGCGCGCAATACGCCGTCAGGTTCGATTCGTATCAGCGCTTCGGAATCGGCGTTTCGTCCGCTGGTGCGGCACGTGGTGCCGGGTTTTCTGGCGAAGTATCCGCACATCCACCTGGAGTTCATCGCCGACGGCAAGCTGCTGGACATCGTGGGGGAGGGGTTCGATGCCGGGATCCGCATTCTCGATGATGTGCCCCGGGACATGATCGCCGTGCGTTTCGGTGCGCAGATGGTGTTTGGTGCGGTGGCGTCGCCCGAGTATCTGGCGCGTCATCCAGCGCCGGTGACGCCGCAGGATCTGAGGCAACACCGTTGTATCCGTTTTCGTTTTGCCAGTGGTGCGCTGTTTCGCTGGGACATGCAGTATCAGGAGCAGAGTACGAGCCTGGACGTCGACGGGCCGATCACCCTGGACAACCTCAATCTGATGATCGAAGCGGCGCTGGCCGGGGTCGGGATTGGCTGGGTGCCGCTGGACCAGGTGAGTGGGCACCTTGAGGCCGGGCGTCTGGTGCAGGTGTTGCCGGAGTGGGGCCCGACCTACCCCGCTCATTGCCTGTATTACCCGGCCAACCGCCATCCGCCAACGGCCTTGCGATTGTTTGCCGAAGCCGTGCGCGAATGGGCGGCAAGCCAGGAAGACCGGTAGCGATCTCAAGCACGCCTCACAACACCTGCCTGTGGGAGCGGGCTTGCCCGCGAATGCGTTAGTCCTCACACATCAGGGTTGACGGACCCACCGCTTTCGCGGGCAAGCCCGCTCCCACAGAATGGTCGTTGCGCACCGGCAACAGAGTCTCTACCGGTAGAACCGCTCCATCACATACTCAAGCGAAGCCGGCAGGGTCTGGCCGTGGCTCATGCCGTCGAAGCTGTGGTACTCAAGCTTCAACCCTGCAATCCCCTTGAGCCTTTCAACCAGTTGCCTGGCCAGCCGATCCGCACCGGCCGCCGGTGTCGCTTGCGGGGTGGCGGGTTCGGCGCTGCCGCGCATCAGCAGCAGGCTGGCGTGGGGCGTGCGCAGTTGTCCGCTTTCTTCCTCGATCAGCTTCTCGTCCCACCACAACGACGGGCTTGCCGCCGCATAGTGGTTGAAGAGCAGCGGGCGGATGAACAGCGTGTGCAGCACCAGCAGCCCGCCATAGGAGTGACCCCACAGCGTCTGCTCCTGTTCGTCGAGCTTGAATTGCCCGGCCACCTGCGGCCGGATCCGGTCGCGCAGCAGGTCGAGAAACCGGTCGGCGCCGCCGCTGGGCACCTGGGTCAACGGATCGGTCTGTGTCGCGGCATCCGGACGCTGCGGGGTGTAGTCCAGTGTGCGGGCGTTACGCTCGATGCGCAGCGGCGTCTGGTAGCCGATGGCGATCAGCACGGGCGCCTGTCCCTGCGCCAGCTTCTTCAGCGCAGCCTCGTCGAACGCACCCAACGCCGCGTTGCCATCGAGCATCCACAACGAGGGATAGCCCTGGGCAGGTGCCGGTTTGTGCGGCTTGCCGATCCAGATCCGGTAATGGCGCTCGCCATCGGCTGAATCCAGATCGAACGAGGTGAAGCTGTAGGGCAGGTCCTGGCGCTCCAGGATCTGCGTGTCCATCGGCTGATCCGGTGCGGGCCGCGCCAGGGTGGTCAACCCCGGCACAGCCAGCAGCAGGACGAGCGCCAGAGGTCTCATCAAAAAATTCATCAGGCGGTCTCGTCAGGTTCAGAACGATGCGGTCAGGCTGGTGTACAGCGTGCGGCCAGGCTCGTTGTAGGTCGCCGCGCCCGCGCCGTCGATGTTGGCCACGCCCTGTGCGTTGCCCTCACGGAACAGGCGCTTGTCGAACAGGTTGTCGACGCCGGTGGTCAGGCTCAGGTTTTTGGTGATGGCGTAGGTGCCGCTGACACCTGCGATGGCATACGGCGACAGTTGGTTGTTGGAACTGCCGGTCACCCGCGCGCCGTGGTAGTCGTATTTCTTCGGCTTCTGTTTGCCGTACCACGCCACGCTGGCCTGGAACGACAGGTCGTTGGTCGCCTGCCAGTCGAGCATCGAGTTGAGGGTGTACTTGGGCGTCACCGACAGCACATCGCCGGTTTCCTTGTTTTTCGATTGCAGCATGTAGGTGAAATTGTTGTTCCACGTCAGCGCCTCGGCCGATGGAATCGTCAGGTTGCCCTCAAGGCCCTCGACCAGTGCCTTGGGCACGTTTTCCCACTGATAGACCGCCGCATTGGCATAGGTGCCGGTGCCGCCGGTGGCGCTGCCGACCGGGGACAGGCCCGACTCGATCTTGTTCTTGTAGTCGTTGCGGAAGTACGTCAGGCCCGCGACCCAGCCATCGGCCTTGTACTCGATGCCCAGTTCCTTGTTGACGCTGGTTTCGGCCTTGAGGCTGTCGTTGCCTTGCAGGTAGCAACTGGTGGTCTGGCCGTAGCAGCCCTGGCCGCGGCTGTAGAGCAAGTAGTTGGGGTTGAGCTGATACAGGTTCGGCGCTTTGTAGGCGCGGGCGATACCGGCCTTGAGGGTGAGGGTGTCGGTCAACTGGTGCGACAGGTTCAGCGACGGGCTCCAGTTGTCGCCGACGATGTCGTGGTGATCGAAGCGCAGGCCCGGGGTGAGCATGGTGCCTTCGAACAGCTCGATGTTGTCTTCGGCGAACAGCGAGAAGATGTGCGCTTCGGAGCTGGTGTCGCGCCCGGTACTGGCCAGGCCGCTGACGGCGCCGCCTTCGCTGGTGGTCTGGGTGTTGGCGCTGGGGTCGTCGAGTTTCTGCTCGACCCACTCGCTGCCCAGGGTCAGGGTCTGGTCCACGCCTGCGTGCAGCGGCAGGTTGACCTCGCCATGGGCTGTCAGGTCGTGGAGAGTGGCGGTGTAGAAATCGCTGTTGCTGAAAATACCCTCAGTGCCGCCCGCCAGGCCCTCGTTAATGCGCCTATTGCGGGTCTTTTCGTATTGCAGGTAGGCCAGGGTGCTGCCGAAGTCCCAGTCGCCGCGATGGGTCACCGAGTAGGTTTCGCGGTAGCTGCGATTGGTTTCGTGGCCCAGCAGGTTCTTCACCGTGGCGTTGCTGTTGGTGTTCTGGGTGTCGCCGGTGTAGATGTTGCCCTGGCGGCTGAAGCCGGCTTCGAATTCCAGGGTCTGCTCGGGCGTCAGGTGCCAGCTGAGCAGGCCGTTGACGTCCTTGTTGCGCACGCCTTCGCGGCCAGCGGGCAGGGTGCCGATCTGGTTGCCGGTGCGCAGCGACTCGTGGCCTTCGTTGATGTCGGCGTCGTCGGCATCAGTCTTGGCGACGTTGCCGTACACCCGGTAGCTGAGAGTGTCGGTCAGCGGGCCGCTCAAGCCGAAGTTCATGCGCTTGGTGGCGCCTTCGTCCTTGTGGGTCGGGAACGAGGTGTAGACGGTGGCGCTGCCGTGAGTTTCGGCACCGGCCTTCTTGGTGATGATGTTGATCACGCCGCCCGCAGCACCGTTGCCATAACGCGCCGCAGCAGGGCCGCGGATGACTTCGATGCGCTCGACCTGATCGGCCGGCACCCAGTTGGTGTCGCCGCGGCTGTCGCGTTCGCCACGCCAGCCGTAGCGCACCGAATTGCGGCTGCCCACCGGTTTGCCGTCCACCAGGATCAGGGTGTTTTCCGGGCCCATGCCGCGGATGTCGATCTGGCGATTGTTGCCGCGCTGGCCGCTGCTGGAGTTGCCGGTCAGATTCACGCCCGGCATGGTGCGGATGATCTGCGACAGGTCATTGGCGGGCGGGCGTTTCCTGATGTCCTCGGCAGTGATGACCGACACCCCCGGTGCCTGCCTGATCTCTTCTTCGGCGGTGGCGACCACGTTCTGGTCAGGCAACTGGATGGCGTTGGATGGCTCCGGTTCAGCAGCGGCGTGGACGGCGCCCGCCAGCAGGCAGCCGGACAGCAGCACGAAAGGGGCAAGTGAGGGCAGGGGGCGCAACGACATCGATGATCTCCGAGGGAACGACATGACGCAGGAAGATCACGAATGATAATGACTGCTTTTTGCGAGTAAAGCGCATTAACTTTCTAAACACTTGCGGACGCTCCCGCCGGCAAGCCGTGCTGCTACGGGATCCGGGGTGGACGCAAATGTTGTGAACACCACCAAACCCGTAGCAGCCGGGCTTGCCCGCGGGGGCGGCTTCAAGGACGCCCTCGCCAGCAAACCGTGCTGCTACGGTTGGTGCTCATGGGCCACTGGCAACGTCATGTGCATGATGAGCCCGGGCGTGCCGTTACTGGCCCACAGGTTGCCGCCCTGCAACTGCACCGCGCGGCGGGCGATGGCCAGGCCGAGGCCGAAGCCTTCGCTGCTGGTGTCCAGACGCTGGTAGGGCACGAAGATGGTTTCCAGATCGTCCTCGGCCACGCCCGGCCCTTCATCCTGCAGGCACAGGTGCCAGTGATGGTCCTCGCGCCAACCGGAGAGGGTGATCTTGCCCTGTGGCGGTGAGAAACGAATGGCATTGCGCAGCAGGTTTTCCAGAGCCTGGGCGACGCTGTCCAGATGCACCTGCACACAGCAGTCGGTGCCCAGCAGGCACAACAGGCGCCTCGGTGACCAGCCGCTTTCGAAACAGGCGTCTTCGCACAGCGCTTCCCAGATCGACAGCATCAGCACCGGCTCAGTGGGCAGTTGCGGGCGTTCGGTGTCCATCCAGGCCAGATCGAGGGTGTCTTCCAGCAGGCGCTGCATGTCGTTGATTTCAAGATCAAGCCGCGCTCGCAATTGCTCGGGGGCAAGATCGCTGTCGTGGGCGATGCGCAAGCGCGCCAGCGGTGTGCGCAGTTCGTGGGACAGGGTGCGCAACAACAGCCGCTGCTGGTTCAGGCTCTGGCGCAGACGCTCGGCCATGTGCTCGAAGGCGCCGGCCAGTTCACCCAGTTCATCGCGCCGGTTCATCAGCGGCAAACCTGGGCCGGCGCTGTCCAGATCATCGGCCTTGAGGCTGTCGGCGCGGTCGCGCAGGCGGTTGAGCGGCACCACCAGATGCCGATAGATCAACAGCCCGAGCAAGGCCGCCAGCAGCGTCGGCATGACCCCGTGGCTGAGCACGTGGGTCCAGGGTGTCAGGCCGCCGGGCAGCAGGCGTTCGGGCAATTGCATGACCAGCCGGCCCTGTTCCGGCGCCTCGGGAAATTCGATGCTGACGAAGGGCAGCTCATCCTGAAGGCGCCGGCTCATGGGCCAGTCGAGTTTGCGCATGAAGGTCAGGTGACTGGATTCCAGTGCGGTCAGCCGCGTCGTGCCCAGGCTCTCCAGATGGGGACCGATGATCGCCACCCAGGTGTTCTCTTCATCCGCCAGCCGATGACGAAACTGCTCGATGCCTGTCGCACCCTGATCGCGCCAGATCTGCTCGGCCTGTTGCGCGTAGCGGGCCAGATAAAGCCGGTCCGCCTGATCCAGAAAGTAGGTGCTGCGCTCGGCCGAGAGGCCCCAGGTCCAGATGATCCACGTCAGCAGCAGGCAGAAGGAAATCTGCAGAAGCGCCAGCTTCCACAGCAACGGATGACGACGCATCAGCTTCTGTCCGTGTCGATCAGGATGTAGCCCTGGCCGCGCACGGCCTGAATCTGCAGGTGGTTGACCCCCACGGCGAGCAGCTTGCGTCGCAGGTTGCAGACGTGCACGTCCAGCCCGCGATCCAGCCGGGTGTAGATCCGGTGCAGCACCTGTTGATAGAGAAACGCTTTGCTCAGGGCTTCACCGGCGTGCTCGCGCAGGGTCATCAGCAGCCGGTATTCCGAAGCGGTCAACCCTGCACGTTGATGAGCATGGGTGACGTCCTGCACCTCGTCATCGAACTGCACCAGGGCGTCGTCACGGGCGACCTTGGGCGCCTGGGTGCGGGCCATCCGGCGAAGCAACGCATTGGCGCGGGCATCCAGTTCGGCGAGGCTGAACGGCTTGGGCAGGTAATCGTCGGCGCCCCGGGTAAACCCGGTAATGCGGTCCTGCTCGGCACCCAGGGCCGACATCAGCATCACCGGCGTGTCGTCCTCCGTGCGCAGGGTTTCGAGCAATGTCAGGCCGTCCATGCCGGGCAACATGATATCCAGCAGTGCCAGGTCGAAACGCCTGGCTTGCACCGCCGCCAGGCCCTGATTGCCGCATTGGCAGGCGGTCACGGCAAAGCCGCGCTTTTGAAAATGCAGGTCCAGGTCATTGCGCAGGCGCGCGTCGTCTTCGACCAGCAGCAGAGTAGGGGTCATGGGGAGGCTTAGGTGAAATGACTTTATGAGAATCGTTCGCGGTTGCGAATATCTCATTCCTGGCCTGTTTGCGCAAACGTTCAGTGATGTCCTACGCGGCGCAGTGCCGACGCGGTTGACGTTTTGATTGTTGTGGATGTGCCGGTTTGAAGATCGACCCGCGGGCAAGCCCGGCTGCTACGGGCTTATGTCGATCCCCTCGTAGCAGCACGGCTTGCCGGCGGGGCGATCTTGGAAATGCCTCACACCGACTGCACACCCTCGCACCGCTGGCTGGCATGGCTGCGGTACAACGCCACAAGTGCCAATACCGCCAACCCCGCGATCACGCCCGCCAAGACACTGATCGCCACGTGCAAACTGAACAGGTCAATCAGGTACCCGGTCACCACCGGAATGATTCCCGCCGGCACATAACCGCCCATGTTGAAGATTGCGTTGGCCTCGGCACGGCGCTTGGGCGCGACGTTCCGGGCGATCAGGGTCAGGCCGCCCAGTTGACCAAAGCCTTGCCCAGCACCGGCCAGCAGTGCCGCGGCGATCAGCCAGGCCGGTGAGCCCAGTTGCAGGGCGGTCCACAGGCTGCCCATCGCCAGAATCGTCATCAGGCCGCTGAGCATGAACACCTGGTTCATGCCGCGCTTTTTGGCCGCAAACTGCACACCCACGGCGGTGAGAAACATCGCAAAAGCCATGAACCCGGCAATCAGCGGGCTGTTGGCGTGCAACAGGGTGGCGAGCATTTTCGGCCCCAGCGCCAGCACGAAACAGGTGGACGTCAGCCCCGGACCGAAGAACGAAACGCCACGTGCCACGATGCCGACGTGTTCTGCGGCCACCGATGGCAGCTTCGGCCGAAAGCGCCCTGTGCCCAGCTTGACAGCGGGCTGGCGCATCACCACCAGCAAGGCAAGCAGCAACAGCAGGATTTCGCTGTTGAACACCCAGTCGATGGGCGCTGCAACGTATTGCGCGATCACGCCTGCCAGCAACGGCCCGGTGCCTGCGCCCAGGACCATCGACACCGAGGCGATCAACGAGGCGAAGGGCTTGCGCTGTTCGCTCGCGTGTTCGACCACATTGGCCATGCCCGCCGACACCACGATCCCCACTGAAATCCCGCTGAGCAGCCTGGCCAGCATCAGGATGGCGACGCTGTCTGCATGTTCGAACAGCAAGGCGGCGACAATGGCGATCACCACTCCCGGCACCAACAGCGCCTTGCGGCCATAGTGGTCAGCCAGTTGCCCGGCCACGGCGAGGGTCAGCAGCAGGCCAAGGATGTAGCAGCCGAAAATCACCGTCAGGGTGCCGGAGCCGAACCCCAGGCTCTGCTGCCAGTGGCTGTAGAGCGGGGTGGCGGCGTTGGACAAGATGAACACCGCAGTGACGATCCAGGCGGCCCTGAAGATGGGCAGATTTCCCGAATGTGGGGGTTGAACGTTCATGGCAAAAGCCTCTCATGGATTTCTCTGTTGCCGCCGAGGATAGAGAGCAGCATGAGGGGCGGGAATTGGCCGCAGGCGCATACGGCATGTGAAAAAATTCACATGGGGTCGGGTGACGCCAGGCATTCGATGAGGAAATCCAGCACCACGCGAATCTTGCCTGCGTTGCGCAAGTCCTCGTGATAGGCCAGCCAGACGGGCAGGCTCAGGGCGGTGTCGCAGGCCGGAGCGCGCTTGAGCCGGTACTCGTGAGCGAGAAAGCCGGGCAGCAACACCAGCCCGCCGTCGCCGGCGGCCGCCTGGGCCTGGACCCGCAGGTCATTACTGGAAATCACCAGCGCCCGACCGTCCAGATGGCCGCGCAACCATTGCTGTTGCACCGAATGTTCCATGCTCTGGTCGTAGCCGATGAACTGATAGTCGGCAGGTGTGTGGTTGTCCAGGTAACGTTCGCTGGCGTACAGCGAGAAGGGCAGGTCGGCCAGGTGTTTGGCCACCACCTGGGCCTCTTCGGGGCGGGCGTAGAGCAGGGCGACGTCGGTTTCCTTGCGCGCCAGCGAAGCGATGGATTTGGAACCGACCATGCGCACCTTCAGCCCCGGATAGCGCTCGCGCAGCCGGCCGATGTTCGGGGCGATCAGGGTCGCGAGAAAGGCCGGGGGCGAGGAGATGACCACCTCGCCTTCGATGCGGTCATGCTCGCCACCGGCAAAGCGTTGCAGGGCGAAGGAGGCGCTGGACATCTGCTCGGCGAATTCACTGACGCGCAACCCGTCGGCGGTGAGTTCATAGACCCGGCCACGGCGGTCCACCAGCTTGAGTGCGAGCGAGGCTTCAAGCGATGCAATGCGCCGCGCCACCGTGGCGTGTTCGACGCCCAGCGTGCGGGCTGCGGCGGCGAGGCTGCCTTCACGGGCAAAGGTTGCAAAGAAGCGCAGATCGTCCCAGTCGAACATGGTCGCGGCGGGGTCCTGAAAAAGTGGGATTGCGGCCGCTCACCTTAGCAATTCGAGCGCGCCGGCAGAAGCCGGTATGATGCTCCGGTTCAGCCTTCATCAGGATTTCCATGTTCACCATCACGCGCCTTGCGAACACCCCACCGGAATCGATCGACAGCCAGATCATGCAGCTGGTGATCGACTACGTGACCGACATCAGCATGGTCGGCATCGCCCCGAGCAACCCGTTGTACCCGCTGTATCAGTATGGCGTGGGCCATGAAGTGCACCAGTACCTGCAGGCGATGGATGGCTCGCGGGGCATGCCAGTGGAATTGATCGTCGCGCTGGATGCCGAGGATCCGTCGATTGTCGCAGGCTTTCTGCTGTACCTGCCGGTGCAGGATGATCCGCAGGCCTGTGCGGTGGCGTACATGGCGGTGCGGGCAGCCCGGCGCAGGCAGGGTATCGCACGGACGATGCTGGAAAAAATGCTCGAGCGTTACCCCCATGCGGAACTGGCCTGCTTTGTCGGCAAGGTGCCGTACTTCGAGGCGATGGGGTTTCAGGTGCTGTCCGCCCGCGGACCACAGGTGGTGATGAACACGCGGGACCGACAGACCGACGGCTTGCTCGCGGTGCTCGACGTGGCGCCGATCTACAGCTCGGTGGAAGTGCGGCAGATCCATGCGTACCTGCTCAACCAGCACGGCAAACGGGCCATGGTGGACGCCGAAAAACAGCGCGACCGCCACCTGGACCAGATGACCCGCCAGGCACGGTTGTTCGTGATGGGCCGGTTAGCCGCTAACGACCCGCAATCCCCAACCCAGTAGCAGCACGGCCGGGCGGCGCTCCGCTTGCTGGCGTCGGCGATTCCAAAGCCGCCCCCGCCGGCAAGCCGTGCTGCTACAGGGATAGGGGTTGGCCTCAAGTGGTGTGACCACCGCGATTGCGTAGGAGCGCGCTTGCCCGCGAATGCGTCAGGCCAGACACCTCGATATCGAGTGAACCACCGCCGTCGCGGGCAAGCGCCCTCCTACAGGCTTGTGCCAAACCCGGATAGCGCGCACCACGCAAATCCGTAGCAGCCCGGCTTGCCGGCGTCGGCGGTTTCGAGACCGCCAACGCCGGCAAGCGGAGCGCCGCCCGGCCGTGCTGCTACGTGGGTGAGGGTTGTACTCAAGTGGTGTGACCACCGCGATTGCGTAGGAGCGCGCTTGCCCGCGAATGCGTCAGGCCAGACACCTCGATGTCGAGTGAACCACCGCGGTCGCGGGCAAGCGCGCTCCTACAGGTGTGTGCCAAACCCGGATAGCGCGCACCACGCAAATCCGTAGCAGTCCGGCTTGCCGGCGTCGGGGATTTCGAGACCGCCGACGCCGGCAAGCGGAGCGCCGCCCGGCCGTGCTGCTACGTGGGTGAGGGTTGTTCTCAAGTGGCGTGACCAACCCGATTCCGTAGGAGCGCGCTTGCCCGCGAATGCGTCAGGCCAGACACCTCGATGTCGAGTGAAGCACCGCCGTCGCGGGCAAGCGCGCTCCTACAGGTTTGTGCCAGACCCGGATAGTGCGCACTACGCTCAAGCCTCCCGAACCTGTTCGTCCAGATCGATGCCGCCAGGCTGTCTGCTCCACACCTCCAGCAGGAAATCCGGTTCCTCGTGGCGCAAGGTGCGATGCAGTCGCAGCCTTGAATGCAGCAGGCTGTGGGCCTCGCGTCCGGTCATGGCGCAGCCGTCGATCGGTTGCAGCCAGTGGCAGGCCAGCACGGCGCCGTCGGGCGTCAGGCTGGCGAGCATGTGGTCGATCACCTCGATGAACGAGGCAGGCGTCAGGTAATAGGCCCACTCGCTGACCACGATCAGGTCGAACGCGCCTTCGGGCCAGTCCTCAGGCAACCGGCCCTGCACGACCCTGGCCCTGGAAAACCGCTTGAGCCGCTGCACGGCCAGTTCCACGGCGCGCGGGCAGAGGTCCATGCACACCAGGCTGTCGCAACGCTGGGCCAACGCCACGCTCAGCTCGCCGTTGGCGCAGCCGGGTTCGAACGCCCGCTCATAGCGCTGGCGGGGCAGTGCGGCCAGGGTCAGGTCGCGTTTGCGCTGCTCGTACCAGCGGGTGCGAAACGCCCAGGGATCGTCGCTGTCGGCGAACAGCTCATCGAAATAGTCGGCAGGCAGGCTCACAGGAACACCAGTTCGAAAGGCTGCAGCATGCGCTCCAGCGTGTCAGGAGCCAGGACCGGGGCGCTACCGGTGCTGGAGTCGGTCTGCAACTGGGTGGCATGGGCTTCGATGGCCCAGCGCTTGCGCCGCTGCTGCTCGTCATTGAGCACCAGCTTGCGTGCATGGGCCCAGGGGATTCTTGGATCGTTTGGCTCGGCCCAGTGCCAGGCCCACACCGGTGTCTCAAGCAAGGTCGCCCCGGTATTGGCCGCTGCCTGAGCGGCGCAATGGCCTACGGCTTCGTGATCGCAGTGGCCGTCGTGTCGCCAGGTGGTGATCACCACATCGTCAGGCCCCAGGTCTTCGCTGAGCAGGGCGATCAGCGATTCCGCCCGATCCGCCACCTGGCCGTCGGCGATGCCCAGGCGTTGCCAGCACAGACGCTGCACATCGAAGCCCAGCCGGGCGACGGCGCGCTCGCTTTCCTTGCGCCGCTCCAGACGCAGCATCATCTGTGGCCACTGCGGCGAATCCGCATGGCTGGCCTCGCCATCAGTCACCGAGATCAGTTGAACAGGATTGCGCCGCCCGACCATCCCCGCCAGCAGGCCACCGCAGGCGAGGATTTCGTCGTCCGGATGAGGCGCCAGCACCACCAGCCGCGAGCCGGTGGGCACCAGTTCGCTGAGGGTAATGGGGCGCACGCCTTGCAGTGCCGGGCTGGTCTGCCAGTCGGTCAAGGGTGTGCCACGCACGCCAAAGGGATCTGAGTTACTCAGGGCCATGTTCATAGGGTCCAATCCTCCGTTTCCTGTTTGGCCAGTAACTGGCCCAGGTGCGCCAGATCCCGTTCGGCGTGGCTCTGACGAATAAAGACCGGCAAATCCACTGCCAGCCGGGCAAAGTGCGAGTCGCGACAGAATGGCGTGGCGCCCAGTGCGCGGCCCACGTGCTGACGCACCTGTTCGACAGCCATTTCCACCTGGGCGCGCAGGCGTTGCACTGCCAGTTGCGCGTCATCCCGGGGATGGGCGTCGATCCACGCGGCGCATTCGCGCAGGGCCGCTGCCGCGCCGCACAACGCGGCATCCACCGCGCCCAGATGTGCGTCCCCATGAGGGTCGTTGCGGCCTTTGCCACGCTGCTCGCGCAGGGGCTTGGCCAGCGCGACCGCCGCGCCATACCACGCTGCAGCGATGCCTGCGCCGCCCTGCCAGAACCCGGGCCTGCTCAGATAGGCGCCGGGCCCGCCGACGCTGTGGCCCACCACGCCGTCGAAGTGCACGTCGACACTGGCGGTGCTGGCCATCCCGACTGCCTGCCAGGCCTGCCCGTCGACACTCACGCCGGGGCTGTCCAGGCGCACCGCGACCAGTTGCGGTTGATCGTCCGCAGCCCAGGCAGTCAGCAGCGCGTAGTCGATCTGCTGGGCGCCGGAACACCACGCCTTGCGGCCGCGCAGCAGCACTTCGGTGCCTTGTTGCTGGACGATAGAGACACGCGCATCCGGCGGCTCGGCCGCCCAGACACCCCAGATGCCGGGCAGGAAAAACGGGTTGAAGGCCAACTCGGCGAGGATCGCCAGGGCATCGGTGTGGCCCTCGTACAGCTTGAGCAGCGCCAGATCGATGCCGCCCACGGCTGCCAGTTGTTGCCAGCGCGCCAGGGTCTGGCCGCTGGCGGGCAGGGGCAGTTGGTCCAGGCCGTGCTCGATGCACAGGCGCATGGCTTCGGCCAGCGCGTCGCCGCTCATGGGCGGGTTGGGACGCCGGGCAAAATCGGCCAGCAGCGCGTCGAGGGTGAGTGCGGTGTCCGCCATGCCTGAAGTGCTCCCTGAGGTATCTGGCTGTCGAGCAGCTCCTGACATTCGGCACTGACCCGGGCGCGGGGTTCCGAGAGATTTCAGGTCAAATAAACCAGGCTGATAGAGATGCGCGGTTTTGTCGCACCCGCAAGTCCGGCCCCGTTACATCTCGGGGGGCGCAAGCAGGTAGAATGCGGCCCCATGAAACTCGTCCGAACCCACCAATCGCTCATTGCCTGGATGCTCTACGGCGCCATCCTGTTCACCGGGCTTGTGTGCAGTACCAGCCATGGACAGATGCTGCGGGCGTTCAATCAGGCCGGCCCATCGGCCGATTGCAGTGCCGACCATGGGATGTCGGGGCAGATGGACATGGCGCAGATGGGCGATCACGCGCAACTGATGAAACTGTCCATGACCGATTGCGCCTTCGCCGGCAGCCTGGCCCTGGCGCTGGTGTTCTACATCGGCCTGGACTGGCTGGCGCGCACCTTGCGCAAGCGCGTGCCGCGTTCGGACTACCTGCTGCGCAAACCTCCGCGACATCTCTTCCCCGGTCTTTCGCCCCAGGCGCCCTGAACGCTGGCCGCGAAACCCGCTGACTGTTTGGCGTCGCCCGCCCTGGGGCCTTGAAGGCTGCAGGCCGGGCGAGTAAAGGCTGGCGCCAACGCTGGCCGCTGCTTCAGAGAGTTCGTCACATGAATGATTTATTGACCCGCCGTCAGGTGCTGACCGGCATGAGCGTGCTGGGCCTGGGCCTGCTTGCGGGCTGCGATGGCTCGACCACCGCGCTGGATTTCAAATACGGCAAGGATCTGTCCAACAAGATCATGGGCCGCACCTTCAAGCTCACCGACACTCAGGGCGAGGTGAAGACCCTGTCCAGTTATCGGGGGCTGATGCCGATGGTGTTCTTCGGTTTCACACAGTGCCCGGCAGTCTGTCCGACGGCCCTTGCCCGCGCGGCCCAGATCAAGAAGATCATGGGCGAGGACGGCAAGACGCTGCAGGTGATCTTCATCACCGTCGACCCCGAGCGCGACACGCCAGAGATCCTCGACGCCTACGTCAAGCAGTTCGACCCAAGCTTCGTTGCCCTGCGCGGCACCCTCGAGCAGACGCAGCACGTGGCCAAGGAGTTCGGGGTGTTCTACGAGAAAGTCCCGGCCGGTGAGACATACACCATGTCCCACACCGCCACCAGTTTCGTCTTCGACTCCCGGGGCAACCTGCGCCTGGGCCTGTCGCCATCACTGTCCGCCAAACAATGCGCGGAAGATCTGACCACTGTCATGGAGGTCTGCTGATGACCGCTCTGTTTTCCAAATCCGTACTGGCTTTCTCGTTGTTGCTTGGTGTGAGCCTGTCGGCCATGGCGCAGACCCGCGTGGACGATGCCTGGGTGCGCACCACCGTGCAGGGGCAGCCGACATCGGGCGCGTTCATGCGCATCACCGCCGATACCGACAGCAAGCTGCTCAGCATCAGCTCGCCGGTGGCCAAGGATGTGCAGATTCACCAGATGAGCATGACTGATGACGTGATGCGCATGGGGCCGGTGGATTCGGTGGCGTTGCCTGCGGGCAAGGCGGTATCGCTGGACCCGGACGGGTATCACGTGATGCTGATGGGGTTGACCGGCGCGATCAGGGAAGGGGATCAAGTGCCATTGACCCTGACCATCGAGAACGACAAGGGCGTGCGCGAAGAAGTGCAGGTCACGGCCCCCGCCAAGGCCATGTCGAGCCAGATGGACATGGGCCACGATCACAGCAAGATGCATTGATGTAAGCGGGGGGCAACCGATATCGCCCCTCAGTCCCGTAGCCGCCGGACTTGCCCGCGGATCGATCTCGATCCCCTGTGGGAGCGGGCTTGCCCGCGAAAGCGTCAGGTCAGACACCTTGATGTTGAATGACCTACCGCCTTCGCGGGCAAGCCCGCTCCCACAGGTAATCGCTGGAACCCCGACGGCAAGCGGAACCCCGCCCGGCCGGACTGCTACGGTTCAGGCCATCGCCATCCCTACCAGCAACACCAGATTCAATCCGATAATCAACAACACAATCCCCCACGCCAGCCCCGTCAACACCGGCCCTGTGACGAAACTGCCCATCAACTTCCGGTCCGACACGAACCGCACCAGCGGCACGATCGCGAACGGCAATTGCATCGACAGGATCACCTGGCTCAACACCAGCAACTTCGCCGTTCCTTCCGCACCATAAAGACTGGTCACCACAATCACCGGGATGATCGCCAGACCCCGGGTCAGCAGGCGTCGCACCCAGCCCGGCAGTTTGAGGCGCAGGAACCCCTCCATCACGATCTGCCCGGCCAGGGTGGCGGTTACCGTGGAGTTGATCCCGGACGCCAGCAGCGCAATGGCGAACAGCGCCGAGGCTATCCCCACCCCGAGCATCGGCGAGAGCAGGTGATAAGCCTGCTCGATTTCCACCACGTCGGTCTTGCCCGCCTTGTGAAACACCGTGGCGGCGGTGATCAGGATCGCTGCGTTGACGAACAGCGCCAGCGTCAGTGCGATGGTGCTGTCCGTCACCGCCCAGCGCAGGCCGATGCGCCGGCCCTCATCGGTGCGCGGGTAGGCGCGGGTCTGCACGATGGAGGAGTGCAGGTACAGGTTGTGGGGCATCACCGTCGCGCCAATGATGCCGATGGCCAGGTACAGCGCCGCAGGGTTGGTGACGATTTCGGCCTTGGGAATGAAGCCTGCGAACAGCTCCGCCATGTCCGGGCGGGCAAGCACCATCTGGATCGCGAAGCAGCCGAAGATAATCAAGAGCAACGCAATGACGAACGCCTCCAGTGCCCGAAAACCTTTGCCCATCAGCAGCAGGATCAGGAATACATCGATGGCCGACAGCACCGCGCCCCACACCAGCGGGATGCCGAACAGCAGGTTCAGGGCAATCGCCGTCCCGATTACCTCGGCCAGATCACAGGCGATGATCGCGATTTCACAGGCCAGCCACAGGGCAATGCACACCGGCCGGCTGTAGCGCTCGCGGCAGGCCCGGGCAAGGTCCCAGCCGGTGACGATGCCCAACCGCGCCGAGAGCGCCTGCAACGCAATCGCCATGAGGTTGGACAGCAGAATCACCGACAGCAACAGGTAGCCGAATTGCGAACCACCGGCAATGTCGGTGGCCCAGTTGCCGGGGTCCATGTAACCCACGGCGACCATATAACCCGGGCCGGTAAAGGCCAGCAGGCGTTTGAACCAGTGCGTGGTATTCGGCATCGCGACACTGGCGCTGGGCATGCCGCCCCCCAGTGTGTCGTCGCCGGGGTTGGCCCGGTTCTTTATCGGTTGCATCGCTCGCTTTCCCGCTCTGATGAGGATCGCCTGGGCGCAACGTCGACGATCCGGAACAGGCCCCCGGATCTCTGCGCGTACTCAGGGTTAGCTTAATAACGAAGAACTGGCCAGTGAATTTAGGTAATCGCCAAAACCTTCCCGGCAGCGGCATGCCTTGCGTGCGCTGGTGATGACGCTGTTGCGGGCGGTCCAGACGATCTGCGCGCCGCTGCGTTCGAGGTCTTGCACCAGGTGCACGTCCTCGTGGGCAGGCAAGGCGCGGAAACCGCCAGCCCGCACATAGGCCGTCGAGGACACCCCCAGGTTGGCGCCGTGGATGTGCCGGTGGTCTTCGACGAACCGGTAATGGGCGTCGTAATGAATCTGCACATGAGGCGGGTGTTCCGACCAGTCGGTGACCTGGACCACGCCGCACACGGCATCGGCGCTCAGGGCGACCTGCTGCGTCAGCCAGCCGTGAGGCACCACGGTGTCGGCGTCGGTGAATGCCAGCCAGCGGGCACCGCGTTCGAGCATGCGCTGGGCGCCGGCGGCGCGGGTCATGCCGACGTTGCGATGGCTGCAGGCGACGGTCAACACGCCATGCGCCTGCGCAATCATGGCCGAATTGTCGGAGCAGTCGTCGAGCATGACCAGGATTTCTACCGCTTCGCCTTCGAGCCCGTCGTGGCGGGACGCTGCGATCAATGAACGGATGCAGTCATCCAGGAATTCTTCTTCGTTGTGGGCGGGGACGATGATCGCAATCATGGGCGAGCCTCTGACTGGCGCTCGCGAGAATCGCGCAGGCCTTTGTGATGTCGACGGGCCGCGAAAAAATTGGTTGCAAGTATTTTCGTTCAAGCCGACGCCGCGGCATGCGGCGTCGGCGTCTGACAACGAATCAGGCGGCGAGCAGGGCTTTGCCGATGGCTTCGTTGAAGGCCGGCAGGTCGTCAGGCGTGCGCGAGGTAATCAGCGTCCAGCCGTTGGCCGGGCACGCCTTGACTTGGGTGTCGACCCAGTCGGCAGCCTTGGCGTTGAGCAAGTCGATGCGCACGCTAGGGTAGGACGTCAGCGTCTTGCCGCCGACCACGCCTGCGTCGATCAACAGCCAGGGGCCGTGGCAGATCGCGGCGACCGTCTTGCCGGCGTCGGCGAATTCCTTGACCAGGCGCTGGGCATCGGCGTCCTGGCGCAGGGTGTCGGCGTTGACTGTGCCGCCAGGAATGACCAGCGCGTCGAACTCGGCGGCGGACAATCCGGCGAGGCGCGTATCGGAGGTGACGCTGGTGTCTTTCTCGGTGTCGTGCAGGAAGGTCTGCGCGTCACCGCCCTTGATGGTCGCGTGGGTCACCGTCGCGCCCATGCCTTGCAAGGCTTGCAGCGGCTTGAGCAGCTCATCGCGTTCGATGCCGGTGTTGGCGGTGATGATCAGGACTTTCTTGCCGGTGAGGGTCGTGCTCATGATGGTGATTCCTCTTGAGTTGAACAGCGCCCGACAGGTCGGGCGATATGGTTCTCTGAGGAAATCGGAAAAACGAAGTTCACCCCGATTGCATCACCGGGCCTTGGCCGCGACCTACAGGCAGTCGCGGGCGGCTTTCTCCAGAGCACTCTTGCCGAACGCCGAGGCCAGTGGCGCGCGCTGATAGAGGAAGGCGCGAGTATTGGGGTTGCCCTTGAACACTTCGAGGATATCGTCCTGGGCCACTTTGCCGGACACCAGCAACTTGTAATGACCCTTGGTCTCGGTCAGCGTGGTGTCGGGCTTGATCTTCTGCCACTTCTCGAAGACGCACTGCGCGTAGTCAGCGGCGGGCTTGGGAGTTTCCATGTTCACGGACGGATTGTTCGGGGTGGAACCACAGCCGGCCAGGGAAAGGGCCAGCACACTTGTCAGCAGTAAGAGACGCATCTATTTCATCCTGAAAACAGAAGTTGAAACACTTATTAGGCGATGAGCTGCCGCGCTATCAACGTGCCATTACCTGGCAGTTTCCAGATGCCCGGCAAAGTGCTTGTTTTGTCTCGATTTAATATTGTTTGAAGTTAAGAAACAAAATCATTTGCGTTAATGATGGGCGCGCCCACTATTAGTTGGCGCGTATGTTGACCATCAATTCGGGAAATGAAAAGAGCGCATTCGAAAATATCACCCATGACCGTTCGTACGGAAAAACGAATATTTCTCAACGCCCGCGTGTTCACCTCACGAACACCGTCCGGCACTGGATGATCCAGGCGCCGGGTCTCACGGTACATGTAGCTACGTGGCATTTTGAGGCCACAGGCTGTTTTCTGTGCCCAAGCGAGATGTGCTGAGGTTTCGATTGCCCTGGGGGCAATGGTCTTCGATTTGCACCGGCTTTGTTTGCGGTTCGATAACCAGAACAAGAAGGTGGAGGTATTTATGCAATTCAAACAAGCGATCCTTGCTCTTGCCATTGGTGGGGTGCTGTCGGCATCCACCGTGCTGATTCCTGACTCGATCTCTCACTCCAGCAGCGCCTACGCCAAAGACGGCGGTGGAGGCGGCGGTGGCGGTGGAGGCGGCGGTGGTGGTGGTAACGGCGGCGGTGGTGGAGGCAATGGAGGCGGCGGCGGTGGTAATGGAGGCGGTGGTGGTGGCCACGGCGGAGGCGGCGGTGGCAACGGTTCTGGAGGCGGTGGTGGCGGATCAGGCGGCGGATCAGGCGGCGGCTCGGGTGGTGGCAATGGCGGCGGCAACGGCGGTGGCGCCGGTGGCGGAAACGGTGGCAACGCAGGTGGCCATGCCGGTAACGACCAAGGCAACCACGATGGCGCCAATCATGATCGCGGCGATGACCATGGCAATCATGCAGCCAACCACGATGCAAATCATGAGGCCAACCACGAAGCCAACCATGAGGCGAATCACGAGGCCAACCACGAAGCCAATCATGAGGCCAACCACGAAGCCAATCATGAGGCGAACCACGAAGCCAACCACAACGTGGGCGACGACCGTGGCAACCACGCAGCCGATCACACCCAGATAGGGGACGATCGCGGCAATGACCAGGCTCGCGCAGGCGATGACCATGGCCGTGACCGTGGCAATCATGACCGTGGCGACGATCATGGCGGCCGTCGCGGCCATGCCCAGCCAGGTGATGACCACAGCGCCGACCAGGCTCGTGCAGGCGACGACCATGGCCGTGACCGTGGCAATCATGACCGTGGTGACGATCATGGCGGCCGTCGCGGCCATGCCCAGCCAGGTGATGACCACAGCGCCGACCAGGCTCGCGCAGGCGACGACCATGGCCGTGACCGTGGCAATCATGACCGTGGCGACGACCACGGTGGCCGTCGCGGCGTACAGGCTCAGGCCGCTGACGAAAGCCGTGTCTGACATGCTCTGAAGAACCGGGTGAAGCCGCAGGAAGCGGCTTCGTACCGGGCTGCAACCCTTCGGTATTACCCCCAATACCTCGTGAATTTCCCCACCGGCAGCGGGGACCAATCCCCGGTCCTGACATTTACCGTGCCAAGTTGTTGCATCAAATTGTTACGATATTTTTCACTGGAACCCGCGAGTTTCCTGACTCCGCTGGCCATCGTTTTAATGTCACAACGCGCACTTTCTGACTCTGGCAAGGCTTTTGCCCCTTCACCCAATACCTGCGGACGCCACGGCGTCTGACCGCAGCCGTTGGATGAAACACAAATGCCCTGTGCATGAGTTGAAGGTGAGCCACCATGAAGCAACCCACGCGTTTAAAGTTCCCCTCCATCAACGGGCTTCAGCTTTTGCGCGGATCTTCCGCGGTATTGATCGCCCTGAGTATGGGGTTGACGGCGGTCCATGCCGGGCCGATCGACAACGAAGATCAACCTCCAGTCACCGACCCATCGGCCTACACCGATCCGCCTGCGGATCCAGCCGCTGCGTTGAACAACCTGCTGACGCTGCCTGAAGCCAACGAAGGCGCGCTGGACCTGCCCAATGGCATAGAGGGCACGCGCGCCTCGACCCGGGTTGAAAACGTGCTGCCGCCTTCGGCGCAGACCAGCTTCAACTACCCCACCAATGGCAAACCCAGCCCGTTGTTCGGGGCTCAGCCATTCACTCAGCCAGTGCTGTTGTTCGAAGAGTTCGGGCCGACCAAGCTCGATCCAACCCAGACCTCGCAAGTTCCGTTCCCGCCGCCCACCCTGGGCCCGGGGCCTGCTCAGGACCCGACCAGCGTCGCCCGCAGCGGCCCGTCGCCTGAAGCCCTGGCTGCGTTTCTCGCGGCACCCGGCCTGACGCCGTATCCGACGCAGTACGCCAACTCGCTGGACCGCAACCCCTGGCAGGCGCAGATTCAGGACTTCCTGAACCGTCGCGTGGATGCACCGGCTGAAGGGCGTCCACCAGGAAAAGGCTGGTCCCACCAGCGCTGGAACGAGTTCTACCCGCAGATCGCCTACAAGACCGTGCAGACCGGTGCCCACAGCAACAGCGGGTTCCGCGATCACTTGCAGCTGCATGATTACAAAGGCGGGGAGTGGGGGCCAGGCGGGCTGAACTACTACCCGGACGGCAGCACCAACCATGGCGGCACCGCCAGCGGGATCGGCGTGCGCATTCACCCCTTGATGCCGGTGCAGGAGCACAACTCGGTCTGGACCTTCGACGGCACCCTGCCGCCCAAGCTGCTCATGGTGCGCTACGGACAGCCGGTGCTGATGCGTCATTACAACGGCCTGCCGATCGACCCGTCCGCCAACAAGGGCTTCGGTCTGCACACCATCTCCACCCACGAACACAACGGCCACAACCCGGCCGAGAGCGACGGCTATGCCAACGCGTTCTTCTTCCCGGGGCAGTACTACGACTATCGCTGGCCGATGCAACTGGCCGGCTACGACACCATCAACACCAACGCCAAGGATCCGCGTGCGGCATTCCCCTGTGCGCCGGGCGAAACCCTGTGGGTCAACGATGACTCGCCAGGCCTCAAGACCTGCGACCACGGCACCATCAAGATCCGTGGCGACTGGCGCGAGACCATGAGTACCCACTGGTTCCACGACCACATGATGGATTTCACCGCCCAGAACGTCTACAAGGGCAACGCGGCGATGATGAACTACTACAGTGCCCTGGACCGCGGTAACGAAGCCATCGACGACGGCGTCAATCTGCGTTTCCCCAGCGGCTCGTACCTGGCCTGGGGTAACCGCGACTACGACGTCAACCTGACCGTGGCGGACAAGGCCTGGGATCAGAACGGCCAGCTGTGGTTCAACCCGTTCAACACCGATGGCTTCCTCGGCGATGAGATGGTGGTGAACTGGGGCTACAAACCGTACCTGGATGTGCGCGCCCGCAGCTATCGCTTCCGCATCCTCAACGGTTCGGTGTCGCGCTACGTGAAGATCGCCATGGTGCGCGAAATCAAGGGCAACGGCGGTGAATTCCCAGGGCCGCAAGGCTCCGGTGTGTCCTACGCCCGGGTGCCGTTCCACATGATCGCCAACGACGGCAACATCATGGAACACGCCGTTCCGTTCGACGGCACCATGGACCTGGACGGCGACGGTGACCTGAAAAACAACTTCGGCATCCTGCCAACCCAAGGCATCGCCGAGCGCTACGACATCATCGTCAACTTTGGCAAGAACGGGATCAAGGCCGGGGACAAGATCTACATGGTCAACGTCCTCGAACATGAGACCGGCAAAGGTCCGAAAGGCGAAGTGCCGCTGGGCGACGTGTTGTCCGGCAAGTATCAGGCGGTGATCAAACAGGGCAGCAAGGGGCCGCAATGGGACAAGGGCGATCCGGTGGTCGGCATGTTCATGCAGATCAACGTCAAGCCTTATACCGGCCAGGACCTGAGCATGGATCCGGTGGCGTACGAACCGGCCAAGCCCGGCAAGGCAGAAGGCAAGGTGATGATCCCGCTGACGATTCACCGCGACAACGCGGCGGATCAGGCGCTGTTGGCCAATGCGCGTCACCGCACCTTTATCTTCGGCCGCTCCGACGGGACGGACTCCACCCCATGGACCATCAAGACCGACGGCGGCCTGGGCTTCAACATGGACCCTCGGCGGTTGTCTGCCTCCACTCACCTGGCCAACGGGCCGACCTCGGCGGGGTACCAAGGCACCGGCACGCTGGAAATCTGGAAAATCCAGAACGGCGGCAACGGCTGGACCCACCCGGTGCACGTGCACTTCGAGGAAGGGATCATCCTCAGTCGCGGCGGCAAGGCTCCACCTGAGTGGGAAAAATGGGCGCGCAAAGACGTCTATCGCATCGGCACCGACAGTGGCGACAACGTAGAAATGGCGATCCATTTCCGCGAATTCGCCGGGACCTACATGGAGCACTGCCACAACACCCAGCACGAGGACAACTCCATGCTGCTGCGTTGGGACATCGAGCATCCAGGGCAATTCCAGCTGATGCCCAACCCGATGCCGACCTGGGATGGCGTGGGCTACGTCAGCTCTGCGGCGCTGCCTACCGCCTACACCGGCGACGGCAACGGTCCTTCGGTGAAACTGGCAACTGCCAGTGGTGGCACCAGCTCCGGCGGCGGTTCTTCCTCTGGCGGTGGCTCGGGTGGTGGCTCCGGTGGTTCCGGCTCGGGTTCGGGCGGTGGTTCCGGTTCGTCCGGCTCGGGCAAAGGCAAATAGCGATCCGGGGGATCGGGGAGGTTGAAGTCATGTTCCAGATGCTTCGCAAGGCGGCCATTGCTGTGACCGTATCGATGATCGCCATGGTCTGGGGCAGCGTCCAGGGCGTTGCCGGCGATGTTCAGCCGGACACGCCCTGGGGCAAGGACTTCTTCCCCAACACGGTGCTGATCAACCAGGACGAACAGCCGATGCGGTTCTTCGACGACCTGATCAAGGGCAAGGTGGTGGTGATCAATTTCATCTTCACCTCCTGCTCCGACTCCTGCCCGCTGGAGACTGCACGCCTGCGTCAGGTGCAGAAGCTGCTGGGGGATCATGTGGGGCGTGACGTGTTCTTCTACTCGATCAGCATCGACCCGGAAACCGACACCCCGGCCGTGCTCAAGCAGTACGCGGCCAAGTTCAAGGTGGCGCCGGGCTGGCAGTTCCTGACCGGCAACAAGGACGACATCGTCGAGTTGCGGCGCAAGCTTGGGCTGTTCATCGAGGGTGTCGACAACGGTCGCACCACAGATCACAACCTGAGCCTGATTGTCGGCAACCAGGCGACCGGGCGCTGGATGAAGGCCTCGCCGTTCGAGAACCCCTACATCCTCGCCGACCACCTGGGCAAAAGCCTGCAGAACTGGAAGGTGGCCGACGCCAATCAGAACAGTTACGCCGACGCGCCTGAAGTAAGGCCGCCAAGCCTGGGCGAACAGATCTTCCGCACCCGCTGCAGTGCCTGCCACACCTTGGGCAACGAAGGTGAGCAGACCACCGGTATTCGTGGGGTAGGGCCCGACCTGCTTGGGGTGACCCGTCAGCGCGACGGCGAGTGGCTGGGGCGCTGGCTCAAGGAGCCCGATGTGATGCTCGCCGAGAAGGATCCTGTGGCGGTCAAGTTGTATGAAGCCTACAACAGGGTGGCCATGCCCAACCTGCGCATGGAAGACAACGACATCGGCCAGGTGATCGCCTACCTGCAAGAGGAGACCGACCGCCAACAGCCGCAAGAGCACATGCATATGGCCGGGGATGATCCCCATGCCGGGCACAACATGCATGAGATGCACGAAGGGCACGTAATGCCGTAGCAGCACGGCTTGCCGGCGTCGGGACTTTGTGGTCTTCACGCCGTGCATGCCTCCCCAATCCCGTAGCAGTCCGGCTTGCCGGCGACGGCGCCCTTGAGATCGCGATCGCCGGCAAGCCGGACTGCTACGGGATTTTTGCTGTTCTCAGGATCTTCATACCTGCACCAGTTCCCTGGGTGGCACGGCTTTACTCGCTTCGGTGTTCTTGAAATCGCTCCCGCGGGCAAGCCCGGCTGCTACGGGGATTTGTGTTGTTCACGCGATCTTTGATGCGACTGCGCCCCCGTAGCAGCACGGCTTGCCGGCGGGGGCATTTCTGAAACCGCCGCAAGGACATGTGCCGGATGGTGATCGTTTGTGCTCGATGTGCGCGAAGTAATTTGACAATGCTCGTTTAATCTTTATAGTGAGCGATATCGAGCATCATCGCTCTTCAGGAAAAATGAGGTGACGTCATGCCAATCGACCTGCAACGGGCCGCCTATTCGGTGCTGCTGCCTGCATTCTCCGGGCTGGAACTGACGGACGCCGTGCGCCGCTATCTCGAACGCGGCGGGGTGTCGATCCTGCTGGGCGAAACCCGTGACGAGTACCTGGCACGCAACATGAGTTTCGAACGTCGCCGCTCGGAGACCCACACCCATTTCAGCCACATTGCCGAACAGGCTGCGGCATTGGCGGGTGTGCCGGTGCTGGTGGCCGTAGACCAGGAACTGGGCGGTATCCAGCGTTTGCACCGGCTGGTGCCGGGCATGCCATCGGCCGCTGCGCTCAAGGAATTGACCGGCGATGAGATCGAAGCCCGAAGCTACGAAATGGCCAGTGCGGCGCGAGTCATGGGGGTGAATCTGTTCCTCGCGCCCATCGTCGATGTTGTCACCGGGGCCAACCCCTGGCTGCACAATCGCAACCTGGGAAGCGACCCGCACGAAGTGTCGCGCATCGCCTGCGCATTCATTCGTGGCGTGCAGAGGGCGGGGGTGATTGCCACGGCCAAACACTTCCCCGGGCACCATCAAACCGAGCATGATCCAGCAGTCAATGAAGCAACGGTGCACGGTTCATTGACCGATCTTAAAGATGGCCTGCAGGTCTTCAGACAAGTAATCGTCACCGGCGTGCAGGCGATCATGCCCGGCCCTGCGGTGTTCCCGGCGCTGGATGAACAGCAGTCGGCATCGACCTCACAGAAGGTCATTAGCCTGCTGCGCGATGAGCTGGGCTTTGATGGGCTTATCATCTCCGATGACCTGGACGCCGTTTCGATCCTGCGTGGCAACAGCCTGGCCGAGACTGCCGTGGCTTCATTGCGCGCGGGTGCTCACTTGTTGCTCGTTTCCAGCGAAGCGGGACTGGATGAGCTGGCCGCCGCCATCGTGGAGGCGGTGGAGCAGGGCAGACTGGCGCAGGATGCGCTGCTGCGTGCCGCGCAGAAAGTTCGGGACCTGGCCCAGACATCGCGGGCACAGGTGGACTCGGGGCTGTACGTCTCGTACCCGATCTCGGGTGGCCATCTGACTCGTCGAGTTGTGCGCTGAAACCATCGCGATAGAGCGATTTTGCCGTAGGCAGGACAGGGCGCGGCGCGGCACAATGGCGGCACGCTCAAAGACCTATCTCACCAAGAGTCTGCCGCCCATGTTCACTCCGCTTGCCATGCCCCGACTGCTGGAACTGGCCCAGCGTTCTGCCGCCATTTCCGAACCTTGGACTTGCATCAGCAAATCCCTGGCCGGATGGGAAGGGCTGCCGGTTTCACTCAAGGAATCGCAATTGCAACAGGTCGCATCACTGGTCGCGGCCGAGGAAGAAGACCTGACGCTGGACGAGTATCACCCCAACGGCACCCATTACTGGTCGGCCAATGCACCCATCGCCCCGCAGTTCTTCCCCTACAACCGCTGCGGCGTCTGGGCTTGTACGCTGTGCAGCCGGCACTTCCTGCGCTACGCCGAAGCGGGGGCCTATCACATCGAACAACGCATCCGCAGCCTTGACCCGATGTTGATCGTGGATGAGCCGTTCACCGGCATAGGCCGCAGTTAAATCCCTACGGGGATCCCTCGTAGGAGCGCGCTTGCCCGCGACAGCGCCCGGCCAGACCCCTTGATGTCGAATGACCCACCGCGGTCGCGAGCAAGCGCGCTCCTACGGCCTTCGGCCAGAATCAGATGACACTCACGACGCAAACCTCGTAGCAGCCGGGCTTGCCCGCGGGAGCGATCTTGCGGACGCAATCGCCGGCAAGCCGTGCTACTACGGTGAGATCACCGCTATACCACCCCCATAAAAAATTATTTCAACCGCCCGTTGACAGCTTCGTTCGTTCAAAACTAATCTGCATACAGCGCTGCACACATGACGGCGCACATGCTCGTACATGAGCTGCACTTGTACCTTTCTGCCCAAAAACAAATACATCGGTGAGGTCAAAAAATGCTTCGTTCCTTCTCTCGTTCCGTCCGCAACATGCTCCTCTGTGCCGCCGCCACCGGTGCGCTGCTCAGCCAGGCTCCGGCGCAGGCCGCCGATTCGCTCTGGCAGGGTGTGCAGAAAAACGGTGTCTTGCGTTGTGGCGCCGCAGTCGCTGCGCCTTACGTCATGCGCGATGCCAAATCCGGTGAATACAGCGGCTACTTCGTCGACCTGTGCCGTGACTTCGGCGAGCGTGTGCTGAAGGTCAAGGTCGAGTTCGTCGACACCAACTGGGACAACCTGGTGGCCGGGCTGCAAAGCGACAAATGGGACCTGGCCATGGCCCTGAACCAGACCCCTGAACGCGCGATGGCCGTGAGCTTTTCGGTGCCTGCCACCGACTACCAGGTGTCCTTGCTCATCAACAAGGACAACCCCAAGTTCGCCAACGCGCAAAACAGCCTCGCCGACTACGACAAACCTGACGTGACCTTCGCCGTGATGTCCGGCACCGCCCAGGACAAGGCCATTTCAGCGGTCATCAAACAAGGCAAGATCATGCGCCTGGCCGGCATGGACGAAACCCGACTGGCGGTGATGTCCAAGCGCGCCGATGTGCTGGTCGATGCCAGCGACACCAACCACCTGTTTGCCGTGGCCAACCCGGGCTGGAGCAAAGAGGTCCTGCCAAAACCTGCGCTGGCCAAGCAGGGCGTAGCCTTCGGTTTGCGCCGTGATGCATCCCCGGCCGATCTGCAGGCGCTCAACATCTATCTCTCCCAACGTCGCGACACCGGCGAAATCGACGCGCTGGTGGACAAGGCATCGGTGCTGGCCAACGCCAAGCCTGCGCAGTAACCCTGGGCACATTCATTCAGCGCAATTCAGGGAGAGCCCCATGACCGATCTGGCACAACCACTGGCCGGGCAGACCATTCTGGTCACTGGCGCGTCCGGCGCCATCGGCAGCGCGATTGTCGAGCGACTGGCCACCGAGGGTGCGCGACCGATCATTCACTACAGCCGTGACCGGCAGGCAGCCGAGCAGTTGCTGGCGCGAGTGGGCGGTGACGGGGTCATCGTCCAGGCCGATCTGTCCGCCGAAGGTGGCGCCGATGGCCTGTGGGATCAGGCGCTGAGTCTGTCCGGGCGCATTCATGGCCTGGTCAATAACGCCGGCATTCGTACCGAGGTTTCAATCGATGCCGACGTGGACACCTGGCGCGCTGCCTGGAACCGCGAGTTTCAGGTCAACTTCTTCTCGGCAGTGGATCTGTGCCGTCAGGCCGTGAAGCACTTCCGGGAAAACGGCGGCGGCAAGATCGTCAACATGGCCAGCCGGGCAGGGCAGCGCGGTTATTCAGCCCAGGCACTGCCTTACGGCGCGACCAAGGCGGCGCTGATCAACCTGACCAAGTCCCTGGCTGCAAGCTTCGGGCCCCAGGGTGTGGTGGCAGTGGCCATCGCGCCGGGGTGGGTGAAAACCGAAATGGCTGACCAGTTCGTCGCCCAGTTCGGCAAGGCGGCAGCGGTTGCCGACATCCCGATTGGCGACATGGCTCAACCCTCGGAAGTGGCGGAGCTGGTGGCGTTTGTTCTGCGCAACTCCCAACGCTCTCTCAATGGCGCGACGCTGGATGTCAACGGCGCCAGTTATATACGCTGACAGGAACTTCGTACATGAAACGCTTTGCAGACAAAGTTGTGATTGTGACCGGTGGCGGTGGCGGAATTGGTTCGGCTATATGCCAGCGCTTTGCAGATGAAGGCGCCACGGTGGTGGTCACCGACATGAATAAGGATGCGGCCCAGGCGGTTGTCAACGATATAACCGGCAAGCACGGAAGTGCAGTGGCCATTGCGGCGGATATTGCTTCAGGTGATGCCTGCCGTGATCTGGTCCGGCAAGTTTTTGAGCAATATGGGCGTATCGATGTCTTGGCCAATAATGCCGGCATCAATCGCCGTGGCAACTTGCTGTCGCTGACCGAAGATGACTGGCACGCCAGCTTCGCGGTGAACCTGGATGCGATGTTTCATCTGTGCCGCGCGGTGTTGCCGCACATGATCGCCGCCGGTGGCGGGGCCATCGTCAACACTGCCTCGCAGTGGGGGCTGTACCCGGCGCCAAACCACATCGCCTACAACGTGACCAAGGCGGCAGTGGCGTCCTTTACCCAGAACCTGGCCCGGGATTACGCGCCGGACAAGGTGCGGGTCAATGCCGTCTGCCCGGGCGAGGTGCACACGCCGATGCTCGAAGCCGGGGTCAGGCGTTCAGGTCGCACCATCGCCGACCTGGACCGGATGGTGCCCTTCGGGCGCATCGGCAAACCTGAAGAGGTGGCGGCACTGGTGGCGTTTCTGGCCAGCGACGAAGCGCAGTTCATGTGCGGCTCTCTGGTTGAAATAACGGGCGCACAAGCGGTCGCCTGATTTAACCCGCTATCAGGCAAGTCATTGGTTTTATCGAAACAACAAGAGCATGACGTGTTCAGTGCTCGCGGTGAAGTGTTGCCCGCGGGTACTGAAACTCACACTTTGCAACTTTACCGATTCCCGAAAACAGCCAACTTGCGGCGTTTTCCTGGAGAACCCGATATGACAGTTCCTCATCTCGTGGCCAGCACGCCACCGGTTTCGCTCGTCGACAACAAGCCAGGCGGCGACTTTATCCAGCTTCGCGACGTGTACAAATCCTATGGCGAAGGGTTGGTGGTCATGGACCGTCTGAGTCTGGACATGCGCGCCGACGACCGTCTGGTCATCATCGGCCCGAGCGGCAGCGGCAAGAGTTCGTTGCTGCGGGTGATGATGGGGCTGGAGAGCATTCAGGGCGGCACCATCAGTTTTCAGGGCAAGCCGTACATCGACGGCCAGGCGAAGAAATCCGGCAAGCCGCTGGACGCGCGCCTGCAGACCCAGGTCGGCATGGTGTTCCAGCATTACACGCTGTTCCCGCATCTCTCGGTGCTCGGCAACCTGATCCTCGCGCCAATGAAGGTCCATGGCCTGTCCCGGGCCCAGGCCACTGAAAAAGCCCGGTTGTTTCTTGCCCGCCTGGGCCTTGAAAGCAAGCTCAACGCCTGGCCCAGCCAGTTGTCGGGCGGGCAGAAGCAACGGGTGGCCATCGCCCGCGCGCTGATGCTCGAACCCAAGCTGATGCTGTTCGATGAAGTCACCTCGGCGCTGGACCCGGAAATGGTCATCGAGGTGCAGAACGTCATGCTGCAACTGGCCGAAGAAAAGATGGCGATGATCATCGTCACCCACGACATGCACTTCGCCCGACACATCGCCACCCGCGTAGTGTTTTGCGCCAACGGCAGAGTGGTCGAGCAGGGCCCGCCCGAGCAGATCTTCACCTCCCCCAGAGAGCCTCGCACCCGCGAGTTCCTGCAAAAAGTGCTGCATCTGGATTGAGGGCGCGACCATGAACTATCAGTTCGATTTTCACTTCCTGACCGGCAACTGGGGCGTGCTCTGGGATGGCCTGAAGGTCACCCTGGAGCTGGCGCTGATCTCCAATGTGCTGGGTGTGGTGCTGGGCTTCGGCCTGTGCCTGCTGACCCTGAGCCGCTGGTTTTTCATCCGCTGGCCGGCGCAGCTCTTTATCGAGTTCTTTCGCTGCACCCCGGCGCTGCTGCAGATCGTCTGGTTCTTCTACTGCGTGCCGATGCTGTTCGACGTGTTCATCGGCCCGATCACCATGGGCGTGCTGGCGCTGGGCCTGAACCTCACGGCCTTCAACGCCGAAGCCTATCGCGCCGGGGTGCAGGCGGTGCCTCGCGAGCATCTGGACGCCTGCGTCGCCCTGGGGCTCAGGCCTTGGCAGCGCACGCTGTACGTGATTCTGCCGCAGTCCCTGCGCACCGCGCTGCCGGTGCTGATGACCAACGGCATTTCGATCCTGCAACAGAGTGCGCTGGTGGCCATCGTCGCCGTCGCGGACCTGATGTACGTCGGCAAGAGCATCGCCACCGAGGCCTATCGCCCGCTGGAAACCTATTCGTTGATTGCCCTGATCTACCTCGCCCTGTCGCTGCCGATCGCGCAGTTCGTGCAGTGGCTGGAGCGTCGTCAGGACAGCGCCCTGGCGCGTTGAGGAGAAGCTCATGCAGATCGATTTCATGGTGGTGTTTTCTTACTGGCAGGTGCTGGCCAAGGGGCTGGCGCTGACCCTGGCGTTCACCGTCAGCTGCGCGATCCTGGGCAGCCTGGGCGGGTTCTTCCTGAGCCTGCTGCGCCTGTCGAAAAACCGCTTCGTCAGCGTGCCGACCGGCCTCTACGTGGAGCTGTTTCGCGGAACACCCTTGCTGATCCAGCTGTTCTGGATCTTCTTCTGCCTGCCGGTGGTGTTCGGTATTTCGGTACCTCCGTTCGTGTCGGTGGCGCTGGCCCTGACCCTGTACATGACCGCGATCACCAGCGAGACCTTTCGCGGCGCGCTCAAGTCGATTCCCTCCGAGCAGCATGACGCCTGCGTCGCGCTCGGCGTGGCGCGCTGGAACAAGGTGCTGTACGTGATCTTCCCCCAGGCCCTGCTGCGTGCGGTTCCGCCGCTGCTTTCCAACGTGGTCAGCCTGTTCAAGGAGAGCGCGCTGATCTCCTCGGTGGGCATCGCTGACCTGATGTTCGTCGGCCAGAACATTTCCAACAGCACGGCGCGCCCGGTCGAGTTCCTCACCGCGGTGGCGGTCATCTATTTCCTCGTCGCGTTCCCGCTGACCCGGCTGGTCGGCGTGGTCGAGTCGCGAATGCTCAGACGCTACGCCTACTGAGCCTAGTCCTTACAACCCCTGAATGCACCAAGTGGAGAGACGACCCATGCAACAACTCAAAGGCATCATGCCCGCCCTGGTTACCCCGTTCGACAAAAACGGCGCGGTGGATTACGACACCCTGGGCTCGCTGGTGGAGTTCCAGCTCAAGCAAGGCGTCACCGGCCTCGTGCCGCTGGGCTCTACCGGCGAATCCTACGCCCTGACCAACGACGAGCGTCGTCAGGTCATGGCCACCGTGCGCGAGGTGGCAGGCAACCGCGCGATGCTGATCGCCGGGGCCAACGGTTCCTGCACCCGCGAGGTGATCGAGCAGGTGCGCCAGGCCCGCGACAGTGGCTATCGCAACGTGCTGGTGGCGCCGCCTTACTATGCGATCCCGACCCAGGAAGAATTGACCGGTCACTACCAGGCGATCCTCGATGCCGTGCCGGACGTCAACGTGGTGCTCTACAACTACCCGATCCGCACCAACGTCGAAGTCGGCTACAGCGTGCTCGACGCCCTCCAGGACCACGACCGGGTGATCGCCATCAAGGAAAGCGCCGGCAACCTGCTGCGGGCCATCGAGATCGGCGACAAGTACAAGGGCAAGATCCAGCTGTCCTGTGGCTCGGACGATCAGGCGCTGGACTTCTTCCTGTGGGGCGCGACCAGCTGGATCTGCGCGCCGGCCAACTTCCTCGCGCCGCAGATCGTCTCGTTCTACAACAAATACACCTCCGGCGATCTTGCCGGTGCGCAACAGATCGTGCGTTCGATGTTCCCATTGATGAACAACCTGGAAAGCGGCAAGTTCATCCAGAAGGTCAAGTACGGCTGTGAGCTGGCCGGCTTCAAGGTCGGGGTGGCGCGCATGCCGCTGCTGCCGCTGACCGACGACGAGAAAACCGAATTCCGCAAGGAGTTCGAAAAGCTGTTGGGCTGATACCTTGCCCGCACCGATACCCCGGGTGTCGGTGCGCGCGCCCTTGATCTCAATCCTGTCATGACAGAGAGCTTTTCTATGATGCCCATGCAATCTTCCACGCCGCTGCCGGGTGCAGATCCAGCCACGCGCGAAACCGCTGTTGTCGTGGGCGGCGGCATCGTCGGCGTGTGCTGCGCGTTGTACCTGCAGCGCGAAGGGTATCGGGTCACCCTGATCGACCCCGAAGCGCCGGGCGACAGCACGGCCAAGTGGAGCTGCGGGCAGATGGCGGTCAGCGAAGTGATCCCGCTGTCCAAGCCCGGCATCCTGAAAAAGATCCCGGCCTGGCTGCTGGACCAGAAAGGCCCGCTGGCCCTGCGCCCCAGTGCGTTGCCGGGGATACTGCCGTGGTTCCTGCGCTTCGTCGCCTGTGCGCGGCATTCGCGGATCGTCGACATCTCCAATGAGATGGCAACCCTGACCCGCCACGTTTACACCGATTACGCACCGCTGCTCGAGGCCTGCCCGGACAAGACCCTGATGGGTGAGCGGCCGATCATCGAAGTCTTCGACTCGGCCAGTGGCCTGCAGGGCGAAGCCGGACACATGGACCTGCGTCGCTCGCTGGGTTTTCAGTCAGAGGTGCTGGACGCGGCGGCCATCGCCGACCTGGAGCCGGCGCTGGCGGGAAAATTCAGCCACGGTTTGCTGTTCCCGGACTGGCGCGCTGTCAGCGACACCAAAGGTTTTATCGCGGCACTGACGGACAGTTTCGAAAAGCAGGGCGGGGTGCGGATTCGCGCCCAGGTTCGCCAACTGGATGAAAGCGCCGACCGCGCCACTGGCGTCACCCTGGCCAACGGCGAGCGGCATCGGGCCGACCATGTGGTGATCGCTGCAGGCACCGGGTCCAGTCGCTTCTTCCAGCAAGTGGGCAGCAAGGTCCCGCTGGCGGGAATCGCCGGGTATCAGGTGCTGCTGCCGGACGCCGGCGTCGATGTGCGCCATTCGGTGATCTACGCCGATGGCGGTTTCTGTTTCGCCCCTATGACCCGTGGCTTGCAGATCGGCGGGACCATCGAGTTCGCCGCTGCCGATGCGCAGCCCAATTTCAAGCGCGCCGAAATCATTCTGGAAAAGGCCCGCAGGATCCTGCCGGACCTCAAGCTCGACGACATCGAATACGGTGTCGGCTACCGGCCATTTTTGCCGGACACCAAGCCTGTGATCGACCGCAGCCAGCGCCTGGGCAACGTGTTCCTGGCCTTTGGTCACGGCCAGTTGGGCCTGACCCTGGGCGCGACCACCGGGCGCCTGATCGCTGAACTGGTGGCGGGCCGCCAGCCTGCCCAGGACCTCAAACCCTTTAGCGCCACCCGCTTTTGACGGAGCTGTTGATGAAATCCTATGCGCAGTTGTACATCGATGGACAATGGGTCAGCCCGGTCAAGGGCGGCCTTTTCGAGACGGTCGATCCTGCCAGTGAAACGGTGATCACCCAGGTAGCCGCCGCCACTTGCGAAGATATCGACCTGGCGGTGAAAGCTGCCCGTCGTGCGTTCGACGAAGGTCCCTGGCCGCAGATGAGCGGCGCAGAACGTGCCGCCGTGCTGCGGCGCATCGCCGAGGGCATTCGCGAGCGTCAACAGGCGCTAGCGGAACTTGAGGTGCGCGACAACGGCAAGCCTTTGCCCGAAGCGCTGTGGGACATCGGCGACACCGCCGGTTGCTTCGATTTCTACGCAGACCTTGCCCAGGGGCTGGACGATCAGCGCGAACAAACCGTCGCGCTGGCCGATGAGCGTTTCAGCTCGGTGGCGCGCAAGGAGCCGGTGGGCGTGGCCGGGGCCATCATTCCCTGGAACTTCCCGATGCTGATGGCCGCCTGGAAAGTCGCGCCTGCACTGGCAGCGGGGTGCTCAATGGTGCTCAAGCCGTCGGAAATGACCCCGCTGACCGCGCTGGAGCTGGCCGACATCGCCCATCAGGCCGGGTTGCCGGCCGGTGTCCTGAACGTCGTGCCGGGCCTGGGTCCTGATGCCGGTGCGCCGCTGAGCGAACATCCGGGCATCGACAAGCTGGCCTTTACCGGCAGCGTGCCCACCGGTTCGCGGATCATGCAGGCAGCGGCCCGTGACATCAAAAACATCAGCCTGGAGCTGGGCGGCAAGTCACCGTTCATCATCTTCGATGACAGCGACATCGAGGCAGCGGTCGAGTGGATCATGTTCGGCATTTTCTGGAACCAGGGCGAGGTCTGCTCGGCGACGTCCCGGGTGCTGGTGCAGCGTGATCTGTACGAGCCGTTGCTGCAGCGGCTGGTGGAGCAGACCCGCAGCCTGAAAATCGGCCAGGGCCTGGAAGAGGGCGTGTTGCTCGGCCCGCTGGTCAATCGTGGCCAGTATGACAAGGTGCTGGCGGCCATCGCCCGCGGGCAGGAAGAGGGCGCCACGCTGCTCTATGGCGGCACGCGTCCGGCCGGGTGCGACAAGGGCTTTTTCCTCACCCCGGCGATTTTTGCCGACGTGCCGCAGGACAGCTGGATCTGGAACGAGGAGATCTTCGGCCCCGTGGTGTGCGTGCGGCCATTCACCGATGAGGCCGAGGCTGTGCGCAGTGCCAACGATTCGCGCTTCGGCCTGGCTGCAGCGGTGATGTCGGCCGACCTGCCTCGGGCCGAGCGGGTGGCGCGCAAGCTGCGGGCCGGGATCGTCTGGATCAATTGCTCGCAACCGACATTCACCGAAGCGCCCTGGGGCGGTTACAAGCAGAGCGGCATCGGTCGCGAGCTGGGTGAGTGGGGCTTGAACAACTACCTGGAAACCAAGCAGATTACCCGTTATGACAGCCAGCAGCCTTGGGGCTGGTACATCAAATAGGAGCCGTTCATGCGCTGGAAGAAAACCCTGCAGATGGCCGATGTTCACTGCGAAGGCGAGATCGGCAAGGTGATAACCGGGGGCGTGCTGGATATCCCCGGCAAGACCATGCTCGACAAGATGAACTACATCAACGAGGTCGACGACAGCCTGCGCCGGCTGGTGGTGCTGGAACCGCGCGGCTGCCTGCAGATGTCGGTCAACCTGCTGCTGCCGCCGACCCGCCCCGAAGCCCAGGCCGGGTTCATCGTGCTGCAGGCCGACAAGGCGCACCCGATGTCCGGCAGCAACTGCATCTGTGTGGTCACCGCATTGCTGGAACTGGGGATTGTGCCGATGCAGGAACCCCGGACCACGGTGGTGCTGGACACCCCGGCGGGGCTGGTGACGGCCACGGCCGACTGTGAAGACGGGCGCTGCAAGCGTGTGTCGCTGGACATGGTGCCGGCGTTCGTCGAGCAACTGGATGCCGTGATCGAGACCGAGGCGTTTGGCCCGATCAAGGCAGACATCGCCTTCGGCGGGGTTTACTACGCGCTGATCGATGTCGAGCAGATCGGCCTGACCATCGCCCCTGAAAATGCGCGGGCCCTGGCGACCCACGGTGTGCAGCTGCGCGGCCTGATCAACCAACAGGTCTCGGTGAGCCATCCGACACTGCCGTCGATCAATGAAGTGGCCTACGTGATGTTTCGCAATCGCGTGGACGACAGCACCTGGCAAACCTGCACCACCTTGCCGCCGGGCAGGGTGGATCGCTCGCCCTGCGGCACCGGCAGTTCGGCCAACCTCGCGACGCTCGCGGCCCGGGGCAAGGCGGTGCCGGGAGACCGGCTGACGTCGCGCTCGACCATTGGCGGCGAGTTCAAGGTCGAGCTGCTGGGCTTGACCGAAGTGGGGGGACGCGCCGCGGTGCTGCCTCGGGTGACGGGCCGGGCGTGGGTCTACGGACTGCACCAGATCGGTGTCGACCCGGATGATCCGTTGGCGGCCGGTTTTATGCTGAGTGATACTTGGGGCGATGGTTTTTAACCTGGCCTGCGCTGGTGTAGAGTTGCGCGCCGGTCCATTGCCCGGCCGCATTGCCGAGAACAAGACCTGATGAGCAAAGACACCGCTGAACCCAGTGCCAAGCGCCATGGCGGGCGCTATATCTACGAGGAGCTGCGCAAGCAGATCCTGACCCTGAAACTCAAGCCTGGCGTGCCGCTGGACGAGGTGTCGCTGGCTGCCCAGTTCGGCCTGTCGCGCTCGCCGGTGCGCGATGCGCTGGCGCGTCTGATCAGTGAAGGGCTGGTGACCATCCTGCCCAACCGCACCACGCTGGTGACGCCGTTCGAGATCGAGGAATTTCCCAATTACGTATCGGCTTTGGACCTGATCCAGCGCGCCGTGACGCGGCTGGCGGCGCTGCACCGGACCGAGGAAGACCTGGTGCGCATTCGCGCAGCCGATGCGGCGTATCTGGAGGCGGTGACCTCGGGGGATTTCCAGGCGATGTCGGAGATCAACAAGGCCTTTCACATGGCCATCGCCGACGCGGGCAAGAACCCTTATTTCATCAGCTATTACGAGAAATTGCTGGGAGAGGGTCAGCGGCTGCTGCACCTGCATTTCGACTACATCGTGAGTTCTGTCAGCAGTTCGACGCAACTGGGCCGCGATCACGACGAAATCATCGACGCCATCACCGCCCGCGACGCCGACAAGGCCGAACAGGCCGCCCACGAACACACCATGCTGTTCCAGCGGCGTTTCCTGGCGTATCTGCAGCAGAACCTGACCCAGGGGATGTCGGTGAAGTAGCCGAATCCAACACCCCCGTAGGAGCGCGCTTGCCCGCGACAGCGTCAGACCAGACACCACGATGCCGAATGACCCACCGCCTTCGCGGGCAAGCCCGCTCCCACAGTTTGGCGGCGTGCTCATTGTTGTGGGCACCCTGGAAACCCGTAGCAGCCGGGCTTGCCCGCGGGGGCGATTTCGAGACCGCCCCCGCCGGCAAGCCGTGCTGCTACGGGCTTTGTGTGAACGCCGATTCCACGTCAACCTCGGTCCCCCGTAGGAGCGCGCTTGCCCGCGACAGCGTCAGACCAGACACCACGATGGCGAATGACCCACCGCCTTCGCGGGCAAGCGCGCTCCCACAGTTTCGCGGCGTGCTCATTGTTGTGGGCACCCTGGAAACCCGTAGCAGCCGGGCTTGCCCGCGACAGCGTCAGGTCAGCCACCACGATGCCGAATGACCCACCGCGGTCGCGGGCAAGCGCGCTCCTACGGCCTTTGGCCAGAATCACACCGCAAACCCCGTAGCGGCTCCGCTTGCCGGAGATGGGGTTTAGAAGTAATACCCCACGTTCACGTACACCTGGTTTTCCCACTGGTTGCTGCCGCCGGCGCCCAGGCTCTGGGCGTAGTCGCTGCCGCCGATGTAGGGATCGTTCTTGCCGATCAGCCATTCGGTGGCGACCCACAGTTTGCTCACCGAGAACGAGCTGCCGAGGATGACCCGCTGGGAGTCTTCATAACCTGAAGCGGACTTCTGATAGGCGCTGTAGTTGGCGTACAGCTTGACCCCACTGATCTGGTCGAACAGGTACTTGCCACTCACGTCGTAGCTCAGGTCGGCGACGTACAGGTTGGCGCGGCTGGCGACGTTGTAGGTGCCGTCGTAGCCGCCAAAGGTCACCACTTGGTCAGTACCGGGGTTGCGCGGCGACATCTGCTGGCGCGCCGCCTGCAATTGCACGCCCCACGGGCCGTTCTTGCCGATGTAGTGCACGGCCACCGCGTTGCGTCGGCCGTCGCGATCGGTGTCGTTGTTTTCCAGTGTCGAGGTCAGACCCGACACGCCGACTTCAGAGGTCCAGGGCCCGACATCCAGCGCCTTGGCCACCCGCAGCACGACGGTATTGCGTTCCTGGTTGTCGCTGCCATCGGCCACATAGCTGTCTGCCTGGGAAACGACGCTGGAGTAAGTGCGGCCATGGCTGGTGCCCTTGCCTTGCCACGCGGGACGTACGTAGTAGCCGGCCTGAATGTTCCAGTCGCCGTGCTGCTGGATGTACTTGGCGCCCATTTCCTCGACGTCTTCCAGGCCCACCACGTTGCCGAGGGTCTCGAAAAACGTGCTGCCAAAATACGGCTGCAAGCCGAACGGCACCTGATTGAGCCCCACCTGAATCTGTTGCTCGGGGTTGAACTTGTAGCCTACCCAGGCGTATTCCGGGAACGACACATCGCCCACGTGCTTGGTGTATTTGTACGGATAGGAGTGACCATAGAAACGGTACTTGGCCGCACCGATCCAGCTGTCGGAGGTGTATTTGGCGGTGAGGAAGACCGTGTCGAAGTTGAATTTCTGGATGTCGCGATCCGGGTCGTAATCCCAGCGCGCACGAATGGCGCCGCCAAGGTCCAGGTGGTCGGTGACCTGCACGGCCATCGCCGGAGAACAGCAGACACACAGAAGGGTGAAGCACGACGCAGACAGCCGCAGGGAAGTGCAGGAAGGCATGGAACGCTCTCGCTTGTTTTTATTAGATGGCGCGCAGTCTTGTGATCCTGCCTGCAATCGACAAACGATAAATTGTCCGGGCAAACCTTCATCAAATGCATGTTACTGGGCGGAAAGTGGTGCAGGGCTCTGGCAGTACCGGGTGGGTCCATGGGATATTCGCCGCGTTTTCTGCCCCGACCGAGAGCGACACATGAAGCGCAAAATGCCCGGCCTCAACGCCCTGAAGGCTTTTGAAGTGGCCGGCAGCACCGGCAGTTTTACCCGCGCCGCCGAGCTGTTGAACGTGACCCAGAGCGCGGTCAGCCGGCAGGTTCGCCAACTGGAAGAGCAGTTGGGCGAAACCCTGCTGGAGCGCCGACACCATCATCTGGACCTGACCAGCGCCGGCCGCGTGCTGTTGCGAGCCCTGCACCAGTCCTTCGACAAGATCGAGATGACCGTGCGCAGCCTGCAACAGAAATCCCACTCCAATCGCCTGCGCATCAACGCGCCGCCCACCTTCACCAGCCGCTGGCTGATGCCGCGCCTGGGCCGCTTGCGCGAGCAGCACCCGGAGCTGGAACTGAGCATCAGCACCCGCTTGCAGGACAGCCTGGCGGAAACCAGCGTGCTCGACTGCGCCATTCGTTTCGGCAATGGCGAGTGGGACGGGCTGGACAGCTCGCTGCTGTTTCAGGAGCGGCATGTGGCGGTCTGCGCGCCGTCATTACTCGCTCGCGAATCCAGCGAGGAGGGTGTGGATTTCAACCGCATGACCTTGCTCCACGTACTGGCCAGCGAGGACCAGCGCTACCTGACCTGGAAACACTGGCTCGATGCCGCGCGCATCCACGGGGTCGATACCCAGGGTGGCTATGAGTTCGACCTGCTGGACCTGGCGATCCGTGCCGCCACCGAGGGACTGGGCATCACCATCGCCGACTGGCACATGGTGGTGCCGGAACTGGCCGCCGGTGAGCTGACTCAGGTGCTCAACGTGCATGTCGAAGGCCACCAGTCGTACTGGCTGGTGACCCGCCCCGAGCAGGATCTGCCGCAATTGCAGGCGTTCGGGCAGTGGCTGCAGGAAGAAATCTGGCTCAGCCAGCGCCAGCTCGAACCGTCTACGGCGGCCCTTACATCGATTCCGTGACCGAACGGGGAGGGTGTCGGGCAGTAACCTGCGTTTTATGAATGTTTGTTGGTGCAATAAATCGTTTGTGGCCGCCGTTGCGGATGACAAGACTGATCGTCATTCGGATAAAAACAACGGTGGACGCCCCACATGCGACTCGAACGAAATTTCATCAACGGCCAGTTTGTCGAGCCTGCCGACAGCGCGCAGATCGCCGTGTACAACCCGGCCACCGAAGCGCTGGTCGGTCACGTCCCGGCGGCCACCTCCGGGCAGGCACTGGCTGCGGTGGATGCCGCTGCCGCTGCGCAGAAAACCTGGGGCGGCCTGACCAGCATCGAGCGCGGTGAACACCTGCGTGCCCTGGCCGATGCCCTGGACGCCTGCGCAGATAGCATTGGTGCAGCGCTGGCCGCCGAATCCGGCAAGAGCGTCGCCGACGCCAGTAACGAAGCGCGCTATGCCGCGCAGATCACCCGCTACCACGCCGAATGGGCACGCCGAATCGAAGGCGAGATCATTCCCAGCGACACCCCCAACGAGAACCTGCTCCTGCAACGCCAGCCCATCGGCGTGGTGGCGGCGCTGATTCCGTTCAATTACCCGGTCTACACCCTGTTGCGCAAGATCGCCCCGGCGCTGATCGCAGGCAACACCGTGGTGGTGCGCCCGAGCAACAACACACCGACCTCGGCCTTTGAAATCGCCAGGGCCGTCGAGCAGTCGGGGATCCCGGCCGGCGTCATCAACATCCTGGCCATGGACCACGCCACTGCGGCCAGCCTTTGTACACACAAGGCCGTGGGCATGATTACCCTGACCGGCAGCGTCAAGGCCGGGCGCATCGTGCTCGACTACTGCAAGGAAAACATCGCCAAGCCGTCGCTGGAACTGGGCGGCAAGACCCCGGCGATCATCGAGCCGGACGCTGATCTGGAAAAGGCTGCCAGCGACATCATCGCCTCCAAGACCACCCACTGCGGCCAGTTGTGCACAGCGGTGGAGCGTGTCTACGTTCATGAAAGCGTGCACGACCAATTCCTCGCGCTGCTCAAGGCCAAAATTTCTGCCGTCGCCTACGGTGACCGCGCCGAGGATGCCTCGCGCATGGGCCCGCTGGTCAGTGCCAGCGCGCAACAGAACATTCACGCCATGGTCGAGCGTGCCATCGGCGAAGGCGCGGTGCTGGAGGCGGGCGGCGTGCTACCGGTCGGCAAGGGCCATTTCTATCCGCCGACGCTGCTGAGCAACTGCCGCCAGGACATGGAAATCGTCCAGGAAGAAATCTTTGGCCCGGTGCTGCCGGTGCTCAAGTACCGCGACATCGACCAGGCGCTGGCGTTTGCCAACGATCATCAGTTCGGCCTGTCGTCGGTGCTCTATACCGAGAACTACCGCACGGCGATGAAAGTCGGCAATGCCATCGAAGCCGGCGAGCTGTACGTCAACCGCACGCCCGCCGATCCGTACCAGGGCTTTCACGCCGGCTGGAAACGCTCGGGTCTGGGGGGCGATGACGGCAAGCACGGCATGCTCGAATTCACCCAGACCCGCCTCGTCGTACTGAATTACTAGCGGCAAGCCTCAAGCTTCAAGCTGCAAGAAAAAGCGCATCGCGTTTAAGCAGCGGTAAGTGACAACCTGCAAAGTACAAGGCAAAAGCACACCACAGACTGCTTTAACTTGTAGCTTGCCGCTTGAAGCTTGCCGCAGCACCCCATAACAAAAACTAAAATTGCCCCTCGTACGCCGAGGGGTGCTGAGGTTCTTCAAATGTCCAAGCCTGCTTCTGTCGCGGCCGCTGTTCAGAATCCTGCCGCCTCTGTCGCCAAGAGCGACAAAGCCACCCGTTACCTGCAACTGATGCTGCTGGTGCTGGCCGCCGGAGCGATCTATCCGATCCTCTACCTGCGCCAGGTCTACCAGACCACCATGCTCGAAGTGTTCCAGATCAACCACAGCGAGCTGGGTTACCTGTACTCGATGCTGGGCACGATTTTCCTCATCAGCTACCTGCCAAGCGGCTGGCTGGCTGACCGCATCGCGCCGCGTTTCCTGATTTTCTTCTCGCTGGTGGCCACCGGCGCCCTGGGCCTGTGGTACTCCACCGTGCCGTCGATGACGGGCCTGATGATTATCTTCGGCTGCTGGGGCCTGACCACCGGCCTGACCTTCTGGGCCTCGGTGCTCAAGCGGGTGAAGATGATCGCGCAGCATTCCGAGCAGGGTCGTTTCTTCGGCATTCTCGATGGCGGTCGCGGTCTGGTGGAAGCCTTGCTGGCGACCGTCGCGCTCGGCCTGTTCGCCTATGCTATCGGCACCGGCGGACAGACGGCAGCCGAAGGTTTCCGCCATGTCGTGTACCTCTATTCGTTCATCTGCATCGGCCTGGGTTGCCTGCTGGTGCTGGTCAAGGACCCGAAATCAGTCGCCGCCGAAGCCTCGGCCACCGATGAAAAGCACAACCTGTTCAAGGATCTCGCCACTCTGGTGAAGATCCCTGAATTGTGGCTGGTCACGGCCATCGTGTTCTGCGGTTACCACATCTTCTGGGCCACCTACAGCTTCTCAGACTACCTGCAAGGCAGCGGCATGACCGCAGTCATGGCCGGCACCATCACCACCATCAAACTGTGGATGCGCCCGGTGGGCGGCATCGGCGGCGGCTGGCTGGGCGACAAGTATTCGAATATCTCGGTGCTGATCGTCGCGCTGGCCCTGGCCACCCTGGCGATGGCGGGCCTTGTGGTGTTCCCGGCCTTCAACAATCTGGGCCTTTTGGTAGTGACGGTGATTTTCATTGGCCTCATGACCTACGCCATTCGCGGCCTGTACTGGGCGATTCTCGACACCTGCAACATTCCGCTGCGTATCACGGGCCTGGCCATCGGCATCGTCTCGGTGGTCGGTTACCTGCCTGACACCTTCATTCCGCTGATCAACGGCTACCTCACCGAGCACTACCCGGGAGCCGCCGGTTACCAGCTGTATTTCAGCTACATCGCTTTCGTCGGCCTGATCGGCACCCTGGCAGCGCTGACGCTGCGGGCGCGGATCCGTCGCTCTTCCCTATCCAAGCTTTCCAACGTCTAAGGTGCCCGAGATGAAAGTCATCGCCCTGGAAACCCATATCGTCGCCGTTCCACCCCCGCACATCGGTGGCATGTACTGGATCTTCGTCAAACTCAAGACCGACTGCGGCATTGAAGGCGTCGGTGAGATCTACGCCGCCACCTTCGGCCCCAAGGCCATGCTGCCGATCATCGAGGACGTGTTCGAGCGCCACCTGCTCAACCACGACCCGCATCACATCGAGCGCTTCTTCCGCCAGGCCTATTCGAGCGGCTTCACCCAGCGCCCGGACCTGACCATGATGGGCGTGGTCAGCGGCCTGGAAATGGCCTGCTGGGACATTATCGGCAAGGCGGCGAACAAGCCGGTCTATGAACTGCTGGGCGGCAAGGTGCATGAGCGCCTGCGTTCCTACACCTACCTGTACCCGGTCAATAGCCAGGGCGAGTACGACTACGACGACCCGGACCTGGCCGCCGAGTGCGCCATCGAAAACATGAACAAGGGCTTCACCGCAGTGAAGTTCGACCCGGCAGGCCCCTACACGGCGTACTCCGGCCACCAGATCTCGCTGGAAGTGCTGGAGCGTTGCGAAACCTTCTGCCGCAAGATCCGCGAAGCGGTGGGCAACAAGTGCGACCTGCTGTTCGGCACCCACGGGCAGATGGTGCCGTCCTCGGCGATTCGCCTCGCCAAGCGCCTGGAGAAATACGACCCGCTGTGGTTCGAAGAACCGGTGCCACCAGGGCAGGAAGAAGCCATGGCGCAAGTGGCGAGCAAGACCAGCATCCCGATTGCAACCGGCGAGCGCCTGACCACCAAGTACGAGTTCCACAAGTTGCTGCAGGCCGGCGGTGCGTCGATCCTTCAAATGAACGTGGCCCGCTGTGGCGGCCTGCTCGAAGGCAAGAAGATCGCCAGCATGGCCGAGGCACACTACGCGCAGATCGCCCCGCACCTGTACAACGGCCCGATTGGCGCTGCGGCCAGTTTCCAGCTGGCAGCCTGCACGCCCAACTTCCTGATCCAGGAAAGCATCGAGACCTGGGGTGGTTTCCATGCCGAAGTCCTGACCAAACCGCTGCAGTGGGAAGACGGCTACATCATTCCGTCCAGCGAGCCTGGCCTGGGTGTCGAGCTGAACATGGACGTTGTGCGCGCACACACGCCGTATACCGGGTCGCGCTTGCATCTGCAGATGGCTGCGACCCCGGCAGATGTGAAGGATTTTTCACCGGCCAAGGGCTGACACCTGTAGGAGCGCGCTTGCCCGCGACAGCAATCTGTCTGGCAACTCAATGTGCCTGATACGACGCCTTCGCGGGCAAGCGCGCTCCTACTGGCAGGAAGTTCGCAGGCTCACGCTTTTTTTATCGGTAACCGTGCATGACATACGACTACATCATCGCTGGCGCTGGCGCCGCAGGTTGCGTTCTGGCCAACCGGCTCTCGGCATCGGGCCAATACACCGTGCTGCTGCTCGAAGCGGGCGGCAAGGACAGCTCGCTGTGGTTCAAGATCCCGGTGGGCTTCGCCAAAATGTATTACAACCCCACCTTCAACTGGATGTACTACAGCCAGCCACAGAAGCAGCTGGGCAATCGCGCCATCTACGCCCCGCGCGGCAAGGTGCAGGGTGGTTCCGGCTCGATCAACGCGATGATCTACGTGCGCGGCCAGGCCCATGACTTCGACGACTGGGCCGCCAACGGCAACGACGGTTGGGGCTTCAAGGACGTGCTGCCGTACTTCCGCAAGCTGGAAAACCACCCGCTGGGCGACACCGAGTACCACGGCGCCAGCGGCCCGATCAGCATCACCCCGATGAAGGGCCAGACGCACCCGATCTGCGACGTGTTCCTCGAAGGTTGCGAGCAACTGGGTTACTCGCGCAGCGATGACTTCAACGGCCCGAAATTCGAAGGCGCGGGGCTGTACGACGTCAACACCCGCAATGGCGAACGCTGCTCCAGCAGCTTCGCTCACCTGCACCCGGCGCTGAGCCGCAAGAACCTGACGCTTGAGCATTACGCCCTGGTCGATCAGGTGCTGTTCGATGACGAAGGCAAGCGGGCAGTGGGTGTCGAGATCAGCCAGAACGGGGTCAAGCGCACCTTTGCCGCGCGCAAGGAAGTGATTCTCTGCGCAGGCGCCGTCGACACGCCGAAGATTCTGCAACTGTCCGGCGTCGCGGATAAAACGCTGCTGGCCAAGCATGGCATCAAGCCGGTCAAGCACCTGCCGGCGGTGGGGCAGAACCTGCAGGATCACCTGTGCGTCAGCTACTACTACAAGGCCAATATCCCGACCCTGAACGATCAGCTCAGCTCGCTGTTCGGCCAGGCGCTGCTGGGCCTCAAGTACCTGATCACCCGCAAGGGCGCGCTGGCGATGAGCGTCAATCAGGCCGGTGGCTTCTTCCGTGGCAACGACGATCAGAGCCACCCGAACCTGCAGCTGTATTTCAACCCGCTGTCCTACCAGATTCCGAAGAACAACAAGGCCAGCCTCAAGCCCGAGCCGTATTCCGGTTTCCTGCTGTGCTTCAATCCGTGCCGTCCCACCAGTCGCGGGCACATCGAAATCGCTTCGAACAACCCCCGTGATGCGGCGTTGATCGACCCCAATTACCTGAGCACCCAGAAGGACATCGACGAGGTGATCCAGGGCAGTCGCCTGATGCGCAAGATCATGTCGGCGCCTGCGCTCAAGGATATTACGGTGGACGAAGTGCTGCCGGGGCCTGTGGTCGAAACCGACGAGCAGATGCTGGAATACTTCCGCCACAACTCAGGTTCGATCTATCACCTGTGCGGCTCATGCGCCATGGGTGCCGACGAGCAGACCTCGGTGGTGGACAAGCGCCTGAAAGTGCATGGCATCGATGGGCTGCGCATCGTCGATGCGTCGATCTTCCCCAACGTGACCTCCGGCAACACCCATGCGGCGGTGCTGATGGTGGCGGAGAAGGGCGCGGATCTGATTCTGCAAGACGCCGCGGCGGTGTCGGCAAGCGCCGTGCAGGCCTCGCCTCACGCAGCCTAACGCCGCAGGTAGGCTGCGAAATCGATATCCCCGGCGCTCAGAATCGCCTGCACCCGGTTGTGCACGTTGAGCTTGCGCAGGATCGCCGAGACATGGGCTTTGACCGTGGTTTCGGCGATCGCCAGGCTGAAGGCGATCTGCTTGTTGGAGTCGCCCTTGGTCATGCGTTCCAGCACCAGCAGCTGTTTGCGGGTCAAGGCCTGCAGCAGTTCGGGCGGGAAGTGCGGCGCTTCGCTGGTGCTGCGGCGGGAAGCGGGTTTCTGGCTGCGGATGATGTCCGATGGCAGGTAGACGTTGCCGTCGAGGATCTGCTCGATGGCATCGGTCATCTGCTTGCGTGGCGAGGATTTGGTGATGAAGCCCACCGCGCCGTAGGTAATGGCTTGCAGCACCACCTGTTTGTCCTGCTCGGCCGACACGATCACCACCGGAATCGTCGGCGCCTCGTTGCGCAGGTTGATCAGGCCATTGAGCCCGTGCATGCCCGGCATGTTAAGGTCCAGCAGGATCAGGTCCAGGTCGTCGTGGTCGCGGGTCAGGGCCAGGGCGCTGTCCAGGTCTTGGGTTTCCATCACTTCGCTGCCGGGAAAGCCGTCGCTGATGACGTTGGCAATGGCCTCGCGAAACAGCGGGTGGTCATCGGCGATCAGGATCTTGTACATGGTTTTCCACCTTTATTATTGTCGCAACGCTTCAGCGCAAGGGTTCGGGTTGAGCCGGTTCGACTGCAAGCCCGGCGGCCAGCCAGGCGTCCAGGCCATCGCGGTACCAATACAGATGACTGTAGCCCAGACCGCTTGCCCGCTTGATCGCGTTCCAGCTCAGCCAGCAGTCTGAGCGGCAGTAGAACACAAGCGGCCGGTCCTGCCGACCGTCGCTCAACCTGCGCAGGTTGAGGGTGAAATATTCCATCCAAACCGGCGATAACTCGCCATCCCCGGTATTGGCCAGCCAGTGGCTGCCCGGCAGGTTGGCGTGGGGTTCGTCTTCGATGAAACGGCCTTGCAGCCATTGGCGGCGGTAGACGTCGATCAGCAGGGGCTTGTCGGATTGCCTGAGCAGGGTTTGCAGCTGTTCGGTGTCGATGAGCTGCGCGCCGGGGATCTGGTGCGGGGTGGGGCTGCGGTAGAGGGAAATGCGATAGCCGTCAGCGTTGAACAGCGCGGCGTCCTGGGCCTGGCACAAGGCGTTCGTACCCAGAAGGATCAGCAGACAGGCAGACAACAGCGCACGGGGCATGGCAGGTTTTCCTTTTTCTTGTGCCTGCATTACAAGCCAGTCCCGATGCTTTGTGAATGCGACCAATAGCGTGGAAAACCAGTACTAAAGTCGTAATTTTGCGCTCCCGATCCCCCAATTCTGTGGGAGCGGGCTTGCCCGCGAAAGCGATGTTGCTGAGCTGGAGGTGTGGCGTCTGGTCCGTCGTCTTCGTGGGCAAGCCCACTCCCACAGGTTGTAAGGCGCGAGTGAAACCGGGGAAACGTCATGACGCTTTGCGCACCGCTGCATGCTGGGGGTTGAAGGTCAGCACCGCGAGGCTGGCGAAGACTGCCGTGAGGATCGCGCAGACGGCGAGGGCCAGGGGGTTGAAGCGTTCATACATGGCAAATCGCACCAGCTCCACCGCATGGCTGAACGGGTTGACCGCGCACAGCCAGTACAGCCACTCGCTGGCCTCGCGCATTTTCCACAGCGGGTACAGCGCCGACGACATGAAGAACAACGGGAAGATCACGAAATTCATCACCCCGGCGAAGTTTTCCAGTTGGCGAATGGCGTTGGACAGCAGCAACCCCAGGGCACTCAACATCAGCGCCACCAGCAGCAGTGCAGGCAGGGCCAGGAGCAGGCCCCCGGCGGGCGGTTGCACGCCATAGACCCAGGCCACGCCGAGAAAGGCGTACACCTGCAACAGCGAAATCAGCGAGGTTGCCAGCAGCTTGCACAGCAAGAGGAAGGTGCGCGGCAAGGGGCTGGTGAGCAGCACGCGCATGCTGCCCATCTCGCGGTCATAGACCATCGACAGCGAGCCCTGCATGCCGTTGAACAGCAGGATCATGCACGCCAGCCCCGGAATGATGTACACCTCGTAGGGGATGTAGGTGTCATAGGGCTCGATGATCGCAATGCCCAGCGCCGCACGAAATCCCGCTGCGAACACCAGCAGCCACAGCAACGGGCGGACCAAGGCGCTGAGAAACCGCGTGCGCTGCATCACGAACCGCAGCCATTCGCGCAACACGATGCCGCTCAGGCACTGCCAGTAGGCGTTCATCGGGAGGCTCCGCTGGTGGTGAGTTGCCTGAAGGCTGCGTCCAGCCCGCCACCGTGTTCGGCGCTGACATCGCCTGCCTGACCGCTGGCTACAAGACGGCCCTGATGCAGGATCAGCAGATCGTCGTCGGGATGCACTTCGTCGAGCAGGTGAGTGGTCCACAGCACGCTGATCCCCTGGTCGTGGCACAGGCTGCGCACATGGGCGTTGAGCGCCAGGCGGCTGGCAGGGTCGAGGCCGACGCTGGCCTCGTCCAGCAACAACAGGCGCGGCTGGTGCAGCAGGGCGCGGGCGATTTCCACCCGCCGCCGATGGCCTCCGTTGAGGGCGCGCACCCGCTCGCGTCGGCGCTCGGTCAGCCCCTGGCGATCCAGTTCCAGCGCGACCCGTTCGCTCACCTCACGCCGCGCCAGCCCGTGCAACGCCGCGTGATAACGCAGGTTCTGCTCCACGCTCAGGTCAAGGTCCAGGGTGCTCTGCTGGAACACCACACCCATCTGGCGCAGGGCAGGTCGGGGCGACTGACGCAACGAATGCTCACCCATGCGCACCTCGCCTTTCTGCAGATCGTAGAGGCGCGTGAGCAGCGCGATCAGCGTGGATTTGCCCGCGCCGTTGGGGCCTAGCAGCGCGGCAAACCGACCCGGCGCGAGGCTGAATGACACCCCGCGCAGTGCCTCGCGTTCGCCGTAGGCAAAGCTCAGCTCGCTGACCTGCAGCGCGCTCATGGCGCCACCGCCACGCCCCACGGGTAGCGCCCGACCTTGACTGACTTGAGCACCTTGCGGCTGGCAACATCGATCACCGAAACATCACCGCTTACCCCGTTGGTGGCCAGCAAACGGGTCTGGTCCGGGGTGAACGCCAGTTGCCAGACGCGCCGGCCCACCAGCAGGTAGTCGATCACTTCCAGGGTCTTCACGTCGATCACTGCCACGTGGTTGGCCGGGCCCAGGGCAACGAAGCCGTATTTGCCGTCATCGGTGATGCGGATGCCCACCGGTTGCACCTTGTCGGGGTGCACGCCTTTTATCTCGAATTTCAGGGTCTTGAGGATCTTGCGGCTGGCGACGTCGAGTACGGTCAGGGTCCCGCCGATTTCAGCCGAGGCCCACAGCTGGCTGCCGTCCTTGGTGAACTCGACGAAGCGCGGGCGCTGATCCACCAGGGTGTTGTCCACCAGCTTCTGGGTCGAGGTGTCGATCCAGTGCAGCATGTTGGTGGTTTCACTGGTGTTGATCGCCCACTTGCCGTCGGGGCTGACCGCCATGCCCTCGGGCTCCACGCCGACGTCGACCTGGGCCAGCACCTTGGAGGTCTGGGTGTCGATCACCGTGACCAGCGAATCGTCCTCGTTGGAGACGTACAGCCAGCGGTCATTGGGGTGCAGGGCGAATTGTTCGGGGTCTTTACCGGAGGGCAGTTCCTTGATGATCTTCAGGGTCGCCACGTCCATCACCTGCACCCGGTCCGAGTCGCTGGCGCAGATGTACAGCAGCTTGCTGTCGTGGGACAGCAACAGGCCGCGCGGACGCATGCCCACCGGCAGGGTCTTGGTCACTTGCAGCGTGTCCATGTCGATCAGGCTCAGGCTGTTGTCCTTTTCGTTGGAGACGAACGCAGTGGCGGCAAGCGCAGGCGCGGCGGCAAGCAGCAGGGCAGCGGAGAGTAGGGTACGGCGCATGTTGGAGTCCTTGTTATGGGTATTGTCGGGGGCGTGCGCGGGTCAATAGGTGCAGCTGACCTCCGGCTTGTCGTAGCCCAGGCTGTCGAGTTCGGTGCCGGGGTGCAGAAAGCCTTCCTGAGGTGAAGTGGTGACCAGGGCCTGGGGCTGAACCACTGGAATCGGCTGGCGCAGCTCGCCGTTCCAGGGCCGGTAGCTGAGCTTGCTGCCCTTGAAACCGTCCAGCGGCAGGGTTTCGCTCAATTCCAGTTCACGAATCTGCATGGGATCGGTGCCGCGCAGCCGGGTGACGGCGCTGGCGACGCTGCGCACGGCCATCCAGGCGGCGAAGTCGCGGTCGTTCATCCAGCGCCCGGCGAGTGCCTCGAAGCGCTTCTGCAATTGTGCGGCGCCGTAGGTTTCAACGGTGCGGTGCCAGCCGGTGGGCGTCAGGCCCTGGGTGCCGGCCACCGGGCGCGGGTACCAGGTCTGGTAGGGCACGTATTCGCCAAAGTCGCCGCGCTCGTCGGCCACCAGCACCACGTCGTATTCGGCGGTCTGGGTGAACAGCGGCATGTCGGCCTGGGCGCTGCGGCGCTGGTCGTTGTCGAAACTCCAGGTTTTCTCGGCGACGATCTTGTGTCCGAAGCGCTTGGCGGCGCGGCGCAGGGCGGCGGCGTAGGCCTGGTCATCGGGTGTCTGGCCGACGATCAACAGCCAGCGCTGCCAGCGCCGCACCGTGAGGAACTGCGCCAGCGCGTCGGCCAGCATCGCCCGGCTCGGCAAGGTGTGCAGCACGTTGTGCAGGCAGTTGGTGCTGCGCAGGCTGTCGTCGGCGCTGCCTGCGTTGAACAGCAGGCTGTCCGGCAGTGCGGCGCTGAGCTGGCGCAGGGTATCTGCCGGGGCGTTGACCACGAACAGGCGCAGGCCCTGATCGTGTTGCGCGCGGGCCTGCTCAAGCAGCGCATCGGGGCTGTCGGCGCTGGCGCTGGTCAGGCTGTAGCTGTGCTTGAGAAAACGCCCGGTGCTGTTGCTGTCGACAATTGCCAGCTCAGCGCCGCGCAGCCCGGCGTCCTTGGGTTCAGGGGTGACGTTGGAAAGGATCGGGCCGGTGTCGGGAATGTACGAAAGGTAGCCGATGCGCACCGCAAGCGGCTGGTCATCGGCCATGGCCGAGAACGACAGGGCGGCAAGCGCCAGGCACAGCAGGCGAGGGTACGGCAGCCAAAGGGACAGGGACAGGCGCATAAGGCACTCCATGCAGGTGGTGCCAGCATAGGAACGCTCGCCTCGGCGGCAAATATGCAGATGGTACGGGTCTGCCAGTACCAAGGTAGTAGGGCGCGGCCACCAAAGCAGCATTCGGTGCGGTGGCAGCGGTTCTTAAGATGGACGCATGGCTTTTGCGTGCACCTTGAGGACATAACAATGACAACAATTTCCGTGAACCTGCCTGATGTCGCTTCCCGTTCCAGCAAACGCAGGTTGCTGTTGGGGGCCGTGGTCATTGGCGGGCTGCTGCTGAGTAATCTCGTCCAGGCCCACGGCGACGTCGTCCCCCATGCCGTGGCCACCGACGGGCTCGAACAACTGGGGCAGGACTGGCGGGCAGAGAACCCCTACCGCGACTCGAAAGACCACGACAAGGCGCTGGAAATCGGCAAGTCCGCCTACACCCAGAACTGCGCGGCGTGTCATGGCCTGGATGCGATTTCCGGCGGCATCGCCCCGGACCTGCGGCATCTGGACGTCGGCGCCAGCGGTGACGAGTGGTTCGTCGAGCGGGTGCGCAACGGCGCCGTGCGGGACGGCCGGGTGTACATGCCGAAAATGGCCGATTACCTGAGTCAGGAAGCCTTGTGGGCGGTGCGGACCTACCTGGACAGCGTGCACACCGAGGACTGATCGCCATGGGTGCGTTCACAAGGTGGTTGGCTGTGCTGTGCTGCCTGCTGGGCCTGATGTTTCAGCCTGCCAGCGCCCAGGTTCGCAACTACGACAGCATCATGGCCGCCGGGGTCATCAAGGTCGCGGTGTACCAGAACTTTGCCCCCTACAGCTTTCAGGTGGACGGTCAGGACCGTGGCGTGGACGTGGAGCTGGCCCAGGCGCTGGCCAAGGCCTTGGGGGTGCGGCTGGAGCTGATGTGGGCGCCGCCGGGCGAGAACCTCGACGGCGACCTGCGTGATCTGATCTGGCGCGGCAGCCAGCTGCGCGGCCAGCAACTGGCGGACATGATGATGCGCGTGCCTTACGACAAGGATTACACCCAGAAGCGCAACGACGTCGGCGAGCTGGAGAACGATCATGTGGCGATGTTCGCGCCCTACCAGACCGAGCGCTGGCAGGTGGCGTTCGACACCCAGCGGCTTGCGTCCGTGCCCAGTGTCGCGGTGTTCAACGAGCACCCGGTAGGGGTGGAAACCGACAGCGTGCCGTCGTTCTACCTGACGACGATTTTCAACGGCCAGTTCACCCACAGCACCCATCACTTTCCCTCCGTGCAGGACGCATTCGCGGCCATGCACGAGGGCAAGGTCGATGCGGTGATGGCCATGCGCGGAGAGGTCGACTGGCAACTGCACCAGGCCGCCGATGCCCATTGGCAACAGGCGGAAAATGCCTACCCGAACATGGGACGCCAGACCTGGGACATCGGCATGGCGGTGCATGAGAGCAACCGCCAGTTGGCCTATGCGGTGGAGGAGGCGCTGGAGACGCTGATTCGCGAGGGCACCGTGCAGCGCATTTATGCCGCCTATGGCATGCGCTATGAAGTGCCGGAGATGTACCAGTGAAGCGCTGCGGGATGACGGCCTGGCTGGTGCTGCTGGTGTGCTTCGATGCCTGCGCCATTGACCCCGGCAAGGATCCAGTGCCGTCGGTGATGTGGAGTTTCTTCCAGCAGAAATTCCTCGACGGTCAGCCCTATGTCTTCGACGATAAGATCCTGGTGCGGGCGCCGCCGTTTGCCGAGGACGCTCGCCAAGTGCCGATCGAGATCGACGCTCGGGCTTATCAAGGCCAGGTGGTGCGAATCCTGGCGTGGGCGGAGCTTAACCCTTTGCCGCAGATTGTCGATTTCGAGCCGCTGGATCGAGTGCTGCCGTGGCTGTCGATCCGCATTCGCATCGAACAGGCGACACCCCTGCGTGCCGCTGCGCTGACCCGCGACGGCGTCTGGCACATCGGCTCGACCACCATCGAAGCCGCGGGCGGCGGTTGCACGGCGCCCAGCGTGGTGCGCACCCAGCCGGGTTGGGAAGAGCACCTGGGCGAAGTGCTCGGGGCGCGGTTTCCCCGAGGCGATTACAGCCGTCTGCGGGTGCAGGTGTCGCACCCGATGGACAACGGCATGGTCAGCGGCATTCCCGAGTTCTATCTGGATCAGGCGCAACTGACCGATGCCAGCGGCACGCTGCTCGCCAGGCTGCAATTGTTCCCGGCGGTCAGCGAGAACCCGACCCTGAGCCTGGATATTCAAGGGGCGGGCGAGACGCGCCTGTCTCTGCGGGACATCAGCGGCAATCCGTTCAGTGCGGTGATCCCTTGAGGCGCCTGATGCTTGCGGGGCTGTTGATGCTCTGGCTCCTGCTGCTGGCGCTCACGGCCTTCGCCGACATGGACTACCGCCTGCAACCCCGGCAGATCGCCGAGGGCACCTACCTGCTGGAGGGCAGCACCGAGAATTTCGCCAGAAGCAACGGCGGCAACATCGTCAATACCGGGTTCATCATCACCGACAGCGGCGTGGTGGTGATCGACACCGGACCTTCCCACCGTTACGGCGAAGCGCTGCGCAAGGCGATTGCGACAGTCACCGGCAAGCCGGTGATCCAGGTGCTGCTGACCCATCATCATCCTGACCATGTGCTGGGCAACCAGGCCTTTGCCGACGTGCCCATCGGCGCCCTGGCCGGGACCACCGCGCAGATGCGCGCCCACGGCGATGCGCTGGCCGAAAACCTGTATCGCATGGTCGGTGACTGGATGCGCGGGACTGAAACCGTCCTGCCGACCCAGGTGCTGCAAAAGGGCGTACTGGAGATTGGCGGGCATCCGCTGCGGTTGCTGGCACTGGCCGGGCATACCGGTTCCGACCTAGCGATTCTCGATGAGCGGACCGGCGTGCTGTTCGCCGGTGACCTGCTGTTCTATCAACGTGCGCTCACTACGCCGGACAGCCCGGGATTGCAGGTGTGGCTGGCCGATCTTGAGCGGCTGCAGGCCTTGCCCTGGAAGCTTTTGGTGGCGGGGCACGGTCCGCTCGCCACTGACGCAAACCCCTTCGAACAGACCCGCGACTACCTGACCTGGCTGGACGCTCTGCTGCGTGAAGGCGCCGTACAAGGGCAGGACATGACCGAGCTGATCGCCAGCCCCATCCCCGACCGTTTTGGCAGCATCAGCCTGACCCGTTACGAGTTGATCCGCAGCGTCAGCCATCTGTACCCGGCCTACGAGCGGGTGCGCATGGCACGGGTGGACGGGCGATAAGGCCCGCGTATCGCCATTGCCCCTACCAAAGAACTAGAAACCTCCACACTGCGGGCAATTGTTGGGCTGTACCTGCAGGCGAACAATCCACCTGATCGGGAAATTCCCGAAGGGAAGACCAGAACAATAATCCGCAGAGGCAGCCGTCATGATCCAACCCGCACGTCGCCATTCCTTCGCTCTGGGCCTGTTGGTCAGCGCCATCCTGTCGTCTGGCAGCGTGATGGCTGCCGTGACCGATGAAGAGATTCTCCAGGACCCCAAGAACCCCGAGCAGATCGTCACCAACGGCCTGGGCGTCCAGGGCCAGCGCTTCAGCCCGCTGGACATCATCAACACGCAGAACGTCAAGGAACTGCGGCCGGTCTGGGCGTTCTCCTTCGGCGGGGAAAAACAGCGCGGCCAGCAGGCTCAACCGCTGGTCAAGGACGGGGTCATGTACCTCACCGGCTCCTACTCGCGGGTGTTCGCTGTGGATGCGCGCACCGGCAAGAAACTCTGGCAATACGATGCGCGGCTGCCCGACGACATCCGTCCCTGCTGTGACGTGATCAACCGCGGCGTGGCGTTGTACGGCGACCTTGTGTATTTCGGCACGCTGGACGCCAAGCTCGTGGCGCTGAACAAAGACACCGGCAAGGTGGTCTGGAGCAAGCAGGTGGCGGATCACAAGGCCGGCTATTCGATCAGTGCGGCGCCGATGATCGTCAACGGCAAGCTGATTACCGGCGTGGCCGGTGGCGAGTTCGGCGTGGTGGGCAAGGTCGAGGCCTACGATCCGAAAAACGGTACGCTGCTGTGGTCCCGGCCCACGGTCGAGGGCAACATGGGCTACGTCTACAAGGACGGCCAGGCCGTGGAAAACGGCATCTCGGGCGGCGAGGCGAACAAGACCTGGCCGGGCGATCTGTGGAAGACCGGCGGTGCTGCGCCGTGGCTGGGTGGTTACTACGACCCCAGCAACAACCAGATCCTGATCGGCACCGGCAACCCTTCGCCCTGGAACTCGCACATGCGCCCGGGGGACAACCTGTATTCCTCTTCAAGGCTGTCGCTCAATCCCGATGACGGCACCATCAAATGGCACTTCCAGAGCACGCCCCACGATGGCTGGGACTTCGACGGCGTCAACGAGCTGATCTCCTTCGACTATCAGGAAAACGGCAAGACCGTGCAGGCCGCCGCCACCGCCGACCGCAACGGCTTTTTCTATGTGCTCAACCGCAAGGACGGCAAGTTCATCCGGGGCTTCCCGTTCGCCGACAAGATCACCTGGGCCAAGGGCCTGGACAAGGACGGCCGGCCCATCTACATCGACGAAAGCCGTCCGGGTGCGCCGGACGGTGAGGCCAAGGGCACGGCGGCATTCGTGGCGCCGGCGTTCCTGGGGGCGAAGAACTGGATGCCGATGGCCTACAGCCCTGACACCGGGCTGTTCTACGTGCCGGGCAACGAGTGGGGCATGGACATCTGGAACGAAGGCATCGCCTACAAGAAAGGCGCGGCGTTCCTGGGGGCGGGCTTCACCATCAAGCCGCTGAACGAGGACTACATCGGCGTGCTGCGCGCCATCGATCCGAAGACCGGCAAGGAAGTCTGGCGCCACAAGAACTACGCGCCGCTGTGGGGCGGGGTGCTCGCGACCAAGGGCAACCTGGTGTTCACCGGTACGCCTGAGGGCTTCCTGCAGGCGTTCAACGCCAAGACCGGGGAGAAAGTCTGGGAATTCCAGACCGGCTCCGGCGTGCTGGGCTCACCCGTGACCTGGGAGATGGACGGCGAGCAGTACGTCTCGGTGCTCTCCGGCTGGGGCGGCGCGGTGCCGTTGTGGGGCGGCGAGGTGGCCAAGCGGGTCAAGGACTTCAACCAGGGCGGCATGCTCTGGACGTTCAAGTTGCCCAAGGAGTTGGTGACCAAACGCTAACGCTAATAAAGCCCCGTAGCAGCACGGCTTGCCCGCCGGATCGTTCTCGAGGACGCCCCCGCCGGCAAGCCGTGCTGCTACGGTACGCGGTTGACCCCCCATCTCGGTAACACCCACCCCCCGTAGCAGCCGGGCTTGCCCGCGGGAGCGATTCTGAAGACGCCGACGCCGGCAAGCCGGACTGCTACGGTTTCGGGGGTGAGCTTCGGGACACCCGGATCCCTTGTAGGAGCGCGCTTGCCCGCGACTGCGATCTATCAGTTGCAAAAGAGTCGCTGAGCTGGCGCGGTCGCGGGCAAGCGCGCTCCTACCGGTCTGGCGGTGGATCCAGGCCGCTACCAATCCCTACCCCAATCAGTGCCAAAGTACTATTCGCCCAAATGCGCTGCCATGCGCTAATGAACCTGCCGGATCAACCCGGTCCATCAAGAGGAAAGGCCCATGTGGAGAAAACCTGCGTTCACCGATTTGCGCATTGGTTTTGAAGTGACCATGTACTTCGCCAGCCGCTGATCGGCATTCCCGGTCAATCGCCGTGTTGGCCGGGTTTTCCCCTCGCCCCAGGACCTCTGCCATGAGCCGACACCGTCAGTCATTGGTCCTATTGCATTACCCCGCAGATGCTCTAGGCTGGCGCTCATTCGCTGATAACAACAAGAATGCGCCTGATATGAGCCAGAGCCTCAACCAGCTTCGCAAATTCGTGTCCCCGGAAATCATCTTTGGTGCGGGCAGCCGGCACAGCGTCGGCAACTACGCCAAGACTTTCGGCGCGCGCAAGGTCCTTCTGGTCAGCGACCCCGGCGTGATCGCCGCCGGCTGGGTCGCTGACGTCGAAGCCAGCCTCCAGGCCCAGAGCATCGACTACGTGATCTACAGCGGCGTATCGCCCAACCCCCGGGTCGAGGAGGTCATGCTCGGCGCCGAGCTGTACCGCGAGCACCATTGCGACGTGATCGTCGCCGTGGGCGGTGGCAGCCCCATGGATTGCGGCAAGGGCATCGGCATCGCCGTGGCCCACGGCCGCAATATCCTGGAGTTCGAAGGCGTGGACACCATTCGCGTGCCCAGCCCGCCGCTGATCCTGATCCCGACCACCGCAGGCACCTCGGCGGATGTCTCGCAGTTCGTGATCATTTCCGATCAGCAGGAACGCATGAAGTTTTCCATCGTCAGCAAGGCGGTGGTGCCCGATGTGTCGCTGATCGATCCTGAAACCACCCTGAGCATGGACCCGTTCCTGTCGGCCTGTACCGGCATCGATGCGCTGGTGCATGCCATCGAAGCCTTCGTGTCCACCGGCCACGGCCCGCTGACCGACCCCCACGCGCTGGAAGCGATGCGCCTGATCAACGGCAATCTGGTGCAGATGATCGCCACCCCGGCCGACATCGCCCTGCGCGAGAAGGTCATGCTGGGCAGCATGCAGGCCGGGCTTGCGTTCTCCAACGCGATCCTCGGCGCGGTGCACGCCATGTCCCACAGCCTGGGCGGCTTTCTCGACCTGCCCCATGGCTTGTGCAATGCGGTGCTGGTCGAGCACGTGGTGGCGTTCAACTACAACTCGGCGCCGGATCGCTTCAAGGTGATCGCCGAAACCCTGGGCATCGATTGCCGGGGGCTGAGCCACGCCGCCATCAGCAAGCGCCTGGTGGAACATCTGATTACCCTGAAGCACCAGGTCGGATTCCATGAAACCCTGGGCCTGCAAGGCGTGCGTACCAGCGACATTCCGTTTCTGTCGCGCCATGCCATGGACGATCCGTGCATCCTGACCAACCCCCGCGTTTCCAGCCTGCGGGACGTCGAAGTGGTGTATGGCGAAGCCCTCTGACGGCCAGGGTGCGCTCAATGCGTTGCTCGGGCTGGGCAACCATTCGACGCGCAAAAGCCATTACCCGGAGCTGACCCTGCGCCTGGGTGAGCTTGAAACCGAGCGCAACCGGTATAAATGGCTGTTCGATCACGCCGTGCACGGCATCTTCCAGGCCAGCCTGCACGAAGGCTTGCGCGCGGCCAACCCGGCACTGGCGCGCATGCTCGGCTACCGCGACGAGCAGGAAATGCTGCTGTTCCTGCATGACCTCGCCGGCACGCTGTTCATCGGGGCCCAGGTCGAGCTGAACGCCATCGCCCATGTTTTGCAGCGCGAGCGCAGCCTGCAAGGCTACGAAACCCGCCTGCGGCGCAAGGACGGCACCTACGTCGAGGTGTTGATGAACCTGTTGCTCAAGCCCGACGAAGACGGCCTGTTCGAAGGCTTCGTCGCCGACATCACCGAGCGCAAACAGGCCCAGCAGCGCTTGCAGGAGCTCAACGACCAGCTTGAACTGCGCGTCGCGGCGCGCACCGATGAGCTGCTGGAAACCAACCGCAAGCTGCAGAAACAGATCGCCCGGCGCGAGCGCATCGAACGCGACCTGCGCGAGGCCCGGGATGCCGCCGAAGCAGCCAACCGCAGCAAGGACAAATACCTCGCGGCCGCCAGCCATGACCTGTTGCAGCCGTTGAATGCCGCGCGGCTGTTGATCGCCACATTGCGCGAGCGAACCCTGCCCGGCGCCGAGCATCTGCTGGTGGAGCGTACGCATCAGGCACTGGAGGGCGCGGAGGATCTGCTCACCGACCTGCTTGACATCTCCAAGCTGGACCGCGCCGCGGTTCAGCCTGATATCGACCTGTACCGGCTGGACGAGGTACTGGCGCCGCTGGTGTCGGAGTTCGAGTCCGTGGCCTCGGCCGCCGGTTTGACGCTGCGCGCTCGCATCGGCCAGTTCGCGGTACGCACCGACCTGCGCCTGCTGACGCGCATCCTGCGCAACTTTCTCAGCAACGCTTGTCGCTACACCGACCACGGCAGCATCCTGCTGGCGGCGCGCAAGCGCGGGGACCGGTTGCGGATCGAGGTCTGGGACACCGGCAGGGGGATTGCCGCGGATCGGCTGGGGTCGATCTTCCTGGAATTCAACCAGCTGGACGTCGGACGTGCTGCCGATCGCAAGGGCGTCGGGCTGGGGCTGGCAATCGTCGAACGCATCGGGCGGATTCTTGGCAGTCCGATTCTGGTTCGCTCGCAACCTGGCGTGGGCTCGGTGTTCGCCATCGACGTGCCACTTTCCGAAGAGATGCCAGCGCCGATCAGCGTCGCGGTGCAGCAGTTGCCAGGCGCAGGCAACCCCTTGCCGGGGCGGCGCTTGCTGGTGCTCGACAATGAAACCAGCATCCTGGAAAGCATGGCGGCGTTACTGGGGCAGTGGGGCTGCGAGGTCCTGACCGCCACGGACAAGGCATCGTGCTACAGCGTCCTGCAGGGCCGTGCACCGGAGCTGATCCTGTTCGACTTTCATCTGGATCACGGGGTGTTGGGCTGCGACGTGGTGGCCCATATCCGCAAGCATTTCGCCTGCGAGATACCCTGCGTGATGATCACCGCCGACCGCACCGACCTGTGCCGCCGCTCATTGCAGAAACTCAACGCGCCGCTGCTCAACAAACCGGTGAAACCGGGCAAGTTGCGGGCAGTGGTGAGTCAGTTGTTGGGGTAGTGTCGGAATTGATGACCCGTAGCAGTGGGGCTTGCCGGCGTCGGCGATTTCAAAATCGCTCCCGCGGGCAAGCCCGGCTGCTACGGGGCATGGGTGAGGCTGGGGACGGCGTCAGCCGCCGGTCATGTTCATGAACCGCACCACCTGCACGTCGTCGTTGATCTCGAAGTTGTGCTTGTACGGTTTCAGCTTCATGGCCTGGATGATTGCGTTTTCAAGCTTCTGCGGTTGGCCGGGGTTGGCGCGCAGGACGGCTTTGAGGTCGGCGGAGTGTTCGTTGCCCAGGCACAGCAGCAGCCGTCCTTCGACGGTCACGCGGACGCGGTTGCAGGTGGCGCAGAAGTTGTGGCTGTGGGGCGAGATGAAGCCGATGCGGATGTCCGGGGCTTCGGCCAGGCGCCAGTAGCGCGACGGGCCCTGGGTCGATTCGGTCGAATTGATGAGCGTGTAGCGTTCGGCAATCCTCTCGCGCACCTGATCGCTGGAGAAGAACGACTCGGCGCGGCTGTGTTCGCTGATGACGCCCAGCGGCATTTCTTCGATGAAGGTGATGTCCAGGCCGCGATCGATGGCGAAGGCCACCAGGTCGTTGATCTCATGGTCGTTACGGCCCTGCATCACCACGCAATTGAGCTTGGTGTGGGTGAACCCGGCAGCATTGGCCGCATCGATACCGGCAATGACCTTGCTCAGGTCACCGGTGCGGGTCAATTCCTTGAAACGCACGGGATCAAGGCTGTCCAGGCTGATGTTCAGGCGCTTGAGACCGGCGTCGAACAGGGGCGCCGCAAGTTTTTCCAGCTGCGAGCCGTTGGTGGTCATGCACAGTTCGCGCAGGCCGGGCAGGGCGGCGATGTTCTTGCACAGGCCGACGATCCCCGCGCGCACCAGGGGCTCGCCGCCGGTCAGGCGAATCTTCTTGGTGCCCAGTGCCACGAAGCGCTCGGCGATCTGCTGGATCTCTTCCAGCGACAGCACCTGCTGGCGGGGCAGGAAGGTCATGTCCTCGGCCATGCAGTACACGCAGCGAAAATCGCAGCGATCAGTCACCGAGAGGCGAACGTAATCGACTTTGCGTGAATAGCCGTCTATGAGGACTCGATCCGACATGGTGTTCTCGAGAGTGCTGCGTGGCTGGGGGGCTATTGACGATCATCGCAGCATTTGCAGCTTGTGCAAATCGCTAGTTCTGATGGGCTGATCGACGCTGTCTATCGCCTGCCCGGCAGGCGTCTAGGGCGGGGCTTTGGTCATGCTCCGTTCATAGCGCTCCAGCAGCGGCTGAATGCTGATGCCATGCAACAGGATGCTCAGTGCAACCACCGATAACGTCAGGCTGACGGTGGTTTTGACGCTTTCCTCCGGCAAGCCGTGTGCCAACGCGTAACACAAGTAGAACAGAGTGCCGATGCCGCGGATACCGAACCAGCCCACCAGCGCCTTTTGCGGCCGTGTCAGCAGGCTGCCCCGGATGATCAGCCAGACACTCAGTGGGCGGATCACACAGAACAGTGCGAGGCCGAGCACCACTGCATGCCAGTCCCAGTAGGACGCCACCACCGCACCGAGCAGGGTAATCAGCAACACTTCCATGGCACGTTCCACCAGGCTGCCGAACGCCAGCATGTCGCCCATCATCACCCCGGCGGCCAGTTGCGACTGGCTCAGTTCGTCATGGCGGGTGACCGTGCCGGCCTGGGGTTCGCTGTCCATGTGACCCAGCACGGGCCGGGCCACCTGTTCGGCGGGAACGTCGGAGCCGGTGGTGCGGACTTCGGCATGGCGCAGCCCCAGGCCCGCAGCGAACACCGAGAGAAAACCGAAGGCCCCCAGACCCTGGGCGACGACATAGGCCATGGCGATCAGCGCAAGGGCCAGAAAGTCGTTGGGCGAAGTGGTGCTGTCGGCATTGCGGATGCGCAGGTAGATCATCAGGTGTCCCACGCCCCGGCCCAGGCCATAGCCGATCAACAGCCCGACCGGCACACCCCAGAGGATGTTCTTCAGCAGCCAGCCCTGGACCCAGGAGAAATCCCCGGCGCCGTGGCTGACGCAGAGCAAGGCGAAGATCACGAACGGAAAGGCCGTGCCGTCATTGAGCCCGGCCTCGCCGGACAGGCCAAAACGGACCCGGTCGAAATCCTGGGCATGGTTGACCTGCACCATGCCCGCCAGCACCGGATCGGTGGGCGACAGCATCGCCCCCAGCAGCAGGGCGATGGCCCACGGCACATCGAGCAGGTAATGGGCGACCAGCGCCACGCCGACAATGCTGGCCAGCATGACCGGCACCGCCAACAGATACGCCGAGTGCCAGGCCTTGCGGTTCAGCGGCAGGCGCAGCTTGATCCCGGTATTGAACAGCGAAAACAGCACCGCGACTTCCGTGAGTCGTTCCAGCCAGTGGCGAGCTTCGTGAATGTCGAGTTGTACAAGATCAATGCCCCAGGGCCCGATGACAGCGCCAAAAGCCAGGCACACCGCAGAGGTTGTGACCGGCAGCCAGCGCAGGTAAGAGGACGTCAGCGCCAGCAGCATCAGCAGGACACCGAGTACCGTCATGCAAAGAATGAAACTCATTCGGCCTCGGTGTGCGAAAGTTGATGAACGATAACCAATGCTAAACCTTCAACCGGGCGGTGCATGCACCTACCGCCCGGTTGCACCTCACTTGTTGCGCGTCACGCGCCAGACGGTGTTGGAAAGGTCGTCCGCGATGATGAGCGCGCCCTTGGGGTCGACCGTGACGCCCACCGGGCGGCCTCGCGTCTTGCCGTCGGTGCCGCGAAAGCCGGTCGCGAAGTCCACCGGCTCACCACTGGCGTGGCCGTTGCTGAAGGGCACGAATACCACTTTGTAGCCCACCGGGTTGTCGCGGTTCCAACTGCCGTGCTCGCCGACGAACACCCCGTCCGCGAACTTGTCGCCCATGGCCGGGATCGAGAAATCCAGGCCGAGCGCCGCGACGTGTGAGCCCAGGCTGTAATCGGGCTTGATCGCCGAGGCGACCTTGGCCGGATCCTGCGGCTGGGCACGGGTGTCGACATGCTGGCCCCAGTAGCTGTAGGGCCAGCCGTAGAAACCGCCTTCACGCACCGAGGTCAGGTAATCGGGCACCAGATCCGGCCCCAGTTCATCCCGCTCGTTGGCCACGGCCCACAGGGTGCCGGTCCCGGGCTGTATCTTCAGCGCCGTGGGGTTGCGAACACCGGTGGCGTAGGGTTTGTGGGCGCCGCTTCTTGCATCGATCTGCCAGATCTGCGCGCGGTCCAGTTCGACCTCCATGCCGCGTTCGGTGACGTTGCTGTTGGAGCCGATACCCACATACAGCTGGCTGCCGTCGGGGCTCACCGCCAGTGACTTGGTCCAGTGGTGGTTGATCTTCGAGGGTAGCTCGGTGAGGGTGGTCGGCGCGCCGCTGGCCTTGGTCTGGCCGTCGGCGTAATCGAAGCTGACCAGCGCATCCTGGTTGGCCACGTAGATCTTGCCGTTGGCGAACGCCAATCCGTACGGTGCGTTGAGGTTTTCGGCGAACACGGTCTTGAGTTCGTATTTGCCGTCCCCGTCGGCATCGCGCAGCAGCGTCAGGCGGTTACCGCCCTTGACCTTGGTATTACCTTGGGCCTTGATCACGCTGGCGATCACATCCTTGGGCTTGAGCTTGGGCGCCTCGGTGCCGCCTTTGCCTTCGGCGACCAGAATATCGCCATTGGGCAGGACCAGCGTTTGCCGCGGCACCAGCAGATCGCTCGCAATGGCCGAAATGCTGTAGCCCTCGGGCACGCTCGGTTTCTGGTCGCCCCAGGCAACCGGTTCGGCGATCTTCATGCTGGGCAGCAGCCCGCGTTCGGCCTGGGGCATCTGCGGGTCGGGGCCGTGGGTCTGAGGCGTATCCTTCTCGCCTCCGCAGGCGCTCAACAGCAGCGCCATGGCCAGTGCGCTCAGTGCGTAGGTTGGTCTCATCGGGCGTCTCCTGCACGAAGGTTGGTGAAGCCGGTCCAGGCCGATACACAGGCCAGCAGGGTCACGACGACAGACAGGATCAGCCCGTTGGGCATCACCGCCCAGGCGTCCTTGGCGTGTTCGAATGCGTTGATCCAGCCCAGCGCCCAGGTGACCAGCAGCAGCAGGAAATACACCGTCGGCCGGCCGGACCTTGGCCTGGCGCGGATCAGGTTGACCAGGGCAAACAGCAACGTCAGCCCGCACAACAGCATGCCGCCGGCAATCAGCCAGGAGGCGAAGTTGCTCCACTGGATCAGGAAGGTCTTGAAGTAGGCGATGTCACTGAGCAAGGCGCCCAGGAACAACGCCACGGTGCCGCCCAGCAGCATGCCATGCAGCGGCCCGGGCGTGCTGCGGTACAGAGGGTAGGGGGTATCGGTCACGTCGGCTCCTTATCGTTCGTCGCTCAGGGGCTGGCAGGCAGCCCTGGATGCACGGTTCCATCGGGTTCGCGTCAACGGTGCGCGTTAACAGGGATCGCTCTGGGACGCGCTTAGTTCAACGCAATTGGCGGGTGTTTGTGCTGAACGACGGCCTGGCTCTGGGTGTCTATCCCGTCGAGGTGTCATAAGACCGACACTTTTGGGGCGCATGGTGATGCGAGCGTCGTCAGGACTCTGCGCGTTTCCTCACGATGTAATGTCACGGCCAGATGGGACGAACAATGGGTGCCATGGAAGCGAGTACAGCGAAATACAAAGGTTTGAAACAGCGGGCCACGGTGATTTATCGCCGCGACGGGGAGATCCTCTTCGTGCGCAAGCGGCGCTCGAAATGGAATCTGCCAGGCGGGCGGGTGGAACGTGGTGAAACGCCGCTGCAGGCGGCCAAGCGGGAAATGGCCGAAGAGACGGGGTTGCACTTCAGCCGGTTGGTTTATGTCTCTGAGTACAAGCAGGACAACGTGGTGCACTACCTGTTCGAGGCGCAACGCACTCACCCCAAGAAACCGCGTCCACTTAATGAAATCGACGATTGCCGGTGGTTGAGCACCAAGAAATTGAACAAGCGCAGCGTGCGCGAGCCGATCCGCGATCTGCTCAAACGCTGCGTGTCTGATATGCGCGGCAAGGCCAAAGCGGCCTGAACCCACCCGTAGCTGTCCGGTTTGGCGACGTCGGCGCACTTGAGTAAGTCCCCGCCGGCAAGCCGTGCTGCTACGGATTTGTAGTCGGGCCTGAATCCCGGGAACACCCAATGCCCTCGTAGCAGCACGGCTTGCCGGCGGGAGCGATGCTAAGGGCGCCGACGCCGGCAAGCCGGATTGCTACGGATGGGGTTGCGCCGGGACTAGCGCTCGATGCTGCGGCTCCAGCGCGCATTCCACTCCGGCCGGATCTGGTTCACCTGGTCCCAGTCGATGGTTACCGCCGTCTCCAGGTATTTGTTCATCGCCTCGACCTGGCCCCGGGTGCGGTCGCTGGTCGGGGTTTTCGGGTTGGACGGGATCTGGTCACCCAGCTCCAGGGCTGGCGCCTGGGCTTGGGGTGTCAGCAGAAATTCGGCCAGTTTCTGCGCCAGTTCAGGCTGATCGTTATTGGCAATGGTGCATTCAGCCACGTTCAACACCACGGCGCCTTCCTTGGGCGGCGCGTACTCCACCGGCACGCCCTTGAGCTTGAGCGCGGTGACCTGGGTCGGCGTGAGCGGGAACAGCGCCGCTTCGCCGGTCTGCACCATCTCGGAAATCTTCGCCGAGCTTGCAATGTACTCCAGCACGTTAGGCCCCACGGTTTTCGGCCAGGCCTTGAAACCCGGTTCAACGTTGGTTTCGTCCCCGCCCTGCAGGCGGTTGAACATCAGGAAACCGTGCAGGCCGAACGTGGAGGAGGCCAGCGACTGAAACACCAGTTTGTCCTTGTAGCGCTTGTCCGCCATGTCAGCCCAGGAGGTCGGCGCGCTCCAGCCGTTTTCCTGGAACATTTTGGTGTTGTACGCAAGACCGGTCACGCCCAGGCTCACGGCCACCGCCTCATCCTTGATCTTGCCCTTGGCCGGAATGTCGGCCAGGGTCGCGCTCGGTTGCAGCTTGCCGCACAGGCCCATGGAGATCGCCCGGTACATGATGCCGTCGTCGAGGAACATGACATGCATCTGCGGGTTGTCCTTGCTGGCCTGGACCTTGGCCAGGATGTCAGACGAGGTGCCCGGCACGATCACCACCTTGACGTTGTTGGCCTTCTCGAAGGCCGGCAGCACCTGATCGGCATACAGGCGCTCCATGGTGCCGCCGTTCATCCCCAGGTAGAGGGTCGGCTCGGCGTGGGCGGGCAGCGTGACCACTGCTGCGGGCAGGCAGGACGCGCAGGCCAGGGCGAAACGTTTCACAGTGTGCAGGGTGTTCATGACGACGACCTTCCTCTGAGCAATGGGATGACGTTGCTCGTGTCCACGGCAGACACGGCGGTGACGGGTGGTGCAGCAGTTACGAAACGCGTGATTGAAAACGCTGCCAGGTCGATGTCCGGCGCGCCCTTGCAGACGATCTGCGCCAGTGCCTCTCCGGCAGCGGGGCCGATCTGAAAGCCGGAACCGGCGAAGCCGAAACCGTGAAGCAGGCCCGTTTGGGTTGTGCTGGCGCCTAGCACCGGCTCGCGGTCGGGCAGGTAGCCTTCGGTGCCGCTCCAGGTGCGAATGGCTTGGGCACCGGCCAGTGGCGGGTAGAGCTCCACGGCATTGCGCAGGATCTCCAGAATCGCTGCCTGACCCGGACGGGCCTTGGTCGGGTCCAGGGGAAAGCCCTGACCGCCACCCAGCACGCAGTTGCCTCGGGCGACCTGGCGGGCATAGATGCCGCCGCCCTCAACCCCGGTGCTGACGTCCATGAACATCGGCAGCGGCTCGGTCACCAGCATCGCCGGATGCCCTGCGCGCATCGGCACCGGCTCGCCGAACTGTTCGGCCAGCGCCGCTGCCCAGGCGCCTGCGCAGTTGAGCAGCCATGGCGCACGAAACGCCTGGCCGTCGGCGGTCCTCACGTTAAAGGCGTTGCCGTCATGACTGACGTCGATGACATTGGCCTGTTCGAACACCTGAGCCCCGGCGCGCCGCGCTGCGTGAGCGAAGGCCGGGGAGACGATGCGCGGGTTGGCGTGGCCGTCGTCGGCGCACAGGGAGGCACCCACCGCCACGTCACCGGCCCAGGCAAACCGCGCCCGCAACTGGCTGTGATCGAGCAATTGCAAATCCAGCCCGAAGCCTCGAGAGGCCTGCTCGTAACTCACCAGCGCGGCCATGTCCTTGTCGCTGCGGGCCAGCTTCAAATGCCCGGAGCGCAGGTATTCGCCGTCGATGCCGATAAGCGCCTGCAGATTGGCCCAGATCCCGTGGGCCCGCTGGGAAAGCGGTAACTGGGACAATGGCCGCCCCTGACGGCGCACGCCGCCATAGTTGACGCCACTGGAGTGCGAGCCGAAGAAATCCCGTTCCAGCAACGCGATGCGCTGGCCGGCCCGGGCGAGAAACAACGCCGCCGAGCTGCCGACGATGCCGCCGCCGATGACCACCGCATCCACCTCGATCGGCAGGCTCATTGCTCCACCTCCACGCCGAAGGGCAGCGGCTTGATCGGCGCCTGTCCACGCAAACGCCCGACGCTGGCAATATCCCGGCCCGAGGCCTGGGCGACGATCTCGGTCGCGGCCAGTCCGCACATGCGCCCCTGACAGCGGCCCATGCCGACCCGGCACATGGCCTTGACCCGGTTGATCTCCCAGTGACCCTGCTCGACGGTGTGGCGGATGTCGCCGGCGCTGACTTCCTCGCAGCGACACACGGTCAGCTCATCAGGGGCTTTTGTTGCCCACTCCTCGGGGAACGGGAAGGCGGTTTCCAGCCCGTGACGGAAACGCTCGATGGCTCCAAGTTTGCGTTGCAACCCGGCGCTGCGGGCCTGATCGATCTGATGCCCGCTGTCGGCCAGAAGCGTCAGCGCCGCCAGTTCGCCAGCCATCTCGGCGGCATCGGCGCCCATGATGCCCGCGCCGTCACCGGCCAGATAAACCCCCTCGACGCTGCTGCGCCCGCTGGCATCGCGTTGGGGTAGCCATGCGCGGTTGAGCCCGCTCCAGACGAATTCGCAGCCCAGCAGGTCAGCCAGTTGAGTTTCGCTGCGCAGTGCATGGGCAAAGCCCACGGCGTCGCAATCGAGTTCAACGATGTCCGCGCCGCGCTGCCAGTTCACGCCGGTGACGCGCTGCTCGCCCTCGATACTGTGTAGCTGCACGCCCTGATGCACCGGGATGCCCCGCGTGGTGAGCCAGGTGCGGTAGTAGATGCCCTTGGCCAGTGTCAGGGGTTGGCCGAGCAGCGCGGGAAAGGCGTGGGCCTGGGCCGACAGGGGCGAGCTGTCGAGCACGGCCACGACCTTGGCGCCGGCCTTGGCGTATTGATAGGCCACCAGATACAGCAGCGGCCCGCTCCCGGCAAAGACCACCCGCTCGCCAATGGCACAGCCCTGGAATTTGAGAGCGATCTGCGCCGCCCCCAGGCTGTAGACACCGGGTAGCGTCCAGCCTGGCACCGGCAATATGCGGTCGGTGGCGCCGGTGGCGACGATCAGTTGTTTGTACGGGACCTGAGCCGAAACGCCGTTGGGACCGTCGTTGAAGGTCAGGGTGTCGAGGGTGCGCTCCTCGGCGTTCCACACCAGGGTTTGCGGCCGGTAGTCGATGTCGGTTTGCAGGCGATCGAGGGTTGAATGCACCGCCTGCGCCTTGGCCGCTTCGAAGCCATACAAGGCTTTGGCGGGGCGTTTGAAGTTCGCCGGCTGGCGGCGATAGATCTGCCCGCCACCGCGCAGCCCCTCATCGATCAGGCAAGGTTGCAGGCCATAGGCGACCAGCGTCTGCGCTGCCCGGATGCCGGCAGGCCCGGCGCCCACGATCACGATATCGCTGGTTTTCATAGGCTGCGCCCCGGCTCGCGAATAACGCAGTGGTCTGCCTCAAGCAGGGTCGAACAGGCGCGCACCCGGCGACCGTCGCCAAGCTTGACCCAGCAGTCCTGGCAGGCGCCCATCAGGCAGAATCCGGCCCGTGGGCTGGCGCTGAAATCGCTGCCGCGCAGATGCTCGCCGGCGGTCAGTACGGCGGTCAGCAGCGTGTCGCCGAGAAGGCCGGTGGCCGGCTGGCCGTCGAGGGTAAACGGCAGGACGTCGCGGTCGGTTTCTGCCAGTCGTTTCAGCAATGCCATGGCGCTCTCTCTGTCAGGCAAAAACGCAATACGAGGGTATTCATCAGTGTTTGCCCACCAGCACGCGGTCCAGGCCGTAGACCCGATCGAGAACGATCATGGTGGCGGCGGTGAGGGCGATGACCAGCGCAGACACCGCCGCCATCATCGGGTCGATGGATTCGGTGGCGTAGACGTACATGCGCACCGGCAGGGTCTGGGTCGAAGGCGAGGTGACGAAGATCGACAGGGTCACTTCGTCGAAGCTGTTGATGAACGCCAGCAGCCAGCCCCCGGCCACACCGGGCAGAATCATTGGCAGGGTGATTTGCCGGAACAGCGTGAAGCGGCTCGCACCCAGGGACTCGGCGGCCTGTTCGGCACTGCGGTCGACACCGATGGCGGCGGCGATCACCAGGCGCAGCACGTAGGGAGTGATGACCACCACGTGGGCGAACATCAGCCAGACGAAACTGCCGTTGACCCCCATCAGCGCGAACAGGCGCAGCATCGCCACCCCCAGCACCAGGTGCGGGATGATGATCGGCGACAGAAACAGGCCGTTGAGAAAGTCGCGGCCGGGAAACTGGTAACGGGTGATCGCCAACGCTGCAGGCACCGCAATCAGGGTCGCCAGGGTTGCCGCCACCACCGCCAGGATCAGGCTGTTATAGAAGGCCTGAATGAAGTCGGCGCGCTCGAACACCGCTTCGAACCAGCGCAGGGAAAAACCGTCCCACGGCAGGCTCAGGGTGTTTTCCGGGGTGAAGGCCACCAGGCAGACCACCACCAGCGGCGCCAGCATGAAGACCACCACCAGGGCGTGAAAGGACAGGGCCAGAGGGCCGTTCTTGGACATCGGTCATTCCCCCAGGGATTTTTTGTAGCGGCTTTCCACCAGCCGGTTCCACGACAGCATCACCAACAGGTTGACCAGCAGCAGGGCCACCGCGATGGTCGCGCCCATGGGCCAGTTCAGTTCCGAGAGGTACTGGTCGTAGACCACCGTGGCGACCATCTTCAAGCGCCGGCCGCCCAGCAGCCCCGGAATGGCGAAGGAGCTGGCCGACAGGCCGAACACAATCAGCGTGCCGGACAGCACGCCGGGCATCACTTGCGGCAGCACCACCAGACGCATCACCTTGGCCTGGGTCGCGCCCAGTGACAGCGCCGCCTGTTCGGCGGACCTGTCGAGCTTCTGCAGCGAGGTCCACACGGGGATGATCATGAACGGCAGCATCACGTGGACCAGCGCCAGGATCACCGCGAACGGGGTGTACAGCAGTTTCAGCGGCCGCCCGCCGAGCGCCTGGATCGCCTGGTTGACCAGGCCGTCGGCGCCCAGCAACAGACTCCAGCCAAAGGCCCGTACCACCACCGAAATCAGCAGCGGGGTGAGGATCAGAATCAGGAAAATCGACCGCCACGGCGCACCCATGCGGCTGAGGATGTAGGCCTCGGGCACGCCGATCACCACGCACAGCAGGGTGACCAGCGCGCTGATCCAGAAGGTGCGGAAAAAGATCTCGTAGAAGTAGGAGTCGGTGACCAGATTCAGGTATTGCGCCAAGGTCCAGGCGTCGCCCTTGACCCCGACCTCGTAATCGAACACGTTGAACGACAGCACTAGGGTCAGCAGCAACGGCAGCACCAGCAGGCCGACGAACAGGGCCAGGGCCGGGGTTGATAACAGATAGCCGCGACCCGTGTCGCGCAACACGCCTGCGCCACTCATGCCGGCACCTCATCGGCGGTCAGCACCCGCAGCAGCTCGGCGGACCAGTCCAGCCCCACCACCATGCCTTCGTTGAACGGCGCGTCACCGTTGTTGCGGCGTACCACGGTCAGTTCGCCAATCGAGGTTTCCACGCGATACAGCCACTGGCTGCCGAGGAAATAGCGGGTGACGATCCGGCCTTGCAGGCGGCCTTTGTCGGCGTCCACCAGATCGATCTTCTCCGGGCGCAGGCTCAGGGTCAGTTCACCGTCGCCATGGGCTTCGCGTACCTGGGCCGCGCCGCTGTGATCGCGGTCGCCACGCAGCAGGTTGGCCTTGCCGACAAAGCCGGAAATGAACCGGGTGCGGGGATGTTCGTAGAGTTTGTACGGTTCGTCGATCTGGGTGATGCGCCCGGCCTGCATCACCACCACGCGGTCGCTGATCGACAGCGCTTCGGCCTGGTCGTGGGTGACCATCAGGGTGGTGATACCGACTTCGCGCTGGATGCGGCGAATCTCGAATTGCATCTCTTCGCGCAGGTTGGCGTCCAGGTTCGACAGCGGCTCGTCGAGCAGCAAGACCGGAGGCTCGATCACCAGCGCCCGGGCCAGGGCCACGCGCTGACGCTGGCCGCCGGACAGTTCGCGAGGGTAGCGCTCGGCGTGCTTGTCCAGGCGCACCAGTTCCAGCACCCGCGACACCCGGCGCTGGATATCGGCGCCCGCAACCTTGCGCATCTTCAGGCCAAAGGCGACGTTGTCGCGGACCGTCATGTGGGGAAACAGCGCGTAGGACTGGAACACCACGCCCAGGCCACGGCTGGCGGGCTTGGCGTGGGTGATGTCACGTCCGTCGAGCAGGATGCTTCCTGCGCTGACATCGACGAAGCCGGCGATCATTTGCAGGGTGGTGGTCTTGCCGCAGCCGGAGGGGCCGAGCAGGGAAACGAACTCGCCTTTGGCCACCGACAGATCAGTGGCGACCACCGCATCGACCGCGCCATAGCGCTTGCACAGTGCCTGGAGTTGTAGAAAAGCCATGACTGCTTCCACCTTTTTTGTCGTGCACACCTGGGGCGTGCGTTTTGTGTGGGCAGATGCGAAAAGAAAAACGTGCGTGCTGTTGCATGGACGCTGGCGCTCGATCGGGGTCGGCTACCGCTGTTATTCAAATCGCCCTGTGGACTGATCCTATGCCTGGGAATAGGATGGGCTCAACGATGAATTTCATTGAGCGAGTAGTATTTTCAAGTTTATGCGTTCAGTGGATTGATAAAGGTAAAAGAGCAATATGGATTCCATTGAACGGAATAACGCCGAAAAAGAAACGGGCGTCGGTGCGGTGTCTCGGCTCTTCGCGGTTTTACGTTGTCTGGGCGATTGCCCGGAGGGTGGTGAGCGGGTCACGCAACTGGCGCAGCAGGTTGGCCTGTCACAACCCACGACCCATCGCCTGCTGCGCAGCCTGGTGGACGAGGGCATGGTCGAGCAGGACGCCCGCAGCAAGCGTTATCGCTTGAGCCTTGAATTCTTCGCCCTGGCGGCCAAGGCCGGGCAGACCGGCAACCTGCGGGACGTGGTGCGACCCAGCCTGTTGCGGCTGTCGGCGTCACTGGGGGATTCGCTGTTCCTGCTGGCGCGCAGCGGTTTCGATGCGGTGTGCCTGGACCGCAGTGAAGGCCCGTATCCGATACGAACCTTCACCGGTGACATCGGGGGCCGCGTGGCCTTGGGCGTGGGGCAGGGCAGCCTGGCGATTCTGGCGTTCCTGCCCGAGGAAGAGCGCGAAACCGTGATCCGTTACAACCTGCCGCGGCTGCGGGACTTTCACCTCTATGACGAGGTGATGCTGCGCTCGGAGATCGATAACGTGCGCCGCCTGGGCTACGCCGCGCGCAACACCGGCGTGCTGGAGGGCATGGCGGGTCTTGCGGTGCCGATCCTCGACCGCGAAGGCCGGGCCGTGGCCGCACTCAGCGTGGCGACCATCAGCGACCGCCTCAACGCCGAACGCATGCCCACCGTGGTGGACATGCTCAAGCGCGAAGCCAGCGGCATCAGCCCGAAGATCAATCCCTTCGACCCCGTGCTGCGCCGGCCTTCGCAGGTGTTCGGTCAAAGGGAGTAGCGGTGATGCCCGTGGGCACGATCACCTGTATTCTGACCAATTGATACCTGGTGTAACTAATCGTGAAACGCCACTTCGATGACATTCAACTGGGCAGCATCGAGCTGTTCTGCCTGGCCGCCGAGGCGGGGAGCTTTACCGCGGCCGCCCTGGCTGCTGGCGTCACGCCTGCGGCGGTCAGCCGCTCGATCTCCCGGCTGGAAGAGCGTCTGGGCGTGCGGATGTTCGTGCGCACCACCCGCAGCATTCGCCTGACCGACAGTGGCCGGCTGTACTTCGAGCAGTGCAACCAGGCCCTCGCGCAACTGATCGAGGCCGAGCGTCAGGTCTCGGGCCAGCAGCTCAAGCCCTCCGGGACGCTGCGCATGAGCATCCCCACCACCTACGGCCATCACCGCATCCTCCCGCTGTTGCCTGAATTTCGGCGCCGTTACCCCGAGGTGACGGTCGATATCAACCTGAGCAATCGCAACATCGACTTCGTGGCCGAGGGCTACGACATGGCGATCCGCGTGCGCACCCAGCCGGACTCGACGCTGATCGCTCGCAAACTGGAAGATGGCGCGCTGGTGCTGGTGGCCACGCCCGATTACCTGAAACGCGCAGGCACCCCGCAGACGCTGGACGATCTGGCCGACCATGACTGCATCCAGTATGAGCTGCCGAGCAATGGCCGACGCATCCCCTGGCTGTTTCAGGAGAACGGCCAACTGCGGGACATCCTGGCCGAAGGCGGTTATTGCTGTTCCGACGACGTGCTGGGAGGCGTGACTCTCGCCAAAAGCGGGGCAGGCTTGTTTCAGGCCTATCGGTTCGTGGTGGAGAAAGAGCTGCGCGATGGCACGTTGGTTGAAGTGCTCAAGGCCAATGCCGGGCGCTCACGGCCGTTCACCTTGCTCTATCCCAGCAACCGGCACGTGCCGCTGCGCTTGCGGGCGTTCATCGATTATCTGAAAGAGTGTCAGGTGGCGTGGAGCGATTGATCCCGTAGGAGCGCGCTTGCCCGCGACAGCGTCAAGTCAGACAACATCGGTGGCAGGTCTGACGCGGTCGCGGGCAAGCGCGCTCCTACAGGGTTGCGACCACCTGTCGGATCTGTTCGATACACACTCAAGAACCCCGTCCCAGAGCCGATGCTTGTGCGTAAGCCCTGTGGTTTGACGTGATGTCAGACCCAGGCACAGGGAAGTGACACGCATGCAAACCTTCGGGCCATTCCCGAGGCTGTCCTCCCTGACGAGATTCCCCGTATGTCCAAATCCCTCAAATTGCAGATTCTGGCGCTGCTCAGCGGCAGCCTGGTGCTGGTGCTGCTGATCGCGCTGGCGTGCTTCCAGTTCCTGTCCAGCAACGTGCAGGCTTATCGCGGGTTGCTGGAAGGTCCGCTGCGTGCGTCGCAACTGGTCGATCAGGCCAACCTTCAATTCAAGATTCAGGTCCAGGAGTGGAAGAACGTCTTGCTGCGCGGCAAGCAGGCGGCTGACCGCGACAAGTTCTGGGGCCAGTTCGAGGATCAGGAGCGTCTGGTGCAGGATGCGCTGGGCAGCCTGAGCGCCATGAAAGGCCTGGATTCGGCGACCCGATCCCAGGTAGACAAACTGCGCGAGGAACACCGCGCGTTGGGCGTGGCCTACCGCAAAGGCCGCGATGCGTTCGTCGCTGCCAGCGGCGATCCGGTGGCGGGGGACCAGGCGGTCAAGGGCGTCGATCGCGCGGCCAGCGAGCAGATGAGCGAGCTGGTGACCAACCTGCGCAAGCAGAGCGATCAGCAGTCTGCGGTCATCAGCAGCACCGCCGACCAGACCATCCTCATCGGTACGCTGGTGATGCTGGCTTCAGCCTTGCTGGTGGGCTGGCTGACCCTGTGGATGGTCAACCGCAATATCGTCGGCCCCATCAGCATGCTGATCGAATACGTCGCGCAATTGAGCCAGGGCCGCTTCAGTGATCGGGTCAACGTCACGCGTCAGGATGAACTGGGGCGTCTGGCTGTCGCCGCCAACGTGTTGCGTGATTTCCTCGCCGACACCTTCACGCGTCTCAAGCGCAGCACCACTGATCTGGACAGCGCCGGCGGCGAGCTCAAGGCCATCGCGGCGTTGATGGCCCAGGGCACCCACGAGCAGTTCGAGCGTACCGACCAGGTGGCCACCGCCATGACCGAGATGTCGGCCACCGCCCAGGAAGTCGCCCGCCATGCAGCCCAGGCGGCCAATGCCGCCGATGAAGCGGACCGCAGCTCCCAGGACGGCGGCAAGGTGATGAGCGCGACCATCACCTCGATCACCCGCATGCGCACTGAAATCAGCAACACTGCTGAGGTCATTCGCCGTCTGGAAAGTGACAGCGGCCGTATCGGCAAAGTGCTGGAAGTGATTCACGGGATTGCCGAGCAGACCAACCTGCTGGCCCTCAACGCGGCCATCGAAGCGGCCCGTGCCGGTGATGCCGGGCGTGGCTTTGCTGTCGTGGCCGACGAAGTACGCACCTTGGCCCAGCGCACCGCGGCGTCCACGGCGGAGATCAATCAGATCATCAACTCGGTGCAGACCGGCGCCATCGATGCCGCTCAGGCCATCGAAAACGGCCAGGCACGCAGCCAGGAAAGCGTGGAGCAAGTGACCCTGGCGGGCTCGTCCCTGCAACGCATCACCACGGCGGTCGAAGCCATCCGTGACATGAACCGCCAGATCGCCACCGCAGCCGAGGAACAGACCTCGGTGGCCGAAGACATCTCGCGCAACCTGACGGAAATCACCGCGATCGCCACCACCAACCAGAACAACGTGCAGCGCACGCAGACTGCAAGCCAAGACCTGCACGAACTGTCAGTGGGGTTGAACGACGTAATCTCCCGGCTCAGCGCCTGAGTTTACGGAGGGGATCATCACGTAGCAGCACGGCTTGCCGGCGGGATCGATCCTGAGGCCGCCCCCGCCGGCAAGCCGTGCTGCTACGGTCCGCGTAAACCCTGTAGGAGCGCGCTTGCCCGCGACAGCGTCAGGTCAGACAACCTCGGTGCCAGGTCTGGCGCGTTCGCGGGCAAGCGCGCTCCTACAGGTTTGGTGCCTGGCGGAAAACCAGGGCCTTGAGGCCGCCGCCGGGTTCGGCATCGGCAAACTCAGGAGGGTTCTCCAGGCGTTGTTCAAAGCGCAACCCCGGCGCCTCACGCCCCATGCTTTCAATCAGAAAATCGGCACCCAATGCCGGATCGTTCATGCAGGCGAGCACGCAACCGTCTGCGGTCAGCAACTCCGGCAGCTTTCTCAGTACACGCTGGTAATCCTTGGTCAGCAAAAAACTGCCTTTCTGAAACGACGGCGGGTCGATGATCACCAGATCGTACGGCCCGCCGCTCTTGACCTTGCCCCATGACTTGAACAGCTCATGGCCGAGAAAACTCACCTTGCCCAGGTCATGGCCGTTCAGGCGGTGGTTGTCCCGGCCGCGACTCAAGGCCGCGCGGGACATGTCCAGGTTGACCACGAAATCCGCGCCGCCTTCGACCGCCGCCACGGAGAAACCGCAGGTATAGGCGAACAGGTTGAGGATGCGCTTGCCAGAGGCATTGGCTCGCACCCAGTCGCGGCCATAGCGCATGTCCAAAAACAGCCCGGTGTTCTGCTTGCGGCCGAAATCCACCCAGTACCGCAGGCCGCCTTCGGTCAGCGCCCATTCGTCCGACATCTCGCCCCGCAGCGCTTCGGTGAGGCTGTCGGGCAGGTAGCGATGTTGCAGCAACAAGGTATGGGCCTGGCTGCCGATCCACTGCGGCGACTGGCACAGCTCATCGAGCAACCGCTTCAAGGCCGCCAGCTCATCGGCTGCCGGTTCCTTGAACAGCGACACCAGCACCACGCCCTGCATCCAGTCTACGGTCAGTTGTTCCAGCCCCGGCCAGCGGCGGCCACGGCCGTGAAACAGGCGACGGGTTTCAGCGGGGGCGGTGGCGAGGGCAGTCAGCAGGTGCTGATTGAGGGTGTTCAGGGCGTCGGCATTCATCGGGTGGCGGCAGGTCGGCTGTGAAGAAGGGGCGGCATTCTAAACCCAATCAGCCCTTGAGCGTCTGCAAGGCTTCGAGAACCTGACGCAGTGCCTTGCCCAGCGGTTTGTCCTGGCGCAAGACGACTCCCAGCGTGCGCCGCAGCGGCGGCTGCAGCGGCATGACACGCAGCCCCCGGCGATGATGTTCCCCGGCCACCGACATGCGCGGCACGATGCTGTAGCCCAGGCCTGCGCCGACCATTTCCTTGATGGCCTCGATGCTGCCCAGCTCCATCACCGGTTTGATCCGTAAACCGGCATGCAGATACCACTCATCGATCAGCAGCCGCGTGCTGCTGCCAGCCTCGAATACCACCAGCGGCAGTTCGATCAGCGCTTGAGGCGTGATGACGTCAGGCACCGCGTGGTGCTCGGCGCTGAATATGGCGACGAACTCATCATCCAGCAGCGGCGTGATCGACAGGCTGCGGCCCGATGCGGGGAGGGTGACCAGCGCCAGGTCCAGGCGGTTTTCCTCCACCGCACGCAGGATGCCATCGGTATTGCCGGTGCTGACGCGCACGTCGAGCGCCGGAAACTGGCGCCGCAGTTGCTGCAGGATCGGTGGCAGCAGATGAATGCAGGCCGTGGCACCGGTGCCGATGGCGACCTGACCGGCGACACCCTGAGCATGGCTGGACAGGTCAAGCAACGCGTCTTCGACCACCGCATCGATGCGGCCAATGTGCGTCAGCAACGTGCTGCCCGCAGAGGTGGGCTTGATGCGTTTGGCCACGCGCTCGATCAGGCGCAGGTTCAGACGCTCCTCCAACTGGCGGATGTGCAGGCTGACGGCGGGTTGAGTCAGGTTCAGGCGCTCGGCGGCGGCAGAAAAGCTGCCGTGGCGGATAACCATGGCGAAGCTGTGCAGATGGGTAAGGTTGAGCCGTTGCATGGCAAAGATTTACTTATGCTGACGATGATGAATCATAGCTTTGTTTTGAGTAAGGCGCGCCTCATCATTGCCTCACAACCTGTTTCTTGTACTGGAAGACCTCTCCATGCCCCACGACCTCATCCTGCGCGACGCCCGTGAAGACGACATGCCCACGGTACGTGAGATCTACGCCCATCACGTGATCCACGGCACCGCGAGCTTCGAACTGGAGCCGCCCACCCTCGCGCAGATGCTGCAACGCCGGGCGGATGTGGTCGGCCAGGGCCTGCCTTACGTGGTCGCCGAACGCGAAGGTGAAGTCGTCGGTTACGGCTACGCGACATTGTATCGGCCGCGTCCTGCATATCGTTTCACGGTCGAGGATTCCGTCTACGTGCGCGACGGCATGGCGGGGCTGGGTATCGGCCAGGCGCTGCTGGAGTTGATCGTCCAGCGTTGCATCGACGACGGCCGGCGGCAAATGGTGGCGGTGATCGGCAACAGCGAAAACACCGCATCGATCCGCCTTCACCAGCGCCTGGGCTTTCGGGTGGTCGGGGTATTCGAGTCGGTCGGTTTCAAGCATGGCCGCTGGCTGGACACGGTGCTGATGCAGCGCACCCTGGGCGAAGGCGACAGCTGTGTACCCTGCGGATAAACCCGCGCTCAGGGCGTGGGTGGTCTGGCGGCTGGGCATCGCGCAACTCATCAACTGGGGCACTTCGTTTTATCTGCTTGGCGCATTCGGTGAGGCAATGGCGAGGGACCTGGGGTTCAGCGGCCAGCAGGTATCTGCCGGCCTGTCGGTAGCGATGGTGGTGATGGGGCTGGTCTCGCCCTTGAGCGGCGGGCTGATCGAGCGGTTTGGCGGGCGGCGGATACTGCGTGCCGGCACGCTGATCAACGCCTCAAGCTGTGCCGCACTGGCCTGTGCGCCCCTGTCGCTGGCGGGTTTCTATGGGCTTTGGGCATTGCTGGGCGTCGGGATGCGGCTGTCGTTGTACGACGCATTGTTCGCCGCCATGGCGGGCCTGGACGGCGAACGTGCGCGCCCGGCCATGGTGCGGATCACGCTGCTGGGCGGCCTCGCCTCGGCGGTGTTCTGGCCTCTGGGGCATGAGTTGCAGGAACGCTGGGGCTGGCAGGGCGGATTGTGGGTGTACGTCGGGTTCATGCTGGTCAGCCTGGCGCTGGTCGGCGCGCTGCCCACCCGTCCGCATGCGGCAGCGATCAAGCCCCAGGGGCAGGTCGAGGAGGGCGGCATATCCGCACCATGGTCACGGCAATGCTTGTACGGCCTGGGCGTGACGCTCACTGGGGTATTGTCTGCCGGACTGGCGGCGCAGTTACCCGCGTTGCTCGGCGGCATGGGCGTGCCCGTCGGTCTGGTTGCGTTGTGGGGCATCGGCCAGACCTGCGCCCGCCTGACCCAAAGCCTGTTCGGCCGCAGGACGCCAGCGCTGTCGCTCAATCTGTGGGTGGGCATCGGGCTGCCGCTGTGCTTTGCGCTGGGCCTCGTGGCTCAGGGTCGAACAGCGCTGGCCTGCCTGTTCGTGTTCGGTTACGGCGCGCTGAATGGCCTGGCCACCTTACTGCGCGCCAGCCTGCCGTTCGAATTGTTCGACCACCGCCAGTATGCGCGACTGCAAGGGCGGCTGGTCGCGCCGGGGTTCATTCTGGCCGCCTTCGCGCCCTGGTGTTTTGCCGCCGTGCGTGACCACTCAGGGGATCGGGCCGTGCTCGGGCTGGCCTTGTCCATCGGTGTCGTCAGCCTGCTCACGGCGCTGCTGCTCGGGCACATTGTCCGCACTCAGGGTCTCGGGCACGGCCAGCCACAGCAGCAGGAAAGCCGCCGCAGCAATGGCGGCCAGGGTCAGGAAGGCGGCGCTGTAACCAGCGGCTTCGACCACCCAGCCTGCGAGCCCGTTACTCAGCGCAGCGCCCAGCCCGAAGACCGTTGAAATCGCCCCTAGGCTGACATTGAAACGGCCGGTGCCCTGGGTCAGGTCCTTGACCACCAGCGGCAATAGCGCGCCAAAGGCGCCGGCGCCGATGCCGTCGAGCAACTGCACGCCCACCAGCCAGTAGGGGTTGTCCGACAGCACGTACAACACCCCGCGCAGCGGCAGGATGATGAAGCCTGCCAGCAGCAGCGGCTTTCGCCCCCAGTCGTCGGCTTTGGCGCCCACCAGCCATGCCACCGGCACCATCACCAGTTGCGCGGCGACGATGCACGCGGAGGTAAGCGGGGTCGCCAGGTGCACGTCGATCTGCGACAGCTTCTGGCTGACCAGTGGCAGCATGGCGGCGTTGGCCAGATGGAACAGACCGCAGCAGATGGCGAAGGTCAGCAGCGGTCGATGGCTGAGCAGCAGGGCCAGCCCGGAAGGCTGCTCGTGGGACTGTTCATGGTCCGGGTTGAAGCCCCGGGCCACGTCGTGATCGATGGCGCTGGCGTCCACCAGGGCCACGGCAACGATGCTCGCCAGCGCCATGAAGGCCATCAGGTAAAACACCGCAATCGGCCCGAACAGCCAGGAAAATCCCCCAGCCAGCAATGCTGCGCAGGCGTTGCCGGCATGGTTCCACGTCTCGTTGCGCCCGGTGCGGCGGGTGAATGCCTTGTGACCGGTGATCCCCAGGGAAATCGCCGCGATGGCCGGGGCGAAAACAGACCCTGCGATGGCGCTCAATGCCTGGGTAACCAGCACCCAGGTGAAACTGTGGATGAACGGCAGGACCAGGCAACCGGCCGTCACCAGCAGCGCAGCGACGATCACCACCAGGCGCTTGCTGCGGGTGCGGTCAATCAGCGCACCCGCTGGCGTCTGGGTGACCAGAGCGGCTATACCTGCCAGGGTCATGACCAGGCCAATGCTGGCAGGGTCCCATTTGTGAACGGCCAGCAGGTAGATCGCAAGGTAGGGCCCGAGCCCGTCGCGAACATCGGCCAGGAAGAAGTTCAGACCGTCCAGTGAACGGTTGTTGCGCACGTCGGACGGGCTGTTCAAGGTCGGTCTCTGCCAGTGGGGCGCGTTGCCGGGTCGGCTGCCGCTCTTGGCTAATGACCCGGCGCCGCATGCTTCGTTCGCTGGGGTTGCAAGAGTTTGTCTGATGCACTGTTGCAGCTTTGGTAAGGGACTTTATTCACCTGCCATTTGAATCGGGGCCGGGGCAGGCATAAGCTTCGCGCCATTGAACCTGCGCACCTTCAGGTGCTGCGGTCGTTTTCGTACACTTTTTTCAGGAACTGCCATGTCCAGTCTGTTTCCCGCCGCTCGTCCACGTCGCCTGCGCAGCAATGCCAACTTCCGCGCGTTGTTCCAGGAAACCGAATTCACCCTGAACGATCTGGTGCTGCCGATCTTCGTCGAAGAAGAAATCGATGACTTCGTGCCGATCACCAGCATGCCTGGCGTGCGCCGCATCCCGGAGAAGAAACTGGCCGAGGAAATCGAGCGCTATGCCCGCGCCGGGATCAAGTCGGTGATGACCTTTGGTGTGTCGCACCATCTGGACGCCAGCGGCAGCGACACCTGGCAGGAGAACGGCCTGGTCTCGCGCATGTCGCGGACCATCAAGGACGCGGTGCCGGAGATGATCGTGATGTCGGACACTTGCTTCTGCGAATACACCGACCACGGCCACTGCGGTGTGATGCACGGTGCCCACGTCGATAACGACGCCACCATCGAGAACCTCGGCAAGCAGGCCGTCATGGCGGCCCGTGCCGGTGCCGACGTGATCGCGCCATCGGCGGCGATGGACGGCCAGGTTCGCGCCATTCGTGCGGCGCTGGACGCGGCGGGCTTTCATCAGACGCCGATCATGGCCTATTCGACCAAATTCGCGTCCTCGCTGTACGGGCCGTTTCGTGAAGCCGGTGGTTCGGCGCTCAAGGGCGACCGCAAAAGCTATCAGATGAACCCGATGAACCGCCGCGAAGCCCTGCGCGAGTCGCTGCTGGACGAGGCCGAAGGCGCCGACGCGCTGATGGTCAAGCCGGCAGGGGCTTACCTGGACATCATCCGCGACATCCGTGAAGCCTCGAACCTGCCGCTGGCGGCATACCAGGTCAGCGGCGAATACGCGATGATCAAATTCGGTGCCCAGGCCGGTGCCATCGACGAAGGCCGCGTGGTCCGCGAGAGCCTGGGCGCGATCAAACGCGCAGGCGCGGACCTGATCTTCACCTACTTCGCGATGGACCTGGCGCTGGAAGGGATTTGATTCCGTAGCAGTCCGGCTCGCCGGCGTAGGCGGTCTCAAGGTCGTATCGCGGTTTCTACAACTGCCACCCCTTGCTCGCCTCGCCGAGCATTTCCTGGATCAGCACGCTGAACCGCTGGCTCAGCAAGCTTTGCGGCCTGTCTTCGGGCAGCATCAGATAGGTCGAGAAGCGGATCTGCGGCAGGAATGGACGGGTCTCGATCCCCATGTGCAGGTATTCCCGCGCCACCATGGGGCTGACGATACTCACCCCCAGCCCCAGCGCCACCAGCGAGCAAACGGTCGCGGCGTAGGGCGTTTCGACATTCAGTTTGCGGTATTCCCGATCTTCGGCGAACACCCGGTCGACCCGTGTACGCGAACCGTCGTTGAGCGACAGGGAAATGAACTCCTCGCCGTGTAGATCCTCCGGCTTGATCGACGACAGTTCGCTCAGCCGATGCCCCTTCGGAAACACACATACCCCCGGTACATCGCAGATCTTCTGGGTGCTCACCCCCGGCATGTCCTCGCCCACATAGGACGCCAGCCCCACATGGCAGAACTGCGAAGCTGCCCAGTGAGCGACCATCGGCGAGTCGCTGGTGTGGATCGAAATCGCGGCTTCGGGGTTTTCCTGGCGAAAGCGCTGGATGACCCTGGGCAAGACCGTCAGTGACAGCGACGGCACTGCAGCGATGCGCAGTTGACCCGTCCCGCCACGGCGAATGTTCTGCGCCGACCGTTCCAGGCTCTGCAAACCGATGAACGCACGCTCAACGTCGGCGAACAGCGCCGCACCTTCATCCGTAGGCAACAGCCGCCCACCCACGCGCTCGAACAATTTGAAGCCGCTGCCGCGTTCAAGCTGAGCGATCAACCGGCTGACGTTGGGTTGCGAGGTGTGCAGCGACTCGGCTGCTGCGGTCATCGAGCCGCTCAACATCACGGCGCGGAAAGCTTCGACTTGTTTGAAGTTCATGGCAGGCCATATCAATTCGGTATGGGTGACCAATGTATTGTCATTTGTTGGCATGAGCCAGAGGCTTTATAACTGTTTTCGACATCGACAGTTCGCGCAGACGAACACGGTGGCCCGGCATCTGTGTCTACCCGGCATGGCGTGGCAAACCCCGCTGAGCTCTTCCTTGAAGTCTGCCCTTGAAATCTTTGCGTGGCGCCGCGTTGCGGGGCACCTCGCTGATCGTCTACCAGGAGGCATTATGTCGTTTTCGTTAAAGTTCCTCGTTCGTGCTCTGGCTTTCTCATCTGTTTCCCTGGCAGGGATGGCGCAGGTTCATGCGGCCGATCTGCCGCCGGTACCCGACGAAATCAAGGAGGCCGGGCAATTGCGCGCCGGTGTGCGCTGCGACCAGCCTCCCTATGGCTTCCAGGACAGCAGCGGCGACTACGCGGGCGTCGAAGTCGAAATGTCCAAACAGATCGCGCTGTGGGCGCTGGGCTCCAGGGACAAGGTAAGCTTCACCTGCGTCACCGCCGAAAACCGCGTGCCACAGCTGATCGGACGCAAGGTCGACTTTCTCATCGCGACCCTGGGCGTGACCCCTGAACGGCAGCGGGTGATCGACTTCACCACGCCTTATCGCTGGGGGGCGAGCGACGTGGTGGTGAAGAAGGACAGCCCGATCAGGTCCATCAAGGACCTCAACGGCAAGACCCTGGCCACCCTCAAAGGCTCGGTGCAGGCCAAGTGGTTCGAAGATCACATGCCCGAGGTCAAGACGTTGCGCATGAACAGCGCCGCCGATGCCCTGCAGACCTTTCGCCAGGGTCGGGCCGACGCCTACACCCACGATGCTGCAACCCTTGTGGTAGTGGCTGCCAACGACGGCGACGCCCGCCTTATCAACGAGCCGTTCCAGATTTCCGACGCCGCCATCGGCGTGCGCAAGAACGATGAACCATTGCGCGACTACCTGAGCGCTGCGGTGGCGAAGATGCACGAAGAGAAGCTGTTCGGCGGTTGGGTGCGTCAGTACGTGCCGCAGAACATCCAGAGCTACTACCTGAGCGTATTCGAGCAGGCCAAGCCTGCTGAAAAACTCTGATCGGGCGCCGTCATGGATTTTGATCTCAATTATCTGTTGGCCCAGTGGCCAGCCTTGCTCGACGGCGTGCTGATGACGCTACGAGTGTCGCTGCTGGCCATCGGTTGCTCGCTGCTGATCGGCGTTTTCGGTGGCGCGGTGCGGGCCTTCCGGATTCCGTTTCTGGCCCAGGCCGTGGTGCTGTACGTGGAGCTGATCCGCAACACGCCGATCCTGGTGCAACTGTTCTTCATTTTCTATGGCCTTCCGGCCGTCGGCCTTGAGTTATCGCTGTTCTGGTCCGGTGTGCTGTGTCTGTCGCTGTGGGCCGGCGCCTATCAGGTGGAGAACATGCGCGGTGGTCTGGCGACGGTGGAGAACAAGATGCGCGAAGCGAGCATGGCGTTGAGCCTCAAACCGCACCAGTACTTCTATCTGGTGGCCTTGCCGATTGCCTTTCGCACCAGCTTGCCAGCGGTGCTCAACACGGCGATCTCGCTGCTGAAAAACTCCTCGTACCTGCAAGCCATTGGTCTTGCGGAGTTGACGTTCGTGGCGGTCGACCGGATCGCCACCGACTTTCGGGCCATCGAGATGTTCAGCGCGATCTGCGTGATGTACCTGATTCTGGTGGCGATCCTGTCGCTTGCGACCGGACGCCTGTCGGCCCACCTGCAACGTCCTTTCAGGCACTGAGGCCAGTATGAATTTTCTGATCGAAAACTGGGGTTTCGTGCTCAAGGGACTGTGGATGACCGTACGCCTGGCGCTGGTGATCCTGCTGTTCACCACGATCATCTCGACGGTGTTCGGCGTGCTGGCGACCCTCAGGAATCGCCTGCTGTGGTGGACGATTCATGGCTACGTGGAGCTGTTTCGTTCGATTCCGCTGATCGTCAACGTGTTCTTCATCTTCTTCGGCGCGCCGATGTTCGGCCTTGATCTGAGCCCCTTTGCCGCAGTGGTTACAGGGCTCACGTTGTGGGGAAGTGCCAACGGCATCGAGATCGTGCGCGGTGGGCTTGAGTCGGTGAACCGCCACCAGTGGAAGAGCGCATGGACCCTGGGCCTGCGCCCCTGGCAGATCTATCTGCACGTGATTGCCCCGCAATCGATGAAGGCGATCCTGCCAGCCTACACGGGCTTGCTGACCATGCTGGTGCAGGCCACCTCGCTGGGAGCGCTGGTTGGAGTGGGCGAGTTTCTCAAAGTTGGCCAGATCATCGTCGAGCGCTCCACCGTGATGACGGGGGTGAGCCCCGCGTTCGCGGTCTATGGCCTGGTGCTGGTGGTGTATTTCGTTATCTGTTCGCTGCTGAGCTGGCTCAGCCGTTATCTCGAGCGTCGCCTGGGTCGTCCGGCGATGCGCGTTACTCGTGAAGGGGTTTGAACATGCAAGAATCCAAAGTCAGTCGTCGTTTGAAAGAAACCACTGCCCCCGAGGTCAACGAGTTCATCTACCGGCCTCGTCTGGAAGGCTTCGCCGATGGTTTTCTCAACCTGGGCAACGTCAACAAGGCGCACATCGTGATGCTCGCCGAGCAAGGCCTGATTCGCGGAGAACATGCCACTGCCCTGGCCAAAGGGGTGCTGGACATGGAAGCGGCGGGGCCGGCGGTGGTCACGCTGGACCCGTCCCGGGAGGATGCTTATTTCAACTATGAAGCGCACCTGATCGAGCAGATCGGCACCGATGTCGGCGGCCGCCTGCATACCGGGCGCAGCCGTAATGACATCCTCGCCACCCTGGACCGCATGCGCTGCCGTGAAGTGCTCATGGCCCTGATCGATGCGCTGATCCAGGCCCGCCAGACTGCGCTGAACAACGCCGAGGTGTTCGCCGAGGTGGTGATGCCCGGTTACACCCACCTGCAACCGGCGCAGCCGATCACCTACGGTTATTACCTGTCGGCGGTGGAACAGGCGCTTGAGCGTGACTGTAAACGGCTGAGCCAGACCCTCGAATCGATGAACCAGAGCCCGCTGGGGGCCGCTGCCTTCGCCGGGACGCCGTTCGACATCGACCGGGCACGCACCGCAGAACTGCTGGGCTTCGACGGTTTTCTCGACAACGCACTGGATGCCGTGGGCTCCCGTGATTTCATTCTGGAAAGTCTGTCGCACTTAAGCTTGCTGTCGGTGTTCTGGAGCCGGGTGGCGCAGGACTATTTTGTCTGGAGCACCCACGAATTCAGCCTGATCGACTTCCCGGACAGTGTCGCGGCGACGTCGAGCATCATGCCGCAGAAGAAAAACCCGACGGTGCTCGAGTATCTCAAGGGCCGCACCGGGCATATCGTGGGCCTGTTGATGGCCGCGAGCGTGACGGTCAAGGGCAGCAATTTCTCCCACACCGGGGACGCCAACCGCGAGGGCACGCGGGGGTTCTGGGAGGCCGCCGAAGAAAGCCTGCGTTGCCTGAAACTGCTGGAATTGGTGCTGCGTACCGCAACTCCGAACGCCGAACTGGCAAGCCGCCGGGCAGGGGAAGACTTCTCCACGGCCACGGGTCTTGCCGACCTGATCGTGCGCGAAGCCGATCTGTCATTCCGCGAAGCGCATCATATCGTCGGCGCTGCGGTACGCATGGCGATGGACGCAGGCTTGCCAGCCCATCGCATCGATACCGCAATGGTTGACCTGTGTGCCCGCGAGCAGCTGGGCCACGCCCTGAATCTGCCTGCCGACAAGGTGCGCGAGTGCCTGGACCCGACTGCCAACGTGCAGTCGCGCAACTCGGCTGGCGGGCCGGCGTTGTCCTCGTTGCTGCCCAGCCTGGCGCGCGCCAATGCGCGTCTGCACCAGGAGCGCCAGGCCAATCAGGCCCGTCGTGATCGGCTGCTGGCGGCCCAGGACAAGCTTCAGGCGGCTACCCGCGCGCAGGCCGGCCTATGAAACCGATGCTGACAGTGCGCGGGCTGCACAAGCATTTCGGCTCGGTGGAGGTGGTCAAGGGGGTCGATCTGGACGTGGCGCAGGGCGAGGTGGTGGTGATTATCGGGCCCAGTGGTTCGGGCAAGTCGACCTTCATTCGCTGTCTCAATAGCCTGGAAGAACCGTCGGCAGGCAGCGTGGTGGTCGATGGCGGCGACTCGGTTCGCGCCGACGACCGCAAGGCCATGGCCCGGCTGCGTGAAGACATCGGCATGGTGTTCCAGGATTACACGCTGTTTCCGCACATGACGGTGATGGCCAACATGATCCTGGCGCCGGTCAAGGTCAAGGGCGTGAGCAAGACCGACGCCCGGGCCAGCGCGCTGGCTTTGCTTGATCGCGTGGGTTTGAAGCACAAGGCCGATGGCTATCCGGGCGAGTTGTCCGGCGGGCAGCAACAGCGGGTGGCGATTGTTCGTGCGCTGGCGATGAAACCGCGCCTGTTGCTGTTCGATGAGCCAACCTCTGCCCTGGACCCGGAGACAGTGGGTGAGGTACTCAGCGTGATGAAGGGCCTGGCCGCAGAGGGTATGACCATGATCGTGGTGACCCATGAAATGGGGTTTGCCCGGGAGGTGGCGGATCGCGTGGTGTTTTTCGATGGCGGCAAGATCGTCGAAATGGGCCCGCCAGCGCAGGTGTTCTCGGCACCAGAACATCCACGCACGCGGCAGTTCTTGCAGAGCGTTTTGCATTGATACCCATCGGTCCAATCCTGTAGGAACGCGCTTGCCCGCGACGGCGGTGTTTCAGTCTCGAATCTGGGGACTGACACACCGCCGTCGCGGGCAAGCGCGCTCCTACAGGTCGGTGTTTAATTCGAGAGGTTGGTGCTCAATTCGAGAGATCGGGGTCAGAGTTGAACCCCTCGGCCAGGTAGTCCACGAACGCCCGCACCCGCGCCGACTGCCTGCGGTTGGCCGGGAGGAGGGCGTGGATGGGCAAGGCTGAGGGTGTCAGGGTTGGCAGCACTTGCACCACCCGGCCCTGGGCAATGTCCCGGCGATACAGCCAGGTCGGCGACAACGAAATCCCCAACCCGCTGAGCACCATCTGCCGGATTGCCTCGCTGTTGTTGCTGCGCACATTGCCTTTTACCTGCACGTGATACTGCCCCGCATCGAACACCCAGGTGTCGAAATCGGCCAGCAGGTTGAACAGGATGCAGTTGTGCAGGCTTAGCTCCTCAGCCGCCTGTGGCGTTCCATGACGCTCAAGATAACCGGGCGCCGCGACCAATAACCGCCGGGTCAGGCCGATCTGCCGGGCGATCAGGCTGCTGTCCTTCAGCTCGCCAATGCGGATCGCCACGTCCATGCCTTCGCTCACCAGATCGACGTTCTGGTCGCTGAGCAGCAAGTCCACCGTGACTTCGGGATAGCGCTCAAGAAACCCCTGCAACCTGGGGGCGATCTGCAAGCGGCCAAAGCTCACCGAGGAGGCGATGCGCAACGGCCCCGCCACGGCCTCCCGACCCGTCTGGAAACTGTGCTCTGCGTTGTCCACCGCTGCGAGGATGTCGCGACATTGCTTGTAATAGCGCGTGCCCTCATCGGTCAGCGACAACTGACGGGTGCTGCGGGCAATCAGTCGCCCGCCCAGGCGCTTTTCCAGTGCGTTGATCTGTTTGCTGACGGTCGGCTGGGTCGTGCCCAGCTCTCTTGCGACGGCCGAAAAACTGCCGCGCTCGACCACCCGCACGAATATGGCCATGGCTTCGAGAGTGTCCATCACGTGCTCATTTAGTCAGATTCTGGAATAAGGACTATAGGCATTTGTGGTCTTATCGGCATCAAACGCTGAGGGCAAACTCTGTTCATCGCCTCACATCGAGGCCGCTGAATCAGGAAAACCGCCATGAGCACCATGCAAGCCGTCGTCGCCGTCGGACACAACGCCCCATTTGAACTGCAGATTCTGGAAATGCCCGAGCCCGGTCCTGGCCAGGTGCTGGTGCAAGTCATGGCCAGCGCGGTCAACCCGCTGGACACCAAGATTCACGCAGGCAAGGGCGGCCATGCCCGGCAACCCTTGCCCGCCGTGCTGGGCATGGACCTGGCCGGCGTGGTGGCAAAGCTCGGTGCAGGTGTCAGCGCTTTTGCGGTCGGCGACGAGGTGTACGGCATGGGCGGCGGCATTGGTGGCAATCAGGGCGCGCTGGCGCAGTACATCGCCGTGGACGCCGACCTGCTGGCCCGCAAGCCGCGCAACCTGAGCATGCGTGAAGCGGCTGCCTTGCCGCTGGTGTTCATCACGGCGTGGGAAGGGCTGGTGGACCGCGCCAATGTGCGCAGCGGTCAGACGGTGCTGGTGCATGGCGGCGCCGGTGGGGTCGGGCATGTGGCGGTGCAGATCGCCAGAGCGCTCGGAGCCGAAGTCTTCGCCACCGGTTCCGCCCACAGCCTGGCGACCATCGAAAGCTTTGGCGCCACGGCCATCGACTACCGCGCCAGCAGCGTCGAGCAATACATGGCCCGGCACACCGCCGGCGAAGGCTTCGACGTCATTTACGACACAGTCGGCGGCGCGACCCTGGACGATTCCTTCGCCGCTGCTCGTACCTACACCGGCCATGTGGTCAGTTGCCTGGGCTGGGGCGAGCACAAACTGGCGCCGCTGTCGTTCCGGGCCGCCACTTATTCAGGCGTGTTCACGCTGCTGCCGCTGCTCACCGGCAAGGGTCGCAAGCACCACGGCGAGATCATGGCCCAGGCCACCCGCATGGCCGAAGCCGGAGAACTGCGGGTACTGCTGGACGATCAGCGCTTCACGCAGGCAACGGCCGATGAAGCCTACCAGCGTGTCAACAGTGCAAGTGCCAAGGGCAAGGTGGTGATCGATATCGCGTGAGCGGCTCAGGCCGTCGCAGTCTGCCCTGGTGCGTCATGGTCAGGCTGCGCGTCACGCCAGGCATCGAGCCCGCCGACCAGCGCCTTGCCCCGCGTCAGCCCGTGGGCGCTCAGCTTTTGCGCCAGCAATGCCGCCGACAGCTCGTTGGGGCAGGCGCAGTAGAACACCATGTCGACGTCGCCCAGTTGCTCGACCCAGGGCTGCAGCGGTTCTTCGAGGCTGATCGACACCGCGCCAGGAATGCCCTCGACGATTGCACTGTGGAATTTGGGCCGCACGTCGATAACCACCGGCGCATGGTCGGTGTCTTGCAGGGCCAGCAACTGCGGCACGGTGATGCGCGGCACTTGGGAGGTGCGGGCCAGCAAGCGGCGGCGCTTCCAGTACTTCCAGGCAATGAACAGCAGCAACGCGGCGACGGCACCGCCAATGGCCAGCGGCAGGTAGCCGCTGAGCCAGTCCAGCATCGGGATCAGCGCGTCGGTAAACAGCATCCCCAACAACAGCGCAGAGCCTGCCCAGATGAACGAGCCCGCCAGCGAATAACGCATGAACACCCCAAACGGTGTGGCGTTCATGCCGGCCACCGTGGTCACCAGCGCACCGGCACCGGGCAGGAACTTGGACAGCAGCATCGCACGCGGCCCGACCCGGTCATACACCGTCAGGCCCTGGCGGATGCAGGTGTCCTGGGAGAGGGAAATCTTGCAGATGGTCTTCAGCAGGACGCCGCCATAGCGCTTTCCCGCCCAGTACCAGAGTGCGTCGGCGATCAGGCAGGCGAGCATCGCCACCAGCACGCCCGCGCCCAGCAGTGGTTTGCTCTGCATCGCCAGGGCGCCGGTGACGATCAGCGTCGGGTAGGCCGGCACTGGCAGGCCGATCTGCTCCAGTAGCACATTGACGAACACCAGCAGCAGGCCGTGGGTTTCGTTCAGTTGCTGGAGTTCGTTCATGGCAGGCACCGGGCGTTGAATCGCGGGCAGGAAAAAGGGGTGTCAGTACCGTGGCCTGAACACCCCTTTGTGTCAACGCTGTTTATCGCTCAGCGTAGAGGCCGGTCAGCGCAGGCGCTCGATGGCCGCAGCGACACCGGCGCCATAGGCCGGGTCGGCACGGGTGCAGTTGTCGATGTGGCGCTGCTGGACCGCTGCCGAAGCACCGCTGATGGCCCGCGCGGTGTTGTCGAACAGCACCTGTTGCTGCTCGGCCGTCATCAGGCGGAACAGGGCGCGCGGCTGGGAATAGTAGTCATCGTCGTCCTTGCGGAAGTCCCAGTTCGCGGCGGCGCCGTACAGCTCAAGGGGCGGTTCGGAGAAGTCCGGCTGCTCGACCCACGCGCCCTTGGTGTTGGGCTCGTAGCCGATGGTGCCGCCAGCGTTGCTGTTGACACGCATCTGGCCGTCGCGGTGGTAGCTGTTGACCGGGCACTTGGGCGTGTTGACCGGGATCTGGTGGTGGTTGACCCCCAGGCGATAGCGCTGGGCGTCGCCGTAGGAGAACAGCCGGCCTTGCAGCATCTTGTCCGGCGAGAAGCTGATGCCGGGCACCACGTTGGCCGGGTTGAACGCGGCCTGCTCGACGTCGTGGAAGTAGTTGTCCGGGTTGCGGTTCAACTCCAGGGTGCCGACTTCGATCAGCGGGTAGTCGGCGTGCGGCCAGACCTTGGTCAGGTCGAAGGGGTGGACCTTGTAGCTGTTGGCTTCCTGTTCGGGCATCACTTGCACGAACAGTTTCCACTGCGGGAAGTCACCGGTTTCGATGGCATCGAACAGGTCGCGCTGATGGGTTTCACGGTCGCCAGCCACGGCGGCAGCGGCTTCGGCGTCGGTCAGGTTCTTGATGCCTTGTTGGGTCTTGAGGGTGAACTTGACCCAGAAGCGCTCGTTCTGCGGGCTGATAAAACTGAAGGTGTGGCTGCCGAAACCGTGCATGTGACGGTACGAGGCCGGGATGCCACGGTCGCTCATGACCACGGTCACCTGGTGCAGGGCTTCAGGCAGCGAGGTCCAGAAATCCCAGTTGTTTTCGGCGCTGCGCAGGTTGGTGCGCGGATCGCGTTTGACCGCGTGGTTCAGGTCGGGGAATTTCAGCGGGTCGCGCAGGAAGAACACCGGGGTATTGTTGCCCACCAGGTCCCAGTTGCCTTGCTCGGTGTAGAACTTCACGGCAAAACCGCGAATGTCACGCTCGGCATCGGCGGCGCCGCGCTCACCGGCCACGGTCGAGAAGCGGATGAAAATGTCGGTCTGCTTGCCGATCTGCGAGAACAACCGGGCCTTGGTGTAGCGGCTGATGTCGTGGGTCACGGTAAAGGTGCCGAACGCGCCCGAACCCTTGGCGTGCATGCGACGCTCCGGGATCACTTCACGGTCGAAGTGGGCCAGTTTCTCCAGCAGCCAGACGTCTTGCAGCATCAGTGGGCCGCGGGGGCCGGCCGATTGCGAGTTCTGGTTGTCAACGACGGGTGCACCCGCCACGGTGGTGAGTTTATTCATTATCAGGCTCCGGTTTGGGACGGCTAGTCTTGCTCGATCAACTGTCTTTTTATTGGACGCGTGTGCGTCTTTTTCCTTGTTGCCTGTGGCGCGTTCAAGCCCGAACCCGCCACGCAGAGCGCTTCGAAACTCAGGCAGCGTAGTCGTTCATAAAAAAAGCGCCCTGTCCGGGCGCTAAAGGAGGAGAGAACAGCACGCGATTTGAATCAGAAGCGGTAACTCTGGGCCGTGGTAAACGCCGCAATGCCCGGGCTGTGGGCCCACACCTCCATGGTCGAGAACCAGGTGTTGGGGCGCGGCGGCTGGCGACACTCGCTGGTGAACGAGGCGCCGGAAGGGATGTCCAGCTTGATCTTGCACACCAGTTGATTGGTGCGGTACAGCAGCTCGCTGACCAGGTTGGCGGTGGCGTAATCCCCTGCATCCACGGCCCGGTCCATGAAGCCCTGGGCCTTTGCGGTGAGGGTGGTCAGGTGTTGCGCCAACTGATGAATCTCCTTGAAGCACTCACGAAAGCCGGGGGCCTGTTCGGCGTCGGCCAGCGGCGCGGCGGTCAACCGGGCCTGGGTCACTGTGCCGTTGAGCATCTGCATGCGGCTTTCGAGGAAAGTCACGAATTCCCGGGTCGACTGATCCAGATCCTTGAACAGCTCCTTGATCGCCTGATAGTTCAGGCTGCGCAGGCGCCAGCGCACTTCCCGGGCAAAGCCACCGGCCTGTTCGGCGGTTTCGCGATGGGCGTCCAGCAACTGGAGAAACAGCTCACGCTCCTGGCCGTGCAGGGTGGTGTACAGCCCGTGGGCATCGGCGGCAAACTCGGCGTTGAGTCCTGGCTTTGGATCGACATCGGCAAACATGGCGAATCTCCTCGACGTGTGCTTCGACGGCCTGTCCGGTAGGGTGTGCGTCCCACGGCTTTGAGAGAGGTCTGGCCTGCATGACAGGAATGGCTCCAAGGTATTACTGCCGGCGCAGCGCGTCACTTGTACCTTGGTACCGGGAGGCGATACACAGGTGTTGGCGGGGCATACTTTGGTTTGTGGTGGCTCTGCGTTGACGAGCACATGACCTGTAGGAGTGAGCTTGCTCGCGATGGCAGAGTGTCAGGCAGCATCGTCATGGCTGGCCCACCGCTATCGCGAGCAAGCTCACTCCTACAGGTTCGCGTCTGGATTGGGCCCACGGCCCGCACCGAGGGTCATCACTGCCCTGTCTTGAACAACACCGCCTGTTCGCTGTACCGATCGGCAAACAACTGCTTGAGTTGCCCGACCTTGGGCAGGTCGTTGATGACGATGTACGGATACGTCGGGTGGGTGGTGAGGAAGTTCTGGTGGTAGTCCTCGGCCGGGTAGAAACCGTTGTACTTCTCGATCTTGGTCACGATGGGCGCGTTGAAGGATTTGGCAGCGTCCAGCTGGGCGATGTAGGCCTGGGCCACCGCTTGTTGCTCGGGGCTTTCGGGGAAGATCGCCGAACGGTACTGAGTGCCGCTGTCCGGGCCCTGGCGGTTGAGTTCGGTGGGGTTGTGGGCGACCGAGAAGAAGATCTGCAAGAGTTTGCCGTAGCTCACTTTCGACGGATCGAAGGTGATCTCCACCGACTCGGCATGCCCGGTGTCGCCATCGCTGACACGTTCATAATGCGCGGTGTCGGCCTTGCCCCCGGCGTACCCGGAAACCACTTTCGTCACGCCCTGCACATGCTGGAATACCCCTTGCACACCCCAGAAACAGCCACCGGCCAACACCGCGGTTTCGCTGCCGGCGGTGCTGACGACTTCGTCTTTCTGCGGCGGCGCGATGCTCACCGCATCTTCACCGGCAAACGAACAGGCGGCGGTCTGCAGCAACACGGCCCCGGCGAACAGACGCAGGCCGGCGCGTTTCCAGTGGGCGAAGGTCGAGGTCACGGGATTGATGTCTTTCATCTCTGCTACTCCTGAAACGGGCTGGATCAACCGAAGGTGAAGGCGTAGGCCGACACGCCCGGATCGCTGAATTCGATGCTGAAGGTGTGGTCGGCGACATCGCCGGGCTGGCGCACCAACTGATACAGGCGCTGCTCGGTGACGGTGCCGCTGCCATCGGGTGCGACGTCGGTGCCATGGGCGTCGCCCGGTGCCTTGCCGTCGATCTTGACGGTGAAACGCACCGGCTTGCCGTCGCTGCCAGGCCCCAGCACCAGGTGCAGGTCGCGGGCATGGAAGCGGTAGACGATCTTGCCGTTGGCCGCCGTCAGGCTTGCGCGCTCGGCGCCGATGTTCCACTGGCCGTCCAGGCCCCAGTTGTTCAGCGCAAGGCTATGTGGCGTGCTGTAGCTGGCCGCGCGGTCACCCTTGGCGCCGCCCGGGGAGACGAAGTTCTCGGCGCGGTCGAAGCCCAGGTAGGTTTCCGGGGATTTCACCTCGCTCATCTGCGCTGCCTGTTGCACGCCCTTGCCGCTGGCGTGGATCAGGTCGCTGGTGATCTGGCCGTTGCCGGCCTCGCGCAGCAGCTCCTGGATGACACGCTCGGATTCATCGTAGGCGCCTTCACCGAAGTGGTGGTAACGGATACGACCCTGGGCGTCGGCGAAGTAGTGGGCGGGCCAGTACTGGTTGTCGAAGGCACGCCAGATCTTGTAGTCGTTGTCGACAGCGACCGGGTAGTTGATGCCCAGGTCGGTCATGGCCTTGGTCACGTTTTTCACATCGCGCTCGAAGGCAAATTCGGGTGCATGCACGCCGATCACCACCAGCCCCTGGTCGCGGTACTTGTCGGCCCAGGCCTTGACGTAAGGCAGGCTGCGCAGGCAGTTGATGCAGGAGTAGGTCCAGAAATCGACCAGCACCACCTTGCCCTTGAGCTGTTCGGCGGTCAGCGGCGCGGAGTTCAGCCATTGCACGGCGCCATTGAGCGAGGGCAACTGGCCTTCGACCGGCAGGCTGGCGCTGGTGTTCTTCGCCGCCATCATGGCGCCCGAGGCTTGCATGCTGGCGCCGGCGTCGTCACGGCCAGGAATGTTCTGGGCCATCATCGCGCCGCCTTGCATCAGGTTGCTGTCTTTGGAATTTCCTGTGAGACGCCCCACCAGCGATTGTTCCAGGCTGCCAGTGGAGGCCGTGGAAATGCGGGTGAGAAGGCCGGTGTCCAGGCCCAGGGCAATGGCTGCGACGCCCGCCAGCATGGCCGCGCCCAGGCCGCGACGAATCCACTCACCGGCGCCCAGCGAACGCTTCATCGCGCTGAACACCTTGCCGCCCAGCAGCAGGGCCAGGGCCAACGACGTCGCAGCGCCCGCTGCATAGGCCAGCAACAGCAGGGTAGTGCCGACGCTGGCGCCTTGCAGGGCGGCGCCGGTCAGTACCAGGCCCAGGATCGGCCCGGCGCACGGCGCCCACAACAGGCCCGTGGCCACGCCGATCAGGAAGGACGCCCAGGGGCTCGGCCTGGCATCCACGCCTGCGTTTTCCGACAGGCGACTGCCGGCAGCCACCAACGGACGGGTCAGGCGCTCGGCCAGCCTGGGCAGCAGCAGGGTCAGGCCGAACAGCGCCACGAAGATCAGCGCCAGGCCACGGCCATACTGGTTGAGCTGGACCACCCAGCCTCCGCCGACGGCTGCCAGAGTCGCCACCAGGGCGAAGGTCACGGCCATGCCCACCAGCAACGGCAGGCCACTGCGCACGAAGGGTTGACCGGTGCGGGCGAAGACGAAAGGCAGCACCGGCAGGATGCAGGGGCTGACGATGGTCAGCACGCCGCCGAGGTAGGCAAGGATGATCAGTAGCATGGTTTTGGTCCGTTCAAAGTTGAGTCTGATTGACAGAGTGTCGTCGCATGGCCCGACCGGGCGCGGTTATGTCTGCGGGGCAAACGTCATCGCCAACCCGTTCATGCAATAGCGCAAGCCGGTGGGTTTCGGCCCGTCGGTGAACACATGGCCCAGATGCCCGCCGCAGCGGCGGCAGTGGACTTCCTTGCGCAGCACGCCGAACGAGGTGTCGGTGCGGATCGCCGTGGCGTTGTCCAGCGGTTGCCAGAAGCTCGGCCAGCCGGTGTGGCTGTCGAACTTGGTGCTCGACGCGAACAGCGGCAACTGGCAACCGGCGCAGGCGAAGGTGCCGTTGCGGTGTTCGTCGTTCAACGGGCTGCTGTAGGGGCGTTCGGTGGCTTCGCGGCGCAGCACCTGGAACTGCTCGTCAGTGAGCAGGGCGTGCCATTCGGCGTCGCTGTGGCTGACCTCGAAGGTGCCCACCGGGGAATCGGCCGGGGTGAGGCTTTCGCCGTCGGCGAACTTGGGCAGCACGCCCAGGGCGATGGCTGCGACGCCTGCGCTGCTGCTCAGTACCATGAACTGTCGTCTTGAAAGCATGATGGTCTCCTTGGCACCGGCTGCCTGCCGTGGTCGGGACAGGTCGAGGGTGCGATGGGGCCATCCTGCGCGGGGGCTGTTCCCAAAATCCTCACCGAGAGTTAAACAATTCGTGATAACTGCCCGCCGCCAAAATCGGCACAATGGCCCCATTGCGCATTCAAGCGCCCGCAAGGTTTGCCTTTCATGGATCAGCCCAAACGCATTCTGGTGGTCGAGGACGATAGCCATATCGCCGACCTGATTTGCCTGCATCTGCGGGACGAACACTTCGAAGTGGTGCACAGCGCCGACGGCGAAAAGGGCCTGCGCCTGCTGGAGCAGGGCGGCTGGGATGCGCTGATCCTGGACCTGATGCTGCCCGGCGTCGACGGCCTGGAGATCTGCCGCCGTGCCCGGGCCATGACGCGCTACACGCCGATCATCATCACCAGCGCCCGCTCCAGCGAAATGCACCGCATCCTGGGCCTTGAGCTGGGTGCCGACGATTACCTGGCCAAGCCTTTCTCTATGATGGAACTGGTGGCGCGGGTCAAGGCGCTGCTGCGCAGGGTCGATGCCATGGCCCGCAACCTCAAGATGGAGGCGGGCAGCCTGTCCAGCGCCGGGCTGTTCATCGATCCGCTGACCCGTGAAGCCTCGCTGGAAGGCCGGGCGCTGGACCTGACGCCCCGGGAGTTCGATCTGCTGTATTTCTTCGTCCGCCAGCCAGGCAAGGTGTTTTCCCGGCTGGACCTGCTCAATTCGGTGTGGGGCTACAACCACGAGGGCTACGAGCACACGGTCAACACCCATATCAATCGCCTGCGGGCCAAGATCGAGGCGGACCCGGCCCAGCCGCTGCGCATCCTCACGGTGTGGGGGCGCGGCTACAAGTTCGTCGATCCGGGGGACGCCTCGTGAAAATGACCCTGACCCAGCGCCTGTCCCTGGTGTTCGCGCTGTTGCTGCTGATCTGCTGCGGCACCTCGGTGTGGTTGCAGGTGCGTTCGAACAAGATGCATGAGCTGGAAGTGGTTCAGGGCCTGTCCCGGGATCTGGCCCAGCACATCGCCCGCGATACCCAGTTGATGGACGCCAACGGCCTCAAACCCGACGCCGTGCGTGAACTGTTCAGCCAGTTGATGCTGGTTAACCCCAGCGTCGAGGTGTACCTGCTCGACGGCGACGGGCGCATCGTCGGCGATGCCGCGCCCAAGGACCGGGTGCTGCGTGATCGCGTGGACCTGGCGCCGGTGCGCGAACTGCTGGCGGGCAAGCCGCTGCCGATCCTGGGCGACGACCCGCGCAGCATGGACGCGCGCAAGGTGTTCAGCGCAGCGCCCTTGATGGTCATGGGCAAGCCTGCCGGGTTCCTTTACGTGGTGCTGCTGGGCGAGGCCCACGACCGCTTCGCCGAGCGCGGCGCGACCAGTGAGGCGTTGAACACGGCGCTGTGGTCCATCGGCCTGATCGCCTTGCTCTGCCTGTTCGCGGGTCTGGCCGCGTTTGGCTGGATCACCCGACCACTGCGGCGTCTGACGGATTCGGTCAGCCACTTCGATATCAATGCCGCGCCGGTGCTGCTGCCCGCCGAGGCGTCAGGGCATCCGCGCCATGGCGATGATGAAATTGCCGTGCTCGACGCGACCTTCAGGCAGATGCAGAACCGCCTGAGCGAGCAGTGGCAGACCCTGACCCGGCAGAGCCAGGACCGCCGCGAGCTGGTGGCGAATATTTCCCATGACCTGCGCACGCCGCTGGCCTCGCTGCACGGTTATCTGGAGGTGCTGTCGGTCAAGGACGCCAGCCTGAGCCCCGAGGAGCGCCGGCGTTACCTGGGCATTGCGCTGGACCAGAGCCGCAAGGTCGGCGGGCTGGCGCAGTCGTTGCTGGAGCTGGTGCGTCTGGAACACGGCTTCGTGGTGCCGGTGGTCGAGCGTTTCTCGCTGACCGACCTGGTGCAGGACATCTTCCAGAAGTTCGAACTGGGCGCCGAGGCCAAGGCGGTCACCCTGACCCCGAACTTCCCGCCGACCGTGCCAGGGGTGCATGCCGATCTGGGATTGATCGAGCGGGTGCTGACCAACCTGTTCGACAACGCCTTGCGCCACACGCCAACCGGCGGCGAGATCAGGATTGCCTTGCAGCCCCAGGGCAAATACGTGGAAGTGACGGTCAGCGACAGCGGCCCGGGGATTGCCGCCGAGTTGCGCGAGGGGTTGTTCCTGCGCCCGTTCAACATCGGCGGAGCGCGGCGTGACGGCGGACTGGGCTTGCGCATCGTGCATCAGATCTTGCAATTGCACGGGATCAGGATCGAGCTGGTCGACGTACCGGGGCAGGGCGCGACGTTCCGCTTTGCCTTGCCGGTGGATCAGGAGACGGCAGAGCGCGGCTTGCCCGATGCCTCATGAGTAGCCTGTAGGAGCGCGCTTGCCCGCGACGCGTCGTATCTGGCAATGCAGAGGCGCCTGACCCGCCGCAATCGCGGGCAAGCGCTCCTACAATGGATATGCAGTGAAGCTCACGGCACCAACAACCCATGCTCCATCGCGTATTTCACCAGCCCCGCCGGCTTGTCGATGTTGAGTTTACGGCGGATGCTCAAGCGGTGGGTTTCCACGGTCCGGACGCTGATGGCCAGGTCCCGGGCGATGGTCTTGTTGTCCAGCCCCTTGGCCAGGCCCACCAGCACCTGCACCTCGCGTGGGGTCAGTTCGTTTTCCTCGGGCTTTTTCGACACCAGCTTGAGCGTCACCTCGGCGCTGTAGAAGGTCCCGCCGGTGGCGATGGCCTCGATGGCGGCGACGATCTCCCGCGAGGGTGCGTTTTTCAGCACGTAGCCGCTGGCGCCTGCGCGGATGGAGGTGGCGACGTACTCCTGATTGTCGTACATGCTCAGGATCAGAATCTTGATCGCCGGGCAGCGCTGGCGGATCAGTTGCGTCAGTTCCAGGCCGTTCATGTCCTGCAGGCCGATGTCCACCAGCAGGATGTCGGGCTTGACCTCTTCGCACAGGGTCAGCGCCTCGCGGGCGTTTTCCGCTTCGCCCACCACTTCGAACAGCGGGCGTGTCGAGAGCAGGGCGCGCACGCCGTCGCGAACCAGTGAATGGTCGTCGACCAGGGCAATGCGGATGGTCTGGCTGGCGCTCATGATCGGGGCGGTTTTCCTGTCTGATGAAGGGCCGTCATGCGGCAACGTTGACGGGCATGGTCACCGTCAGTTCGCTGTGGCCCGGTGCCGAATAAAGGTTGAGCTGGCCGTGGAAATGCTCGACGCGCTCGCGAATATTGCGCAGGCCAATCCCGCCCTGGACTTCCGGCAGATGGGCGACGTCCACCCGAAAGCCGATGCCGTCGTCGCGCACCGTCAGTTGCACCTGCTTCTTGTTGCCTTGCAGGTCGATGTAGACGTTCTGTGCGTGGGCATGGCGCTCGATGTTGGTCAGCGCTTCCTGAAGTATACGGAACAAGGCCACCGGTGCGCCCTCGGCCAGTTTCAACTGGCCCAGGTTGTGGGTGTAGTGGATGGCGAGGCCGGTCTGTTGTTCGAACTCGGTCACCAGTTGCGTGACGGCGGCGGCCAGGCCCAGGGTGTCGAGCAGGGAAGGGCGCAGGTCGTGGGAAATGGTGCGGATTTCGCCGATGGCCTCGCCCAGGCGCTCGGTGCCCTGGCGCAGGGTGTCGAGCCCGCGCTGATCGTTGCCTTCCAGTTGCAGGCCGGCCAGTTCGAACTGGAACTTGATCGACACCAGCACTTGGCTGATGCCGTCGTGCAATTCGCGGGACAGCCGGGAGCGCTCTTCCTCCTGCAAGTTCATGATGCGCTGGTTGAGCATCTGCAGCTTGCGGTCGGCCAGGCGGTGTTCGCTGGCGTTGAGGGTGACGCCGCAGACGAACACCAGCAGCACCGCGATCAGCGCCACGGCGCCGATGTCGAGCATGGTCGCGTAGATGCCGCGGGCCACTTCCTGGCGCGCCTGCTGGGTGGCGCGTTCGACGTCTTCCAGGTAGATGCCGGTGCCGAGCATCCAGCCCCAGCGCTTGAGCATGACCACGTGGGCCAGCTTGTCGGTGACTTGCCCGGTGGACGGTTTTTCCCAGGCGTAATGCTGGAAACCGTCGCCGGACTCGGCACTCTGCAGCAGTGCGCGTATCACCAGCAGGCCTTGGGGATCGGTCATGTTCCACAGATCCTTGCCCACCAGTGCGGCCTGGCGCGGGTGCATCAGGCTGCGGCCGTTCTGGTCATAGACGAAGAAGTAACCGTCGATGCCAAAGCTCAACCGCGACAGCTCATCGAGCACCTGGCGCTTGGTCTGCTCGTCATCGCGCCCGCTGTCGTAGGTCGGCGCCAATGCGCTCATCGCCATCTCTACGTAGTTTTTAAGCTCGGCACGTTTGCTGGCCAGGATGCTGTCTTCGATCAACTGCGCCTGCTGTTCGCCCAGGCGCTGGTTCTGCACGATGACCAGCGCGCAGATGACCGAAACCGCGAGGATCAGCGGCAGGATGCCCAAAGCGACGATCTTGTGTTTGAGTTGCATGGCGGCAGGTGTCCGGCGGGGCGGGGTGTTGTTGTGGGGAGTATTAGACACGTTAAGCGGATTGGCTGCATCTGTCGGAACCATCGACGCGATCACCCGTAGGAGCGCGCTTGCCCGCGATGGCGTCAGACCTGGCAACCTGAGTGTCTGAACCGACGCCGTCGCGGGCAAGCGCGCTCCTACGGGGAAGGAATGCCGGTCTACGTAGTACTACGCAGTCGGCAACGTAGTAATGCGAATTTCTCTTGCTGACAGACGCGTGGATAGTGGCGACGCTCCGTTACCCCGGATCACACAATAACAATTACGCCACAAGCCATGAGCTTGGGCAGGAGACCCACAATGACCCGACTGACCAAACATCTGGGTTGGTTCGCCGTCGCTGCCCTCGGGGCATGCGCCTTGGGTGTCGTCGCGCTGCGCCGCGGTGAGGCCATCAACGCACTCTGGATCGTCGTCGCTGCCGTCGCGATCTATCTGGTTGCGTACCGCTACTACAGCCTGTTCATCGCCAATCACGTCATGCAGCTGGACCCGACCCGGGCCACCCCTGCGGTGATCAACAATGACGGCCTGGACTACGTTCCTACCAACAAACACATCCTGTTCGGCCACCACTTCGCCGCCATTGCCGGCGCCGGCCCTCTGGTCGGTCCCGTGCTGGCTGCGCAGATGGGCTACCTGCCCGGCACCCTCTGGCTTATCGCCGGTGTGGTACTGGCCGGTGCGGTACAGGACTTCATGATCCTGTTCCTGTCGACCCGCCGTAACGGCCGTTCCCTGGGCGACATGGTTCGCGAGGAAATGGGCCGCGTACCGGGCACCATCGCCTTGTTCGGCTGCTTCCTGATCATGATCATCATCCTCGCGGTGCTGGCGTTGATCGTGGTCAAGGCCCTGGCCGAAAGCCCATGGGGCATGTTCACGGTGCTGGCGACTATCCCGATTGCGATGTTCATGGGCGTGTACATGCGCTATGTGCGTCCGGGCCGCATCGGTGAAATCTCCATCATCGGCGTCGTGCTGTTGCTGCTGTCGATCTGGGCCGGTGGCCAGGTTGCCGCGAGCCCTGAGTGGGCCCACGTGTTCACCTTCACAGGCGTGCAGATCACCTGGATGCTGGTCGGTTACGGCTTCGTGGCTGCGATGCTGCCGGTCTGGCTGCTGCTGGCACCACGCGACTACCTGTCGACCTTCCTGAAAATCGGCACCATCGTCGCCCTGGCGATCGGCATCCTGATTCTGGCACCCGAGCTGAAAATGCCGGCCCTGACCCAGTTCACCGATGGCACCGGTCCCGTGTGGAAAGGCGCACTGTTCCCGTTCCTGTTCATCACCATCGCCTGCGGCGCGGTGTCGGGTTTCCACTCGCTGATCGCGTCGGGCACCACCCCGAAACTGCTGGATAACGAGAAGAACGCTCGTTACATCGGTTACGGCGGCATGCTGATGGAATCCTTCGTTGCAATCATGGCCATGGTTGCGGCTTCGGTCATCGATCCGGGTGTCTACTTCGCCATGAACAGCCCGGCGGCTGTGGTCGGCGGCGACGTGGTTGCCGTGGCGCAGACCATCACCAGTTGGGGTTTCACCATCAGCCCTGACACCCTGGTCGCTACCGCCAAAGACATCGGCGAGAACACCATCCTGGCCCGCGCCGGTGGTGCACCGACCCTGGCGGTCGGTATCGCGCAGATCCTGCACCAGGTGCTGCCAGGCCAGAACACCATGGCGTTCTGGTACCACTTCGCGATCCTGTTCGAAGCGCTGTTCATCCTGACGGCCGTTGACGCCGGTACCCGTGCCGGTCGTTTCATGCTGCAAGACCTGCTGGGCAGCTTCGTGCCGGCCCTCAAACGCACCGAATCCTGGACCGCCAACGTGATTGGCACCGGCGGCTGCGTGGCGCTGTGGGGTTACCTGCTGTATCAAGGCGTGATCGATCCGCTGGGCGGCATCAACACGCTGTGGCCGCTGTTCGGTATCTCCAACCAGATGCTGGCGGGTATCGCGCTGATGCTGGCCACCGTTGTGCTGATCAAGATGAAGCGCCAGCAGTACGTCTGGGTCACCATCCTGCCGGCTTCCTGGCTGCTGATCTGCACCGTGACCGCAGGCTTCATCAAGCTGTTCGACCCAAGCCCGGCCGTCGGTTTCCTGGCCCTGGCGAAGAAGTACAGCACCGCCGCCGACGCCGGCCAGATCCTGGCCCCGGCCAAGACCGTCGAGCAGATGCAGCACGTGATCTTCAACGCGTACACCAACGCGGCGTTGACCGGCCTGTTCCTGTTCGTGGTCCTGAGCATCCTGTTCTACGCGGTGAAAGTCGGCCGCGCGGCATGGGTCAAGAAAGAGCGCAGTGACAAGGAATCACCATTCCAGGCCATGCCGGAAGCCAACTGATGTTTAATGACCTGAGTCGCCTCGGCAAATACCTCGGGCAGGCCGCCCGCCTGATGGTGGGCATGCCTGACTACGACAACTACGTCGAGCACATGCAAAAGACTCACCCCGACCAGCCGGTGATGTCCTACGAGGTGTTCTTCCGCGAACGCCAGGACGCCCGGTACGGCGGCAAGGCAGGACCCAAGTGCTGTTGATGGCTTGAACCGGCCTAAAAAGAAACGCGCCACGATTCGTCGTGGCGCGTTTTTTTATGGCCTCAGAAAATGGCGCGAACAGTCATTTTGTAATAGCCGCCCGGCGGCGGTTGTCTTGACAGGGAAGGGCGCACTGCTAGCGTAAAACCTCTGCATCAAGGTGCACCTCGACCCGGTGAGGAACCATTATGGCGACCAAACGCAAAGTCCCCGGAATACGCGACTACGACGGCCCCGCAGGTGGGTGGGGTGCCCTGAAGGCCACGGCCACAGCGGTGCGAGAGCAGATGGATGCGTTCAAGGCGCCGGTCACCCTGCTGCGCACCAACCAGCCGGACGGCTTCGATTGCCCCGGTTGCGCCTGGCCTGACAGCGAACACAAGTCGACCTTTCAGTTCTGTGAGAACGGCGCCAAGGCGGTGACCTGGGAAGCCACTCATAAACGGGTGACGCCGGAGTACTTCGCGGCGTACCCGGTGGCGGATCTGTTGAAGCGTTCGGACTATGAACTTGAGGATCTGGGCAGGCTGACCCACCCCCTGGCGTATGACCGTACTTCAGATACTTTCAAAGCCATTGAATGGGACGCAGCCTTTGCCCGAATTGGCGAAATACTGCGTTCGTTAAAACCCGATGACGTGGAGTTTTACACCTCCGGGCGCGCCTCCAATGAAGCGGCTTATTTATATCAATTGTTCGTTCGCGCCTACGGGACCAATAACTTTCCCGACTGTTCCAACATGTGCCACGAAGCCACCAGCGTCGGCCTGCCGCGTTCGATCGGAATCGGCAAGGGCACGGTGTCCCTGGAAGACTTCGACAAGTGCGAACTGATCATCTCGATGGGGCACAACCCCGGCACCAACCACCCGCGCATGATGGGCACGCTGCACGAGGCGGCCCGGCGCAAGGTGCCGATCATGGTCTTCAACCCGCTGCGCGAGCGGGCGCTGGAACGCTTTGCCGACCCCCAGGACATGATCGAGATGGCCACCTTCGGCTCGACGCCCATCGCCTCGTCCTACTTCATGGTCAAGGGCGGCGGTGACGCGGCGGCAATCAAGGGCATCATGAAGGCACTGCTGGAGCTGGAAAAGAACGTCGGTCAGGTGCTGGATCATGCCTTCATCGCCGAGCACACCAATGGTTTCGAGGCCATGGCGGCTGACCTTGAGGCGACGGCGTGGCCTGATATCGAGAAGGCCAGCGGGCTGCATCAGGCCGATCTGGAGATGGTCGCCGCCGCCTATGCCAAATCCAACGCGACGATCCTGGCCTACGGCATGGGCATCACCCAGCACAACGAGGGCACGGCCAACGTTCGCCTGATCTGCGACCTGTTGATGCTGCGCGGCAACATCGGCAAACCGGGCGCGGGTATCTGCCCGCTGCGCGGCCACTCCAACGTGCAGGGCAACCGCACGGTGGGCATTACTGAAAAACCGTCTGCCGCCTTTCTCGGCAAACTTGAACAGGTGCTGGGCTTCAAGCCCCCGGCCGGTCATGGCCATGACGCGGTGCAGACGGCCCAGGCGATGATCGATGGCACGGCCAGGGCGCTGATCTGTCTGGGCGGCAATTTCGCGGTGGCGATGCCGGACCCCGCTCAGTGTTTCCCGGCCATGGCCTCGCTGGACCTTGGGGTGCACATCGGCACCAAGCTCAACCGCTCGCACCTGTTGGTATCGAAGGAAACCTTCATTCTTCCGTGTCTGGGCCGCACCGAGCTGGACGTGCAGCAAGGTGGGCCGCAATCGGTGACGGTGGAGGACTCGATGTCGATGATTCACGCGTCGGCGGGCAAGCTCAAACCGGCGTCGGAGTTTCTGCGCTCGGAGCCTGCCATCGTCGCTGGCATCGCCCACGCGACCCTGCCTGGCAGCTCGGTGCCCTGGTTTGAGCTGGTGGCCGATTACGACAGGATTCGCGATCTGATCGAGAAGACGATACCGGGCTTCGAGGATTTCAACGCCCGCATTCGGGTACCCGGCGGTTTCCGCATGCCGCTGCCGGCGGTTGATCGCACCTGGAACACGCCCTCGGGCAAGGCCGAGTTTTATGTCTTCGAGGGGTTGCACGAGGATCTGGTGGTGGAGGGCGACGATGTCCTGCGCCTGGTCACGCTGCGCAGCCATGACCAGTACAACACCACGATCTACGGCCTGGATGACCGCTATCGCGGCGTGTTCGGGCGTCGCGATGTGCTGTTCATGAGCCAGGCGGACCTTGACGCCAGAGGGCTTGAACACGGGGATCTGGTGGACATCGAAACGGTGTCCGACGGTACGCCGTTGCGCTACGAAAGGATCACCGCGATCGAGTTCAAGATCGCCCAGGGCACCATCGGCGCGTATTACCCCGAGGCGAACAGCCTGGTGCCGCTGGATTACCTGGACAAGGACAGCGGCACGCCGTCGTATAAATCCGTTCCCGTGCGGGTGCGGCGGGCTCATCAGTGATTCATTCACCGGCATTACAGCAGGCTTGAGGGCGCCCCCGCCGGCAAGCCGTGCTGCTACGGGATAGGGGGCGGATCACAAATCTCGCGAGTACCCACCGCCAAGCCTCAATGAATACTCGACGCCAGTTCGAAGATCGGGATGTACATCAGGATCACGATCATCCCGATCAGCAACCCGATGAAGGTCATCAACAACGGCTCGAACAGGCGCACGAACCATTCGATCCAGCGGCTGATTTCCTCGTCGTAGAAGTCGGCGGTGCGTTCCATCATCTGGCCCAGGTTGCCCGACTGTTCACCGGCGCGCAGCATGCGCAGCGAGACCGGCGTCGAGAGGCTGTTCGCCTCCAGTGCCACCGACAGCGCCTGGCCTTCGCGAATGCGTTCGCTGGCCTGATCGAGCCGCATCTGCGACGCGCTGCCCAAAAGGTTGCGCACCATGCCCATGGCCGTGAGGATAGGAATCCCGCCTTGCAGCAGAATCCCCAGTGAACGATAGAAGCGCGCCAGCTCGTACATGAACACCCGCTGATGCACGGTGGGCACCTTTTCTATCGTGCGGTTGAAGGCCAGGCGAAACCTGCGCTGGCGCACCAGCATTACCGAACCCAGCACGAATGCCGCCATGCCGATGGCGAAGTCCATCTGGTGGGCATGCAGGAACATCCCCGTTTCCATCAGGATGCGCGACAGCCACGGCAGGTTCGAGCCCAGCCCCTCGAACACCAGGCTGAAGCGCGGCACCACGTACCCCATCAGGAACAGCACCACCGCGCCGCCGACGATCAACAGCAGCATCGGGTAGACCGAGGCGCTGACGATGCGCTGGCGCACTTCGTCCATACGCTTGCGGTAGGCCACGTAGCGCCCCAGGGCTTCGCCGACTGCGCCGGTCTTCTCGCTCGATTGCACCAGCGCCACATATAAGGTGGGGAACACCGCCGGAAACTGGGTCAGCGCCTGGGAGAAGGATTTGCCTTCATAGAGCAGCCGAACCAGCCCGCCAAGGGTCTTGCGTGCTCCGGGAGCGGTTTCTTTTTCCGCCAGGCTTTCCAGCGCGTCGATCAACGGCAGGCCTGCGTTGAGCAGGGTGGTCAGTTCCTGGCTGAACAGCACCAGATTGAAGGATTCCGGTTTGCGAATGCCGCGGATCACCCAGCGCGATTCGGCGCGTACATTGAGCACGCGCATCCCCTGAGCTTCCACCAGACCCTGCGCATCGACAGAGCTGTCCGCATCCATCGCCAGAGACAAGACTTCGCCGCGCTTACCCACGGCCTTGATCAGATATTTCATGGTCGTCACTGCCAGTTGGTGACTTCAGCGTCTTCGCCCTCGCCACCGGGCTGCCCGTCCTTGCCCATCGACAGCAGGTCGTATTCGCTGTTTTCGCCGGGGTAGCGGTAGATGTAGTTGCGGCCCCACGGATCCTGGGGCACGGCTTTTTGCAGGTAAGGCCCGGTCCAGCGGGTTTCCTCGGGCGGCGCGGCGACCAGCGCCTGCAAGCCCTGTTCGGAAGAAGGGTAGTGGCCGACTTCCAGCCGATATAGGTCCAGGGCCTTGGACAGCCCTTCGATTTGTGCTCTCGCCACTTTGGTTTGGGAGCGACCCAGCTGACTGAAGTATTTGGGGGCCACGATGCCGGCCAGCAGTCCGAGCACCACCAGCACCACGAGCAATTCGAGGAGGGTGAAGCCGGCCTGGCGATGACCTTTGGACAGTGGGCTTTGGTACTGCGCACAACGGGTGAAATTCCCCATGGAAACCTCCGCAGACTGGGTTGTCTGTGAGGGTCATGCAATTGCCGTGCGCGCTGACAGCCCCGGCCTTGAGCTTTTTTCGCGGGCCTGCTGGACCGGGCATTTGCCGGGTGATGGCAGTTCGGCACAGCCTTTGCGTTCAGCCCTGCCGTGGCACCGCGAGTGGGGAATAACCCCCAGTTTTAGCGAACGTGCCCCGGGAGGCACGATGGATCTTGAGCGTAGGTTCAGAGGCGTGATGCTGACGATGTGCACGCCGTTGTTGATAGCGCCGTTGTTGGTAGTGGCACCCGCCCAGGCCGACGTGTACATCTCCAAGAGCCCCAATGGCGGGTTCATCATTTCCAACGTCAAACGTCCCGGCCGTGACGTGCAGCGGGTCTTTCACGAGCCTGTGTATGCCGGCCAGGGCATCCAGGCGCCGATTGCCAATGACGTGGCCGCCGCCGACGGCAGCGATGAAAAGAGCATGACGGCCAGCCAGCGGCCCTATGCCCAGGAGGTTTCCCAGGCGGCGGCCAGCAACGATTTGCCTGAGGCGTTGCTCCACGCGGTGATTCGCATGGAGTCCGGCTACAACCCCTCGGCAGTCTCGGTGAAGGGCGCTGCCGGGCTGATGCAGTTGATGCCGGACACGGCGCGGGAGATGGGCGTGACCAACGTCTGGGACCCGGGCTCGAACATCCAGGGCGGCGCCAAATACCTCAAGCAGCTGATGGTGATGTTCGGCAACGACGTGTCCCTGGCCGTGGCGGCCTACAACGCAGGCCCTGCGGCGGTGAGCAAACGCGGCAACGTCATCCCGCCGTTCGCCGAAACCCAGCGCTACGTGCCCAGTGTATTGCGTGATTACCACCGGTTGCTGGGCGATGCCGGCACGGCGCTGGCGAATTGAACCGGGATGCATACGCGGTCCATGCAGCACCAGATCCTGTGGGAGCGGGCTCGCCCGCGAAGAGGTCGGTACATCCGGTACATGTGTTTCGACGGGAATGCAGCCTTCGCGGGCAAGCCCGCTCCCACAGGATCGGGCGGCCATGAGGGAAGAATCAAAGGCGCTGGGGGTTGCCCCCACTTCCGGGGAATGGGTCTGTTGAACCCTGGTCATTCCCCAGAAATTGAACGAAATACGCAGTCAAGTGCTTGATTTCATTGGCTCGCAGTTGTGGCACGGTCGTTGCTCAGAGCTCTCCAAGTGCAGTTTTGTACCCGATCCGTTACGGAGGACCCGTCACGATGAACCGGCTCAACTCATCCCGCTTGCTCAACTTCATCCTGTCTGCCGGCGCGCTGTTTGCCGTCGAGGACACCGTCGAGGCAGCCGTGCGCTGCGAGCGCAATCTGGTGGCCAATGTCGTGGCCCTGGATCAGCCCCTGATGTACAACCGCCTCGGTGCGCAGAATGCCAACGGCATGATCTACGCCCTGCGCGGCGACGTGGTGGACGAGAACAACGTGCTGCTGACCCAGGGTGGCGTCGCGGTGCCGGGCAAGGTGACGTTGCGGCCGGACAAGCGTCCGCGGCCGATGGTATTGCGCGTAGCGGCGGGAGATTGCCTGACCATCACCCTGCAAAACCTGCTGGCCCCCCAGGCCAACCCCAACAGCGATGGCTTCGACCCCGAAGAGCCGGAAGGGGCCGAGGGTGAGGATGAGAACGAAGCGCTCCATGCGGGCAGCGGGATGCCGGCCGAATTCGTGGTCAACGACCAGGTGTCCGAGCGTTTCGTGGGCTTCTCGGTCAACGGCATGCAGGCGGTCAACAGCATCGCCGACATGTCTTCCAACGTCGGGCGCAACGGCAACTTCCTGGTCGCGTCGGGCGGCACCCGTTCCTACACCCTGTATGCCGAGCGCGAAGGGGCGTTCAACGCCAATAGCCAGGCAGCGACCTTCGGCGGCGAAGGCACCTCCGGCAACATGGCCAACGGGCTGTTTGCCCAGGTCGTGGTGCTGCCCAAGGGCGCGCGGTCCTATCGCAACGTGCTCAATGAGGAAGAGATGCGCCTGGCGAGCGTCGGCCGCGCACCCACCGGCCAGCCCATCGTCGATTACGAGGCGCGCTACCCGCAGCGCCAGCCGTGGATCACCGAGGGCAAGGCAGGCAAGCCGATCATCAACATGATCAACGGCAACGAGATCGTCAACAGCGAAACCGATGCCATGGTGATGGGCCCGAACACCGACGGCAGCTTCCCGCCCTCGACCTATCCGCTGGAAAGCATCGGCAAACGCAACCCGGCCTATCCCAACCGGCTGGAGCCGTTCCGCGATTTCGCCGCCGTGTTCAACGACGAATCGGCGGTCACCCAGGCCTTCCCCGGTTACTTCGCCGACCCGGTCTTTGGCCACATGCTGGAGCCGACCCGCGACGCCTTCATGATCAACTACGGCTCGGGCGGTATCGGTGCCGAAGTGATCGCCAACCGGCTGGGCGTGGGGCCGATGCACGACTGCCTGTCCTGCGCCTATGAAGAGTTCTTCCTCAGCTCCCACACCGTGGGCGATATCGGCATGCTGGTGGACGTGCCGGCCAACGTCGGTCTGGAGCAGATCCTGCCGGGCCAGGTGCCGCCCAGGGACGCCACCGGAATCAAGGCCAGCATGGCGCTGTATCCATCGGAGCCCTCCAACGTCAACCACAGCTACATCGGTGACCTGGTCAAGATCCGCAACACCCATAACGGCAAGGAACAGCACATCTTCCATCTGCATGGACACCAGTGGCTGTTCAACCCCAATGACGACAACTCCGACTACATGGACGCCCAGGGCATCGGGCCGGGTGTCGGCTATACCTATGAAATCGCCAACGGCGGTTCGGGCAACCGCAACCGGGTGTCGGGCGATGCCATCTATCACTGCCACTTCTATCCGCACTTCGCCCAGGGCATGTGGACCATGTGGCGGGTGCATGACGTATTCGAGGAAGGGACCCGGCTTGAGGTGTCTCAGGCCAGCAACGACGGGTTCCACACCACTCCGTTTGCCTTGCGCAGCGGTAAACCGGCGGCGGGTGCCCGCGCTTTGCCGGACGGTGAAATCGTTGCGGGCACACCAATTCCGGCCATCGTGCCGCTGCCGGGCAAGGCCATGGCGCCGATGCCTGGCAAGGTTGCCGTGGTGCCCAAGCTGGGCGAGCTGGTGGCAGCCAATGATGACGACGATGACGATGACGACGCCGGGCATGAGGGCGGGCAGAAAGTCATAGGCTCGGTGGTGCTGGTGGACCGCAGCGAAGGCAACCGCAACGCGGACGGTTCGCTGAAGAACCCCGGCTATCCGTTCTGGATCGGTGGTATGGAGAGCACCGTCGGCCAGCGTCCGCCGACGCCGCCTCTGGACATGCTCGATGCGGCCAAGGCCACGGCCTTGCGCAACAGCGGCAATGCGCTGTGGGCCAATCTCGACCCGCTGCAATCCGGTGGCTGGGACGGCGGTCTGCCGCGCCATGCGCTGGACGGCGTCGCAGCAGGCGGCGAGGCCGAGGTGGTGACCACGTCCACCGACCTGTCCAAGATCGTGCATAAGGCCAAGGCCGTATTCATGCCGGAGGAGGGCACCGACGTCGAACAGGCGGCCATGCGCTTCCATGCCAAGGCCGATCACCCAAGCTTCGCGCTGCTTCCTGGCAGGCAGTTCGTGGCCAAGGCCTTCCGCACCAACGGCGCGTTGCCGGTGGCCGGTGCGCCATTCTATGAGCCGTGCATGGACGACCAGGGCAAGCGCCTCACTACCATGGCCGGCGCGGGGATGTTCAACAGCGGCGAGACGCTGAACAGCATGTCGTTCACCGGCTCCTCGCAGTACACCGCCGACAAGCCACGGGTCTACAAGGCCGCCAACCTGCAGTTCGATGCGGTCTATAACAAGGTCGGCTATCACTTCCCCCAGGCGCGCATCCTGGCGCTGTGGGAAGACGTGTGGCCGGTGGTCAACAAGCAGCGCCCGCCAGAGCCGCTGGTCATGCGCATGAACACCTTTGACTGCGTGATGTATCAGCAGACCAACCTGATTCCCAACGTCTACGAGCTGGACGACTACCAGGTGCGCACGCCGACCGACGTCATCGGCCAGCACATCCACCTGCCAAAATGGGACCTGACCGCTGCCGACGGTTCGGCCAACGGCTGGAACTACGAAGACGGCCTGCTTTCGCCCGCCACGGTGGTGGAGCGCATTCACGCCATTCGCCTGTTCAACCAGTGCTCGGAGGCCGACCCTCGCGACGGCACTCAGGCGTGTCCGAAAGCCAAGTCCCACCCGTACTTCGGCCAGTTCGGCCGCGCCGACTGGATGGGCGCGCGCACGGCCATGCAGCGCTGGTTCGCCGACCCGGTCATCAACACCCGTGGCGTGGACCGTGGCCTGGGCACCATCTTTACCCACGATCACCTGGGCCCATCGACCCACCAGCAGTTGGGCCTGTACGCCACCGTGCTGGCTGAGCCGGCCGGTTCCACCTGGTTCCACTCCGAAACCGGCGAGCAGCTGTACAGCGGCGCACGGCAGGACGGCGGCCCGACTTCATGGCAGGCGGTCATCAACACCGGTGACCTGGACGGCGACGGCAAGAACGACAGCTACCGTGAGTTCTTCATGGAGTACAGCGACTTCGTGCATGCCTACGAGGCAGGCGTCTATGTCGGCGCCGGGCCCAACGGCGTGCCGAACGGCCGCGCCTATCCGGCCAGTGCCAACAGCTTCCGCTACGCCATCAATCCGCCGGGGCGCAAGGCGGCGTCGAACCTGCTCGATTCGGTGCTCGAAGCCGGCAGTGGCGAGCTGGAAGGCTGCCCGCTGCGGCCTTGTCCGCAAGCGATCTCGGTGGATGACCCGGGCATCTTCGTCGTCAACTACCGCCATGAGCCGGTCGGCCTTCGCGTCTATGACCCGAACCGCACCGCGCCCGACGGCAAGCCGGGAATGCAGGCCGCAGGGCTTGCGGGCGACCTGGCCTATGCGCTGCAAACCCGTACCGACCGTGCCATCCCGGCGCTGAACCTGGCACCGAGCGCGATCACCTCGGCCACCGGGCCCACCGGCGGCGTGACCCAGTTCCCGCCGCACATCAACCGTGGCGGCGACATGCCGGGCGACCCCTTCACCCCGATGCTGCGTACCTACACCGGCGACAACGTGCGTCTGCGCCTGCATGCCGGCGGCCATGAGGAAGAACACAACGTGACCCTGCACGGCGTGAAGTGGCTGCAATCGGGCACCGGCTTCGGCAACAGCTCCAACTCGGGGTGGAAGTCCTCGCAGATGGTGGGCATCTCCGAGCAGATGGGCTTCAACGCGCCGATCACCACCCTCTCCAGTGCGGCCAGTGACACCGGCGACTACCTGTACTCAATGGACGCGTCGCTTGAAGGCTACTGGAACGGTATCTGGGGGATCATGCGCAACTATGGCTCGCAACGGAATGATCTGTTCGCGCTGCCCAACAACCCCAAACCGGTGATTGCGCGCAACACCGTGGCCTTCGACGGCATCTGTCCGCGCTACACCGCCAATATCAATGGCGTGGGCACGCGGCCAACGGTGCAGCGCAACTTCGAGGTGGTGGTGGCCCTGGCCAACGACATTCTCGGCAACCCGCTTAACCTGACCATCGGTGATGCTACAGGGCAGGGCCAGCACGTGGGTGCGCCGCTCAATCCGGCGGGCGGCACGCTGGTGTACAACAAGCGTGCGGTGACCATTCCTCAGGCCACCGTGGTGGACGAGGAAACCGGCCTGACCCTGACCCTGGGCGGGCAATCCGGGCCGCTGCATGACCCGACCGCAATCCTGTACGTGCGCAAGGCGGATCTTGATCCGATCACAGGCAAACTCAAGGCCGGGGTGCCGATCGAGCCACTGATGCTGCGCGCCGCGTCCGGCGACTGCATCAACGTGACCCTGGAAAACCGCCTGCCTGCGGCCATGCCTGACCTGCCGAACTACGCCGTGATGGCCGGCACCGTCAAGCGCGACCGCAACGGTGCCCAGGGCTCGACCACCTTCAACAACAACCTGATCCGGCCATCCAGCCACGTGGGCATGCACACTCAGTTGCTGGCCTATGACATCAGCAAATCCGACGGCTGGAACGTGGGCCTGAACCCGGTGCAGACCGTTGCCCCGCGTGCCGGTAGCTCAGGCGCCTGGCCGACCCGTGCCTATCAGTACTACGCGGGCCACCTGGAGCGTGAAGGCAAGCCGGTCTCGCAACTGGGCCGGGCGGTGGACAACATCAACACCACGCCCATCGAGTTCGGCGGCTTCAACCTGACCTCGGCGGACATGATCAAGCAGCCGCAGAAAGGCCTGGCCGGTGCCATGACCGTCATGCCGCTGGGCGCGACCTGGACCGAAGACAGCAGGTCGCGGGCCAACGCCACGGTCACCGTGACCGGGCAGACCGCCTATCGGGACTTCATGCTGGTGATGCAGAAGTCGCTGAACATGCGCTGGGCCAACGGACGTCCCGTGGAGAACCTGGCCGCCGAAGGCAATGGCGTGCCGGCCGACCCGCAGGACAACTCCGGCATGGCCATGAACTACCGCTCAGAGCCTTTGTGGTATCGCTTCGGCAAGGCGCCGGACGCACCGTTCGGGCACGCCGACGGCCAGGGCTTTGCCGATGTGCCCAACGCGCACATGGCCTACAGCAACGCCCTGGTGGGTGGCGATCCGCAGACGCCGGTGCTATATGCCAAACCGGGGCAACCGTTCCGTACCCACCTGACCGTGCCGGGTGGTGGCAGCCGCGGAACCACCTTCCAGCTCGACGGGCACGTCTGGCCGATGCACCCGTTCCAGCCCGAGAAATCCGATGCCGGTGGCTACCCCATGGGGCCGTCGGGTGTGGGTTCGGTGCGCTTCGCCTACAACCCGATGTCGATGTACATCGGCGCCCAGGAAAGCCTGCTGCCAGCGGCGCATTTCAGCCTGATGTTCCCCAGTGCCGGGGGCGCCAACGCCGTACCGGGTGACTACCTGTTCCGCGACTACGCCGGCTTCGGCAACGTCTCGGGACTGTGGGGCATCCTGCGTGTGACCAATGATCCAGAACCTGCCGCAGCGCCCTAGGCGCGATGGCTGAACGAAGCGACCGGATGTAGCGGCAGGCCCAACAACAAGAATCAGGGCCTGCCCGACACAACTCATCGGAACCTGCGCGATGGCGCACCGTTCCTCAAGGGGGTGCAGCGTGAACGGATGGATCAGAGGGGCTTTTGCAGGAGGCGCGCTGGCGGTGACGCTGTCGTTGATGGGGCATTCGGGTGACACCCCCAAGAGTGCCGACGTGACGGCCAGTACCGGTGATACACCGCCCAGCATGCCCGTGGTCGCCAACCAGCGGGAAGTGAGCAGAAACGGGGTGACCGTCAAGTTCGAAGCGCGACCGCTGAACAACGGTCCGCTGACCGAAGGCATGTTCGCCGACGTGCGCTTCAGCGTGACCGACACCGCCACCGGCCAGCCACTGCCAGGCATCGCCCCCGGCGCCTGGCTGGACCCCAGCGTTGCCAGCGACGCGGGCGCCAATCATGACCAGCAATGCAAGTCGCGGGTGGGCCTGTACCTGAAAAGCACCATCGGCGCCCGGCCACTGCTGGACCTCAACAGCTACTTCCTGATGGTGCTGAACAAGGACGCCAGCGCCACGGTGATCGACCCGACGGTGTCGGTGGGCGGCATCACCAGCACCATGAGCCGCATTGCCCTGAAACAACCGGGCATGGACTGGACCTCGACCAACGACGACAAACGGGTGTTCGTGTCGATGCCAGGCGCCGATGAAGTGGCGATCATCGACGCCGAGAAATTCCAGGTACTGCTCAGCATTCCTGCCGGCACCCATCCGCTGCGCGTGGCCCTGCAGCCGGACGAACGCTATCTGTGGGTCGGCAACAACGCACCGAGCGAAGCGGCCAGCGGCGTGACGGTGATCGACACCCAGACGATGAAAGTCGTGAGCTTCCTGCAGACCGGCCTGGGGCATCACGAGATCGCCTTCAGCAAGGATTCACGCTACGCCTTCGTCAGCAGCCGCGACGCAGGCACCGTCAGTGTGATCGACATCGCCAGCCTGAGCCTTGCGAAAACCCTGAAAACCGGTACGCACCCGCTCTCCGTGGCCTATTCGCCGTTGTCGGATGCGGTCTATGTGGCCGACGGGCAACAAGGCACGGTCACCGTGATCGATGCCAACAGCCTGGAAGTGCGCAAGGTGATCACGGCGCAGCAGGGGCTGGGCCCGATGGATTTCAGTGGCGACGGGCGCTACGGCTTCGTGCTCAACACCTTCAACAACCACGCCGTGGTGATCGACGCGGCCAGCGACACCGTCATCCATAACCTGGAAGTCTCGCCCGAGCCGTTCCAACTGACCCTGACCCAGAAATACGCCTACATCCGCGGCCTGGCCTCGCCACGGGTAACCATGATCAACCTCGCAAGCCTGGGCAAGGACCGCCAGCCGATCCTGCAGTCTTTCGAAGCCGGCCCTTCGGCGCCCAGGCTTGCCGGGGATCTGCCGCTGGCCACGGGCCTGACCCAGGCGCGGGACAACGACGCGGTGTTCGTGGTCAACCCGGTGGACAACACCACCTATTTCTACGCCGAAGGCATGAACGCGCCGATGTCCGGCTATCTCAACCGGGGTAATGCCGCCCGCGCCGTGCGGGTCATCGACCGCAGCCTGCGCGAGGTCGAGCCTGGGGTCTACAGCTCGCGGGTGCGCCTGCCCAGCGCCGGGAATTTCGACGTGGCGTTCATGCTCAACCAGCCGCAGCTGATCCACTGCTTCACCGCCCAAGTGGAAGTCAATCCGGCATTGGAAAAACGCCTGGCCGTGCCTCGAGTGGCGTTCCTGCTGGAGCGGCGCTTCGAGCCCGTCGGGCAACTGGTGCCGATCCGCATTCGCCTGGTTCATGGCCGTGGCGACCAACCCATGACCGGTGCCAAGGACGTCTACCTGCGCTACTTCCTGGCCCCAAGCTCACGGCCTCGGGAGGTGCTTGCCACCGAGATCGGCGACGGTATCTACGAGGCCAAGGCTGACCTCTCCGAAACTGGCGCCTATTACCTGCACGTGCGCTCCGAGTCGCTGGGCATCAAGGCCAGCGAGCAGTCCTACGCCAGTCTGCGGGTGATGCCGGTGGATCAGTCGCCGGTGCACCTGAATAACCAAAGCCCATCTGTTTCCGACAGGATGACGCCATGAAAACACTGTTGAGTTTTTCGCTGTTGGCCTTGTTGATCGCTCCATGCTCCTCCCAGGTGTACGCCCATGGCGGCGCCGACCATGCGCAGCAGCACAAGCAGGTCACCCAGGAAAACGCGGTCGTGCGCTTTGCCGATGTGTCGCTGACCAACCAGAACGGTGAGCCGGTGAACCTCAAGCGCGATCTGGTCAGCGACAAGATCGTGGTGATGGGCTTTGTCTACACCACGTGCACCACGGTGTGCCCGGTGGTGTCGTCGATCATGGCCAAGGTGCAGAAGCAACTGGGTGCCAAGGTAGGCAATGAAGTGCAGATCGTGTCGATTACCGTCGATCCGCTGCGCGACACCCCGGCGCGCCTGCTCAGTTACGCCAACCGCTTCCAGAACGGCCCCGGCTGGGCCTGGCTGACCGGCACCCCGCAGGCGGTCAACGAAACCCTCAAGGGCCTGGGCACCTGGACTGCGGACCCTGCCAACCATCCGCCGCTGATCATGGTCGGCGATGGCCGCAGCAGCCACTGGACCCGCTATTACGGCTTTGCCGACCCGGCGCTGCTGGTCGAGCGGGTCGAACAATTGCGCGCCGACCGCGTGTCCAAGCCCGTGCGCCACGGGACCTATGTGATGGGGGATCAGCCATGACCCGCTCCCACCCACACCGCCACCCCCGTAGGAGCGCGCTTGCCCGCGAAGGCGTCGTGTCAGACACCGATGGGTTGAATGTTGCGCCGCCATCGCGAGCAAGCTCACTCCTACAGGTTCTTTGCGCCCGTGCCGCAATGCCTCAACCACACCACCAACCCTGTAGGAGTGAGCTTGCTCGCGACGGCGTCGTGTCAGATACCGATGGGTTGAATGTTGCACCGTCTTCGCGAGCAAGCTCGCTCCCACAGGGAATGGGGTGTTTTCAGAATTGGCGGTGGGGCTGGGCATTGGTCTTGTCTGTGGCGATGCCGCTGGCCTGGGCCCACGATGGCCATGTGGAGCCGACGCTGGCCAAGGCTACACCGGTGCAGGTCGCGCCGCCGTCCAGCGGCACCCATGACGCGCTGACCTATTTCACCGACACGCCGCTACAGGATCAGGATGGCAACACCGTGCGTTTCTACAGCGACGAACTCAAGGACAGGCTGGTCCTGCTCAACGTGGTGTTCACTCACTGCGACGAGGCCTGCCCATTGATCACGCGCAAGCTCAAGGACGTGCGCCAGGCCATGGGCGAGCCGCTGGCGAGCAAGGTGTATTTCATCACCCTGACCAGCGACCCGAAACGTGACACGCCCCAGGTGCTCAAGGCCTTCGCGGCCAAACACGGGGTGGACGGCCCCAACTGGCGATTCCTGACCGGCACCCAGGAGCAGATGGACCTGGTGCTCGGCAGGCTGGGGCACATCATTCCAACCCCCGAGCAGCATTCGACTCAGTTGATCGTTGGCGATGTGGCGACCAAACGCTGGGCGAAGATCCGCCCTGATGCACCGGTCGATGCCATCGCGCAACGCTTGCAGTTTCTGAACCTGCCCGTGGCCGGGCGTTGAGGAGCAGACCATGAAGACCTCGCTGGCGCTGTTCAGCCTGCTGTGGTGCCTGACCGGAACAGCCCATGCCCTGGAGCTGAGCCCGTCCGAGGCCGCAGGAAAGCGCCTGTACCGCGAGGGTGTGTCGGCGAGCGGGGCAGAAGTGTCGGCGCGGATCGGCCTGTCGGGCACCCCGATCCCGGCAGCCACCGTGCCCTGCGCCGGTTGCCATGGCAGCGACGGGCGCGGGCGACCGGAAGGCGGTGTACGTCCGCCGGACATCACCTGGCGCAGGCTCAGTGCACCCTATGCGCAGCAGGTCAGGGCAGGGCGCAGCCGACCGCCGTACAGCGAAAGCGGCTTCTCCCACGCAATCATCGAAGGCATCGATCCCGCAGGCCAGGGCCTGGACCCGGCCATGCCGCGCTTCGTCATGTCCAGCCAGGATCAATCCAATCTGCTGGCCTATCTCAAACGCCTGGAAGACGACGCAGACCCCGGCGTGCAACCCAAGGCCCTGCGCCTGGGCACCTTGCTGCCGTCCGAAGGGGCGCTGGCGCCGCTGGGCGACACCGTGGCGGCGGTGTTGATCGGCGCGCTCACCGCGATCAACGACGCAGGCGGCATACACGGCCGCCGGCTGGAACTGGAAATCGTCGACCCAGGCCCCGATGCCGCCAGCGCCGAACTCGCCCTCAAGCGCCTGAGCGGCGAAAAAGGCGTGTTCGCCCTGATCTCACCGCTGGCTCCGGCGCTGGACAGCCGCCTGGCCGGGTTGCTGGAACAGGCCCATCTACCGCTGGTGGGCTCGGTGTCCTTGCTGGGACTGCAACAGGACAGTCCGATGATTTTCGAGCCGCTGCCGGGCATGAGCGGGCAGTTGCAGGCGCTGGCCGACTACGCCGCCAGCCATCTGAACCTGGCCCGCCAGAAAGTCATGGTGGTCTACGAAGACAGCCCTCTGGAGCGCACCCAGGCCGAAGGGCTCAAGCAGCACCTCAATGAACAGGGCTGGAGCGACGTCAATCTGCGGGTCTACGTGGCGGGTGGCGGGCTGGCGGGGGACGTGACGAGCGATCCTGCCCAGGGCGTGTTCTTCCTCGGCCGCCCCGATGATCTGCGCGCCATGGCCGAAGCGTTGCAGGAAGCCGGGCAGGCGCCGTACCTGTTCGCGACCTCCGCGCAAGCGCCGGGGGATGTCTGGAACTTGCCCGGGGTGTTTTCCCGTCGGCTGTTCCTGGCGTACCCGTTCGTGCCCAGTGACTGGACCGCCGAAGGCAAGGCCGCGCTGGCTTCGGTGCGCGAGCGCAGTGGCCTCAAGGGCCAGTACGCGGTGTTGCAGGTGGACGCCTGGTGCTCAGTGCTGCTGGTGGCCGAGGCATTGCGACAGATCGGTCGCAATCCCGCCCGCGAGCCGCTGATCAAGGCGCTGGAGGGGTTGCACGATGTGAAGACCGGATTGACTCCACTGTTGGGGTTCGGGCCGGGGCAACGGTTGGGCATGTCGGGTGCCCACGTGGTGACCGTTGATTTGCAGCAGCAGCGATTCGAACTGATAAGCCCCTATGTCAGGGTCAACGCTGCCAATTGAAGTGAGATTTCGCCATGAAGCTCAAGCTGTTGTTAATGATGTTGGCGTTGGTGTTACCCAGTCTGCTGCTGACGGTGGGACGCACCGAGGCCGTGGCAGACCCCACATTTGGGGAAATGGCCGTGGCGCGGGTCAACGGCGTGGAGATCGGACAGATGCAGCTTGAGCATTACTTCGTCGATTACTTGCAGGCCCAGGGGCGCATGGTCGGTTCGATCCGCAACCCGATCGCCTACAACCGCCTGCGCAGTGCGGCGCTGGACGACCTGATCGACAAGGAACTGCTGTGGCAGGAAGCCAGCAAGCGCGGCATTCACGTTGACGACCAGAGCGTTCAGGACAACTACACGGCCCTGCGCAATGAATTCACCTCCGATGAAATCTTCAATCGGCGCCTGGAAGACGCAGGCTTCAACAGCGTCACCTTCAAGGAATACCTGCGCCGCGAACTGACCAGCCAGCGCATGCTCGCCGATCTGAGCCAGATGGCCGCGGTGCCCCAGGCCGATGTGCAGGCCTTCTATCGCCAGGCGTCGCCGCGCATCCATGCCCGGCACATCCTGCTGCTGGTCGAACCCAACGCCGATGTCGAAAAGGCCGAGGACGTCCATCGCCAGGCGCTGCAACTGCGGGCGCGGATTCTCAAGGGTGAGGACTTCGCCCAACTGGCCCGGCAGTACTCCCAGGACACCCGGGCAGCCGACGACGGAGATCTGGGCTATTTTTCTCGTGAAAGCATGGTGGCGGAATTTGCAGACGCAGCGTTCGGTCTCAAGACAGGAGCGGTCAGCGAGCCGGTGCGCACCATTTATGGCTGGCATTTGATAAAAGTTGAGAACACAGTCGAAGATAGCGTGATCAGCGATACTCAGGGCCTGGCCATGGCGCGCCATGCCCTGGAGCAGCAACGGCAGGGCGAGGCGACCCGGTCGGCGCTGCAACGGCTGCGAGCGGCGAGCAAGATAGAACGGGTGGCAGAGCGATGACCCGGGTTTTCCCCGAAAGTGGGGGCAAATCCGGTAAGCGCTGGTTGATGCCCCCGGTAGTGGGGTTGCGGTTGTGCCTGTGCGCTTTGTTTTTTGTCGATGAAAATCAATGGCATGGGCGATTCCATTTTGCAGAGGAGGGTCTGGCATGAACAGTGCTCTTGTACCACTACAAGGCGGCATTCCCCAGACCGGGCCACAGGACCTGTCCCGAATTCAGGAGTCCACCTTGTTAAACAAAGTGATGGTTGTAGAGGACGAACAGATCCTGGCGCAGAACCTCCAGTCGTATCTGGAGGCCAAGAGCCTGGATGTACGGGTCGCGAACGATGGCGCTGGTGCCATCGACCTTGCAGAAGGTTTCGGGCCGGACGTGGTTGTCCTCGATTTTCGCTTACCCGATATGGAAGGGTTTCAGGTACTCGATGCGGTACGCAAACAGAAGGACTGCTTTTTCATTCTGATCACGGGACATCCGACCAGCGAAGTCTGCGGTCGAGCCACCGATCTGGGTGTCAGCCACATTCTGTTCAAGCCGTTTCCGCTGGCGGAACTCGCCCGAGCTGTCTGTGACTTGTTGGGTACTGAGCGACGGTCGGCGAACAAGGCGCCTCAGGCGGCCGGGTTCATCGAGCGGCGGCACAGCCCGGCAGAGACTTTCCCGTTGCAGTTGTACGACGGTACCTGGGTTCACTCGGATCGTCGTGGCAACAGACAGACCCCGTCGCCTGACAGCGACAAGGCGGTCGTTGACGGGGAGGGCAAACTCTAGCCGGGTCCGGGGGACATAGATCCTCCGGGAACGGCAAACCGGCCAGGGAAGGTCAGGCGCGTCGAATGTGTGGTTCCTTTTTTGGGGTCCGGGAGTGCATTCGATGGAAAGTCTTACGCTCGTAGTCGAGAGACCGCCGCTGGCTTTGCCAGTCGTGTTACCCACCCGTTTTCCCGGCAGCCTCCTGGCCGCCGCCAGGGAACGCGCCGCCGCTGCAAGCGAACGCCCGATCGAGGCGCTCGAAAGCCTTTCTGAACTTGAACCTGCCGCCTTCACCCGCGCCCTGGGCGCCACCTTGCACTATCCCGTGCTGGATGCGTCGAGCCTGTTCAAGTGCACCCCGGAATTCGAACAGGTCAGCCTGGCCCAGGCGCTGAAACGCGAATTCGTCATGCTGCGCCACGAGGACATGCTGATCGGCGTGTTCGCCGACCCCTTCGATGATGGCCGCCTGGCCTGGATCGACGAATGTCTTCAGGGCGCTGCGCTGTACCTGTGCCACGCTGCGGACCTGGCCGCCTACCTGGCCCGCCAGGAAGAGGGCTTCCACGCGGTCGCCGCGCTGGATACCCACGGCGACGAACAGCACGAGTTCGCCGCCCTGGAAACCCTGTCCCTGACCAGCATCAGCGAAGACGCCAGTGCCGTGGTCAAGCTGGTCAACTCCACCCTCTACGACGCGCTGAAGATGCACGCCAGTGACATCCACCTGGGCGTGACCGGCAGCGGGCTGGTCATCAAGTACCGCATCGACGGCGTGCTGAACAACATCAGCAAGGTGCAGGGCGCCGAGTTCGCCGACCAGGTGATCTCGCGGATCAAGGTGATGGCCGAACTGGACATCGGCGAAAAACGGGTGCCCCAGGACGGCCGCTTCAAGATCGGCATCAATGGCCGGCAGATCGACTTCCGGATTTCGATCATGCCCAGCATCTTTGGCGAAGACGCCGTGCTGCGGGTACTGGACAAACAGGACCTGGCCGACCGCGTCAGCGGCGTGCGCCTGGAAGCGCTGGGTTTTGAAGACGCCACCCTCATCAGCCTGCGCCGCCTGGCCGCCGAACCCTACGGCATGGTGCTGGTGACCGGGCCTACCGGCTCGGGCAAGACCACCACGCTGTACGCGATGATCACCGAGATCAACCACGGCGTGGACAAGATCATCACCATCGAAGACCCGGTGGAGTATCAGTTGCCCGGCGTCTTGCAGATCCCGGTCAACGAGAAGAAGGGCCTGACCTTCGCACGCGGCCTGCGGTCGATCCTGCGCCATGACCCGGACAAGATCATGGTCGGCGAGATCCGTGACCCCGACACCGCGCAGATCGCCGTGCAGTCGGCGCTCACCGGCCACCTGGTGTTCACCACCATCCACGCCAACAACGTGTTCGACGTGATCGGCCGCTTCACCCAGATGGAAGTCGACCCCTACAGCTTCGTGTCGGCACTCAACGCCGTGCTGGCCCAGCGCCTGATCCGCCTGGTGTGCAGCGGTTGCGCGGTGCCGGTCACTCCCGGCGAGGACGAACTGCGCGCCTCGGGGCTGACCGCCGAGAACAGCGCCCACTACCACTTCGTTCACGGCGCCGGTTGCGGTCGCTGCCGTGGCACCGGGTATCGCGGCCGTACCGCGATTGCCGAACTGCTCCACCTGGACGACGAGATTCGCCAGATGATCGTCGAGCGCAGCCCCATTTCCCAGATCAAGCATTACGCCTGCAGCCGTGGCCTGCGCCTCTTGCGCGGCTCGGCTCTGGAACTGGTGCGCGATGGCCGGACCACGCTGGAGGAGATCAATCGTGTCACTTTCATTTCGTGATCACTACGTGGCCGTGATCGGCGCCAATGGCGTCGGTCTTTCCCGCTGCGACGCCCTTGGCCGCAAATGGCTGGGCAGCGCCGGGTTCATCGCCGATCGCCAGGGCACCCCGACACTGGCCCTCGACACCCTGCAACGCCTGCTGGGCGAACACGTCAAGGGCCGCGCGCGGCTGACCGTTCTGCTGTCCAGCCACTACAGCCGTTTCGGCTTGATTCCCTGGAGTGAACACATCCACACCCCGGATGAACTCCAGGCCTACGCCAGCGCCGTCTTCGAGGACACCTTCGGCAAGTCCGCCGAGCCCTGGGCCCTGAGCCTGTCGCCAGAAAGTGCCGGGATGCCGCGTATCGCGGTGGGCCTGCCACAGGCCTTGCTGACCCAGCTGCGGGAGATGGTCAAGGCCCGCAGCCTGCGCCTGGTGTCGGTCCAGCCGTACCTGATGAGCGCCTTCAACCGCTTCCAGAAGAGTTTCGGCAATCGCGATTTCCTGTTCGTGGTCGCAGAGCCCGGCCGCAGCACCTTGCTGCTGGCCAGGGAAGGGCGCTGGTCGGCGGTGCGCTCGCTGCGCATTGCCGACAGCGACGCCGCCCTGGGCTCGATGATCGCCCGGGAGAGCGAGCTGCACGGGCTCAACGGCGACAAGCCGGTGGACCTGTTCGTCCACGCCCCGGCCCGTCATCACGACGCGCCACAGATTCTCGGCGTACAGACCCTGGAATTGCCGTCAGGCGAGAGCGACATCCAGGACCCGTTGCACATCATGGCAGCGGCGGTGAACTGACATGCGCGATCTCAATCTGGAATTCCAACCGCAACGCAGCGGCAGCCGGCTTGGCTGGTGCGTGCTGGTACTGGGTCTGGTGCTCGGCGTGACGGTGGCCACCGGCGCCCACATCGTCGGGCAAGACATTCAGGACGAACAGAACCTGCTCGGCCACGCCCAGCGCAAGCTGCAAGTGCACACCGGCGGCACGGTCAGCAGCCTGACACCGGCCCAGCAGCGTGAGCAGGAACTGCGCCTGTTGGAGATGAAGCAGGTGTCGGCCCAGTTGCGCCGCCCCTGGGAGCGTCTGTTCGCCGCGCTGGAAACCCTGCGCGGCAAGGACATCGCCTTGCTCACCCTGACCCCCGATGCGCGCAAGGGCCAGGTGCGGATCACCGCCGAGGCGCGGGATCTGGAGGCCATGCTGACCTTCCACCGGCAACTGCAAGACAGCCCCGAGCTGCGTGACGTGTCGCTGGTCAACCACGAGATCGTCGCCAACTCGCCGCAGAAACCGATCCTGTTCAACCTGCTGGCCACCTGGGAGGTGAGCGATGTCCGTCCCTAGCCTGATTCTGCGCGAACACGTTCAACGGGCCGGGTGGCCTGGCCTGGGAGGCGCGGCGCTGCTGGCGCTGGTGCTGGGTTACGGGGTGTTCGGCCTGCTGCCGGACTGGCAGTCCCTGGACACCCTGCGCCAGAACAGCCACAAGGCCAACGAGTTTCTGGAGAAGGTCGCCAATGGTACGGCCACCTTGCCGGTCGTGCCCTCCCAGCAACTGGACGAGTTCCACAAGGCCCTACCGACCCAACTGGATGCGACCACGGTCATCGACCGCATCTACGCGATGGCCAGCAAGGAAAAGATCAACCTGGCCCGCGGCGAATATGCGCTGGGCATCGACCCCAAGACCCAACTGGCCCGTTACCAGATCCTGCTGCCCGTGCGCGGCAACTACCCGCAGCTGCGGCGCTTCCTGCACGCGCTGCTGACCGAACTGCCCGCCGTGGTGGTCGAGGACGTGGATTTCCAACGCAAACGGATCGCTGATACCGAGCTGTCCGGGCGCATCCGCATGACCCTTTACCTGTCGAGGTCGTGATGAACAATCGTCGCGTAACAGGCTGGATCGCGTTTTTCGGCATCTGCGGGCTGATCGCCTGGATGCCCGAGCAATTCTTCGGCGAGTCGACCCAGGACGCTGCCAGCAGCGTGCAACCGGTCGCCGCCAGGCAGCAGGCAGCCATCGCCAGGGCCCGGGCCATCGTTGCCAGCGATGCAGAGAAATCGGAAAAAGTGGTGGTGCCCCAGGTCGACCTGTTCGCCACCCAGAGCTGGTACGTCGCCCCGGTGATCAGCGCCGAACAGCAGGCCGCTCTGGACAACGCCGTTGTAGCCCCATCGGTGCCCACAGCACCACCGCTTCCGTTCCAGTTCATTGGCAAGCTGGAAGACAGCCAGCAGTTGCAGGTGTTTCTGCAAAACGGAGAACGGCTCTATGTGGTCAGGGCCGGTGATGTGATCGACGAAACCTACAAGATCGATCGCATCTCGGCCACTGAAATGAGCCTCGTCTATCTGCCCTTGAAGTTTGCTCAGACCTTGTCTGTAGGGAGTGCGCCATGAGTCCGCTGCGGTTGTCGTCGAACGCGTTGTTGCTGGGCTTCATCATTGTGCTGGGAGTGCTGTTGTCTTCCTGTGCGTCGGACATTAACCGGGCGATTGGCCAGGACCTGATCGAGGAGGGCAAATACGAGGAAGGCATCGCCAAGCTCCAGGAAGCGGTCAATGCCAAACCTCGCGATGCCACCCTGCGCATTCAGCTGACCTCGGCCAAGGCCCGTGCGGTCAAGACCCTGCTGACCAAGGCTGATTCAGAGCGCTCGCAACGGGACTTCAACAGCGCCGCCATCGACTACTCGCGAGTGGTCGCCATCGAGCCCAACAATGGCCGGGCCCGTGACGCGCTGTACCTGCTGGAGCAGATGCGCAACATCAACAACATGCTGGTGCAGGGCCAGACCAGCCTGCGCCGCGGCGACGTGACCGGTGCCGAGAAACAGGCCCGTGCCGTGCTCGCCCTGGACCCGCGCCACGAGGGCGCCCAGCAGTTGCAGAAAGACGTCGACCTGCTGCGCTCGCGCAATGCCGTTCCCTATCCACAGCTCAAGACCCGCCTGGACCGGCCGGTGACCCTGGAGTTTCGCGACGCCAACCTCAAGGTGATCTTCGAGGTGCTGTCCCAGGTGGCGGGCTTGAACTTCATCTTCGACAAGGACATGCGCGCTGACCTCAAGGCCACCATCTTCGTGCGCGAAGTACGCATCGAGGACGCCATCCAGTTGCTGCTGCAACAGAACCAGTTGCACCAGAAGGTGGTGAACGACAACACCTTGCTGATCTACCCGGATTCGCCGCAGAAGCTCAAGGATTACCAGGAGCTGGTGATGCGCACCTTCTACCTGACCAATACCGACGCCAACACCGCCCTGAACATGGTCAAGACCATGCTCAAGACCCGCGATGTGTTCATCGACGAGCGCCTGAACACCCTGACCATGCGCGACACCCCGGACGCCATTCGCATGGCCGAGAAGCTGTTCTTCTCCCAGGACCAGTCCAACCCTGAAGTGGTGCTGGAGGTGGAAGTGATGGAAGTGGCCCGTCAGCGCATCCTCGATCTGGGCCTGCAATGGCCGAGCACCTTCGGCATCATCAACAGCGACGGCACGGCGGTGAACGTGCTGAACCAGCTGCGCGGCATCAACTCCAGCCGGATTTCGATCTCGCCTTCGCCACAGCTGAAAATCAACGCCCAGGACAACGACGTCAACACCCTGGCAAGCCCGACCATTCGCGTGAGCAACCGTGAACAGGCGCGCATCCACATCGGTCAGCGGGTGCCGATCATCAGCGCCACCTCCGTGCCCTCGACCCAGGGCCCGGTCATCACCGAAAGCATCACCTACCTGGACGTCGGTCTGAAACTGGAGGTGACCCCGATCGTTCACCTGGATAATGAAGTGGCGATCAAGATTGCCCTGGAAGTGAGTAACGCCACACCGCTGGAAGCCACCCGCAACGGGACCATCCCGGTTCAGGTCGACACCCGCAACGCCCAGACCACCCTGCGTCTGCACGACGGCGAAACCCAGATCCTGGCGGGCCTGGTGCGCAACGACACCCAGTCCACCGGCAACAAGATCCCCGGCCTCGGCGACCTGCCGGGTCTGGGCCGGCTGTTCGGCAGCAACAAGGACACCGTGGGCAAATCGGAGCTGGTGCTCTCGATCACCCCGCGCATCGTGCGCAACCTGCCGTACCAGGCGCCGAGCGACATGGAATTCGGCACCGGCACCGAGACCAGCATGCACATCGACTCGGTCAATCCGGACATGCCCGTGACAGTGGAAGTGGGCGGCAAGTCGCAGCCGCTGGCCGTCGTGCCTGCTGTCGAGAAGCCTTGACATGAACGCCCGGCACGCCACGCGCGGCTTCACCCTGATCGAGATGGTCGTGACCCTGGCCATCGTCGGTCTGCTGGCGAGCATCGCCGCGCCTTTGACCGAAACGATCATCCGCCGTGGCAAGGAGCAGGAGCTGCGCACCGCGCTGTATCAGATTCGCGATGCGCTGGACGCCTACAAGCGCGCCGCCGACTCGGGGCGCATCGAGAAGTCGGTGACCAGCAACGGCTACCCAGCCAGCCTCAAGGTGCTGGTGGACGGCGCCCGCGACCTGAAGAGCCCCAAGGGCGCGAAGATCTTCTTCCTGCGGCGCATTCCCAATGACCCGATGGCGGCCAGCAAGAGCCTGGGCAACAGCAAGAACAAGCACGATGCGGCGGACGACTGGGGCCTGCGTTCATACGACAGCCCGGCGCAGAACCCGCGGGACGGCGAAGACGTGTTCGACGTGTATTCCAAAGCCAAGGGCGTTGGCCTCAACGGCATCGCCTATTCGCAGTGGTGACATCATGCGCAGACAGAACGGCTTCACACTCATCGAATTGCTGGTGGTCATGGCGATCATCGCCACCCTGATGACCATTGCCGTGCCGCGTTATTTCTCAAGCCTTGAGAACTCGCGGGAAACCGCGCTGCGCCAGAGCCTGTCGGTGATGCGCGAGGCGCTGGACCACTACTACGGCGACACCGGCCACTACCCCGAATCCCTGGAAGACATGGTCACCCAGCGCTACTTGCGCAGCCTGCCGGAGGACCCGGTCACCGGCCGCAACGACATGTGGGTCATCGTCGCGCCGCCTGAAGGCGTGCAGGGCTCGGTAGCGGATATCAAGAGCGGTTCTACCGGGAGGGCGCGTGATGGCAGTCTTTTCGGTCAATGGTAGCTTCGGCGGCGCCATGCCCCGCGAGCAAGGCTTCACCTACATGAGCGCCTTGCTGCTGATCCTGATGATGGGCACCGCGCTGGCGGCGGTAGGGCAGGTCTGGTCGACCATCGGCAAGCGTGAGCGCGAGCTGCAACTGATCTGGGTCGGCACCCAGTACGCCCAGGCCCTGCGCAGCTACTACAGAAGCGGCACGGGCGTGGCCCAGTACCCCGAGTCCCTGGACGAACTGCTGGAAGATCATCGCTTCCCGTCGATCCAGCGCCACATCCGTCGCCTGTACCCCGATCCCATGACCGGGAGCGACAACTGGGGCCTGACCAAATCCATCGACGGGCGCATCACCGGCGTCTACAGCCGCTCGACCCTGACACCGTTGAAGGTCGCGAACTTTCCGACGCAGTGGCAGGAGTTCGAGAACATGACCAGTTACGCCGACTGGCGCTTCGTGGCCGAGAACGCGTTCCAGGAATCCACCAATAACCGTCCCGGTGCACCGGGCACGCCCGCCACCCTGACCGCGCCGCCGGCCACAGGTCCCGGGGCGACCCTGGGCACCTCGCTGGGCACGCCGATAGGAGGTGCCAGCCAATGAAAAGCCTGAACGCCAACCTCAAGGCCGTGTGCCTGGGCGCCGCCATGCTGCTGGCCGGGCTGCACGCCGGCGCGTGCCTGGCCGACGACGAAGACGAAATGATGGGTTTCATCGTCGACGACTGCATCTCGCTGGTCGGCCACAACTTCTACAACGCCTTTACCGACCGCCTGCGCGCCACCAGCCGTCTGGATTTCAACCTGGTGGTGCGTGAACGGCCCGACCCACGGTGGGGCAGCCTGATCTGGGTCGAGTATGACCAACGCATCGTGTACCGCCGTTTTCTGGCACCCAACGCCACCGAAACCCGCGCGCTGGCTGAAGAAGCCGCCGACCAGGTTCGCGCGGCAGTCGTTCAACGCAAATTGCAAGTTCAATTGCAGGACAACACTGATCTGGGGAAGGACGAATTATGAACAGAACAATAATCGCCGTTTCGACCTGCCTGTGTCTGAGCAGTTTCAGCCTTCTGAGCCAGGCCACGGAGCTGGTCTATACGCCGGTCAACCCGAACTTCGGCGGCAACCCGCTCAATGGCCCGACCCTCCTTAACGAAGCCCAGGCCCAGAACGATTTCAAGGACCCGGACCTGAAACGCTCGACCACCACCGCCACCACGGCGCTGGAGCGGTTCAGTCAGCAACTGCAGTCCAGCCTGCTGTCCCAGGTGCTCACCAACATCCGCAACGGCAATACCGGCAGTCTCACCACTGACGCGTTCATCATCAACGTCGTCGACGATTCGGGTGCCCTGAGTATCCAGATCACCGACCGTGCCACCGGCGAAGTATCGGAAGTGAACGTCAACGGACTCACCTCCAACTGACGGTTACTGAAGTTCCAGAGGAGCGAAGGACCATGAAAAAATGCATCTCGTTGTTGATGCTGGTGGCTGCACTGCAAGGCTGTGGTGTTCGTGCGCCGATGCCGGCCGAACAACCCAAGGACGTCCCGACCCTGACGCCGCGAGCATCGACGTATTACGACTTGCTCAACATGCCGCGGCCCAAGGGGCGACTGGTGGCGGTGGTCTATGGTTTCCGCGATCAGACCGGGCAGTACAAGCCAACCCCGGCCAGCTCCTTCTCGACCAGCGTGACCCAGGGCGCGGCGAGCATGCTGATGGACGCGATGCAGGCCAGCGGCTGGTTCGTGGTGCTGGAACGTGAAGGGCTGCAGAATCTGCTGACCGAGCGCAAGATCATCCGCGCCGGGCAGAAGAAACCGCCAGCAGTGATGGGCCCCAACGGTGCTCCGGTGACGCCACCGACACCCAATGAGCTGCCACCGTTGCAGTCGGCCAACCTGATGCTCGAAGGCGGCATCGTCGCCTATGACACCAACGTCAGGAGCGGTGGGGAAGGTGCGCGGTATCTGGGGATTGGCGGCTCGCAGGAATATCGCGTGGATCAGGTGACCATCAACCTGCGGGCGGTGGATGTGCGCTCCGGGCAGGTGCTGGCGAACGTGATGACCAGCAAGACGATCTATTCGACGAGTTACAACGCAGGTGTGTTCAAGTTCGTGGAGTTCAAGAAACTGCTTGAACTGGAGGCGGGCTACACCACCAACGAGCCGGCGCAGCTGTGTGTGTTGTCGGCCATCGAGGCTGCCGTGGGGCACCTGGTCGCCCAGGGGATCGAACGGCACATGTGGCAGGCAGCGGGCGACAACAGCGCGCCGAACGAGACGCTGGACCGGTACCTGAGCCAGAACAAACCGGCGGATGAAGGGCAGTAGGTATCCTGATGTGTCAATGGGGCCTTGATGGCCCCTTTTTTTGTCCCATGAATCCTCAGGCCCTGCGCCCCATCCAAAACCGCCCCGCGGGCAAGCCCGGCTGCTACGGGGGCGTGTGCACCCATCACTCGCGCCCACCCCACGTTCCGTAGCAGCACGGCTTGCCGGCGGGAGCGGTCTCGGGTGCTGTAGGAGCGCGCTTGCCCGCGACAGGCCATGACAGGCGACAGTGCCGTGTTGGATGTACCGCCGCCGTCGCGGGCAAGCGCGCTCCTACAGTTTGTGGTGATTTGAGCAACCCGTAGCAGTCCGGCTTGCCGGCGTCGGCGTACTCAAGATCGCTGTCGCCGGCAAGCCGGACTGCTACGGATATGAGTGGGTGTACCCATCACTCGCGCCCACCCCATGCCCTGTGGGAGCGCGCTTGCCCGCGAATGGTTGTGTGATGCACCTCAAGGGTGACAGGGGCCTGCGCTTTCGCTGGCAAGCCCGCTCCCGCAGGGGAAGGTTATCCTCCACCAGCAACAGGGCATGGCTGCGGCGACCACAAAAAAGCCGCCTTTCGGCGGCTCTTGGTACTGCACTGCAACCTACTGCTGATGCACAGTCGCCTGGTTCGAGTTACCCACCTGGGTAATGCTCGCTGCCTGGTTGGTCGCGCTCTGGTTCACGTTGGCCTGGTTGAGGTTGCCGGACTGGCTCACGTAGGCGACGTTGTAGCTGTCAGCCTGCTTGACGACAATCTCGTTGCCATTGCCGTTCTGCGAGGTGAACGACTGGTTGTCGCTGCCCGATTGCGTCAGGTCGGTGCTGTTGCCATTGCCGAAGCTCGAGCCCTGGGCGTAGTTGCCTTCGCCACGCTGATCTGCGATCAGGATGTTGTCGCTGCCGTTCTGTTCGAAATACAGCTCGTTGTAGTTGTCATCCTGCGTGGTCTTGGCATCGTTGCGATTGCCGTCCTGCTTCAGGTTGGTCAGGTTGCCAACGCCTTTCTGGGTCATGTTGATGACGTTGTCGTTGCCATTCTGGTTGAGGAAGGCGGTCTGGCCGATACCGAATTGCCCACCCAGGCGTGCCCCCTCGCGTTCGCTGGCCTGAACCTTGTTGCCGGAGCCGGTGGCCGAGGAGGTGAGGTTGTGACCGGTGCCCGCCTGCGAGCTGAAGTGCAGGTTGTCCTGGCCGTTCTGGTACACGTTGCTGGTGCTGTTGGTGACGTTGTACTGCGTCACGCTGGCGGCGTTGCGGTCACCCCACTGAACCATGTTGATGTTGTTCAGCGTGCCCTGGATCTGATCGAGCACACCTTCGTTGAAGGTGCCGGTCTGGGTCAGGCTGACGTGGCTGTCGGTCTGGGTGTCCTGGAACAGCTGGCCGGTGTTGAAATTGCCGTTCTGCTCGGCGGTGATCGAACCGCCATTGCCATAACGCTGATCGGAGTAGATGTAGTTGTCGTTGCCGTTCTGGTTGAGCTGGATCTGCCCGTTGAAGTGCTCGACCTGTTCGGTGGACGCCTGGTTGCGATCGCCGTTCTGGAAGACTTGCGCATTGTTGCCGGCGCCGCCGGACAGCTGCTCGGACCAGGCCTGGTTGTTGCTGCCGCTCTGCTCGATGTTGATGATGCTGCCCAGCTGGTTCTCCTGGTAGGCGAAGGCAAAGTTGCCGTTGCCCGACTGCCGGGTGGTGGTCTGGTTGCCGGTACCCAGCGACTGGCTGGCCTGTGTGGAGTTGCGCTGGTCGTTCTGGCGCTGGGTGATCTTGCTGTCGGTCTCGTACAGCTGTTCGCCGTAGGCGCCGTTCTGGTTGCCTTCCTGGCGCTGGTCGATCTGCGAGTTGGTTTGCGTCTGATAGGCCGCAGTGTCGTTGCCATCACCGATCTGTACTTGCTGTACAGAGGCGTAGGCTGCGTTGACCTGTTGCACATCGGCAGTGTTGCCGCTTCCTTGCTGGTACTGACTCGAGAGGCTGTTGGCAGCCATCGCATGGCCTGCGACCATGACCAGAACCGCAGCAGCGACAGGGGTGAGTTTGAACATGATGTAGACCTCCTGATGGTAAGTTGCCGAGGTGTCGAGCGCGTCAACGAACTTGACGAACTTCTACGCTCTGGCCATTTCCAGACTGACTGATGCTGCTCTGCAGCCCGCTGCCTGCCTGTTCGATGCTGGCGCTGTTGTTGGCGCCCCGTTGCGAAATTGCTGCCTGATTGTCCGAGCCGGTCTGGGTGATCCGCGCCTGGTTGCCCGAACCCTGCTGGCTGATGTACGCCGTCAGGTCGCTGCCCTGTTGCAGGATGAACGCCTCCTGGGCACTGCCGACCTGCACGATGTTGCCCACCAGCGAAGTACCGTTCTGCGACAGGTTGGCGACATTGGCGTTGCCCTGTTGCAGGATGCTGGCCTGCTGGCCACCGACGAAGGTGCCGCCCGGAAAGCTGACCGGCGCACCGAGTTCCGAACCGCCGCCCAGCTCGTCACCGCTCAGCTCGTCGGCCTGCACCGACAGCCACGGCGCTAGCAGCACCAGCGCCATCAGCGCCTGGCACAGGACGGCCGGACGAGCGAACCGCGAACCCGCACATATCAGTGACATGCTGTTCTCCTGTCCCCGGTCACCGGCTGGCGACCCGGGACGCCTGGCCCGCCTGCGTCTTCACGCAGACGGGCCGTACTTCATCAACGAACGGTGATCGGCAGTGTCCGGACCGTGCCCTTGGACGAGGTGGCGGTCGCGGTCGGGTTGGTGGCCCGTGGTGCGATGGTGTTGACCACCGAACTTCTCCAGCGCCCGGTCACGGGGACCGTCACGCGATCCAGCTCCTGCACGCCGGTCGGGGTGGTGACCGTGATCACGATGGTGTTGCCCGTGGTCACGGAACTGGTGCCCGAGATATCCCAACTGAACAGGGCGCCACCACCACGCACCTGGACTGCGGCCGAGGTGATGGTCAGGGTCTCGTTGCCAGCCGGTGGCGCAGTGACCGAGATGTTGACCGTGGCAGGTGTCGACAGGGCTCCGAAGGAGTCAGCGGCCTGGTAGGTGAACGTCGCGGTGAACGGCGCGGTAATGGTGGCTGGCGGCGTGTAGGTCACGGTGGTGCCGTTGGTGGTCACGGTGCCGCGTCCGACAGCAGGCTGGGTCAGGTTGTTGACGGTCAGCGGTACGTTGCCTTCAGGGTCGGTGTCGTTGGCCAGTACGTTAACCACCAGCGGGCTGCCCGCCAGGGTGGCGCCGGTATCGGCACCGGCAACCGGTGGACGGTTAGGCGTCACGGTCACGCTCACGGTCGCCGGGGCCAGGGATTTGAGCCCTTTGCTGTCCACGGCCTTGTAGGTGAAGGTGGCAGTGAGCGGCGCGTTGACCACGGCAGGCGGTGTGTAGACGATCGATGCGCTGCCGTTCAGCGCGACGGTGCCTTGGCCTGTGGCCGGTTGGGTCAGGTCGCTGACGCTCAGCGGTACATCGTTGTCAGGGTCGCTGTCATTGGCGAGCACGTTCAGCGTCACAGGGACACCAAAGCCGGTACTGCCGCTGTCGTTGACGGCCACAGGCGGCTGGTTGGGCCCGGTATTGGGCGCCGTGCCGACCACGACCACCGCTTCGGTGTCCTCGCCACCACGCGCCGACTTGACGGTGATGAAGGCCGGTGGCTGCGTCATGTTGGGCACAGTCAACTGCTGGGTCGTGCCGGACTTGGTCATCGGACCGAAGCCTTGGGCAATCATGTCTGGCACCGAAGTCTCGTCGCTGGACGTGGCTTGCACGGTCAGGGTGTGGTTGCTCCAGGCGTACTGCGCGTTGGTGATTTTCACCACGTCAACCAGCTTGGCCGAAACTGCCGTTGGCTTGGTCGTGCCAAGCGGGTTGGTCGCGGTCAGGATCACGAACGGCGGCAGCGTCTGGGCCGAATGGGCCACGAAGAAATTGCCGTTGTTGTCGCCCAGCATGTTGAATTGGCAAGGTGAAGCCGGTGTGCCGGGGATCAGCGCAAGCGTCTCCCGGTAGCACAGGGCTGAGCTGTTCGGGGATGAGGCGAACAGCTCCACGCGAGTGCCGGAACCGTTGCGGCTGTAAGTGCCGCGACGGACTTCGACCGGGGTTTGCACCCGTGGGTCGCGCACCTTGCCGCTGACTGTGAAAAGGTTCTGGATCAGCGTGCCGGCAGGGCCTTCGATTTTTACGAAGTTGGTGCCGAACGGGCTGCCGGTCACTGCTTCTGGCACGTTGGGATCGCCCAGGTAGGTGTTCTGCGCGCCGGTTTCCGGGTCGATTTCGGTGTAGGGGCCGCCGACGCCCTTGACCCACGGACCGAGGTTGCCGGTCAGCGCGCCGCTGAAATCGCCAGGCGCACCGATGCCGATGTCACGGGTGAGGTTGATCGCGCGCCGCCCGGTGGTGGTGACGTTGAAAGTATCTACGCCGTAGGGATGGGTCACGGTGTAGGTCCCGGGCCGTCCGGCCGGGATGTCGATGCGCATGCGAATCCGCGCAAAGCTCTGTTGCGAGCCGTCGGTGGGCGGATCGGTGGCGAAGGCCGCTTCCACGCCTGCGGTGTAGATTTCAAGTCCGTAGCCGGCAATCGGGCTGACGTTGGTTTTGAGCTGCGCCTGTAGCAGGTACCAGAACATCTCGTCCGGGAAGTTATCCGGGTAGACCATGGGGAACGCATCGTCGTACAGACCGGGCACCGCACCGAGCGTACACATGTAGGCCGGTGGAACGGTGGCCGCGACCCGCGAGCTCACTGCGCGGGACTGGCACAGCTCAAGCTCCTGGGAGCCCGGTGTTGCGGCGGGCAGGTCGCGATACCACTGCGGAAAACGTCCTGTGGCGACGGTATAAGGCCCAGGGTCTACCGCATCGAGGGCGGCAACTGCCGCGTCGCTCACTGCGATCAGACTCATGGCGCCGAAAATCAGACTTGGCCAACTGTTCATGTTGCCTCCAGATTCGAGTGCAAGGAGTGGTTGCGATCAGGGAACGATCACCACTTCTTCGGTATCGCTGCCGCCATTGGATGAAGTCACCGTGACCTTCGCCGGTGGAATGGGCGAGATGTTGGTGGTCAGGGTGCGGACCGTGCCGGTGCTGCTCAGCGCGCCAATGGCGCCGCCCGAACTGCCGCTTGCGGTCAGGGTGACGTTGCCGGTTTCGTCACTGCTGCTGGCGGCCACGGTGATCTGTCCGTTGCTCAGGCTGTAGGTAGCGGTGCTGATCTTCACCAGGTCCGTCAGGGCGTGGGGCACAGTGGTCGGCGTGCTGGTGGCAATGGCCAGGTGGTTGTCGGCGGTGACCTGCACGTTGGCAGGCGGGCTCGGATTGGCCGTGGACTGGCCGTACCAGGCGCCGGTGGCCGTGCCTTCGGTCATCGGGACAGTGGCCGCCGAGGTGTCTGCGTACTGAGCAGTGCCCGGAGGTGGCGGTGCCAGGGCGAACACGTCTTCCTGGGCCTGGACGCCGGTTGTGCCGGGGCCGCCATTCTTGCGGGTGTAGTCGGCGCGAGGCACCACGACCGGGGTTGGCCGCACGACCGTGGACAGCTTGCCGGTGATGCCGAACACGTCGGTGCGCACGTCCAGGCCGTTGGGGCCCTGTACGCGGACGAAGTTGGTACCGAACGGGCTGCCGGTCACTTGCTCGGTCAGGTTCGGGTCGCCGATGTACTGCGAGGCGATCCCGGTGGTCGGGTCGGTTTCGGTGTACGGGCCGTTGACGCTGCGCAGGAAGGGGCCGACATCGCCACCCAGGGCGCCGGTGAACACGCCGGGCGAGGTGATGCCGATGTCCCGGGTCATGTTGATGGCCTTGATCCCGTTGGCGCCGCCGTTGCCGTTACCGTTGCCATTGGGCACGGGAGGATCGACGGTGAACACTTCCACACCATAGGGGTGGGTAATGGTGTACACGCCGGGCGCGGCGTTCATGCGGATGCGGATCCGCGCGAAGCTGATCTGATCGTTGGGCGCAGGATCGCCGCCGCCGAACGCCGCCTCCAGCGCCGCGGTGTACTTGAGGTTGAGCGTGGTCGCCCCGGCCGTTGGAATCGCCGCGTCCGCGAGAAACCAGAAGGCCTCGTCGGGGAAGTTGGTGGGGAATACCATCGGCTGGTTGTCATCGAACACACCGGGCGCCACGGCCAGGGTGCACATGTACGATGGAACGCCGGGGGTGGAAGGCACCCTTGAACTCAGTGCCTTGCCAAGGCACAGGTCCAGGGTACGACCGTGGGTGTCCTGGTACCACTGGGCGAAGTTACCGATCTGCGGACTGTAGGGGCCAGGATCAACCGCAAACAAGGCGGCCTGGGCGGAACCGTGAATCGCTGCGATCAATGACAGCAACGTTACGGCGTGGGTCAGTTTGCTGGGCATTTGTCTTCCCTCTCGCAATGAACCGTGCCTCTGGCGTGGGTCGGACGGAGCGTCGGTTCCAGGAGGCTGAAAGCCCTAGCGCAACTTCTGTACCAGAATCTCAAACACACCCCGAAAGCCTTGATTCAAAAGGCCTCTGGCGTTTTCATGGGGTAGTCGGGCGGGGCGTTTCACAGGTGAAGCACAAGCAGAGTGGGGCGCTCTCCCCACTGTTGGGGAAAGGCTGGGGAAGGGGGCAGCCCGCGGGGCGCAAAAAGTCGGACGGACGGTTTGCGTTCAACAAAGTTCAACGCTTTTCTGAAAACTGCTTTGCCGATCAGGGACTAAGCGCCGAACGGTCATGTTCAGTGGTGGCTTACTGATATCAATCGCCGCGTAGGTCGATGAAATGCAGCTATCTTAATGACTGTGCTTACGCTATACCGACTTTAAAAAACGTGTCCGGGACGGTTGTCATGGGATCTGTAGGACGCAACGAAATGCTGACCCAGGCCAGCATCAAAGAAATCGAAAAGAAGCCTCGCCCTCCCTTCAATCTGTTGCGTTGGTTCTCCATCGTCAGCCTCCTGGTGATCGCCTCGGTGGCCATCGGCCTGGGCCTGATTTCCACCCGTTTCGTGGTCAGTGAAGCGGTGCAGCGCGACTCGCTGCTGACCTCCCAGTTCGTCCACGCCATCGCTTCGGCCGAGATCCGCCACGCAGAAATTCCCACCAGCCGCACCATGGCTGAACTGCTCGACACCCGCCGCGACCTGCCCGTGGCCGACGTCGATCCAGAGACCCGGCGCAAGTCCCGGGACGAGTTTCTCGACCACATTTCTTCCTTGCCGGATGCCTTGCTGGTCAACGTCTACGCACCGGATCGGGTGATTATCTGGTCCACCAACCCGGCCCTGATCGGCAAGGCGATCCTGGGCAACGACGACCTCGAAGCCGCGTTCCATTCGCGCCAGCGCACGGGCACCGCACACCACGAAACCCAGCGCCGGCAGAACGAACAGAAGTTCCTCAACCCGCCGGATTACCTCTTTATAGAGAACTACATTCCGCTGTTCGACGCCGAAGAAAAGGACGTGCTGGCCATCGTCGAAATCTACAAGGAACCCAAGGACCTGATCGCCAGCATCGAGCGTGGCTACGTGGTGATCTGGGTGTCCACCGGGCTTGGCGGCATGATCATTTACCTGGGGCTGTTCTGGATCGTGCGCAGGGCCTCGCGCCTGCTTGAATTCCAGCAGCGCCAGTTGATCAACAGCGAGAAGTTCGCAGCCTTGGGCGAGATGTCTTCGGCGGTCGCCCACAGCCTGCGCAACCCCCTGGCGACCATCCGTTCCAGCGCTGAACTTGCCCTGGAAGTGGTCGACCCTGCGGCGCAGAAGAACATCAACGACATCATCAACCAGGTTGACCGTATGTCGAAGTGGGTACGCGAATTGCTTCTCTCGTTGCGACCGATCAGTGGCGAGTCCGAGGCGGTGGATGTGGTGGCGTGCATGCAGGATGTGTTGCAGTCCTATGAACAGCAGATACGTCGCGCCAACATCCAGGTCGAGTTCGCGCCGCAGCCGGTTCCGATGGTGATCAGCCAGCGCATTCTGCTGGCGCAGATTCTCAACAGTCTGATGGCCAACGCCCTGGAGGCGATGACCAAGGACGGCAAGCTTGTGATCGACATCCAGGCAGAGCCTGCTCGCGGGCGGGTCTACCTGACCGTCGCCGACAACGGCAAGGGCATGTCCCGGCAGCAGGAGGCGATGGTGTTCAAGCCGTTCTTTACCACCAAACAGGGTGGGCTTGGCGTGGGGCTGGTATTGGTCAAGCGGATCATGGAGCGCTTCGCCGGCAAGGTCTCGTTGACCAGCCGGGAGCAGGAAGGCACTCGCGTGAAGCTGACTTTCAAAATTGCGGCAGGAGGGGGAGTCGATGGAACACAGCATACTCGTGGTTGAAGATGACGAGCTCCTGGCCAGTAACATCCAGACCTATCTGGAGCGTCGGGATTTCGAGGCGCGGGTCTGTCATTCGGCAGAAGACGCGCTCAAGACCCTCCAGACCTGGCGGCCAGACGTGGTGCTCACCGACAACTCGTTGCCGGGCATGAGTGGCCATGAGCTGATCAACGCCTTGAAGGAAAGCGCGCCGGACCTGAAGCTCATCATGATGACCGGCTACGGCAACATCGAAGACGCGGTCACGGCGATGAAGGAGGGCGCCTTCCATTATCTGACCAAGCCTGTGGCGTTGCCGGAGTTGAAGCTGTTGCTGGACAAGGCACTGGCCGCCGAACGCCTTGAACGCACGCTGTCGTTCTATCAGGACCGCGAAGCCAAGCATTCCGGGTTGCAGGCGCTGATTGGCGACTCACCTGCCATGATGACGGTCAAGGGCGTCGTCACTCAGTTGCTTGACGCCGAGCGACGCATGACCAGCAGCGATCTGCCGCCGGTACTGGTCGAAGGCGATACCGGCACCGGCAAGGAATTGATCGCCCGCGCCCTGCATTTCGACGGGCCGCGCAGCAAGGGACCGTTCGTGGAATTCAACTGTGCGTCGATTCCGGCGCACCTGATCGAGGCTGAATTGTTCGGCCATGAGAAGGGCGCGTTCACCGACGCCAAGGATCGTCGCACGGGGTTGGTGGAAGCCGCCGATGGCGGCACGCTGTTCCTGGATGAAGTGGGTGAAATGGACCTGTTGCTGCAGGCTAAGCTGCTCAAGCTGCTGGAAGACCGCACCGTGCGTCGCATCGGCTCGGTTAAAGAGCGCAAGGTCGATCTGCGGATCATCAGCGCCACCAACTGCAACCTCGAACAGATGGTGCAGCAGGGCAAGTTCCGCCGTGACCTGTTCTTCCGCCTGCGGATCATCTCGATCAAGGTGCCGCGTCTGCAGGCCCGTGGCGATGACGTGATCCGCCTGGCGCGACACTTCCTGCAGATGCACGGCAAGCGGTACGGCAAGAGCGATCTGTATTTCAGCAACGAAGCCGAGCACCTGTTGCGCAGCTACAGCTGGCCGGGCAACGTGCGCGAGTTGCGCAACATGCTCGAGCAGACGGTGCTGCTGACCCAGACCAACTGCATCGCGCCCCATCAACTGGGCCTGTGCATGAGCCTGATGGACGAACCCATGAGCCCGATGCCGTTCGTGCCGCACCTGGTGCCCAACACGCATTCTCACACACCTGCGCATCCGCAGTCGCATTCGGTCGATGAGGGGCTGGGCAACATGAACCTGCCGGAAGTCGAGAACGAGATGGTGCGCAAGGTGCTGGACAAGACTGACTGGAATGTCACCAAGTCTGCGCGGCTGCTGGGGCTGACCCGTGACATGTTGCGCTATCGGATCGACAAGCTGGGGCTGACCCGGCCGGACCGTACGCAGTCATAGTGATTGTCGATGGTTGCGATTGGCATGAGTGATTTCAGCTATTGAGTCATGCTCCCTAGAATGGTCACAACGAAACGCGACACAGACCACAGGGAGCAAGACATGGCTATCGAAATCGGTATCAACCAACAGGATCGCGCAGAAATCGTCGAGGGTTTGTCGCGGCTGATCTCTGATACGTACGTGCTGTACCTCAAGACCCACAACTTCCACTGGAACGTGACCGGGCCGATGTTCCGCACGCTGCATTTGCTGTTCGAAGAGCAGTACACAGAGCTGGCGACAGCGGTTGACTCCATCGCCGAGCGTATTCGCGCACTGGGCTTTCCGGCACCTGGGACCTACTCGACTTATGCGCGGTTGTCTTCCATCGAGGAAGAGCCGGGGGTTCCGGCGGCTGCCGACATGATTCGCCAGTTGGTCAAGGGCCAGGAAGCGGTGGTGCGTACGGCCCGTGGGCTGTTCCCGTTGCTGGAAAAAGTCAGTGACGAGCCAACGGCGGACTTGCTGACCCAGCGCATGCAGGTACACGAAAAGGCCGCGTGGATGCTGCGCTCGCTGCTCGAGGCGGATGCCTGACAGCGGTTGCCTTCAAGACCGCCGACGCCGGCAAGCCGGGCTGCTACGGGGATCTGCGGTGTTCTCGGGGGTGGGTCTGGCCCCGGTCCCGTAGCAGCGCGGCTTGCCGGCGTGGCGGCCTCGAAATCGCTCCCGCGGGCAAGCCCGGCTGCTACGGGGATCTGCGGTGTTCTCGGGGGCTGGCCACGTTCCCGTAGCAGCACGGCTTGCCGGCGGGGGCGGCCTTGAGGTCGCCCGCGACAAGAGAAAGGACCGCGATCAGCGCTTCTGCAACCACCCCAGAAAATTGCTCTTCTTGATCGCCACCGGCTTGCGCAGCAACACGTGCTGGCTACTCTGCTGACGAATCGCCTGAAGCTTGTTCAGCGCGGTGGTGATCTCGGCCCGTTGCTCCATGGCGCTGCGGGTTGCGGCCTTGTCGATGCGGTAGATCACGCACGAGGTGATCGCGTTGAACCGCCCCTCCGACGGTGTATCCGCCAGCACGCTCTGCTCACCCATCACCTCGCCAGGTCCCATGCGCCCGGCTTCGACCATGGTGCTGCCGTCCGGCACACTGGCCGACACCACGCCCGTGGCGATCACATACAACCCGTCAGTCACCTCACCCAACTCAATGATGGTCTGCCCGGCAGCGTATTCGCGGGCGACCATGGTTTGCGCCAACTGATTCTTCTCCTCGGCCGTGCTGGTGCGGAACACCTTCACCTCATCGAGCAGTGCGCGCGGCCGAGACACGGCTTCAGCGGTGGTCTCTGATTGCCAGGCGATACCCGCCGCTTCCAGATGCCGGTAGGCCAGGTCGAACAGCAGGTTGCGCACATCGCTCTTGGTCGACAGATCGCTGATAAACCCCGTCACGGCATATTCGATGGTGGTGGGGCTGGTGTCCTTGACCACGGCGCGAGGGCGGGGCGTCTGCAACAGTGCGCTGCAACCCTGCAACGCCCGCTCCAGCGCATCGAGCACCCGGCGCGGGCGGATGTGCGGCGACATCATGATGTTGATCGACACCCCATGAATGTTGACCGGCCGGCTCAGGTTGACGATCTTCGCCTTGGCCGCCACCGAGTTGGGAATCACCACCATGGTCCCGACCCCGGTCAGCAGGTGCGTGGCACGCCAGTCGATGTCCATGACCTTGCCCTCCATGCCGTCGATGGAGATCGAATCATCGACCTGATACGGCTTGGTGGTGTTCAGGATGATCCCGGAAAACACGTCGCTCAGGGTGCTCTGCAAGGCCAGGCCGACAATGATCGCCATCGCCCCCGATGTCGCCAGCAGGCCCTTGACCGGCAACTGCAAGACGTAACCTGCGGCTGCGACGATGGCGATCAGGAAGATCACCGCACCGATCACCTCCTGCAACAGGCGGCCACTGTGGCCGACACGCCCGGTCAGCAACAGCCCCAGCACCACGGTCAGCGAGCGGGCGGCGTAGACCCACCAGACGATCGCCAGCGCCGTGGCGCCGAATTGCAGCGCGCTGTCGTCAGGCCAGTTGGGCGCCTCCAGCGGGCTGACCCCGGCATTGATGATGACTAGGCTGTAGGCGACGAACAGGCCCAGGCGGGCGCCCACCTGGGCAATCCGGCCGCGCTCGGCGAGCAGGTGCCAGGCCACCACGTCAGCGAGCAACAGAAGCAGGCTCCAGGCCAGCGAGTAATGGGGAACGACTGTCGACATTGGGTGATATCCGCTAGAGGTATTCTGGCCGCTGTGGCACGCGGGGATGGTAGGGACAGCGGGGGCGGGCTGTCTATAACCGATGGTGCATGGCCCAGGCTCGCGGCTCCATTACCTGCCGGTAACTACCCCTACAGGTAATATCCATGTTCATGTTTTGCTGGTTAGATAGGCACTGAATGAGAATGGATCAGCTGCGTTGCAACCGGCTCGCGGGCGTCTGCCCGTGGCTGTGTTCAGCGGTTCAGGGGCGTGCTTATCCACTTAAAGGACTGTGTGAACAACATGATCAGTGTCGGTCAGGCTACCGTCTCCCTGGAGTCGCGAGACGTTTTCAAAGACGGCGTTGCCCTGCGCATTGGCACTCGCGCGTTCGATATCCTTGAGCTGCTGGTACGCCATCAGGGGCATCTGGTGACCAAGGAGCAGATCCTGGAGCAGGTCTGGCCGGACACGGTGGTCGAGGAAAACAATCTGCAGGTGCACATCTCGGCCTTGCGCAAGGCGCTGGGCAGTGATCGCGACCTGATCCGCACGGTGCCGGGGCGCGGCTATCTGTTGCTGGCGGGCGAGTGCAGCGGTGGCGACGGGACGCCGCCGTCCCCGGCCAACCCCGTGCAACCGCCTTCTTTCAGCAACATCCGGCTGCCGGCCGCCGTCGAACTGGTGGGGCGCCAGGCGCTGCTCGCTGAGATCGACACCGCGCTGAGCGATTCTGCAGCGTTGGTCACACTGATCGGCCCCGGCGGTGTGGGCAAGACCAGCCTTGCCGTGGCCTTGGGCAGGCAACGGTTGGAGACGGGCTCCATGCCTGTCTGCTTCGTGCCCTTGGCGCAGTTGCAATGCCGCGAATCAGTGGCCCGGGCGCTGGGCACTGCGCTGGTGGTCGAGCGCCTGCAACCCGAACTGCTGCAGCAGGCGCTGATCGAACATCTGGAACGCAACCCTGGGCTGATCATCTTCGATAACTGCGAGCACCTCATCGATCAGGTGGCCGAGCTTGCGCAAACCCTGCTGCTGGCCGTGCCGTCGGTGCGCATCCTGGCCACCAGCCGCGAGCCGTTGCGCATCGCCGGCGAGCGCAGCCTGCGGGTGCCACCGCTGACATCCCCCGGACCTGAAGCCGGCCGCGAGGCGATTCTGGGCAGCGGTTCGGCGCAACTGTTCATGCGTCACTGGCGCTCGCTGGATTGCCAGATCGCCGCCACCCCGGATGCCGAGCTGGATGATTACAGCGTCGAGCTGGTGGGCGAAGTCTGCCGTCGTCTGGACGGTATTCCGCTGGCGCTCGAGATGGCGGCCGCACGGGCGTGCGCCCTGGGCCTGTTCCAGTTGATTCAAAGCCTGGACGACAGCGTCCATTTGCTGTCAGCCAGCCTGCGCACCGCGCCGCCGCGTCAGCAAACCCTGCAATCATCACTGGCCTGGAGCTATCGTCTGCTCAATCAGGAGGAACGCACGGTGCTGCGGCTGCTGGCCGATCTGGACGGGCGTTTCACCCTCGATCAGGCCTGCACGGCGCTCGAATGCGCAACCCTGGGCCGTGCCTGCATCATGGATTGCATGGTGCGCCTGGCGACCAAATCGATGCTGATGGTCACGGCGCAAGGGCCGTTCCGCTTCTACCGGATGCTCAGCGCAACCCGCGCCTGCCTGCGCACCGGTCATTTGCACGAGCTGGAAGGCCAGACGCTGCGGCCCGACCCATACACCTTTGATCCGCCCGCGACCCTGGCAAGCCTGCAGTCGGTTCGCGCTGTGCCAAGCGGCCCCGACGGGTATCATGCCCGGCATCAGAAAGCATTGGCGGCTGCCCGCTGAACCGACGGAAGCATTTATGAGAGCGACACCCAGGGTGTATGTGGTCGACGACGACGCGGCCATTCGCACTGCGCTGATGCGCCTGCTGAGCTCCGAAGACATCGCCTGCAGCGCCTTCGACAGCGCCGAGGCATTTCTTGCGCAGCCGGTGGAGGACGCACCCACCTGCCTGTTGCTGGACGTCAACCTGGCCCAGGGCACGGGGTTCGACCTGCAGGATGAACTGCTCGCCCGGGGCCTGCATTTCCCGATCATCTTCATGACCGGCTACGGCACCATCGCCATGTCGGTAAAGGCCATCAAGGCCGGTGCCCACGAATTCCTCACCAAGCCCTTCGAGCCCGAACAACTGCTGGACCTGGTGCGCGAGGCGCTGGCCAATGACGCCGCCAATCTGTCCGAGCGATGCCTGACCAGCACCGTACGCGAGCGCTTCAATACCCTCACTCCGCGGGAGAAAGAGGTCATGGCACTGCTGGTCACCGGCCGGATGAACAAGCAGATCGCCGTGGAGCTGGGCACCAGCGAAGTCACGGCCAAGGTCCACAAGAAGCACGTCATGACCAAGATGTGCGCGCGCAATGTCATCGAGTTGCTGAAGATGCACGAGCGTCTGGAAGTTGTCGCGTGACGAACCGTTCCCGCGGGGCGGCCCAGCCGCTGACGCTGTTGTCGGGCGTCGAGAGCCCGATGCTGGTGCTCAGCGATCCGTCCGCTCAGCCCTTGTATGTGCGGGCCGACGAACCGTTCTCCGTGGAGCGCTTTCTGGATATCGCCATCGGTGCAGCAGCGGCGTTGTCCCAGGCCCATGTCAGCGGCCTGCTGCATAGGGATATCAAGCCTGGCAATCTGCTCGAAGGCGCCGATGGAGTGGTGCGCCTGACCGGCTTCGGGTTGAGTGTGCAGGCCCATCCGTCCGGGCACATGCCGGTGTCCGATTCGATCTGCGGCACCCTGGCGTACATGTCGCCGGAGCAGTCGCGCAAGGTCGAGCGGCGTGCCGACCAGCGCAGCGATCTCTACTCGCTGGGCATGACATTCTACGAGTGGCTGACCGGGCGCCTGCCGTTCGAGGCCCGCGATGCCGTGGAGTGGGTGTACTGCCACATCGCACGCCAGCCCACAGCCTTGAACCTTTATCGGGGGGACATCCCGCCAGTGCTCTCGCAACTGGTGTTCAAGCTGATCGCCAAGAACCCCGATGAGCGCTACCAGAGCGCCGCCAGCCTGCTGGCCGACCTGCGCACCTGCCGCTGCCAGTGGCGGCAGTTCCAGGACATTCCCGAACTGACCCTGGGCGAGTCGGCGGGGGATCCGGTTGCGCACCGACCCGCGCTGTGCGCACGGCTGTCCGATGAGGAAGTGGCGGTTGTCTCGCGCACCTCCATCAGCATTCCCGGCGGGCAGGACACCCTGGATTTGTCTTCGGTGATGAAGGCCGCCCAGGCCCTGAGCGAGGAAACCGATCAGGACCGGCTGATCGAAATGCTCATGAGCACCACCATGATCCACGCCGGGGCGCAGCGAGCGCTGCTGATGCTGGTCAAGAACGATGCGCCGCAGATCTGCGCACTGGGCCAGGGCGATGACACCGGGCTGCAGATCGAGCTCACGCAGATGGTCCCCACCAAGCTGCACTTGCCGCTGTCGATCCTGTATCGGGTGATGCGCACCCATCAGCGTCTGTTGATCGATGATGTGCGGGCGGATGCCTATTTCGGCGCCGATGAGTACCTCAAGGACCAGGAGGTGCGTTCGGCGGTCTGCCTGCCGTTGCTCAAGCAGCGCCGGCTGATCGGCGTGCTGTATCTGGAAAACAACCTGACGCCTGGGGTGTTCACGGCCAGCCGGGCAGGGGTGCTGGAGCTGTTGGCAGGGCAGGCGGCGACTTCGCTGGAAACCGCCCGCCTGCATGACCAGTTGCTGCGGGAAAACGCCCGCCGTCAGGACATTGAAACCGCGCTGCGCACTGCCCGGGCAAGGCTTGCCCAGGTGTCCCAGGCGACGATGATGGGCGAACTGGCGGCCTCCATCGCTCACGAGATCAACCAGCCGCTGGCATCCATGGTGTCCAACGCCGCGGCCAGCCTGCGCTGGCTCAATCGCGAGACGCCGCGGATCGGCGAGGCGCTATCGGGCCTGCACGACATCGTCCAGGACGGCAAGCGCGCCGGAGACATCGTCAGGGCCTTGCAGTCACTGGCGCGCCAGGATGCGCAGCACCGTCGCGCGCTGCAGATCAACGACGTGATCCGCCATGTGGTTGCGCTGACCCAGGCGGAAGGCGAGCAGCAACGGGTGCTGATGACCACCGACCTGACCCGCTCGCCGCTGCAGGTGATGGGCTCCAGCGTGCAGTTGCAGCAGGTGGTGTTGAACCTGATCGTCAATGCGCTTGAGGCGATGAGTCCTGGCGATCATGTATTGCGCCGGTTGTCGATTGCCAGCCATGCCGTGGCGGAGGAGTACCTGGTGGTCAGCGTGGAAGACACCGGCCCCGGCGTCGAGGCCGAGCACCTGGGCAAGGTGTTCAACGCATTCTTCACCACCAAGGACAAAGGCATGGGCATGGGCCTTGCGATCTGCCGCACCATCATCCACGCCCACGGCGGGCAGTTGTACGTGATGCCCGCGCGGTTTGGCGGGACGACCTTCGTGTTTACCTTGCCAGCGGCGGCGTAGCAGCCCGGCTTGCCGGCGTCGGTGATTTCAAGTCCGCCATCGCGGGCAAGCGCGCTCCTACAGGTTGAGGTGTCCGGCCGATATCGTTCATCCAACCCAATCCCGTAGCAGTCCGGCTTGCCGGCGTCGGCGATCTTGAGGACGCCCCCGCCGGCAAGCCGTGCTGCTACGGACCGGAGCCAAACACATACTGTGCGAACACCCCAATCCCCGTAGCAGCCGGGCTTGCCCGCGGGAGCGATCTTGAGGACGCTACGCCGGCAAGTCGGACTGCTACGGGCTCGGAATCACGGCCAGCGCGCATCCAGTAGCTGTTTGCAGAATCCGTCCACTTTCATCTGCCGGTCATGAAACGTCAGCACATCGGCGTTCACCGTCCCCGAGGTACTTTGCGGGCGATGCATCTGGCCCAGCGCCAGGGTGTGTAGCAACTTGACCTTGAAGCCAGGCTCATGGGGCAGGGCACTGAGGATTCGCGCCAGCGTATCGGGGCACAGCGTCTGGCAATGACGGCCCAGCAGATCGGCCTCCACCGCAGTAGCCAGCAGCGCGGTCAGTGCCGGTTTGTGCCGGGCGATTCCGGGCGTGGTGTGCAGGGCGATCGCATCCCAGACCCCGTCGATGTCCTCGTGGGAGCGCCCGAACCCGCGCAGGAATTCCGCCGCCGCATCCGCGCTGTCCACCTCGAAGCGCCGTTGCGAGTGTCGGTAGAGCGCCGTCACGCCAATGCGCAGAAACAGCGCGCCGACGTACAGCAATTCCGGGCTGTAACGCAATTCTCGTCCCTGACCCAGCAGGCTCGCGAACACAAAGGTACGCAGGGCCGAATCGAACAGCAGCCCGGACTGGGTGTCGCGCATCAGCTCGGTCGCCGCGCGTGCCATCGCGCTGTTGGGGATCGAGACGCCAGCTATGTATCGGGTGGTCACTTGCATCCCTCGCAGCGAACCTGCCTCGGAAAACTGACCATAGCGCTGAGCGCCATGAACGTCTTTGTTGCGCACCTGAAAAGTTCTGAAAGCGTCTGCAACGGGCCCTTGAGACGGGTGGCGTTATTAACCATTCAGAACATTTAATGCCTCAGGAAGGACTTTAAGGTGGTGCCCGCCCAGACTCCATGAACCGCCCTGGTAAGCTGGAGAGCCCGAAAATTGAACGCCATGAACCCTTCACAGTTTCGCTCGCTGCTGGCCTCCATGCGTTCACTGCTGGGCAGTGAGCAGGAGTTGCTGGACCAGGTCGTTCACGAGCTGTCGGTGTATCTGAATCCGGTCGACGAACAGCCCGAACCTGACGCCTCGGCCGACCGCGTGGCGCTGTCGCCCTGGCAGGAACGCCGCGCCAAGGAGTTGATGACCAGCCAGATGGACAAGGGCCTGTCGATTGCCCAGGTTGCCAATGAGTGCTCCCTGTCGCGTAGCCATTTTTCCCGCGCCTTCAAGAAAAACACCGGCCTGTCCCCCCGTGACTGGTACCTGCAACTGCGCCTGGACAAGGCCAAGGGCCTGCTCGGCGATTCGGCGCTGACCATCTCGCAGATCAGCCTGGATTGCGGCTTTGCCGATCAATCCCATTTCACCCGGGTGTTCACCCGCGAGGTGGGTATCACCCCGTTCAACTGGCGCCGCTCCATGGCTGGGGCGCCAGCTTGCTGCGCGCAGTGATCGGGCTTACTTGAGCAGGTCCAGCGGGTACTCCACCACGATATACAACCGGTCGATATCGTCGCCGCCCTGAGCTGCGTTACCCCGGTGAGCGACGTGGGAAAGGTTCAGCGACAGGTCCTTGGCCGGACCCGACTGCACCACGTATTTCACATCGATATCCCGCTCCCAGTGGCGCCCGCCCTGGCCCTGGATCGGCTGATACCGCCCCGTCACCTCATCGAACGGTTGATAGACCGCACCCTGTGGCGCGTGGGTGCCGTCGATCTGGCTGCCGCGCACGTAGCGGGTCATGAACTTGAGCCCCGGCACGCCGAATGCACTGGCGTCCAGGTCATAACGCAGCTGCCAGGACTGTTCGTGGGCGCCGTTGAAGTCGGCGTACTTGATCGAGTTGGCGAGGTAGATCGAGTCGCCACCGACGAAATCGAACGGCGTGTCGCCATCTATCTTCTGCCAGCCCAGGGTGAACGCCTGGACGCCCACGCTGTACCGCGCCGAGAGGCTGTAGGCGGTGTTGTCGATTGCGCCACCGCGGGCGCTGCCCTGATCCAGGGTGCGGTACAGATTGCTGTCCAGCAGCAGGGCACTGTTGTCCGAAAGCACGTTCAGGTAGTGCAGGTTGCCGTAGTACTGGCGCCAGGTGTCGGTCAGTTGCGAGGCGTAGACCGAACCGCCCAGCGGTTCCTTGCCGGTGGTTTCGACACCCGCCAGGCTGATGGAGCGACCCCGTGTGCTGGCGCCGTATCCGTCGAAGTCGCCTCTGGACGTCGAGGCATTCTGATTCCTGAACGCGTTGAAGTGCCCGGCCACCAGCTTCAGACCGTCGATGTCTCGGCTGTCGAGCAGCAGGCCCGTCGCATACTCGGGTTGCAGGCGTTTGTCGCCAGTGTCGAAAACTGGCGTCTCGACTTCCATTTCGCCCACTTTCAGGGTGGTCTTCGACAGCCGCAGTTTCAGCGCGGCGCCGGCATCGGAATAGTCGCTCTCGGCACGGCCGTCGCTGTCCAGCGGCAGCAGCCCGGCACCTGCATGGCCGCGCCCGCCATCAAGCTTCAGGCCATAGAAGCCATGGGCGTCGACACCCACGCCCAGGGTGCCTTGGGTGAAGCCCGAGTGCAGGTTGGCGATAAAGCCCTGGGCCCATTCCTGGCGATAACTCTGGTCCCGTTGCCCGGTTCGGTAGTCGTTTTGCAGGAAGAAATTACGCGACAGGACGTCAAGCGAGGTGTCGGCCAGAAAGCCATGTTCATCGTCGGTGGCGGCCATAAGGTCAGGGGAGATGGCGACCAGCGCCAGGGTCAGAACGGATAAGCGGCTTGCCATGGATCGGCCTTATTCAGAGAGCGAAAGCAGGGTGCCACTCTGTCAGGCATCGGCGATGCTTGAATTGATGCGCTGTGCTGATTTTAGTCAGTCAGTGCTGTGCAGCGATCCGGGGGCGTTTTCAAAGCGCACATTCGTTCAATTCCTCACGCGGCTAGGCGTGTATACCTGCGCAGGCTGGTTCGCGAAAATCCCGGTTCAACGACGCCGTTGCAAAGGATATGCTCATGCCCGCTCGCCGCTTCGGCATCCTCCACGCTGACCACGGAATGACTCAATGAATCGCAACGACCTGCGCCGCGTCGACATGAACCTGCTGGTGATCTTCGAAGCCCTGATGTTCGAACGCAACCTGACGCGGGTGGCCGAGAAACTGTTCATGGGCCAGCCGGCGATCAGCGCGGCTCTGGCGCGGTTGCGCGACCTGTTCGACGACCCGTTGCTGCTGCGCAACGGCCGGGCCATGGAGCCCACCGCGCGGGCGCTGGACATTCTCAAGGAACTCAAGCCTGCGCTGGATACCATTTCCGGTGCGGTGAGCCGCGCCAAGGAGTTCGATCCCTCAACCAGTTGCGACATCTTCCGCATCGGGCTCTCGGACGACGCCGAGTTCGGGCTGTTTCCGCCGCTGCTGACCCGGCTGCGGGAAGAGGCGCCGGGGATCATCGTGGTGGTGCGTCGGGCCAACTTCCTGTTGATGCCGGCACTGCTGGCCTCGGGAGAGATTTCGGTCGGCATCAGCTACACCACCGAATTGCCGGCCAACGCCAAGCGCAAGAAACTGCGGGATATCGGCGTCAAGGTGCTGCGCGGCGACAAGCGTCCGGGCACGCTGACGCTGGATGATTACTGCGCAAGGCCGCACACCATGGTGTCGTTCTCGGGGGACCTGTCGGGCAACATCGACCTGGACCTGGCCAAGGTCGGGCGGGCGCGCAAGGTTGTGGTGGCGGTGCCGCAGTTCAGTGGCTTGCGGGCGTTGCTGGCGGGCACGGAGCTGATTGCCACGGTCCCGGATTATGCCGCCTGTGCCTTGGTGGAAGGCTGTGCGCTACGCGCTGAAGATCCGCCGTTCGCCATCGAGCCTGCTGAGCTGTCGATGGTCTGGAGCGGCGTCCATGACAACGATCCGGCCGAACGCTGGTTGCGTTCGCGAATCACCGAATTCATGTCCCAGGAAACTCGGCCAATGCCGTGAGCCTCCCGGCATTCGCTGGGGCTTAGATATGTTCGGAAACAGTCGCTGCGTTGACCAGGTCGTACAGGGCAAATGCACGGTTGACCAGGAACACGGTCACGACGGAGAGGACGGCAGCGTTAATCAGGTGGATGGTCATGGCGATGGTCCTTTGAGCTGAATGGGGGATGAGCAAGTGATGGCGCGATGTTACGCGACCCCCTGGAAAGCTGAAGACAATCGTCTTTATGGTCGTCATTAACGGTAATGATGGAAGGGCGCAGCGGCTCTGGAACGCCGTCCCGTAGCAGCCCGGCCGGGCGGCGCTCCGCTTGCCGGCGGGGCGGTATGTCTTTGAGAAACAACTCGCCTGGCACACCGCTCCCGCCGGCAAGCCGTGCTGCTACGGTCCGTGTGACATCAACTATTGTTACCGAAACTAAACCAATCGCCCGAACATCAATTAGCGCCAACTTGCACAATCGTGCTTTTCCATGGCGCTCGTCGAACTAATGGCGAACTAGCGGCTCGAAAATCTTGTGGTGAAAACCCTCCACCACCCGGCGGATTGTCCCGCAATCACGGGCACGAACCGCTCTTTGGGACTACGCTGAACCCGTGCATCCAAACAGCGTTATCACCGCGTGCCATTTAGCGTGGTGTGTTAGCGGGTTGGCCGAGTGCGCGACTCAGGGAAGTTATCGTCGTTCGTTGTCAAATAACGGTCTTTCATTGGTTCAGGAAAGCAACCCCGGGCATTTCGCTCGCATCAACCGACATGACATCTGGAGCAATCGGTTATGAAGAGACAATTGATTATGGGCCTGACGGTTTCCGTGCTGGCTCTGGGTGTGTCCGCTGCATGCGCGGCCGACGAAGTGAAGGACAGCAAGACTGTCGCCGAGTACGGTTCGGAGAAAGTCGGACCGAACCGGACGGCATCCGACGGTGCGGACCATGTCGGCGCCAACGCAACGGCCTCCGATGGCGCGGATAATGTTGGTGCCAACCGCATGGCCTCGGACGGCGCGGATAATGTTGGTGCCAACCGCATGGCTTCTGACGGCGCGGATAAAGTCGGTGCCAATCGTGTGGCGGCCGATGGCGCAGACAAGGTCGGTGCCAATCGTGTGGCTTCTGATGGCGCAGACAAGGTCGGTGCCAATCGTGTGGCTTCTGATGGCGCAGACAAGGTCGGTGCCAATCGTGTGGCTGCCGATGGCGCAGACAAGGTCGGTGCCAATCGTGTAGCGGCTGATGGCGCAGATAAGGTCGGTGCCAATCGTGTGGCTGCCGATGGCGCAGACAAGGTCGGTGCCAATCGTGTGGCTGCTGATGGCGCAGACAAGGTCGGTGCCAATCGCGTTGCAGCCGATGGCGCAGACAAGGTCGGTGCCAATCGTGTGGCGGCCGATGGCGCAGACAAGGTCGGTGCCAATCGTGTGGCTGCCGATGGCGCAGACAAGGTCGGTGCCAATCGTGTGGCGGCTGATGGCGCAGACAAGGTCGGTGCCAATCGCGTAGCGGCCGACGGTGCCGATCACGTAGGTGCCAATTCGGTCGCTGCCAATGGCCAACCCGAGCGCGGCCTGGCCTCCGATGGCTCCGACAAGACAGGCGCCAATCGCACCGCCAACCAACTGGACCACATGAACTTCCGTGAAGTGGCCGGTGAGATGGATTACGACAGACTCACCAAGTAATCACCTCAAGCAAACCAGCGGTCATCCCGGATTCTGTCGGGGTGACCGTTTTTTTTGCCCGGTAGAAGGGCTGGCGGATGATTGACGTCAAAGTGCTGGCTGTTTACTATCGCCGCCATTGAATGATGTCACTGCGCCACTGCAAGGATGCTTCGTGAATCCCTCCAGCTCAACATCTGCTTCGACCTTGTCCGCCGGTATGAGCGGGCATCCAGCCAAGGCTTTCCGGTTGAAACAGATTCTGCTCGTTACGTTTCTGGTACTCATGACAGTGCCAGCAGGAAAGGTGCTTTTTTCCTGGCGCCTGGACCCGAGCACCCGGGAAAAACTCGAACGGGCGGTGCAGGTTCTGAACAAGAACGCGCCCATGATGCTCGATGAAGTCACCCGCCTGGACGGCGCTGACCTCGTCGAAGGGCAGCAGATCGAGATGCGCTTCGCCCTGCCGGACGACGTGGTTCCAGCGGACTATCGCGGGCAGTTCGAGCAGGTGATGCGCAAGTCGGTGTTGGGCAATGCCTGCAGCACGGCGTTGTATCTCGATTTGCTCAAAGGCGGCGCCCGGATCGGTTACTCCTACCGGGATTCGACCGGCGAGGTGGTTTCTCACTTCCAGGTCACCCGCGCCGATTGCCTGTAGCGCTCAGGCAACACCGTATCGAAGTGGTCGGCAGGGTCGTCTGCCGTGTTTCCAAATGAGGAAGTCATGTACAAAGCGATAGGAAGTCTGACGCTGCTCGGGGCGGTTTTGCTGGCCGGGTGCACAACGCCACTGGACAAGGCAACCGTATATTACGATCGCGCAGGCTATGCGGCCCAGGTGGCCAGCCAGAATCCTGAAATTGTCAAACCGGTTCTCCAGCATGGTCGCTGCAACGTGGTGGTCGCAACACCGGGCTCGAATGTCGGCGGGATGAGTTTCTGCACCTATGCGCTTACCGACGATGGCTTGTCGGTGTTGGGCTGGGATGCCAAGACCCTGCATTACACCGAGATCGTCCAGCTCAAATGGACGGACCTGAAGGCCGTCAGCCTGGAAAACTTCGGCCTGACCCGGCAGGTGCAGTTCGTCGAGGCGCAGCGCCAGACCGGGCTCAGCGCGATCATCGACGATGGTGGCTATGTCGACCGCGATTCGACCCAGAAGCTGTTCGATTACGCCAAGGGCAAGGGCATCCACATCGTCGAGGCCGATGGCCTGATGAAGGGGCCTCAGGCCCCGACGACCTTCGTCCCCATCATCATTCCACGCTAGGTCCAGGCCTGGGCCTGTCGGCGGGCAGCGATGGCCTTCACACAGCCTCGTCAGCGGACCGGGGCTGTCCCACCGTTTTCTGTACCAGCTCGATGAACGCGTTGAGCGCCGGTGTGCGCACGCCCCGGCGCCAGGTCAGCCAGATATTGAGGTAGCGAAACGCCTCGCTGAGCGGATAGGCGTTGACGTTGCGGCAACCGGGCATGCTTTCGAGCATGCTGCGCGGCACCATCGCCACCCCGGCACCTGCGGTGACGCAAGCGAGCATGCCGTGGTAGGACTCCATCTCGAAGATCTTGCCGGGGGTCGCCATGTCGGCCTTGAACCACTCCTCGAAGTGCCGCCGATAGGAGCAGTTCTGGCGAAAGGCGTAGACCGTCTTGCTGCTGACGTCCCGGGCGCGGCTCACCGGCTCGTGGGTGGCCGCAGTAATCAGCAGCATTTCTTCCTCGAACAGCTCGATGCCTTCCAGTTCCGGGTGGCGCAGCGGGCCGTCGACGAACGCCGCGCTCAACCTACCCGACAGCACGCCATCGATCATGTCGCCCGAAGGGCCCGTGGACAGATCCAGCTCGACCTTGGGGTAGTGCTGGTGGAAGTCGGCGAGCAGGGAAGGGATGCGCACCGCCGCCGTGCTTTCCATCGACCCCAGGGAGAACACGCCCTGGGGCTCAGTGCCGGAAGTGGCCTGGCGGGCTTCTTCCACCAGCTCCAGGATGCGCTTGGTGTAGTCCAGAAAGGTCCATCCGGTGGCCGAGAGGCGCAGACGCAGTTTCTCGCGGATGAACAGATCCACCCCCAGTTCCTGTTCCAGTTGCTTGATGCGCGTGGTCAGGTTGGAGGGTACGCGGTGCAGGCGCTGGGCGGCGGCGGTGATGCTGCCTTCTTCGGCGATGGCCTTGAACAGTTCGAGTTGGGTCAGGTCCATGGGCGTCTCGTGTTCTTTCTCGATTAGAGAATGTATTTTTGATAATTATTCATTATCACAAATTTCAGCGAGAGATTATCGTGGCCCCAAGACTTCAGCAACGGGCGTCTGCCCGGCGGCGAAGGTCAACCGTCATCAGGAGGCTTTTGATTATGTCGAAACACGCATCCCCCACCCACGCCATCTCCTTGAACCCAGCCACCGGCGAGGTGTTTGCCGAGTATCCGTTCGAAAGCGCAGCCGATCTTGAGCAAACCCTCAGCCGCTCCGCCGCCGCCTTCAAGGCCTGGCGCAAGGAGCCTGTGAGCGTGCGCGCCGAGCAACTGCGCAAGGTCGCCAAGGCGCTGCGCCAGAATGCCGAAGCGCTGGCGCAGATGATGACCGCTGAAATGGGCAAGCCGATTGTCCAGGCCCGTGGCGAAGTCGAAAAAACCGCAGCCACCTGCGACTGGTACGCCGAACACGGCCCGGCCATGCTGGCGCCGGAAAAGACTCCGGTGGAAAACGACAAGGCCTACATCGATTACCTGCCGCTGGGTCCGATCCTGACCGTCATGCCGTGGAACTTCCCGATCTGGCAGGTGATGCGCGGCGCGATTCCGATGATCCTGGCGGGCAACACCTACGTGCTCAAGCACGCGCCGAACGTCATGGGCAGTGCTTATCTGCTGCGTGATGCCTGGGCTGAGGCCGGCTTGCCGGAGGGCGTGTTCGAGGTCATCAACGTCACCAACGAAGGCGTTTCCAGTGCCATCGCCGATCCGCGCATCGCAGCGGTCGCGGTCACCGGCAGCGTGCGTGCAGGCTCGGCGATTGCTGCGCAGGCCGGTGCGGCGTTGAAGAAGTGCGTGCTGGAACTGGGTGGCTCGGATCCGTTCATCGTGCTGGCCGATGCTGACCTCGACGAGGCGGTGAAGGCCGCTGCGGTCGGCCGTTACCAGAACAGCGGGCAGATCTGCGTGGCCGCCAAGCGGATCATCGTCGAAGAAAGCGTGCTCCCGGCCTTCACCGAGAAGTTCGTGGCGGCGGTCAAGGCGCTGAAAATGGGCGATCCGACTGTGGACGAGAATTACATCGGCCCGATGGCCCGTTATGACCTGCGGGACGAGCTGCACGATCAGGTGCAGAAGACCCTCGGCGAAGGCGCCACCCTGCTGTTGGGCGGCGACAAGCTGGCGGGCGAGGGTAACTACTACCCGCCAACCATTCTGGCCAACGTCCGCCCGGGCATGACCTCCTTCAAGGAAGAGCTGTTTGGCCCGGTGGCGTCCCTGATCGTTGCCCGTGATGCCGACCACGCGGTGGAACTGGCCAACGACAGCGAGTTCGGCCTGGCCGGCAGTGTCTGGACTGCCGATGTGGAACTGGCCCGCGACATCGCTGCGCGTCTGGAGACCGGCGGCGTGTTCATCAATGGCTACACCGCCTCCGATGCCCGCGTGCCGATTGGTGGCGTGAAGAAGAGCGGTTTCGGTCGAGAGCTGTCGCACTTCGGCATCCGCGAGTTCTGCAACGCGCAAACCGTGTGGCTGGATCGCCGCTAATCCTGTCTGATTCAGACTCGTAGCAGCACGGCTTGCCGGCGGGGCGATCTAAAAATCACCACCGCCGGCAAGCCTTGTGGCCACATCAATACCCCTTGCCCACGCCGACTATCGGCTTGCCGACCGATGTGTCGAAATTCTTCCTGCCGGCGTCTTCAACAGCGCCATCTTGCCCGCTAAGATGCGCGCCCTGCGTTGCCCGCTGCACAATTCCAATAAAGCCCCCGCCAGCAACGATACCTTTCTGTTTGTCCACTGAGGTCGTTATGTCTGTGCAATTGCTGTCCATGGCGCTGGCTCCGCTATTGGGTCTGTTTATCATGAGCATCAGCAGCGCGCTGATGTCGTCGCTGACGACATTGCGCCTGGATGCCATGGGTTTCTCCGCGACGATGGTAGGGGTGGTGTCGTCGGCTTATTTCATCGGCCTGACCCTAGGCTCGATCTTCAACGAGCGCCTGATTTCCCGCATTGGCCATATTCGTGCCTACAGCTGCTTCGCCGCTTTGATCGCGGTGACCATTTCGCTGCAAGGCCTGTGCAGCGATCCGTGGATCTGGTCGGCCCTGCGCCTGATCAACGGCTGGGCCATCGTCGGTGTGTACCTGGTGGTGGAAAGCTGGCTGCTGCTGGTGGCTGAACCCAAGATTCGCGGGCGCCTGCTGGCGCTGTACATGATCGCGCTCTACAGCGCGGGCCTGCTGGGGCAACTGAGCCTGGGCACGGTGATGGGGGCGGGGCAGGATGTGCCGTTTACCATTGCGGCCATGCTGGCTTCGCTGTCGCTGGTGCCGATCGTGATGATTCCCAAGGTCACGCCGCTGGTGGAGCGCGCCGAGCCGTTGCATCCGGGCAAATTGCTGCGCATCACGCCGACCGGGGTCATGGGCTGCTTTGGTTCGGGCGTGGCCATTGCGGCGGTTTACACCTTGCTGCCGCTGTACCTGCAGAAGGTGGGGCTGAACGTGACGGAAGTCGGGCACATGATGGCTGCAGTGATTTTCGGCGCCATGGTGCTGCAATATCCGGTCGGGCGCTGGTCGGACCGCAAGGACCGCCAGACCGTGCTCATCATCCTGGGCGCAGCGTGCGCGGTGCTGTCGGTTGCCGCTGTGCTGTTGCCGCCTTCGGGCTGGCCGATGGTGCTGGTGATGTTCCTGCTCGGTGGCGGGGTGTTCGCGGTGTATCCAGTGGCGGTCAGTCATGCTGCCGACAGCGCGCCGGATGGCGCCCTGGTGCGGATGATCCAGGGCCTGCTGCTGATCAACTCGCTGGGTTCGGCGGTAAGCCCGATGGCGATTTCCCCGGTCATGACCTGGGCAGGGCCGTCAGGGCTGTTCTGGGCGTTTGCGGTCATCAACCTGGGGATGGTGGCGTTCTTCGTCTGGCGTCGTCGCGCGCACCCGGTGCCGGTGGCGTCCGCGCCGTTTGCCGCCGCCGCGCAGTATTCCGCGACCGGCGTCGAGTTGCGCATGACCGAGGACCTGGCCCATGCGGTGCAGGCCCATGAGGCCGATGAAGAGATGGCGAAGGCGGGGTAAGGCTTCAGGTCTGTATCGATCCTGACGTCGCCCCCGCCGGCAAGCCGTGCTGCTACGGACTGTGGTGCGGCGAATCGTTCTGTAGGAGCGCGCTTGCCCGCGACGGCGATCTCGATACCGCCGCGGCAAGCTGGACTGCTACGGTCAATCGAGACTAGTCGCTCACCGTCTCCAGGCGCTCTGCGGCGGGCATAGGCCGGCCAAAATAATACCCCTGGAAATGCGAGCAGCCCTCGCTGATCAACTGCTGCATCTGTTCGACAGTTTCGACCCCTTCGGCCGTGGTCTTGATCATCAGGCTGTTGCTCATGCCGGTGATCGCCCGCACGATGGCCAGCGCTTCCTTGCTGTTGGCCATTTCCCGCACGAACGACATGTCGATCTTGATCCGGTCGAACGGGAACGAGCGCAGGTAGCCCAGGGACGAGTAGCCAGTGCCGAAGTCATCCAGGGAAATCGCCACGCCCAGGGCCTTGAGCGCCCTCAGGGTGTTGACGTTCTCGTCGCTGTTTTCCAGCAACACCGATTCGGTGATTTCCAGCTCAAGCCGAGCTGGGGCCAGGCCCGAATCCGCCAGCGCCAGGGCAACGGCGTCGACCAGCCCGGGGTTGCTGAACTGCACCGGCGACAGGTTCACCGCCACGGTCTGCTCGGTGCCCCAGTTGGCCGCTTCCTGGCAGGCCAGGTTCAGCGCGCGGTTGCCCACCTCGTGAATGAGCCCGGTTTCTTCGGCCATGGGGATGAAGTCCATCGGCATGATCGCGCCCTTGGTGGGGTGCATCCAGCGCAGCAGCGCCTCGTAGCCTGAAATCTGCCCGCCGTTCTGGCTGACGATGGGCTGGTAGTGAAGTTGCAGGTGGCCAAAATGCAGCGCGGTGCGCAGGTCGGTTTCCATCGAACGACGGTAACGCGCCGCTTCGTCCAGTTGCGCGCGGAACCGCTCGAAGCGGTTGCGGCCGTTGCGCTTGGCTTCGTACAGGGCCATGTCGGCGTAGCCCATCAACTGCTCGGGTGTGTCGTGGTCGTCCGGCGAGAGGGCGATGCCGATGCTCACGCCCACCGAGCAGCTATGGCCTTCGATCAGGAAGGGCGGCCGCACGGCCTGGATCAGCCGTTGCGCCGTGAGTTCGGCAGCCTCGGCGGTGTCCAGTTCGGGCAACACCACCGCGAACTCGTCACCGCCCAGGCGGGCCAGGGTGTCGCGATCGCGCAGCTCGGAGCGCAGCCTGTTGCTCAGGGCGCGCAGCAGTTTGTCGCCAAAGCCGTGGCCCAGGGCATCGTTGATGTTCTTGAAGTCGTCCAGATCCAGGCACAGCGCGGCGGTCAGTTTTTCCGAACCTTGACCCTGGGCGAGGGTGGTCTTGAGGCGGTCATGGAACAGCACCCGGTTTGGCAGGCCGGTCAGGGCGTCGTGGTGCGCCATGTGATGGATTCTGGCGGTCGCGGCCAACTCCACGGTCACGTCCTCGGCCACGTACAGCACGTAATCGGTGGTGTTGCCGGGGTCGCGGTTGAGCACGGTGCGGCTTCTGAGCGTCTTGGGGCCCTTGTTGGTGCTGACCAGGGTTTCAGCGGTCCTGATGTCGCCTGCGCGCAGGTCGTCACCCATTTGCTGGTCCATATAGACCGCCACCTCGTGTGGGAGGCACTCACTGAGCATCTTGCCGACCATGGTGACGCCGCCCACCGACAGCAGCGCCTCGGCCTGCTGGTTGGCCAGCAGCACGCGGTGGGTCTGGGCGTCCTTTACGATGACGCTGGCCGGGATGTTGGAGATCACCGAATCGAGAAAGCGCGACAGCGATGCCATCTCCGCGCTGTATTGCTCGGCCAGCACCTTGGCTTCCAGCACTTGAAGTTCATTCTCGCGCCGTTCGCTGATGTCCCGGGTGATCTTGGCAAAGCCAATCAGGTTGCCCGCCGGATCACGGACCGCATCGATGACGACGTGGGCCCAGAACGATCCGCCATCCTTTTTCATGCGCCAACCCTGGGCTTCGAAGCGGCCGGTCTGGCGTGCGGTTTCCAGGTTCTGCCCCGGCTGGTCGCGGTCGCGCTCTTCCTGGCTGTAGAACACCGAGAAATGCTTGCCGACGATTTCAGCGCTGGTATAGCCCTTGGCCCGTTCTGCGCCCGGGTTCCAGTTGGCGACAATGCCCTCGGGGCTGAGCATGTAAATGGCGTAGTCCACGACACCCTGGATGAGCAGGCGGTACATGGCATCCGGGTCGTCGATCAACTGCATGAGAACCTCAGGGGAAACGGGTTGTGCTGGGCGAGGCCCTTCAATGTGATGGCATTGTGCCTTAAGGAGGGCGCATGGTTATACATTATGCAACGTCTGTACAAGTATTGTGTTCAAAAACGTTTCAGCATCGAGCGTATGCCGCTTTAACGAACACCTCATATCCTGTAGCAGCCGGGCTTGCCTGCGGGGGCGGCCCTGAAGTCGCTGTCGCCAGCAAGCCGACTACTCCGGTCCGGTGGATGTTGTCATGGCAACACCGGTTCAACACTTTCGTTTGAAAACAATCAGTTAGCAGGCTTCCCGGATGCGCGATGGCCTGTTTTCGCTTGTGTGGGATATGGCACAAAGCCTGCAATCGTCCAGGTCCGTTCCTGTCGATGCCCTGAAATGAATTTCGATGTTGCCTTCGCCCTGTCCACCTTGCCCGCGTTCATCGCTGCGGTGGGCGTCACCTTGCAGGTGGGCCTTATTGCCATCGCCACCTCGCTGTGTGTGGCGCTCGTCAATGCGACGATCCTGATGTTTCGCGTGCCGCTGTTGCAGCCGCTGGTGCGAGTCTACGTGGAGCTGGCTCGTAACACGCCGCTGCTGATCCAGCTGTTTTTCATCTATTTCGCCTTGCCCAGTATCGGCATTCGTATCTCCGGCTTTGCGTCGGCGATCATTGCCATGACCTTTCTCGGTGGCGCCTACCTGACCGAAATCCTGCGCGCCGGGATCGAAGCCGTTCCCCGTTCGCAGATCGAATCAGGGCTGTCCATCGGCCTGTCGCGCTGGCAGTTGCTGCGCCACGTGATCCTGCCCCAGGCCGGAATCCTCAGCCTGCCCGCACTGTTCGCCAACTTCGTTTTCCTGCTGAAAGAAACCACCGTGGTGTCGGCGTTGGCGGTGCCGGAAATTCTCTACACCACCAAGAATTACATCGCGCTGTATTACAAGACCTACGAGATGCTCGCGGTCATGACCGGGCTGTGCGTGGTGCTGTTCGTGCCGCTGTCGCTGTTGCTGCGGGCGCTGGAAAGGAGGCTTTCCCATGGCCAGTTCGGGTCTTGAATTGCTGTGGGTGTCGGCGCCGCAACTGGCGACCGGCATCGGCCGCACCCTGGGTATCTCGGCGCTGGCCATCATGTTCAGCAGTGTCGGCGGGCTGATCTACGGCGTGCTGCGCAACCTGGGCATTCGCTGGCTGGACCTGATCCTGCTGGTGTATCTGGAGCTGTTTCGGGCGATTCCGGTACTGGTCTGGCTGTACCTGTTTTTCTTCGGCCTGCCGATCTTCTTCGGCTGGAGCATCCAGGGTTTCTGGTGCGCGGTGCTGGTGCTGTCGCTGTGGGGTGCCTCGGAAGCTGGCGAAGTGGTACGGGGCGCCTTGCGCTCGTTGCCCCGTGGCCAGCGCGAAGCGGGGCTGGCGATAGGCCTGGACCTGCCGCGCCTGTACGGCAAGGTGCTGCTGCCCCAGGCCCTGCGACGCATGACAGCGCCGATGATCAACGTCTTCACGCGGCTGATAAAGACCAGCTCGCTGGCGGTGCTGATCGGCGTGGTGGACGTGATCAAGATTGGCCAGCAGATCATCGAACGCACCTACGAATCGGTGCTGATCTACGGCGTTCTCTTCGTGTTTTTCTTTCTGGCCTGTTATCCGCTGTCAGCCGCATCCCGCGTGCTCGAGCGGCGGTGGAATCATTCATGAGTGTATTGATAGAACTGGCGGGGTTCTCCAAGAACTTCGGCAGCAGCCCGGTTTTGCAGGACATCGACCTCAAGGTGCGCGAAGGCGAGGTGGTGGTGATCCTCGGCCCCAGCGGCTGTGGCAAGAGCACCTTGCTGCGATGCCTCAACGGCCTGGAGCTGGGGCACGCGGGCACCTATCGCTTCGCCGGGCGCGAGTTGCCGGCCAACACTGACTGGCGACTGGTGCGTCAGCAGATCGGCATGGTGTTCCAGAGTTATCACCTGTTCCCGCACATGAGCGTGCTGGACAACATCCTGCTCGGCCCCTTGAGCGTGCAGAAGCGCCCGCTGCAACAGGCCAGGGCCCAGGCTGAAACGCTGCTGGCACGCGTCGGTCTGCTGGACAAGCGCGATGCCTACCCCCGCGAGTTGTCCGGCGGCCAGCAGCAACGCATCGCCATCGTTCGTGCCCTGTGCATGAACCCAAAAGTCATGCTGTTCGACGAGGTTACCGCAGCCCTTGACCCGGAGATGGTCAAGGAAGTGCTGGAGGTGATCCTGGACCTCGCCCGCAGCGGCATGACGCTGCTGATCGTCACCCACGAAATGGCCTTTGCCCGTGCGGTGGCGGACCGGATCCTGTTCATGGACGGCGGCCGGATCGCCGAACAGAGCGCCCCTGAAACATTCTTCAGCTCCCCGCAGACCGCACGCGCGCAGCAGTTTCTGGAGAAGTTTTCCTATGTAGAAAATTTGCCTAAAAGGAATGCATCGTGAACATTAAAACTGCCCTCGTTTTCCCTCTGCTGGCCATCGGATTGCTGAGCAGCGTCGCTGCCCACGCCGAAGGGTACCTGGACAAGATCAAGGCCCGCGACAAGCTGGTGGTTGGCGTGTTCAGCGACAAACCGCCGTTCGGGTTCGTCAACGAAAAGGGCGACTATGTCGGGTTCGACACCGACCTGGGGCGCCGTTTCGCCAAGGACCTGCTGGGGGACGAGAAGAAAATCGAATTCGTGGTGGTGGAGCCCGCCAGCCGTATTCCGTTTCTGCAAAGTGACAAGGTCGACCTGATCCTGGCCAACATGACCGTCACGCCCGAGCGTGCGCAGGTGGTCGATTTCACCAACCCGAACCTGCGGGTCGCGGTACAGGCACTGGTGCCGGAGAAGAGTGCGGTCAAGAGCCTGGATGATCTGGCGAGCAAAACCATCATCGTCACCACCGGGACCACTGCCGACATCTGGCTGACCAGGAATCATCCTGACTGGAAGCTGCTCAAGTTCGAGAAAAACTCCGAGTCTTTGCAGGCGTTGGCCAATGGCCGGGGCGATGCCTATGCGCAAGATAACCTGGTGCTGTTCAGTTGGGCCAAGCAGAACCCGGGGTATCGCGTGTTGCCGCAGAAACTGGGCGCCGAAGCGCCGATTGCGCCGGCGGTGAAGAAGGGCAATGCCGAGTTGCAGCAGTGGGTCAACGGTGAGCTGGCCAGCCTTGGCAAGGAGAAATACCTGCTGAAACTGTACGACCAGTACGTGCGCCAGCAATTGGCAGCCGATACCGATCCTGCGGCAGTGATCGTCGAGGGTGGAGCCTGGAAGTAACCCCCCGATCACCCGTAGCAGCACGGCTTGCCGGCGGGGCGTCCTTGAGATCGACCCGCGGGCAAGCCCGGCTGCTACGGGTTTGCGGGATGTCTTCAATTATTGAATGGTCATGATCTGTGGGAGCGGGCTTGCCCGCGAAAGCGGTGGATCAGGCACCATCAAGGCGTCAGGCCCAACGCCTTCGCGGGCAAGCCCGCTCCCACAGGCTTTCGGTGCAGACCTCACAATTGTGATCAGCACGGTCCCGTAGCAGCGCGGCTTGCCGGCGGGGGCGTCCTTTAGATCGCCATCGCCGGCAAGCCGGACTGCTACGGGTTTGTGGGATGTCTTTAATCATTTACAGGTCATGAAATTGTGGTCAGCACCGGTCCTGTAGCAGCACGGCTTGCCGGCGGTGGCGTCGTCACGACCGCCGCCGGCCTTGCGTCTCAGATACTCGCCAGCGCCTGCGCCAGGTCGGCGCGCAGGTCTTCGACGTCCTCGATGCCCACCGACAACCGCACCAAGGCGTCACCAATGCCCAACCTTGCGCGGTTGGCCGCCGGGATGCTGGCATGGGTCATGATCGCCGGGTGTTCGATCAGGCTTTCGACACCGCCCAGGCTTTCAGCGAGGGCGAAGATCTCGACCTTCTCCAGAAACCGTCGCGCACCGGCCAGGTCGGTATTGAGGTCCAGGGAAATCATCCCGCCAAAACCGCGCATCTGCCGACACGCCAGCGCATGCTGCGGGTGGGACGGCAAGCCGGGGTAATAGACCCGCGCCACTTGCGGCTGGCGCTCCAGCCATTGGGCCAGCTCCAGCGCATTGGCGCAGTGCCGTTCCATGCGCAGTGCCAGGGTCTTCACCCCGCGCAGGGTCAGGAACGCATCGAAGGGACCTGCGATAGACCCCACCGAGTTCTGCAAAAAGCCCAGGCGCTCGGCCAGATCAGCATTGTCCCCGACCACGGCAATCCCGCCGATCACATCCGAGTGGCCATTGAGGTACTTGGTGGTCGAGTGCACCACGATGTCGAACCCCAACGCCAGCGGGTGCTGGATCCAGGGGCTGGCGAAGGTGTTGTCCGCCACGCAGATGATCCCGCGATCCCGACAGATGCGCGCAATGGCGGCCAGGTCCGTCAGGCGCAGCAGCGGGTTGCTCGGAGTTTCCACCCAGATCATCCTGGTGTCGTCTTGCAGGCCCGCTTCGAAGGCCGAGAGGTCCGTCATGTCGACGAAGCTGAAGCGGTGCCCGGCGCTGCGTTTGCGCACCTTGTCGAACAGACGGAAAGTGCCGCCGTACAGGTCATCGCCCGAGAGAATGTGCGAACCGGCATCCAGCAATTCGAGCACCGAGCCGATGGCGGCGAGGCCCGACGCGAAGGCAAAGGCCTGGGTGCCGCCTTCCAGATCCGCCACGCAACGCTCCAGCGCCCAGCGGGTGGGGTTGTGCGAGCGGCCATAATCCAGGCCCTTGTGCACCCCGGGGCTTTCCTGCAGATAGGTGGAGTTGGCGTAGATCGGCGGCATCAGCGCGCCGGTACTGGGGTCGGGCGCCTGGCCTGCGTGGATCACGCGGGTGGCGAAGGCGTGGGACGGGTGGCTGTCGTCGTGCTGAGTCATGCAAGGGATCTCCGCAAGTGATTGAGCAGGTCAAAACGGGTTATCAGGCCATGAAAGCCGGACGCGTCGGCGATGATGGCGACCAACCCGCGGTCCAGTTCTTCCTGAAGCTGCGCCAGGCTCGCATCCGGCGCCAGGGTTTCCAGCTTTTCGGTCATGACGTCAGCGACCACGGCGCGAAACCGCGAGGCATCCTTGTGTACGTTGAGCAGGATGTCGGATTCATCGATCACGCCGACCAGTTGCTTGCCGTTGACCAGCACCGGTAGCTGGGAAACATCGGCCAGGCGCATGCGCTGGAAGGCGGTGAGCAGGGTGTCGTCGGGCCCCACGCTGATGACCCGGCCGTCTTCGAAGCGGCGGGCCACCAGGTCACGCAAGTCACCGTAGTGGGTGCGTTGCAACAGGCCCTGATCCGTCATCCACTGGTCATTGTAGACCTTGGACAGATAGCGGGTGCCGGTGTCGCAGACGAAGCTGACCACGCGCTTGGGCTCGGTCTGCTCGCGGCAATAGCGCAGCGCGGCGGCCAGCAGGGTGCCGGTCGAGGACCCGCCGAGGATGCCTTCGGCACGCAGCAGCTTGCGCGCATGTTCGAAGCTGTCTTCGTCGCTGATCGAGTAGGCGTGGCGCACGGTGGAGATGTCGGTAAACGACGGAATGAAGTCCTCGCCGATGCCTTCCACCGCCCAGGAACCGGGCGTGGGCAGGGTGCGAGTGCGGCTGTATTCGGCGACCACCGAGCCCACCGGGTCGGCCAGCACCATCTCAAGATCCGGCTGCACGCGCTTGAAGAACCGGGTCAGGCCGGTGAGGGTCCCGGCCGAGCCGACACCCACCACGATAGCGTCCAGATCATGTTGGGTCTGCGCCCAGATTTCCGGTGCGGTGCTGCACTCATGGGCCAGCGGATTGGCAGGGTTGTTGAACTGGTCGGCAAAGAACGCGTCGGGAATTTCCCTGGCCAGCCGGGCGGCGAGGTCCTGGTAATACTCCGGATGGCCCTTGCCGACATCCGAGCGGGTGATGTGCACCTCGGCGCCCATGGCCTTGAGGTGCAGGACCTTCTCGGTGGACATCTTGTCGGGCACCACCAAAACCACCCGATAGCCCTTGGCGCGCCCCACCAGCGCCAGGCCCAGGCCGGTGTTGCCCGCCGTTGCTTCGACGATGGTACCGCCGGGGCGCAGGCTGCCGTCGCGTTCGGCGGCGTCGATCATGGCAAGGCCGATGCGGTCTTTGATCGAGCCGCCGGGGTTCTGGGACTCGAGTTTCAGGAAGAGGGTGCAGGGGCCGGTGTCGATCCGGGTGACTTTCACCAGCGGGGTGTTGCCGATCAGTTCGAGTACCGCGGGACGAGAATCTGAAGACATGTCTAATCCTCTCTGCGTGATGCCTATGGGATGGACAGCGGTCTGTCGCCAATGTGCGCACCGATCATGAAAAGAACAGACTGCCCATGGCTTGAAAGGGTAGTTCACTGGGGAAATCACAAGACATGTGTCTGACGCATGTTGATGACATTAGGTTATACCCAAATCGAATTTCACAACGTCGTGTGAACGCATTAGCTTATAAGCAGGAGCGTAGTTATACGCAAACGCTATAAATTAGCTGTCAAAGCTGGCGAGACCGTGCGCGCGGATCGTTCTGACCTGCCTTGAGAAGGCATCTGGAGACGAACGTGCATTATCTGAAGAATCTGGCCGCCGGTGCTGCGGCCGCCTTGCTGAGCCTGTCCGCGCAAGCGCAAACCCTGGTGGTGGGCGATCAGAGCTACAACGCCCAAGCGGTGATGGAAGCGGCGGGGGTGCTCAACGATTTGCCCTATACCCTTGAGTTCAAGCAATTCACCGCAGGATCCCCGGTGGCCGAAGCGCTCAATGTCGGCAGCCTGGACCTGGGCCTGCTGGGCGATGCGCCGCCGCTGTTCTTAGGCGCGCTGGGGGCGCCGATCAAGGTGATTGCCATTACCCGGCAGAACCTGGGCGGCGTTGCCATTCTTGCGCGCAAGGACTCGGACATCCACAGCATCGCCGACCTTCGCGGCAAGCGGGCGGCGATCTGGAAAGGCTCGTGGAGCCAGCAATTGCTGTTCACAGCGCTCGACAAGGCCGGTGTGCCACGCGACTCCCTCGACCTGCGTTACCTCAGCGCCCTGGACGCTTCCCATGCACTGGACGGCGGCTCGGTGGACGTCATCGCTACCTGGGAACCTTACGTTACCCAACAGGAGCGCCAAGGGGCGCGGATTCTGGCCACCGCTGAAGGGCTGATCCCGGCCCAGAGCTACGTGGTCGCCAACGCTCATATCATCGGCACCAAGCGCGCCGCCATCGATGACTTCCTCAAACGGCTGAAAAAGGCCCGTGAATGGACCCTGAAGGATTCGGCCAATACCGATGCCTACGCCGATGCCTGGGCCAAGCGCACCCGCGCCGACGCCGAGATTGCCCGCGTGTGGTTCGCCCGTGCCCGGACCAACGTCGAGCCGCTGAGCCCGCAAGTGATTGCCGATGCGCAGAAGACCGTGGATTTCTTCGCAGGTCTGGGCCTTATCAAGTCGTACCCGGCCGCGAGCCTGTTCGATCAATCGTTCAGCGCACCCCTGCAAACCGCCACTGCGACCGTCCAGCCATAACGCCTGGGGAGCCTTGAACCATGAGCAAACGACAGATCAAGCTGGGCGCCCTGACCATGGGCTGTGGCGGACCGGGTCGGCATAACCTGTGGCTCGACCCGGAGCTGCCGGCCGATGCCAGCGTCAATATCGACTGGTACATCGACATCGCGCGGCAGGCGGAGGCGGCGCTGTTCGACCTGATGTTCATTGTCGACAGCCAGTTCATTACACCGGGCTCGCCGTCCCATTACCTCAATCGCCTGGAGCCGCTGACGCTGCTCTCGGCGCTGGCGGTGAGCACGCGACATCTGGGCCTGGTCGGCACGCTGACCACCTCCTACAACTCGCCGTACAACGTGGCCCGGCGGCTGGCGTCGCTGGACCTGATCAGCAAGGGCCGCGCCGGTTGGAACGTGGTCACCAGCGGCGATGCTGGCACTGCGGGCAACTACAGCCGCGACGAGCACTACGACTACGACACCCGTTATGGCCGCGCTGCAGAGCATGTAAAGGTGGTGCAGGGGTTGTGGCAGTCCTATGAAGATGACGCCTTTGTGCGGGATCGCGCCAGCGGGCAGTTCCTCGACACCGACAAGTTGCATGCGCTCAATCACAAGGGCGAGCACTTCAGCGTGGTCGGCCCGCTGAATATCCAGCGCTCGCCTCAGGGCCAGCCGGTGATCTTCCAGGCCGGGGATTCGGAGCAAGGGCGTGAGCTGGGCGCGGCCACGGCGGATGTGGTGTTCACCCATGCGGCCAGCATCGAGCAGGGCCAGGCCTTCTACCGCGACGTCAAGGGCAGGGCGCAGCGACTGGGACGCGATCCTGAACAACTGCTGGTGCTGCCGGGGGCCGAGATCTATGTCGGGGACACCGATGAGCATGCCCGGGAAATCGAGCGGCACTACCATCAGGCCGACCACAGCTTCGAGTTGGCGCTCAAAGAGTTCGGGCGCAATTTCGGCTGGCACAATTTCACTCAATATGACCTTGATGCTCCGTTCCCGCAGGAGAGCCTGGAGGCTGCACGCAGCAGCTTTTTCACCAATGCCAAGCGCATTGCCGACCAGGCGCGGGAGAAGGAATTCACCCTGCGCCAGGCGGTGGAATTCGGCCGCCAGTTGCGCCCGGGCGCTTTCGTGGGATCGGCCGAAACCGTGGCCCGCAAGATGACCGAGTGGTTCGAAGCGCGGGCGCTGGACGGGTTCAATATCTACATCGGCCATCCGGGTCAGTTCAAGCGTTTCACCGGGGAAGTCATACCGTTGTTGCAGGAACGCGGAGTGTATCGCACGGCGTATGAAGGCACGACCTTGCGCGAAAGCCTGGGGCTCGAGATCCCGAGGTTCTGAATACCCCGATCGCGGGTTTACATGCCTCCCATCGTAGGAGCGCGCTTGCCCGCGATCTGGCGCGCAGCGCCAGCAAATTCGGTGAACGCGGTGTGCCTGACAGGACGCGGTGCCTGGTTTTACTGCCGCTGCCGCACCAAGTCGCGGGCTAGCGCGCTCCTACGCCCTGCGGGCAGAATCAAGAGCGCATCGCGGCCGCCCCGCCAGATCCCCAACCCGCTTGTGCCGAAGGCTGTAGGAGCGCGCTTGCCCGCGATCTGGCGCGCAGCGGCAGCAAATTCGGCGCATGCGGTGTGCCTGACAGGACGCGGTGTCTGGTTTTACTGCCGCTTCGCGCCAGATCGCGGGCTAGCGCGCTCCTACGCCCTGCGGGCAGAATCAAGAGCGCATCGCGGCCGCCCCGCCAGATCCCCAATCCGCTTGTGCCGAAGGCTGTAGGAGCGCGCTTGCCCGCGACCTGGCGCGCAGTGGCAGCAAATTCGGTGAATGCGGTGTGCCTGACAGGACGCGGTGTCTGGCTTTACTGCCGCTCCCGCACCAAGTCGCGGGCAAGCGCGCTCCTACGCCCTGCGGGCAGAATCAAGAGCGCACCCGGGCTCAACCCACCCGTTCGATCAACTCAAGCTCGCGCATCAGCCAGTCGGCGAAGGCCTTGGCCAGGTCGTTGTCGCCCCGAGGCGGCATGATGATGAAATAGGGGTGAGGGGCGGGGAATTCGACGTCGAACAGGCGAATCAGCGTGCCCTGGGCCAGTTGCTCGCTGGCCAGGATGTGGTCGCTGATGGTGATGCCCACCCCGGCAATCGCCGCGCCGATGGTAAGCGAGGCGTCGGGCAGGAAGATGTTCTGCCGGCCTTGCAGGCTGGGAATTCCCGCCGCCAGAAAATAGCGGCTCCAGTCATAGCCGTCGTCCTCGTGGAGCAATACCTGCCGCGCCAGATCCCGCGGCTTGCGCAGGGGTTCGCTGCCGTTGAGCAGGCGCGGGCTGCACACCGGGAAATACAGGATGTCGCCCAGTGCCGCGATACGCTGGCCTTGCACCTCGCTGTCGCCAAAAGAAATCACCATGTCCACGTTCTGCGTGGCGTGCTCGATGGGCAGCAGGTGCAACGAAACTTCAGGGTAGTCGCGCAGAAAACGCTCCAGCATCCCCGAGATCCGTGCCAGCAACGCCGGGGCGCAGGCGATGCGCAGGCTGCCGGAAGGGGTGACCGTCGGCAGGGCATTCTGGATATCGCGCAACTGCTCGAATGCACCATTGACCAACTGGCTAAGCTTACGCCCCGCTGAGGTCAGGTGAACGCCCTTGCCATTGCGCTCCACCAGCGCGACTTCCAGTTCCTCCTCGAGCTTTTTGATCTGATGGCTGATCGCGCTGTGGGTGACGTGCAGCTCCAGCGCCGCAGCACCGGTACTGCCCTGGCGAACCAGTGCATCAAAAGCGCGCAAGGCAATCAGGGAGGGGAGGCGGCGTGTCGCTTTCAGGGGCATTTTCGAGGTTTTCAGTGAATTGAATTCACATGAAACCTAGAAAACAAATCAGTTGAAGTCAATTTAATTTGCCATGACGATAGCTGCACAGGACGGCGTCTGGCACGCCTACGCAGGAGGAAGATCCCATGTCGATTTCCCCGGAACATTTCGTCGATCTGCAGCAACTGGGCAAGTGCTATGGCGCCACCCGTGCGCTGAGCGACATCACCCTCCATATCAAACGTGGCGAATTTCTCACCCTGCTCGGGCCGTCCGGTTCCGGCAAAAGCACCACGCTGATGATGCTCGCAGGCTTCGAACAACCCAGTGAAGGCCGGATCCTGTGCAATGGCCGGGACATCACCGGCTTGCCCGCCGACCAGCGCAATTTCGGCGTGGTGTTCCAGGGCTACGCGCTGTTTCCGCACATGACCGTGGAGCAGAACATCGGCTATCCGCTGAAGGTTCGCAAGATGGCCCCGGAGCAGATCAAACAGCGGGTCGGCCGCATGATCGAGCGGGTCGGGCTCGATGGCATGGGCACCCGTGGCATCAAGCAACTGTCCGGCGGCCAGCAACAACGCGTGGCGCTGGCCCGGGCGCTGGTGTTCGAGCCACCGCTGTTGCTGCTCGATGAGCCGCTGTCGGCGCTGGACCGCCGCCTGCGTCAGGAGATGCAGGGTGAGCTGGCACGCATGCACAAGGAGTTCGGCACCACCTTCGTTTTCGTCACCCACGATCAGGAAGAAGCGCTGGCGCTCTCGGACCGCATCGCCGTGTTCAACCGGGGGCGGCTGGAGCAACTGGGCACGCCCCAGGAAGTCTACGAGCGTCCCGCCAGCCGCTTTGTGGCCAATTTCCTGGGTGACACCAACCTCTTGGGCGTGAACGACATCAGCCGCCAGGACGGCGCGCTGGTGTGCAATTACCAGGGTCGGTCCCTGCGCATCACTCAAGGCGTGGAGCGGCCGCTGTCGTTCGCCAGCACCGAGCACTGGCTGGCGATTCGTCCCGAGCATCTGGACCTCAAACCTGTGGACCAGACCGGCAACGGCAATGGCGTGGTAGCGCGGATGGAAGCCATTACCTACCTGGGCACCCACGTCAGCGTCGATCTGCGCACCCAGGATGCCCAGCCGATTGCCCTGCGCATCCCCGTCAGCCATCCCTTGTTGAACAGTCTTGAACGGGGGCAGCCGTACTGGTGCTCCTGGTCCCAGCAGCACGGTCACCTGATTTCAAACCAATAACAACATTTCGATCACCTGCCGCCACTTTGCAAAGGGAACCGAGAATGAAAGACAAACAGCACTTTATCGAGGACGTTGCCCAGATCGCCCAGCAGCGAGTGGAGGCGGGCACCCTCAGCCGTCGCAGCTTCAACCAGTTGCTGATGGTGATGGCCGCCGCCGCTGGCATGGGGCCTTTGCGCAAGGCCTTTGCCGACAGCGGCTCGGTGGTGGTGGCGAACTGGGGCGGCGATGCGGTCCCGGCGTTCGAGAAAAGCTTTCAGGCCTTCAACGCCGCCGGCATGAAGCTGCAGGTGGACGGCAGCGGGCCGACCGAGGGCGCGGTGAAAACCCAGGTCAACAGTGGCGCGGTGCGTTGGGACGTGTGCGACGGTGAGATGTACTCCTCGTATCGCCTGGGCAAGGAGGGGGTACTGACGCCGATCGACTACAGCGTGGTCGACAAGTCCCTGATCGGCTATGGCGACGTCCACGAGTTCGGCCTGGCCAATTACAGCTACAGCTATGTGATGGGCTATGACGCGAAGAAATTCGGCAAGAACCCGCCCAAGAGCTGGGCCGACTTCTGGGACGTGAAGAAGTACCCCGGCAAACGCACGCTGTACAAATGGATGAGCGCAAACCTGGAATGCGCGCTGCTGGCCGACGGCGTGACTCCGGACAAGCTCTACCCGCTGGATGTCGACCGCGCCCTGCGCAAGATCGAAGAACTGATGCCGCACATCGTCACCCACTGGTCCACCGGCGCCGAATGCCAGCAGTTGCTGCGTGACGGTGAGGTGAGCATGGCGCAGATGTGGCACACCCGCGCGCAACTGGTAAAGCAGGACACTGGCGGCGCCATCGACTGGGGCTTCGACAACGCCATCGTCGCGCCGTCGGTGTGGATGGTGCCCAAGAACAATCCCGCAGGCGCCGCCAATGCCATGAAATTCATCGCATTTGCCTTGCGTCCCGAAACCCAGGCCAAGTTGATGGAGGTCTACAACATGGGGCCGGTGGACAGCAAGGTGAACAGCCTGCTGTCGGCCGATCTGCAGAAGATCAACCCCACCGCGCCGGACAACCTGCGCAAACAGGTGCAGATGAACAACCTGTGGTACGCCGACCACTACAGCGACACCCTCAACCGTTACCTGGCCCTGATCGGTGGCTGACATGCGCATCAGTTTCCACGGCACGTTGCGCATCTATGCGCTGCTGATCCTGCCCCTGCCGTTGTTGATCGTGGTCGGCTACCTGCTGCCCACCGCGGGCGTGCTGGGCTGGAGCCTGAGCCTGCCGCAACCGGGCTTGCAGAACTACGCGACGATTCTGGGCACGCCCTCGATCCACACGGTGATCTGGCGCACGCTGCGGATCTGCCTGCTGACCACGGCGATCAGCGTGGCGATTGCCTACCTGATCGCCTTTCGCTGGCGCTTTGCCTCGGCCCGTGGGCGGATGTTGATCGAGCTGTTCGTGCTGCTGCCGTTCTGGCTGTCGATGCTGATCCGCGCCTTCGCCTGGCTGGTATTGCTGCGCAACGATGGCCTGGTCAACCAGGGCCTGCTGACCTTGGGGCTGGCGGATGAGCCCCTGGCGCTGGTGCGCAACGAACTGGGCGCGCTGATCGGCATGGTGCATTTCATGGTGCCTTACGCCGTCCTGCCGTTGCTGTCCTCCATGGGCCAGGTGGACGACAGTCTGCTGCGCGCCTCCTCGAGCCTGGGCGCCGGACGCTGGGAAACCCTGCGCAACGTATTCTTCCCGCTGACCCTGCCGGGTGTCGCAGCGGCGATGGCCACGGTGTTCGTGTTCAGCCTGGGGTGCTTCGTCACGCCGGCGCTGCTGGGCGGCGGCAAGGCGGCGATGCTGGCCGAGAGTATCTACATCCAGATGTTCCAGCTGTCGAACTGGGGCCTGGGCGCGGCGTTGAGCATCGTGCTGATGGCGATGGTCGCGGTCTGTGCCGTGGTGTTCGTCAAGCTGGTGGGCGTCGGGCGGTTTACCGGGAGGCAGGCATGAACATGGGACGCACCTTGAGCAATCCTGCCACCGTCGCACACGAACCGCAGTCGCGCCGGCCGAAGGTGAACATCGCCCGCTGGCTGTCGATGGCTGCCATGTTGCTGGCGGCGCTGTTTCTGCTGCTGCCGATCCTGGTGATCGTGCCGTTGTCGTTCGGCGACCAGCGTTACCTGTCGTTTCCCGACGGTGCCTGGTCGCTGCGCCACTACCTGACCCTGCTGGACGGCGCCTGGCTCAGCTCGATCCTGCAAAGCCTGGGGCTGGCCGTGGTGGTGGGGGTGGTGAGCACGGTTCTGTCGTTTCTGTTCGCCACCGGCATCTGGCTGGAGCCGCGCTATCGCGTGGCGCTGACCCTGATCGTGTTGCTGCCGATGATCGTGCCGCAGGTGGTGTCGGCGATGTCGATCTACTACCTGGGTGCTTCGGTCAAGCAGCTGGACTCGCTGATCGGTGTGGGTTTCGGGCACCTGATGATGGCCTTGCCATATTCGCTGATCGCCATGCTGGTGGCCTACAGCCGGCTGGACAGCAGCCTGTACAAGGCGTCCCGTTCACTGGGCGCAGGCCTGGGTTTGACCATCGTTCAGGTCTTGATGCCCAACGTGCGCGGCGGCCTGGCGGGCAGTTTCTTCATGGCGTTCATCATGTCCTGGGAGGAGGTGGTGGTGACCCTGTTCACCAGCGGCCTGAACGTCATCACCTTGCCCAAGAGAATCTGGGACGGCCTGCGCTACAACCTCGACCCGGCGATTGCCGCCGTCTCCACGCTGATGGTCTTCATCACTCTGGTGGTGCTGCTGGTGCGCATGTACCGGCATGACCGCAACGCTTCACCGGGCGGCTGACCCGCCCGGATCGACCTCTGGCTGCATCTACCTGAAAAACGCTCACCTTTTCCCTAAGGAGGGAATCGTCATGATGACTGCTTTTCCGCTGCGCACCTACCGTCAACGTATCGAGGCCGTGAAGCGACGCATGACTGCGCGCGGGCTGGATGCCCTGGTGATCAATTACCCGGACAACATCAACTACCTGACGGGCTTCGACAGCCTGGGTTTTCTCTGGTATCAGGCGCTGATCATCTCGCCGAAACTGGCCGATCCGATCTTCCTCACGCGCACCAGCGAAGAGCCTTGCACCTATGAGCTGTCGTGCCTGGAAGAGGGGATCTTCTACGACATCGCCAAACAGGACCCGCTGCGCATCGTCGCCGATTCGCTCGAAGGGCTCGGCTTGAGCCAAGGCCGTATCGGTCTTGAGATGCAGGCCTCGACCTTCAGCGCACTGCAATACACCACGCTGCTCAAGCACATGCCCCACGCGCATTTCGAGGACGCCTCGGTGGTGGTCGCCGAAGAGCGCCTGATCAAGACCGCCGAAGAGATCGAGTACCAGCGCAGCGCCGCGCGAATGGCCGACCAGGGCATGCTCGCCGCGTTCGAGGCCCTGCGGCCGGGAATGTCCGAGGTGCAAATCTCCGGGATCGTCGCCAAGGCGCTGGGCGATGCGGGCAGCGAGTACGCAGCGATCAGCCCGATGTGCGCCACCGGCCGGCGCAGCACCATGACCCACGCCATGCCGCACCGGCTGACCATCAGCCCCGGCGATGTGGTGATCCTCGAACACGCCGGGGTGTGCAACCGCTACCACGCGATCCTGATGCGCAGCGCGGTGATCGGCAAACCGACAGCCCGGGTGCGGGAAGTCTCGACGCTGCTCACCGAAGCCTTCAACGCCGCTATCGACATCGCCAAGCCAGGCACGCCGGTGGGTGAGGCCAACCGCGTGTGCAACGCGATCCTGGACCGCATCGACCTGTCGCGCACTCGCGTACACCGCATCGGCTACAGCCTGGGTCTTGCCTATCCGCCGACCTGGCTTGAGGCGATGATGGTCGATGAGGCCGACGATCATGTGTTCCAGCCCAACATGTCGTTCTCCATCGAACCGAACCTGTCGCTCTACAGTGAGGGTTTTGGCCTGAAACTGGGCGACACGGTGTTGTGCGGCAAGGACGGCTCCAGGAGCCTGTCGGACATTCCACCTGAACTGCACGTGATTGACTGAGGACGCCGCCATGACGCCATCGATGGACGTGTTCTGGCATGACGACGTGCTGCGTCACGACACCGGCTACGGAGTGTTCGAAGCGCCACCCAGCGATTTGCTGGAATTCCAGATCCAGCACCCGGAAAGCGGCCCGCGGCTGGTCAATATGCGGGCCATCCTGCACAACGGGCCGGTGGCCGGGCATCTGGCCTGGCACAGCGGGCGGCACGCGACCGATGCCGAACTGCTGCGCTTTCATACGCGCGAGTACCTGAGCCGGATTCGCGATGCCGAGCCGAACGGCCAACGCTTCAGCAGCACCACACTGATGAATCCCGGCAGCCTGCAGGGCCTGCTGGCAGCGGCGGGCACCAGCATCGCCGCCGTGGAAAAGACCCTGGCCAGCCGCCGCCCGACCATGGCCCTGGTGCGTCCGCCAGGCCACCACGCGGCACCGGACATGTGCGACGGCTACTGCTTTTTCAATAACGTCGCCGTCGCCGCCCAGGCCGCGCGGGTGGCCGGTATCGAACGGGTGGCGATCATCGATTGGGACGTGCACCACGGCAACGGCACCCAGGCCGGCTTTTACGCCGATTCCTCGGTGCTGACCGTGTCCCTGCACATGGATCACGGCGCCTGGGGTCCCAGCCATCGGCAGACTGGAGCTGTGGACGAGCGCGGCGAAGGCAAGGCGTTGGGCGGCAACCTGAACCTCCCGCTGCCCATGGGCTCGGGCGACCTGACCTATGAGCTGGCGTTCGAACGCTTCGTCAAGCCCACCGTCAGGACCTTCGCACCGCAGTTGCTGATCATCGCCAACGGCCTGGACGCCTCGCAGTTCGATCCCAACGGGCGGCAGTTGCTGACCATGCACGGCTTCAACCACCTGGCGCGGCAGGCCAGAGCGCTGGCGGACGAACTCTGCGAAGGGCGGTTGCTGATCGTTCAGGAGGGCGGCTACAACCCGGCGTACAGCGCGTTCTGCCTGCATGCCACGGTTGAGGGCTTCATAGGCAGTTCATCGACGCTCGCCGATCCGTTGGCGTATATGCCGATGTTCGAGGGCCGCAGCCGTGCCGATGTCGATGCGCTGGGGGTGGCGCTTGAGGAAGTAGGGTGGAGGTTTTGAGGCCAGATGATCCAAGAATCTGGTCGCGTAACTCTAACTTAACGCAATACTCAAAATAGTGAACCTGAACTACCCAATATGTTTCATTGGATTTACATATCGCCATAAGCAATTAAAAAACTGGGAGCCATGTCGGCTCCCTGTCGTTATTTGAAAGTTGATAAAGTTTCAACTTCCGTCGCCATTTTTGCCGCAAAACCCGGTGCGTGTTCTATTAGTAAGTTCAGTATTTCGTTTATACACAACGCACCGGTTTGTCGGAGGGATTCGTATGGCCACGCCTTTGCTCGCACCCAATAAAGATAACTATCTGGTCTCTGCCAACGGCCGGCTCGGCAACCCGCCGCAAAGTGCCATTACCGAGGTCTCGCGGATACTCGACCATGCCATGCAGCAAGGGCCGGCCAAGGGTCTGGTGATCCACATGCACGGGGGACTGGTCAGCCGCGACTCCGCCTTGAATGACATAACCGCGAGGCTGACCCCGCGTTATCAGGAAGCCGGCGCCTACCCGTTGTTTTTTGTCTGGGAGTCCGGGTTCAAGGAAGCGCTGCTCAACAACAAGAGCGACATTCTCAACGACCCGGCCTTTCGGGAGTTGGTAAAGAAAGTGTCCGAGTGGGTGGTGGCAAAGATTTCCCCGGTCGGGGGCGTCAACTTCAAGGGGGCGGGAGGCGTCCCTATTACCGATGTCGACCGGTTCCGGCAAGAATATGACCGCTGGTTCGATAACCTGCGCCAGGCGCCGCCCGTAGAAGACAGCGATATTGCCGGCGACGCTCAGGCTACGACGCGGTCGAACGCCGGCATTCCCGATCTGGATGACCTGGCGAGCGATATCGAGCGGCAACTGGACGATGATCCTGAATTCAAGAGGGTGCTCGGGCGAGCCTTCAATGCCGCCAACCCGCCCGGCGTCGTGGTCACCACCAAGGGAGCCGGAACGACGGAGCGCGCCACGGTGCTGCTCATCAGTCCGGATGCACTGGATGAGATGTTCCCTGCCACTGGACCGGCTTCAACCGATGCCCGGGTCAAGACCCGGGGCGTCTTCACCTGGCTCAACGTGGCGCGCTATGCCGCCGGGATCGTGATAGCGGTCCTCAAGCGCTTTCGCAGCCATCGCGATCACGGCGTGTATTGCACCATCGTCGAGGAGGTGCTGCAGTCCGCCTACGGTGACCTGATCGGCGCCACCGTCTGGAACGCCATGAAGAAGGACACCCTGGACAGCTTCGCCGACGGCACCGACACCTGCGGCCGGTTGGTGGTGCAGAAGATCAGGGAGATGGAAAAGGCCGGCAAACAGTTCAAGAAGATCACCCTGGTCGGCCACAGCACCGGGGCGATCTACATCTGCAATTTTCTCGATGCTGCCAGGTCCGCGGGGCTGGAGACGCCGATCCAGGTGGTGTTCCTCGCACCTGCCGTGACGTGCCAGCGATTCGCCCGGGCCATCAATGACCATGAAGGCACTTATCTTCGCGACTTTCGCATGTTCGCCATGCGTGATGCCCGCGAGCAACAGGACGCGATGCTCAAGCCGCTTTACACGCGCAGCCTGCTGTATTTCGTCTCGGGGTTGCTGGAGGGCAATGACGTGGACGGCAAGTGGACCTCGGAGGAGGACATGCCGCTGGTGGGAATGGAGCGCTTCTTCACGCAAGCCGCTTTCAGCAACGATGCGCAGGTGCAGAAGGTCTGGCAGTTCTTCAATGCCAAGGCCAATCGTCTGGTCTGGTCCAGGGCGGCGGACGCGGGGGTCGGTCTGAATAGCGATTCGCAGCACCATGGCGATTTCGACAATGACGAATCCACCCTGATTTCCTTGATGAACATCATCCGGGGGTGAGCGGCCCATGGCTACCGACGATCGCGCAATCCTGGTGGGCATCGCCCGCTATCGCGACAGCGACTCGTTCCCCACCCTCGACGGTCCGTTGAACGACATCGAGCGGGTCCGGGACTGGCTGACCGACCCGCAGGGTGCCGCTGTGCCCGGCGGCAATGTGGTGACCTTGACCACGCCCCAGGAATTGCTGGCGCTACCCGGAACCGGCTGGCCGGAGAACACCGTCTGGTCGCCCAACGCCTGGTCGTTCTCCCAGGAGTTCAACAGGATCGCTTTTGACGACAAAGGCGAGCCGTTGCGCCGCAAGAGCCGTCTCTACCTGTACTTCTCGGGGCATGGCTTCTCGCTCAGTGAGGACGGCTACCCCAGTGCCGCATTGTTCAGCGCCGACAACTACGGGAGCATCCATTCCAATCTTGCGGGGTCCGTATACGCTGCCGCCATCAAGCGCGCCGGGCTGTTCAGCGAAGTGGTGCTGATCATGGACTGTTGTCGCGACGTGTTCGGCAACTTCACCTACAACCCGCCCAGTTTCAATCGTGTGGAAAACAGCGCTGCCGAGAACACCAAGGTCTATGCGCTGTATGCAGCACCCAGGCGAGGCAAGTCCCAGGAACGCGAGCTGCCAGGCTCCAACGGCAAGGTGGTCGGCTTGATGACCGATGCCTTTCTACGGGCGCTGGAAGATGCGCCCAGCGATGTGGCGGGCTGCGTGGCAGGGCAGGTGCTGACTCGGGTGATGACCTATAACTGGGCCAACTGGTATCCGGTCAACCCACTGCCCCCGGCACCGCGCAGCGTGCCTCCCGATCAGGGTGACATCTACTTCAAGTCCCGGCGCGCGCTCAATGCCGTTACCTTCACGAGCACCACGGCGCTGGTGCCAGGCAGCTCGCTGTACCTGCGTTCAGACCTGTGGAACGCCATCGCCACAGTCGGAGCGTCGTCCCTCATCTGGCGCGACACCGCCTACAGCTGGCAGCAGGAGATTGCGCTCAGCCCATCGGCGGACGGCGGGCAGCAATTTACCCTGATCCTTCCGACCGGCGATCACACGCTAGTCGTCGGCACGGGGACCTACAGTTTTGATCCGGGGGTGAACAATGCCATCGCCCTTTGAGCCGGAAAACCAACCTCTCGAGCCGGATGCCGAAGGGCGAGTCCGCGAACGAGACGATGAAGAGATCGAGGCGCCAGCCCCGGTGGCATGGCAGGTCCCGGGCGGTGAACATGTCAGGGTACGATTCACTTCCAGTGCCGATGCATCGGAACTCTATCTGGTCAACCGAGGCTACGCGCTGATTGCCAAGGGCGTCGGTGTGCTCGATCTGCAACTGGAGCCCGGTCAATACAAGATGCGGCAGCGCATCGGCTACTGCGAGAGCGTCCAGGACGTGGACGTATCGGATCATTCGGACTGGATGGACGTGGAGCTGCCAGCCTTGGCATTCCCTTCGCCGATTCCGCTGCCTGGAACCTCACTGGCCGATGCCGGCTTGCCACGACCGTTTTCGCTGGGGGAGGGTAATTTCCGCTTCGTGCTCAGGGCACCCATCGACGCAGGGTCGCAGCTCGATACGGCCACCGCCGAGCACATGCGCGAAGAAATGCGCTGCCTGCGGATCGAGCGTTTCGATGGCGCCAAGTCCTGGCCGATGAGCGACGCCCGAACGCTGCCCGAAGCGCCCGGCGTGCTGGTGTTCGATACCACGCTGCCTGCCGGCGGGTACGTGATCGTCCAGCAGCGCGAAGAGCGGCGTCAGCTGTGTCTGCCGGTATTGATGCTGCCGGACCAGGTGACCGCCGTGTTCAGCCTGGCACTCAAGGATGAAACGGTGCGGGGTGAGGAGCGATTATCCGTGGCGGTCGAACTCGACCATGCGGCCATCGCCATGCTGTCAGCCAATGCGCTGGAGCTGCACTACGAGGCGAGCCTGTTCCGGCTGGAAGCTGCGAGAAAGGGACTGGGCGCTGGGCGACGGGTCTATGGCTGGAGCGGCCCGGATGATGTCGAAAACATCCTGCTGACCTTGATGGACCTGCAGTTGGGGCTGCGGTCACTGACGGCGCCGGTCAACGAACCCGGCGAGCTGGCCCCCGGACATGCGCAGCCGGCACCAGAGGTCGATCCCGGCGGTTTGAAGGCTCGAGTACAGCAGCTTGGCGCGCAGGTGGGGCAGGGCAATGCCGATGTCAGCGCCCTGGGATACGCGCTGAAACTGACAGATGCCCAGACGCGCGGCCCCACCCTGACCGCGCCGCCGTTGCTCAGGCGCAGTTGGGATCAGTTGCTGGCGACACCCGGTGGCAACGAGTTGCTCTGCGAGTTGATGGACTTCGCGTTCCAGACAGAGCCGAGCAGTACCTGGTTTCTGTGGAGTGAGGTGCCTGGGGTGAGGACTGCGGCGTTGGTGGAACCGCCCAAGCCGAGTGCAGCGACGAACGATGAAATCGGCATCGCCAGCCGCATACCTCAAGTCACGCTCATGTCCGCGTTCAAGGACATCCTGGTATCGGCGCTGCATCTGGGGCGCCGCGTCATCGACTTGAACCTTATGCGCAACCGGCCGGTTGAAGACGCCCAAGAGCATGAAAGTCCAATGAGCATCGACAGCGTCGAGGCCATTCTGGCAGCGTTGATCGCCAACAAGGCGTTCATCACCTGGCTCAATCAGGTGCAACTGGATGTTCAGGCAGATGACAAGGTGTTTGCCGACGAGTCGATGAACCGGTTGTTTCACAACCTGCGCACGCTCTGCGACCCCAACCTCGTCAGCATGCTGGGTGCCCGGGCCGTTGCGAGGCAGGTGTTGACGACCTTGCGTCTTCCCCAGCGTCGCGTGATCGAACTGGTCAAGGAACTGATCAGGTGGATCGTGGGGAAGGTGCCGGATTCCGATCGCCAGGTCATCCTGGCCGCGCTGCAGCAGGCGGCCGGCTCCGTGCAGATCTGGCTGAAGGCAGGGAAGGGGTAGTATCGCGTTCGACCGGAGCTTTTCCGTGCACAAACAAAAAAGGCCAGCTATGCGCTGGCCTTTTCAGTATTACGTTTGGCTCCACGACCTGGACTCGAACCAGGGACCCAGTGATTAACAGTCACTTGCTCTACCAACTGAGCTATCGCGGAATGAGCGCTATCTTACTGATTAAAAAAGGGAAGTCAAGCACGCGGATGAAAAAAATCATAAACATCATCGTGTTAGCCGGAAATCGTGCTGCCGGCTGACAACAAACGCTGCCGCAGGCATTTCCTGTTGACCGTCCTGACATGCGCGGCCCGCACAGCGGAGAAGTCCTTCCAGTGCTCGGGCTTCCAGGGCGTGGCAGTCAGCACATTTTCTGCTCGCAAGACTATGCGGATCGTATCGCGGTCAGGGTATGTCGTGGTCAGTTTCAACTCCAGCGTGTCCTTGTCCCTATAGCCGCTGAGCATAGGCACGAAACTGAAGGTACTTTGCGGGGACTCCTTTTCGCTGGCTTCGCCGAGCGAGTCCACAAGCCCGACGTAAACCTTGCGATCGTTCATGGTCAGCATCAGGATCTGGCGCGTTTTCGACACAGAGTCGAAGAGCAGTTCCCCCAGTGGCGTGTCCAGCAGCAAACGAGTGCGGTGATAGGCAGAGGCTGATCCGAAACCTGTGTACCTGCCTCTGAGAAAACCCAGGAATCGTGCAGCGAGAGTCCAGAGGACCGGGGTGAAAATCGTGAGGACTGCTACTTGCAGCACAAACGCGTGATGAGCCGCAGAGGCAGCGCTGGAATAACCCAGATCGACAAGTATCAGCCCGATCCGGCCCTGCAGGTCACACCATTCGAGAAACCGGTCGAGGGCGGTGGCCGTGCTGCAGGCAACGAGGGCAAACAGCACGCAATACAAGCCAAGTTTGGCGACCAGCAGGTAAAGCAGCTGGCCGTCATAGCGATGTAGGCGGCAGAAGTAGTAAGGGTGGTTCATGCAGACGAGGTAGCCACTCACCAGAATCGGGAGTATGAGAAGCAACCCCATGCTCAGGCTTGCTTGGCGACGATCTGCTCAGCGATTTTCTGAGCGTCTTTGTAGCTGTCAGAGTTGTAGATTTCCTGAAGGTCCTGCTTGAGCATGCCGCGACCTACGATATGAAGGTTCTTCACGCCACCCCTGGCCTTCATGTACATGTCCTTCTCGTCCAGAATTCCGAGGAATCTCATGACGGCTGCAAGTGACATACGCGTTCTCCTTTTCGATGTTCGAAGCTTCGCATCGGCCCTCTGCACTGTCAAACCGCCGGCTGTCCTCATGAAGGGGAGAACGCTGGCAGTGGTCCGCCCCGCAAACGGCGAGCCCCAGGTTTTACGGTGTCTACAGCCCGATCATCGCGGCTGGTGTAGGACAGCATCCAGGCAAGCGGATGTGTTTCGCGATGTTGTATCGCGCGCTCACTCCCGCCCGGTCGCCTGGCGGTACTGCCTTGGCGTAAACCCGGTCAGCGCCTTGAACTGCCGGCTGAAGGCGCTGTGGTCGGTGTAGCCGCACTGGATGGCGACATCGGTGATAGGCAGGTCGGTCAGCAGCAGGCGGTGGGCGTTTTCCAGGCGCACCTTCTGGATCATTTGGCGTGGCGTCAGGTGGAACACGCGCTTGCAGTAGCGTTCCAGTTGCGCCACGGAGATTCCGGCGATGCGGGTCAGCTCCGAGAGGCTGATGGGCCGGTAGAAATGGGTGCGGATAAAGTCGTCCACGGCGGCCAGGCGCTGGTAGGCCGGGTGCATGTCGCTGGCCGTTTGCAGGTCTACCGAGATGCCCATCAGGCCGATGATTTCCCCGGCGCGGTTATATAAGGGGCGTTTGTGGGTCATGCACCAGCCCGGTTCCCGGCTGCCGTACAAGTGCAGTTCAAGTTGGTCTTCGAGTATCTCGCCCCGTTCAAGTACGCGCTGATCCTGTTCGGTATAGCCGGGCCCGAACTGTGCCGGGAATACATCGGCGCTGGTCTTGCCCAACAAGGGTTTCAACTGTTTGAGCCCGCAGCGTTCCACCAGGGTGCGGTTGGCCAGTACATAACGCGCCTGATCGTCCTTGATGAAGATCGCGGCGTTGGGGATCACGTCCAGCATCGGCAATAGCAAGGCGACCCCGGCAAGCAGTTGCTCGATGTTTTCCGGGCGGTGCAGGTCGTTGCCGTGCAGCAAGATGTCCAGGGCGTTGTGCGCCATTTTGCGACTCCGTGATGCCGTCCATGAGCGGTCGGGAGGTCAGCTTGCATCATGCTTTGCAGACTGTCGAGTGGCGTGCCAGAGCGTTCTGGCGGCGCGCGGGGATTTTTCGAATTGTGCCGATTTCGTCATGGCGCGCAGGCGAAAGCATCAAGCGCGGGGGTGGGGTTTGGGTTCACTCTATGCCCATCGAATGCAGCCGAAAATTCAATAAGACAGCGGCGGTTACTCCACGCATTGACGATCCGCAACAGCGAATCAAGCCTCATGAAACTGCCGATTCAATAACACACAAAAAGGCAAAACGATGTCAGGTAACGGTAAGTTCAAAAAACAACTTTCACTGATAGACCTCACGTTTATCGGACTGGGCGCCATTTTTGGCTCGGGCTGGTTGTTTGCAGCCAGTCATGTCTCTGCGATTGCAGGGCCTGCAGGTATTTTTTCCTGGGTGCTGGGCGGTTTTGCCGTGCTGTTGCTGGGTATCGTTTATTGCGAACTGGGCGCGGCATTGCCCCGTGCAGGTGGCGTGATTCGCTACCCGGTCTATTCCCACGGCCCGTTGCTGGGCTACCTGATGGGGTTCATCACCCTGATCGCCTTTACAAGCCTGGTGGCGATTGAAGTGGTGGCCTCGCGTCAATACGCGGCGGCCTGGTTTCCCGAGCTGACCAAGGCAGGTTCAAGCGATCCGACCGCCATCGGCTGGCTGGTGCAGTTCGGCCTGCTGTGCCTGTTTTTCTGGCTGAACTATCGCAGCGTGAAAACCTTCGCCAAGGCCAACAACCTCATCAGCGTGTTCAAGTTCATCGTGCCGCTGCTGGTGATCGGCGTGCTGTTCGCGTTCTTCAAACCGCAGAACCTGACCAGCCAGGGCTTTGCGCCGTTCGGCATGTCGGGCATTGAGATGGCGGTCTCGGCGGGCGGGATCATCTTTGCCTACCTGGGGCTGACGCCGATCATTTCGGTGGCCAGCGAGGTGAAGAACCCGCAGCGCACCATTCCTTTTGCGCTGATCCTGTCGGTGCTGCTGTCCACCGCGATCTACGTGCTGTTGCAACTGGCCTTCGTCGGCAGCGTGCCAACCGAGATGCTCGCCAACGGTTGGGCCGCGGTCAGCAAGGAACTGGCGCTGCCTTATCGCGATATCGCCCTGGCCTTGGGTGTAGGCTGGCTGGCGTACTTGGTGGTGGCCGATGCCATGATCTCCCCCAGCGGTTGCGGCAACATCTACATGAACGCCACCCCGCGCGTGATCTATGGCTGGGCGCAAACCGGCACCTTTTTCAAGGTCTTCACCCGCATCGACGAAGAGTCCGGCATTCCGCGCCCGGCGCTGTGGCTGACCTTCGGGCTGTCGGTGTTCTGGACCCTGCCATTCCCGTCGTGGGAAGCGCTGATCAACGTGGTGTCCGCTGCGCTGATTCTCAGCTACGCCGTGGCGCCGGTGTCGGTCGCTGCATTGCGTCGCAATGCTCCCGACATGCCGCGGCCGTTCCGGGTCAAGTGCATGGGCGTCATGGGGCCGCTGTCGTTCATCATCGCCGCGCTGATCGTCTACTGGTCGGGCTGGAGCACGGTCTCCTGGCTGCTGGGCCTGCAAATCGTGATGTTCGTGATCTACCTGCTGTGCGGCCGTTTCGTCCCGACCCAGCACCTTAGCCTGGGCCAGCAAGTCCGCTCATCGTTGTGGCTGATCGGCTTCTACGCAGTGACCATCGTGCTCTCCAAGCTGGGCAGTTTTGGCGGCATCGGTGCCATCAGCCATCCGTTCGACACCCTGGTGGTGGCGGCCTGTGCGCTGGGCATCTATTACTGGGGAGCGGCGACCGGCGTGCCGGCGCACCTGGTCAACCTGGACGATGACGAAGAAAGCGAAGCGGTTGCCGAACCCCGTGCCGGGCTGCGGCCTGTGGGCGGGCGCGCGCAGCATGCGTCCTGAAACCCGGACTAGTGGAGAGCAGAGCTTGAGCGATACCGTCCATCTGAGTCTCGAACAGGTCCACGACCTGGCGATGCGCGCACTGATCCATAACGGCATGGGCGAAGACCACGCCCGGGCGATTGCCCAGGTCATCACCCAGGGCCAGCGTGACGAATGCCATTCCCATGGCTTGTACCGGGTGCTGGTGTGCGTGCGCTCGCTGCGTTCGGGCAAGGTATCGCCGGTGGCACAACCCACTGTGAGCCATCCGGCACCGTCGATCATCAACATCGATGCGCACCGGGCCTATTCGCTGCTCGCCCTGGAAACCGGCTTGCCGCTGCTGGTCGAGCAGGCCCGTGCCCTGGGTGTGGCCGCGCTGGTGATTCGCAACTGTTTTCACTTCTCGGCGCTGTGGCCGGAAGTCGAAGCCATCGCCGCCCACGGGCTGGTGGGCATGGCGATGACCCCGAGCCACGCCTGGGTTGCGCCCCACGGCGGCAGCAAGGGTGTGTTCGGCACTAACCCTCTGGCCTTTGCCTGGCCGCGTCCGGGGCAGGAGCCGTTCGTGTTCGACTTCGCCACCAGTGCGATTGCCCGTGGCGACATCGAGCTGCATGCCCGGCAGGACAAGCCGATCCCGCTGGGCTGGGGATTGGATGCCGAGGGCACGCCCACCACCGATGCCCAGGCGGCACTCGGGGGCGCGATGCAGACGTTTGGCGGCCACAAGGGTTCGGCGCTGGCGGCAATGATCGAATTGATGGCCGGGGCGCTGATCGGCGACATGACCAGCGCTCAATCCCTGACCTTCGACGGCGGTGCGGGCGCCACGCCGTGCCACGGCGAATTGTTGCTGGCGTTCGACCCCAAACGCTTCCTCGGCGACGACCTGGAGCAGGGCCTGCAAAGCGCCGAGCAATTGTTCGGCGCGATTACCCAACAGGGCGCGCGCCTGCCTTCGCAGCGACGTTTTGCGGCGCGCCAGCGCTCGGAGCGCGACGGGGTTTTCGTCGACAGCCAGTTGATACACGACATCGAACAATTGTTGGTCTGACCGACCGCCACACATTCCATTAAGGCTCAGCCTCAGAAAGGACGGGTTCATGAAAAAAGTACAGGTGATCGATTCCCACACCGGCGGTGAACCGACGCGGCTGGTGATGAAGGGCTTCCCGCAACTGTCCGGGAGCACCATGGCCGAGAAGCGCGACTCGCTGCGCAGCGAATATGATCAGTGGCGCCGCGCGTGCCTGCTCGAACCGCGGGGCAATGACGTACTGGTCGGCGCGCTGTACTGCGAGCCGGACTCGCCGGACGCCACCTGCGGGGTGATCTTCTTCAACAACACCGGCTACCTGGGCATGTGCGGGCACGGCACCATCGGCCTGGTCAATTCCCTGGCCTATCTGGGGCTGATCGGTCCGGGCGTGCACAAGATCGACACCCCGGTGGGCCAGGTCAGCGCCACGCTGCACGATGACGGCGCCGTGACCATCGGCAACGTGCCGTCCTGGCGCTATCGCCAGCAGGTGGCAGTGGAAGTGCCGGGCCACGGTCGCGTGCTGGGCGACATCGCCTACGGCGGCAACTGGTTCTTCCTGGTCTCGGACCACGGCAAGACCCTGGACATGAGCAACGTCGAGCACCTGACCGAATACACCTGGACCATGCTCAAGGCCCTGGAAGAGCAGGGCATCACCGGCGAAGGCGGTGCGCTGATCGACCACATCGAACTGTTCGCCGACGACGCCCAGGCCGACAGCCGCAACTTCGTGATGTGTCCCGGCAAGGCCTATGACCGCTCGCCATGCGGCACCGGTACCAGCGCCAAACTCGCGTGCCTGGCCGCCGACGGCAAGCTAGAAGCCGGCAAGACCTGGGTACAGGCCAGCATCACCGGCAGCCAGTTTCAGGGCCGCTTCGAATGCGAAGGCGAGCGCATCCGGCCTTTCATTCGCGGCCAGGCCTTCATGACCGCCGACAGCACGCTGCTGATCGACGAGCAGGACGCTTTCGCGTGGGGCATCTGAGCCCTGCGCCCGATGCCGCCTGGGCGGCGCAACACACCCTATTGATCTGAACGCACTATTTAAACGAACAAGGAGCAACCCCATGAGCGACAACATCTTCACCGGCTGCATGCCCGCCCTGATGACCCCGTGCACCGCCGACCGCAAGCCGGACTTCGATGCGCTGGTCAAGAAAGGCCGCGAACTGATCGATATCGGTATGAGCGCCGTGGTGTATTGCGGTTCCATGGGTGACTGGCCCCTGCTGACCGAATCCGAGCGCCAGGAAGGCGTGGCGCGCCTGGTGGCCGCTGGCATTCCAACCGTGGTCGGCACCGGTGCCGTGAACACCCGTGAGGCGGTGTCCCATGCAGCCCATGCCGCCAAGGTCGGCGCCGCCGGCCTGATGGTCATTCCGCGCGTGCTGTCCCGTGGTGCTTCGCTGACCGCGCAGAAGTCGCACTTCTCGGACATCCTCAAGGCTGCGCCGAACCTGCCGGCGGTGATCTACAACAGCCCTTACTACGGTTTTGCCACCCGCGCCGACCTGTTCTTCGAACTGCGCCGCGAGCACAAGAACCTGATCGGCTTCAAAGAGTTCGGCGGTGCTGCCGACATGCGTTATGCGGCGGAAAACATCACCTCCCAGGATGACGAAGTGATCCTGATGGTCGGCGTCGACACCCAAGTGGTGCATGGCTTCGTCAACTGCGGCGCCACCGGTGCGATCACCGGTATCGGCAACGCGCTGCCACGCGAAGTGCTGACCCTGGTTGCCCTGAGCAAGAAAGCCGCGGCGGGTGACGCCAAGGCCCGCCGTCAGGCGCGCGAGCTGGAGGCCGCCCTGGGCGTGCTGTCGTCCTTCGACGAAGGCTGCGATCTGGTGCTGTTCTACAAGCACCTGATGGTGCTCAACGGCGACAAGGAATACACCTTGCACTTCAACGAATCGGACAAGCTCAGCGAAGCCCAGCGCGGTTACGCCGAAGCGCAGTACACCTTGTTCCGCAACTGGTACGCCAACTGGTCGGCCGAGCAGAACCTGGCCTGATAGCCGCTGTGCAGGCGGCGCCCCGGCGGGCGTCGCCTTTTGTTCTGGTTCCCGTGGTGCGTCCATCGAGCGCCACTGCATCTTCTCTTTTTTTCAAGGACATCCCATGACCCTCACAGGCAACATGCTGGTCGGCCAGCACGCCGTTTCCGGCACCGGCGAAGCGATCCGCGCCATCGATCCAGCCACCGGCCAGGACCTCGAACCCGCTTATCCGGGCGCCACTGCCGAACACGTGGCGCAAGCCTGTGCACTGGCATGGGCAGCGTTTGATACTTTCCGCGAGACATCCCTTGCATCCCGCGCCGAGTTTCTGGAAACCATCGCCAGCGAGATCGAGGCCCTGGGCGACGAACTGGTGGATCGCGCGACGCTGGAAACCGGCCTGCCACGCGCCCGTATCCAGGGTGAACGCGGCCGCACCTGCCACCAGTTGCGTACTTTCGCCCGGACTGTGCGGGCCGGTGAGTGGCTGGACGTGCGGGTCGACACTGCCATGCCGGAGCGTCAGCCGCTGCCACGCGCCGATTTGCGTCAGCGTCAGGTGCCGCTGGGGCCGGTGGCCGTGTTCGGTGCCAGCAACTTCCCGTTGGCGTTTTCCGTGGCCGGTGGCGACACCGCGTCTGCGCTGGCTGCCGGTTGCCCGGTGGTGGTCAAGGCCCACAGCGCTCATCCCGGCACCAGCGAGCTGGTAGGGCGGGCGGTGGCGAAGGCGGTCAAACACTGCAACCTGCCCGAGGGCGTGTTCTCCCTGTTATACGGCTCGGGGCGCGAAGTGGGTACCGCGCTGGTCACCGATCCACGCATCAAGGCGGTGGGCTTCACTGGCTCGCGCAGTGGTGGCATCGCCTTGTGCCAGGCGGCGCAGAATCGTCCCGAGCCCATTCCGGTGTACGCGGAAATGAGTTCGATCAATCCGGTGTTCCTGTTTCCGGCGGCCTTGCAGGCACGCGCCGAGGCGCTGGCGCAAGGCTTCGTGGCTTCCTTGAACCAGGGGGCAGGGCAGTTCTGCACCAATCCGGGTCTGGTGATTGCGCGCCAGGGGCCGGACCTTGAGCGGTTCATCGCCGCAGCGGCGGCCCAGGTGCAGAACAGCCCGGCGCAGACCATGCTCACCCCTGGCATCTTCAGTGCCTATGAGGCCGGTGTCGGGGCGTTGGCTGAACAGGTCAGCCATCCGGCCACCGCCGGGCTTGCGGCGCAGGGTCCGAACCAGTGCCAGACCCATCTGTTCGTCACCCACGCTCGGGACTTTCTCGCCAACCACGCCTTGCAGGCGGAGATTTTCGGCGCAGCTTCGTTGGTGGTGCAGTGCGAGAGCGACGAGCAGGTGCGTGAAGTGGCCGAGCACCTGGAAGGCCAGTTGACCACCACGCTGCACCTGCATGATGAGGACGTGCAGGCGGCCCGCGCCTTGTTGCCGACCCTTGAGCGCAAGGCCGGGCGCCTGCTGGTCAACGGCTGGCCGACCGGTGTCGAAGTGTGCGACGCCATGGTTCATGGCGGGCCGTTCCCGGCCACCTCCGATGCGCGCTCGACGTCTGTCGGTACGGCGGCGATCCTGCGGTTCCTGCGTCCGGTGTGCTACCAGGATTTCCCCGACAGCCTGCTGCCCGATGCCTTGCAGTTTGCCAACCCGCTGCAGTTGCGGCGTTTGCTCGACGGCCAGAGAGAGGGCTGAGAAGTCATGTCGATGCCCAATACCCGCGACACCGCTCAACCCGATCACATCGCCGATATCGCCGTGGTGGGAGCGGGCATCGTCGGCGTCGCCTGTGCGCTGCTGCTGGCCCGCCAGGGCAAGCACGTGATGGTTCTGGACCATCAGGAACCCGGTCGCGGTGCGTCCTACGGCAACGCCGGACACCTGGCGACCGAGCAGGTCTTTCCCATCGCAGACGCCTCGATTCTCAAGCGTCTGCCGGCGATGCTGCTGGACCCCATGGGGCCGTTGCGCCTGGACTGGAAATACATGCCGCGCGCCGTGCCGTGGTTCACCCGGTTGTTGCTTAACCTTCGGCCCGAGCCGTTCCGCCGTACCGTGGCGGGCATCCGCGCGTTGAACGAAGGCAGCCTGGCGGCCTGGCACAGGTTGCTGGGGCCCATTGGCCGGGAACAATTGATGAAGGAGGACGGCTCGCTGCTGGTGTTCGAACGCAACGAATCCCGTCAGGCTCTGGATCAGCTTCAGGCACGCATGGCAGAGCAGGGCGTGCCGGTAGAGTTCTGGAGTGGCAGCGCCATTCAGCAGGCCGCGCCGCAACTGAGCGAGAGCATTCAGGGCGGGCTGTTCTTTCCCGCCACCGGACATTTCATCGACCCTTATCTGTTGGTCACCGAGCTGGTGCAAGCGGCCAGGGAAAGCGGCGTGCAGTTTCTCAAACGCAAGGTTTCAGGGGGGCGGGTACAGGCCAGCGGTGTGTCGCTGGACACCGATCAGGGCAAGGTCAATGCCCGTCAGGTGTTGATCGCCTGTGGCGCTCATTCGGCCGAGTTGACCCAGGTGCTGACGGGCCAGAAAGTGCCGCTGGACACCGAGCGTGGTTACCACCTGATGCTGCCCCACGAGCACAATCGCCTGCCGTTCGCCGTCACCTCCCTTGAACGAAAGTTCATCATGACGCCCATGGCCGAAGGCTTGCGACTGGCCGGTACGGTGGAGTTCGCAGGGCTTGAAAGCCCACCGAACATGCAACGGGCCTGGCAGTTGCAGCGCCTGAGCCAGGGGCTGTTCAAGCAGGATCTGGACGCCAGCGATGCCACGCCGTGGATGGGCTTTCGCCCCTCGTTGCCCGATTCGCTGCCGGTGATCGACAGCGCCTGCGACGGCAAGGTGCTGCTCGCGTTCGGCCACCAACACCTGGGCCTGACCCAGGCAGCGATCACCGCCGAGATGGTGCTCGAGTGGGTGCCCGGTTGCAGCGTGCAGCCGGGGTTGCCGGCACCGGAGGCGTATCGGCTGGGGCGCTTCTGACATCGCTCGATGCGCTGCTACGGGGCGCGCGGTGTTTGCGCCAGGCTTGCCCCCGGTAGGAGCGCGCTTGCCCGCGACGGCGGCGTGTCAATGGGCGCATTGGTCAATGAATGACTGCAATCGCGGGCAAGCGCGCTCCTACAAGATTGAGGTCACGCATCACCGTAGCAGTCCGGCTTGCCGGCGTCGGCGCCCGCAAATTCGCCATGGCCGGCAAGCCAGACTGCTACGGGGGGGGGCGCGGTGTTTGCGCCAGGCTTGCCCCCTGTAGGAGCGCGCTTGCCCGCGACGGCGGCGTGTCAATCGGCGCAGCGGTCAATGAATGACTGCAATCGCGGGCAAGCGCGCTCCTACAAGATTGAGGTCACGCATGACCGTAGCAGTCCGGCTTGCCGGCGTCGGCGTCCGTAAGATCGCCATCGCCGGCAAGCCGGACTGCTACGGGGTGCGTGGTGTTTGCGCCAGGCTTGCCCCCTGTAGGAGCGCGCTTGCCCGCGACGGCGGCGTGTCAATCGGCGCATTGGTCAATGAATGACTGCAATCGCGGGCACGCGCGCTCCTACGAGATGGAGGTCATCCGTCACCGTAGCAGCACCGGATCCAACCAGACGTTTTGATCTTGCCGTTGCTTTGATCAAATCGCACCTCTTTCACCTGTCACAAAAAAATATTCATTTCTTCTCATGTCCCTCTGGCGCCCACGCGCAGGCAAGGCCGCTTGCACTTGTCTATACCGCACGTCCTCTAGATCAACGCCTGTGGCAAAGATGTCGACAACATCGGCGAAATGGCGACTATCAAAACGCCATCTCAATATGACAGTCCAGTCATTTCCGGTTCATCGAAACGCCACAGAGCACCACTAATGTCAGTCGCACCCAACGGCCCGGGACGGTCGTGCGGTTGAACATTCACCTGGCAGGAAGCCAGCACCCCAAGACAAGAGAAGCCCCCATGAACGCAGCTATCCATGTCGACCGCTTGAACAAGACATTTGCTCGCAAGACCGCTCTGGTTGACCTTGCATTGTCTATACAACCCGGGGAAATGGTGGCGCTGATCGGCGCTTCCGGGTCGGGCAAATCCACCCTGTTGCGACACCTGGCCGGGCTGGCCTGCTGCGATCGCAGCAACGGCGGCAGCGTGCGCGTACTGGGCCGCGAAGTGCAGGCCTCGGGCCGACTCAACGGCAAGGTACGCCGCCTGCGTGCCGACATCGGCTATATCTTCCAGCAATTCAACCTGGTCAACCGCCTGAGCGTGCTGGACAACGTCCTGCTCGGTTGCCTGGGCCGCATGCCGCGCTGGCGTGGCAGCCTGGGCCTGTTCAATGCCGAGGAGAAGGACCGGGCCCTGTCCAACCTGGCGCGAGTGGGGCTGGCAGACTTCGCCCATCAACGCGCCTCCACGCTATCTGGCGGCCAGCAGCAACGGGTAGCCATCGCCCGTGCGCTGACCCAGCAAGCCGAGGTCATTCTGGCCGATGAACCCATCGCCTCGCTGGACCCCGAGTCTGCGCGCAAGGTCATGGAAATCCTCGCCGACATCAACCGCCAGGACGGCAAGACCGTGGTCGTGACCCTGCATCAGGTGGATTACGCCGTGCGTTATTGCCCCCGTGCCGTAGCCCTCAAAGGCGGGCGCATCCATTTCGACGGCAACGGCGCCGACCTCAGCGGCCAGTTCCTCAACGATCTCTACGGCGCCGATGCCGACACCACCCTGATGTTCGCTGATCAGGGCCGCAGCAAGGGCCGCCCGCCAAAGCTGGCACTGGCCTGACGGCTTCAGGTTTTCCCAGACATTACACCCCAACCCCCGTTCCAGGAGCTCTCCATGTTGAACCGTTTCGGTCGCGTGTTCGCGTCTGCCGCTGTGCTCGCCGGTTGCCTGATGGGCACCGCGCAGGCCGCTGACAGCGCCATCAACTTCGGCATCATGTCCACCGAGTCCTCGCAAAACCTGAAAAGCGTGTGGCAACCGTTCCTCGACGACATGTCGAAAAAGACCGGCCTCAAAGTCAACGCCACCTTCGCTTCCGACTATGCCGGGCTGATCCAGGGCATGCGCTTCAACAAGGTCGACGTGGCCTGGCTGGGCAACAAGGCGGCCATGGAAGCGGTGGACCGCTCGGGCGGCGAAATCTTCGCCCAGACCGCCGCCGCCAACGGTGCGCCGGGTTACTGGAGCCTGATCATTGCGCGCAAGGACAGCCCGATCAACAACATCGACGACATGTTCAAGCACGCCAAGGAGCTGACCTTCGGCAACGGTGACCCGAACTCAACCTCGGGCTATCTGGTACCGGGCTATTACGTGTTCGCCAAGAACAACGTCGATGCCGCTACCGCCTTCAAGCGCACGCTCAACTCCAGCCACGAAGTCAACGCCCTGAGCGTCGCCAAGGGCCAACTGGACGTCGCCACCTTCAACACCGAGAGCATGGATCGCCTGGAAGTCACCCAGCCGGAAAGCGCTGCCAAGCTCAAGGTGATCTGGAAGTCCCCGATCATCCCGGCTGACCCGATGGTCTGGCGCAAGGGCATGGACGATGCGACCAAGAACAAGATCCGCGACTTCTTCGCCAACTACGGTGACACCGACGAAGAAAAGGCCGTGCTCAAGAACATGCAGATGGGCAAGTTTCTCAAGTCTTCGGACGACCAGTTGCTGACCATCCGCCAGCTTGAGCTGTTCAAGCAGAAGTCCGAAACCACCGCCAGCACCACCCTGAGCGCTGACGAGAAGGCGGCCAAGCTCAAGGAAATCGACGCAGGCCTGAACAAGCTGCAAGACCGTATCTCCGAGCTGGACAAACAGAAGACCGCCAACGCGGGCTGACCGGTCGGCGCGGCGGCCAGCCCGTCGCGCCTGCCTCAAACGCAATCGATACCGGAACCCTGTCATGAGCACTCACGCTGTATACGCTGACGCCGTTGGCAAGCGCACCTGGCCGCAGTACCTGGGCTGGGGGATTTTCCTCGCGGTGATGGCCTGGGCCTGGCGCGGCGCGGAGATGAACCCGCTGGCGCTGTACCGCGACGCGGGCAACATGGCGACCTTCGCCGCCGATTTCTTTCCGCCTGATTTCCACGAATGGCGCGCCTACCTCCAGGAGATGATCGTCACCGTGCACATCGCCCTGTGGGGCACGCTGCTGGCGATCATCTGTTCGGTGCCGCTGGGCGTTCTGTGCGCTGAAAACATCACCCCCTGGTGGGTCCACCAGCCGCTGCGCCGGGTCATGGATGCCTTCCGCTCCATCAACGAAATGGTCTTCGCCATGCTGTTCGTGGTGGCCGTGGGCCTGGGTCCGTTCGCCGGTGTCCTGGCGTTGTGGATCAGCACCACCGGCGTGCTCGCCAAGCTGTTCGCCGAAGCCGTCGAGGCCATCGATCCGGGCCCCGTGGAAGGTGTACGTGCCACCGGCGCCAGTGCGTTGCAGGAAGTGATCTTCGGGGTCATTCCGCAAGTCATGCCGCTGTGGATTTCCTACGCCCTGTACCGCTTCGAATCCAACGTGCGCTCGGCAACGGTGGTGGGCATGGTCGGCGCGGGCGGCATCGGCGTGATCCTCTGGGAAAACATCCGCGCCTTTCAATTCACCCAGACCTGCTCGGTGCTGCTGGTGATCATCGTGGTGGTGAGCATCATCGACATCTTCTCCCAGCGCCTGCGCAAGCAGTTCATCTAACGATTTCGACAGGAGAGGGTGCGAGCCCTTTTTTTAGCCATGCAGTTGTCTAGACAAGATGAGTCCCTGAATCGGGAACCCATGTACCGCGAATTGGCCGACACCCTGCGCCGCGAACTGACCGGCTACAGCGCTGGCGAGTTCCTGCCCGCCGAAACCCAACTGGCCACGCGCTTCGACGTCAACCGCCACACGGTGCGCCGCGCCATCGACGAACTGGTGCGCGAAGGCTGCCTGTTGCGCCGCCAGGGCAAGGGCACCCAGGTGCTGGGCCGCCCGCTGGTGTACCCGGTGGCTGCCGAGAGTGCCTACAGCCAGTCGTTGTCGGCGCTGGGCCACGGTGTCGAGGCGGTGTTGTTGCAGCGCCGCCAGTGCGTGGCCACCCGCGAAGAGGCCGAGCACCTGGGCCTCGAAGAACACGCGCCGCTGATCGAATTGCAGACCCTGCGCCGCCTCGACGGCCAGCCGGTGAGCCTGATCCGCCATCGCTACTGCGCCAGTCGCACTGCGCTGGTGGCCGATTACAAGAGCGGTTCGGTGCGCCAGTTTCTCGCCTCCCGCGATTTGCCGCTGACCCGCACCTTCAGCCTGATCGGCGCACGCCTGCCCAGCCGTGAAGAGGCCAGCGTGCTGCTGATGCCACGTCACCTGCCGGCGCTGACCGTGCTCACCCTTTCCCGCGATGCGGACGGACGTCCGGTGGAGATTGCCCATTCCACCAGCCGCTCCGACCGCTTCCAGTATCAGATCGTCACCTGATGGAGATGCCTTCGATGACTGCCACAACCGCTTCCACACCCGACGCCGCGCAAAGCGTTCGCCAGCACTGGTTCGGCGTGCTATCGCGCACCCACCGGGCAGATCTTGCGCCCCATGAAAACGCCCTGCGCGACGTCGAGTACAGGATGATCCGCGCCCCGGAAATCGGCATGACCCTGGTCCGAGGCCGCATGGGCGGCAGCGGCGCACCGTTCAACTCCGGTGAAATGACCGTGACCCGCTGCGTGGTGCGCCTGGCTGACGGGCGCACCGGCTACAGCTACCTGGCCGGGCGCGACAAGGCCCACGCCGAACTCGCAGCGCTGGCCGACGCGCACTTGCAAGGCCCGCAACAGAGCCACTGGATACGTGAACTGATCGAACCGCTGGCCCAGGCACAAGCCGTGCGCCGCGCCCGACAACAAGCCGAAACCGCAGCGACCAAAGTGGACTTCTTCACCCTGGTCCGAGGAGAGAACTGATGGACGCAGTTACCGCAAGTGCAACCCTGTTGCAGCCTGCTTTCGCCGACCCGGTGCTGGATTCCCAGCGCAGCTTCCGCGCCGCTCTCAAGGCGCTGGCAGGCCCCGGCGTAGCCCAGAGCCTGTTGTCGGCGCAGACCCCGCCGCATCTGGAAGGCCTGGCATCGGCCAGCCACGCCCTGTGCCTGGCGCTGCTCGACATCGACACACCGCTGTGGCTTGCGCCCCGGTTCGACACCCAGGCCATCCGCGCCAACCTGACCTTTCATTGCGGCTGCCCGATTGTCAGCGACCGGCAGAACGCCCGTTTCGCCTTGCTCGACGACAGCCAGTTGCACGACCTGAGCGGCTTCGACCTGGGCAACGATCGCTACCCCGATCAGTCCTGCACGCTGCTGGTTCAACTGCCGAGCCTGCAAGGCGGGCGCCAGCTTGCGTGGAAGGGGCCGGGGATCGAAAGCAAGAACCACGTCAGCCTGCCGCTGCAAGAGGCGTTCTGGGAAGAGCGTGAATCGCGCAACGACTTTCCCCGTGGCATCGATGTGTTCTTCCTGGCCGGTAGCGAACTGATGGGGCTGCCGCGCAGCACCCAGGTTCTGTTCAAGGGAGGTGTTTGATGTACGTTGCTGTAAAAGGTGGCGAACAGGCCATCGACAACGCTCACAAGCTGCTGGCGAAAAGGCGCCGGGGCGATACTTCGATAGCCGAGCTTGGCGTCGCGCAGATCCAGGAGCAACTGCCCCTGGCCGTGGCCCGGGTCATGACCGAAGGCTCGCTGTACGACGAACAACTCGCGGCGCTGGCGATCAAGCAGGCGGCGGGCGATCTGGTGGAGGCGATCTTCCTGCTGCGCGCGTATCGCACCACGCTGCCGCGCTTCAATGCCAGCCTGCCCATCGACACCTCGACCATGCAGCTCGACCGTCGCTTGTCGGCGACCTTCAAGGATGTACCGGGCGGCCAGTTGCTGGGCCCGACCTTCGACTACACCCACCGGCTGCTGGACTTCAGCTTGCTGGCCGAAGGCGAATTCCCCGGGCCGCAAACCCGCAGCGATGCGACGGTCCAGGCCTGCCCGAGGGTGTCTGGCCTGCTGGGCAAGGAAGGCCTGATAAAAGAGGAGATCGACACCGGTGCACCGGTGGCCGACATCACCCGTGAGCCGCTGGAGTACCCGGCCAGCCGCGCCGAACGCTTGCAGGCACTGGCCCGAGGCGATGAGGGTTTCCTGTTGGCGCTGGGGTATTCGACCCAACGCGGCTATGGCCGCAACCACCCGTTCGCAGGCGAAATCCGCGTCGGTGAAGTCGAGGTCTGGATCGAGCCCGAAGAGCTGGGTTTCCCGATCAGCATCGGCGCCATCGAAGTCACCGAATGCGAGATGGTCAACCAGTTTGTCGGCTCTGCCACGGAGCTGCCGCAATTCACCCGCGGCTATGGCCTGGCCTTCGGACACGCCGAGCGCAAGGCCATGGGCATGGCGCTGGTGGACCGGTCGCTGCGCGCCGGCGAATACGCCGAAGAAATCATCTCGCCTGCCCAGCAGGAAGAATTCGTCCTGGCCCACTGCGACAACGTCGAGGCCTCGGGCTTCGTGTCGCACCTGAAACTGCCGCACTACGTCGACTTCCAGGCCGAACTGGAACTGATCCGCAAACTGCGCAAGCCTTGCAAGGAGTCGGCTCAATGAATGCCGCGACCGAACCTCGACAGCAGCCTCGCGCGCCGCGCGATGAGGCGTACAACTTCGCGTATCTGGACGAACAGACCAAGCGCATGATCCGCCGTGGCCTGCTCAAGGCCGTGGCGATTCCCGGTTATCAGGTGCCGTTTGGCGGCCGCGAGATGCCGTTGCCCTATGGCTGGGGCACCGGCGGCATGCAGCTGACCGCTGCGATCCTCGGCGCCGAGGACGTGCTCAAGGTCATCGACCAGGGCGCCGACGACACCACCAACGCGGTGTCGATCCGCCGCTTCTTCGGCCGCACCGCCGGGGTCGCGACCACCGAGCGTACGCCTGAGGCGACCATCATCCAGACCCGCCACCGGATCCCGGAAACGCCGCTGCACGAAGGTCAGATCATGGTCTATCAGGTGCCGATTCCTGAGCCGCTGCGCTTCATCGAACCTTCGGAAACCGAAACCCGTACCATGCACGCGCTCAATGATTATGGCGTCATGCACGTCAAGCTGTACGAGGACATCGCGACTTTCGGCCATATCGCCACGGCCTATGCGTACCCGGTGACCGTTGACGAGCGCTACGTGATGGACCCCTCGCCAATCCCCAAATTCGACAACCCGAAACTGGACATGAGCCCGGCCCTGATGCTGTTCGGCGCCGGTCGCGAAAAACGCCTGTACGCCGTGCCGCCCTACACCCGGGTCACCAGCCTGGACTTCGAAGACCACCCCTTCGAAGTGCAGAAGTGGGAGCACAGTTGCGCCATCTGCGGCAGCCGCGAGTCGTTCCTCGATGAGCTGATCCTGGACGATCAGGGCACCCAGAGCTTCGTCTGTTCGGACACCGACTACTGCGCGCAACGGGTCAACGAGGGGAGGGCTGCGCAATGAATGCCGTGCACAGGATTCAGGATCAGGTGGCTGCCGACCGCACCCAGCCGCTGCTCAAGGTCAATGGCCTGACCAAGCTGTACGGCGCGGAAAAGGGCTGCCAGGACGTGAGTTTCGAGCTGTACCCCGGCGAAGTGCTGGGCATCGTCGGCGAGTCCGGTTCCGGTAAATCGACCCTGTTGTCGCTGCTCAGCGGTCGTTGCCCGCCGGACAGCGGCGTCATCGATTATCGCGGCAAGGATGGTCACTGGCTCGACCTGTACAGCGCCAGCGAAGCCGAGCGCCGCACCCTGTTGCGCACCGAGTGGGGCTTCGTCGAGCAGAACCCCCGCGACGGCCTGCGCATGGCGGTGTCGGCCGGGGCCAACATCGGCGAACGGCTGATGGCCCAGGGCGTGCGCAACTATCAGCAACTGCGGGCAGCGGGCCTCGACTGGCTGAGCCAGGTGGAGATCGACCGGGCGCGCATCGACGACTTGCCGCGCACCTTCTCCGGCGGCATGCAGCAGCGTCTGCAGATCGCCCGCAACCTGGTGTCCGGCCCGCGCCTGGTGTTCATGGACGAGCCCACCGGTGGCCTGGATGTCTCGGTGCAGGCGCGCCTGCTGGACCTGATGCGTGGCCTGGTGCGCGAGCTGGATCTGGCGGTGGTGATCGTCACCCACGATCTGGCCGTGGCGCGGCTGCTGGCCGACCGGCTGATGGTGATGCGCCGCTCGCGGGTGGTGGAAAGCGGGCTGACCGATCAGATCCTTGACGATCCGCAGCATCCCTATTCGCAGTTGCTGGTGTCTTCGGTGCTGCAACCTTGATCGGACTTTTGGAGTGGCTTTGATGAACACGCTGATCGAGGTCCAGGACCTCTCGAAAACCTTCACCCTGCACCAGCAGAACGGGGTGGTGCTCAATGTGCTGCGCGGCCTGAATTTCTCGGTACGCGGCGGCGAATGCCTGGTGCTGCACGGCCATTCCGGCGCAGGCAAGAGCACCCTGCTGCGCACCCTCTACGGCAACTACCTGCCGGCGGGCGGGAGCATTCGGCTGCAGCATCGGGGGCAATGGCTGGAAATGGTCGGCGCGGTCCCTCGCGATGTCCTGGCGGTTCGGCAACAGACCCTGGGCTACGTCAGCCAGTTTCTGCGGGTGATTCCCCGGGTCGCGACTCTGGATGTGGTGATGGAACCCGCCCTGGCTCGTGGCTGGAGCCGTGAACAAGCCAAGGCCCGCGCCGAGGAATTGCTCAGCCGCCTGAACATTCCCAAGCGGCTGTGGCAACTGGCGCCGGGTACCTTTTCCGGCGGCGAGCAGCAGCGCGTCAATATTGCCCGCGGCTTCATGGTGCCGTGGCCGGTAATGCTGCTCGACGAACCGACCGCGTCGCTGGACGACGTCAATCGCCAGGTGGTGCTGGAACTGATCAACGAAGCCAAGGCCGGCGGTGCCGCGCTGATCGGCATTTTCCATGACCGCCTGGCACGGGAGGCGGTGTCCGACCGCCTGCTGGACATGACCCCGCAAGAATCGCCCGACAAGCACCTGACCGCCAAGGAGTTGCTGCAATGCTGAACGAACAGATTCTGACCAACGCCAGGGTCGTCACTGCCGATCAGGTGTTCACCGGCACCGTGGTGCTGCGCGATGGCCTGATCCAGGACGTGCAGACCGGAGTCAGCTACCTGCCACAGGCACAGAACCTGGACGGCGACTATCTGCTGCCGGGCCTGGTCGAGCTGCACACCGACAACCTGGAAAAACACCTCAGCCCGCGCCCGGGTGTGGACTGGCCCTCTGCGTCGGCGGTGATGAGCCACGACGCGCAGATCATCGCGGCCGGCATCACCACGGTGTTCGACGCGCTGTCCATCGGTGATGTCAACCCCAAGGGCAAGCGCATGCAGCAATTGCCCGGCATGGTCGATGCCATTGCCCGAGCCAACGCCGCCGACATGACCCGCGCCGAGCACCGCCTGCACCTGCGCTGTGAAGTCTGCCACCCCGACACCCTGAGCGTGTTCCGCGATCTGGTGGAGCAGCCGCTGGTGCAGCTTGTGTCGGTGATGGACCATTCGCCGGGCCAGCGTCAGTTCGCCCTGGAATCCAAGTACCGCGAGTACTACATGGGCAAGTACCACCTGAGCACCGAGCAGATGGACGAATTCATCGTCGAGCAGGTCGCCAACTCGAAGATCTACAGTGACCGTTACCGCAAGGCCATCGTCGACATCTGTCTGGCGCGCGGCCTGTCGGTGGCCAGCCATGACGACGCGACCGTGGCCCACGTCGAGGAATCGGCGGGCTACGGCATGACCATCGCCGAGTTCCCGACCACCCTGGAAGCGGCGCAGGCCTGCCGGCGTCTGCACATGAGCGTGCTGATGGGCGCACCGAACATCGTTCGCGGCGGCTCGCACTCGGGCAACATCGCGGCGGCGACCCTGGCGCAAGAAGGGCTACTGGATATCCTCTCCAGCGATTATTATCCGGCCAGCCTCCTGCAAGCGGCGTTCACCCTGGGCGACCAGCTGGAACAAAAGCGCGGACAACTGGGCGATAATGGTCAGGTAGCGGGCGCGGGCCTGGCAAAGGCGGTGACCACGGTCAGTCTGGCGCCGGCACGTTCGGCGGGGCTGAACGATCGCGGCGAGATCCGCGTCGGCCTGCGCGCCGATCTGATCCACGCCCGCGCCGTGGGCACATTGCCGGTGATCCAGCAGGTCTGGCGACAAGCGAAGAGGGTTTTTTGATGACAGGCAGGTTGATCTATCTCATCGGACCGTCCGGTTCGGGCAAGGACAGCCTGCTGGACGCCGCGCGCGAACCGATGGCCGCACGCGGCTGCCGGATCGTGCGCCGGGTCATCACCCGATCTGCCGAAGCGCGCGGCGAGGCGGCGCAGGCGGTAAGCGTCGAGGAATTCCGGCAGATGCAGGCGCAGGGCGCCTTTGCCCTGAACTGGTTCGCCAACGGCCTGCACTACGGCATTCCGGCAGAGATCGACCAGTGGCTGGCCGACGGGCATGACGTGCTGGTCAACGGTTCTCGCGGGCATCTCGAACAGGCTCGGGCGCGCTATCCGGACCTTCTGGTGGTGCTGTTGAGCGTCGATCAGGCGGTGCTGCGTCGGCGTCTGCTGGCGCGCAATCGTGAAACCTCCGGGGAGATCGAAGCACGTCTGGCGCGCAACGCGCAGTTTGCCGATGAACTGCTGGCGGCGGCACCGACCGGCGGTTCGCCAATCCTGTTGCTCGACAACTCGGGCGCCCTTGAGCAGACCGTCGCCAAGCTGTTGCAGCACATCGACCGGGAGCACGCATGCGCCTGACCCTGCTCGGTACGGGGGATGCGCGGCAGGTGCCAGTCTACGGTTGCCAGTGTCAGGCGTGCTCGGCGGCCCACGCGGATGCTCGCCTGCGCCGCCTGCCGTGTTCGGCGCTGGTCGAGATGGGCGATCAGCGCTGGTTGATCGACAGCGGCCTGCCGGACCTGTGCGAGCGTTTCCCGCCGCGCAGTTTCAGCGGCATTCTGCAGACCCACTACCACGCCGATCACGCCCAGGGCCTGCTGCACCTGCGCTGGGGGCAGGGGCTGGTGATTCCTGTGCATGGCCCGGCGGACCCCGAGGGCCTGTCGGACCTCTACAAACACCCCGGCATCCTGGATTTCAGCCAGCCGTTCGCGGCATTCGAAACCCGCCTGTTCGGTGGCTTGCAGGTCACCGCGCTGCCGCTGGTGCACTCCAAGCCGACGCTTGGGTATTTGCTGGAGGGCGAGGGCAGGCGCATCGCCTATCTGACCGACACCGTCGGGCTGCCGGATACCACCGAGGCGTTGCTGCGCGAGCAGGCGCTGGACGTGCTGGTGCTGGACTGCTCCATGCCGCCACAACCCCAGACGCCGCGCAACCACAATGACCTGAACCTGGCGTTGCAGATCATCGATGCGCTTGAACCTGCAAAGGCGGTGCTGACCCATGTGGGCCACACCCTGGATGCGTGGCTGATCGAGCATGCCGATGAACTGCCGGGGCATGTGATCGTGGCACGGGACGGCATGATGCTCTGAAACCGGTAGGAGCGCGCTTGCCCGCGATAGCGTCGCGTCAATCGCCACATGCGGTGCAGATCCGCCGCCGTCGCGGGCAAGCGCTCCTACGAAATGCGTCATGTCTGTGACGAATGATTCGCCCGACACACCGCCCCCGCCGGCAAGCCGTGCTGCTACGGGGATGTGGAGGGCTTTTTTGAAACCAGCACATATCGACAATGCACATCCGCGATCCGCAGCTACGCTGAATCTTCCCTGCACATCGCTCGAGGATTGCGTCACATGTCTATTCTGACCCTCAAAGACGGCACCGAATTCTTCTACAAGGACTGGGGCAGCGGTCAGCCCATCGTGTTTTCCCACGGCTGGCCGCTCGATGGCGATGCGTGGGATGCGCAGATGCTGTTTCTTGGCCAGAAAGGCTACCGGGTGATCGCCCATGACCGCCGCGGCCATGGCCGTTCAGGCCAGACCTGGGACGGCAACGACATGGACACCTACGCTGACGACCTGGCGCAACTGTTCGAAGCGTTGGACCTCAAGGACGCGATCATGATCGGCCACTCCACCGGCGGTGGCGAGGTGGCGCGTTACATCGGTCGCCACGGCACCTCCCGGGTGGCCAAGGCAGTGCTGATCGGCGCCGTTCCTCCGTTGATGCTGAAAACCGCCGCCAACCCCGAAGGCTTGCCGCTGGAAGTATTCGACGGCATCCGAGCAGGTTTCAGCGCGGACCGTTCGCAGTTCTTCAAGGACCTGGCCGTGCCGTTCTTCGGCTTCAACCGCGACGGCGCAAAAACCTCCCAGGGCGCCATCGACTCGTTCTGGTCCATCGGCATGCTGGGCAGCATCAAGGGCGAGTACGACTGCATCAAGGCGTTCTCGGAAACCGACTTCACTGAAGATTTGAAAAAGATCGACGTGCCGACCCTGATCCTGCATGGCGACGACGACCAGATCGTGCCGTTGGTGGCTTCAGGCGAGAAGAGCCACAAGCTGGTGAAGGGCTCGACCCTGCATTTGGTCAAGGGCGGATCCCATGGCATGTGCACGGTGCAGGCCGATGAAATCAACGAAATCTTGTTGGGGTTCATCAAGGGCTGATGCGAACGCTCGACCCGTAGCAGCCCGGCCGGGCGGCTACGGTGGGGATTGTGTAGGAGCGCGCTTGCCCGCGACCGCGGTGGGTCTGTGCCCATTAATTGACAGACCCGACGCTTTCGCGGGCAAGCGCGCTCCTACAGCTCAGCGGCGGCTGATCGCCGGGGTCTGTGGCCAACCGCCGCCGAGGGCTCGGAAGGTCGACACCGCAGCCCGGGCATCATTGGCGTGCAATTGCGCCAGTTGATCTCGCGACACCAGCAACTGCCGATCCTCATCCAGCACTTCCACCAGGCTCACCGCACCGCCTTTGTAGGCATCCTGCGCCGCATCCCGTGCAACCTGGTGAGCAGCGACTTCCTGGTCCACTTCACTGCGCTGCTGTTCAAGCTGCACCAGCGTGACAATCGCGTTCTCGACGTCCTCGGTGGCTTTCAACATTACCTGTCGGTACTCGGCCAGGGCTTCGGCGTTGGCGCCCTTGGCCTGGGCGACCTCGGCATCGACCCGGCCAAAATCGAACAGACGCCAGTGCAGGCCGAGAATCGCCTGGGGCTGGAACGCGGCTGAACTGAACAACTGCCCGCTGTGGGCGGTATCGAAACCAAGCAAGCCAGACAGCGAAACCTTCGGGTAGTACTCGGAGATCGCCGCGCCGATCCGCGCGTTGGAAGCCGCCAGTTTGCGTTCGGCAGCGATCACATCGGGGCGCCGCCGCAGCAGGTCGGCGGGGCCTTCGGAATCACTGATGGTCGGCACGCTGTACCGCTGCGAACTGCTCACCAACTCTTTGGCCCAGGTGCCTGGTTGTGCGCCCATCAGCACGTCCAGCCGGTTCAGTTGCGTCGCGAGTTCCGTGCGCAGCGGCGGAATCGTCGCCCGGGCCTGCAACACCAGCGCCTGAGCCTGGGCCTGTTCGCGGTTGGTCGCCAGGCCGCTGCCCATGCGGTCGTTTATCAGGTTCAGCAGGTTGTTCTGGGTCTTGACCTGGTCTCCGGCCACGGCCAGACGTTGCTGCGCGCCACGAATCCGGAAGTAGGCATCGGCAGCTTCCGAGGCCACGGAAATCCGCACGCCGACATGGCTGGCCTCGGCCGCCTGGGCTTCATCGACTGCTGCTTCCTCACCGCGCTTCAGGCCGCCGGCAAGGTCGGCTTCCCAACTGGCGCCGACGCCAATGGTTTCCAGGGTCTGGTTGCGGTCGTAGCCGGGGAAGGCGCTGCCGATCTGACCCTGGGAGCTTTCGGTGGACTGACGCTGGCGCACGGCCTTGGCATCCAGCGCGCCCTGGGGCAGGCGAATGGCGCCGGCCTGTTGCGCCACGGCGCGAGCCTGTTCGACTCGGGCGAAGGACTTGGCCAGGTCCAGATTCTGCTCCAGTACGCGCTGGATGATCCGGGTCAGCTCGGGGTCGTTGAATCCGGTCCACCAGGTGTCCAGCGCGGGGGCCGGAGTTTCGCCGACGCGCTGCTGCAACAGGGGCTGGTTCTGGTACGAGGCCGTCAGGGTGTTTTCCGGCTGCTGGTAGTCAGGCCCGACGGTACAGCCGGCCAGGGCGATAACCAGTGCGCTGAGGGCGAAAAGGCCGGTGCGTTTGAAACGAGACGCCAGGGTGTTCATGGGGCTGCCCTCGAAACGTGAAGCGTGAAATGGGGAGTGAGTGTTCATGGCAATCTCAATGGGCGTCTGCAGACGGTGCAGCCGGTGGCGCGACCTTGCGCATCAGCGGGACCATGGCCACGGCGACGATGAAACAGACCATGATCGCCAGGAACGCATCGGAGTAGGTCTGGGTCTGGGCTTCGCGGTAGGTCAGCAGCCACAACTGATGCAGCGCCGAGCTGCCAGCGTCGGCGGCGTTCTGGCCCAGGGCCGCGAAGTTGCCGGTGGCGGTTGCCAGCCAGTTGTTCATGGCCTCGTTGCTGTAGTTCAGATGCTCGGCCAGGTGGGTGAAGTGCAGGTTGGTGCGGTCGTTGAGGATCGTGGCACAGGCCGCGATGCCGATGGCGCCGCCCAGGTTGCGCATCAGGTTGAACAGCCCCGACGCCTGTTTCAGGCGCGAGGGGTGCAGCCCGCCGAGGGTCAGGGTCACGGTGGGCGGCACTGCCATCTGCTGGGCAAACCCGCGAATCGCCTGGGGCAGCAGCAGTTCATGGCCGCCCCAGTCGTGGGTGATCGGCGAGAAGTCCCACATCGACAGGGCGAACAGCGACAGGCCGAACATCATGATCCAGCGCAAATCGACGCGGTTGGCCAGAAAACCGTAGACCGGGATCGCCAGCAACTGGAACACCCCGGTGGAGAAAATCGCCTCGCCAATGTCCAGCGCGCTGTAGCCGCGCACCCGGCCCAGAAACAACGGGGTGAGGTAAATCGTGGCGAACAGGCCGATGCCGGTGACGAAGGAGAAGAAACAGCCCAGGGCGAAGTTGCGGTCCTTGAGGGCGCGCAGGTCCACCACCGGGTTCTGTACGCTCAGGGTCCGGCCTATGAACGCCAGGCCCGCCAGGCCGGAAATCCAGGCGGTGGTGAGGATGGTCTGGTCGCTGAACCAGTTCCAGCGCGGGCCTTCTTCGAGGGTGTATTCCAGGCAGCCCAGGAACAGCGCCAGAAACACCATGCTGATGTAGTCGGCGCCCTTGAGCAGCTTGAGGTCCATGGAGTCGATGTTGACCAGCATCGGCACGGCGATGGCGACGAAAATCCCCGGCACCAGGTTGATGTAGAACAACCAGTGCCAGGACGACACGTCGGTGATCCAGCCACCGATCACCGGGCCGAGCGTCGGAGCCAGCGAGGCGATGGCGCCGATGGTGGACGCGGCGATGACCCGCTGCTTGCCGCCAAAGAACATGAACGCCGAGGTGAACACCATCGGGATCATCGAGCCGCCCAGAAAACCCTGCAGCGCCCGAAAGGCGATCATGCTCTGGATGTTCCAGGCCAGGCCGCAGAGCAGGCTGGCGATGGTGAAACCCACCGCCGAAGCGCAGAACAGCCAGCGGGTGGAGAACACCCGGGCCAGCCAGCCGGACAGCGGGATCACCACGATTTCGGCGATCAGGTAGCTGGTCTGCACCCAGGCGGTTTCATCGGAGCCGGCGGAAAGTCCACCGCCGATGTCACGCAGCGAAGCGGAAACGATCTGGATGTCCAGCAAGGCGATGAACATTCCCAGGCACATGCTGGCGAACGCCAGGACCTTGGCCGACGTCGCCATGCTGGCGGCGTCCACCGGCCCCTTCGGTTTGCGCGCGGGTGCGGCGACGGTGGCGGCGCTCATGGCGCGGTCTTCCCGTCAGTGGCGCTGGCGACCTGGGTACCGGTGGCATCGGCCTTGGTGTTGACTTCGGCGATCACCGAAAGGCCGGGGCGCAGCTTGCCGAGGTTGCCGTCTTCGCCGTCCAGGTAGACCCTCACCGGCACCCGCTGGACGATCTTGGTGAAATTGCCGGTAGCGTTTTCCGGTGGCAATACGCTGAACTGCGAACCGGTGGCCGGTGCCAGGCTGTCCAGATGACCGTGGAACACCTGGCCTGGCAGCACGTCGGCTTCGATGGTCACAGCCTGGCCTGGGTGCATGTGGGCGAGCTGGTCTTCCTTGAAGTTGGCGTCCACCCACAGGCCCTTGGCCGGCACCACGGAGATCAATTGAGTACCTGCGGCAGCAAAGGCCCCGACCCGCGCACGGCGGTTGCCGATCACGCCGTCCACCGGAGCCCGCAGTTCGGTGTAGCCCACGTTGAGCCGGGCCAGGTCACGTTCGGCGCGGGCCTGTTCGAGGGCGGCGCGGGCTTGCAGTTTCTGGGTCGAGATCACGTCCAGCTGGCGTTGCGAGGCGAGCATCGAGGCCTGGGCCTTGGCGCCGTTTGCCTGGGCAGTCTTGTAGGTGGCGTCGGCGCGCTGGAAGCTTTCCACCGACACTGCCGAGCGGGCCGACAGCGTCTGGTAGCGCACCTGATCGTCACGGGAACGCACGGTTTCGGCGTTGGCGGCGTCGATCCCGGCCTTGGCCTGGCTGACCACCGCGTGTTGAAGTTGCTCGGTCGCGTCGAGGTTGGCCAGCAGGGCTTCCTGCGCCGCTACCGCGCCTTCGGCCTTGTTCAGGTTTGCGCGGTAATCGCGGTCGTCGATCTTCACCAGCAGGTCACCGGCGTGGACGAACTGGTTGTCCTGCACCTTGAGTTCGGTGATGTAGCCGGCAACCTTGGGCCCGATGACGGTCACGTCGCCACCGACATAGGCATCGTCGGTGGACTCCATGAAGCGCCCGACCGTCCACCAGTGGCTGCCGAACCAGACCCCGCCGATCACGGCGGCGGCACCCAGGGACAGCAGGATCAGGCGTTTGCCCCGAGCGGGCTTTGGCGATGGGACGGCGGTGGCCGGCTCGGTGATGGTGTGTGGCTGGTTCATGGAGGATTACCTGTCGAGCGAAAGGGGTTGGGTGGGTTTGAGGGTCTGGCGGTAGGCCTCGCGACGGGCGCGACCGGTTTCGATGCGCCAGGCAGACAGGCTGCTGGCGGGGCCCAGATAACGCAGGTTGTGGTCAAGCAGGCTGATGCGTTTGCCGGTGTTGGCGTCGGCCAGCACCATGTCCACAGGCTCGCCGTTGCGGTCATCGAACAGCTCGACCTTGGTGCCGTTGGGCGCGAAGTGCTTGTTGCCCCACTTCATCAGCGTCAGCACCACCGGACGGAAATCACGGCCGCGCTCGGTGAGCAGGTAGTCGTAGCGGGGCGGTTTGTCACTGTAGGCGCGGCGCTCGACCAGCCCGGACTCGATCAGCGCAGTGAGGCGCCGGGTCAGGGTGCTGGAGGCGATGCCCAGGCTTTTCTCGAATTCGTCGAAGCGGCTCAGCCCGTAGGACAGATCGCGCAGGATCAGGATGTTCCACCAGTCACCCACATGCTCAAGGCTCAGGGCGATGGGACAGGGCATGTCGGCGAAGCTTTTCTTTTTCATGGCCATGATCTCCAGCGCATGAGGCTGCTGTGAAATGATGGGTGTAATCTAATATGATGACTTTCATCATGCAAGTCACTATTTGAAATGAAGTGACGGGCGGTGCGAACGAGAAACGAGGACGATGCTGCGGCTCTTCATTTGTACTTGGGCCGCTCACGCCTTACCCTCACCGGCAATCCTCCTCGATAAAAAGGACAAGCCCGATGAGTTGGTCTGCCAGGCAGTATTCGATGTTCGAACAGCAGCGCACCCGCCCGGTGCGCGATCTGGTCGCTGCGATCCCCACGCAAGTCGTCAAACACGCAATCGATCTGGGCTGCGGCCCGGGCAACTCCACCGAGGTGTTGGCCGCACGTTTCCCCGATGCGCGAATCACCGGGCTCGACAGCTCGGACGACATGCTCGCCGACGCCCGCCAGCGCCTGCCGGATCTCTCCTTCGAGCTGGCCGACATCGGCACCTGGAACCCGGCGCAGACCTATGACGTGATCCTCGCCAACGCCTCGCTGCAGTGGCTGCCTGATCACGCCGAGCTGTATCCGCGCCTGGCCGCACGCCTGAACCAAGGCGGCACGCTGGCCGTGCAGACCCCTGACAACCTTGAGGAGCCGGCTCATCGCCTGGCTCGGGAAGTGGCCGCCAACGGTCCCTGGGCGAGCAAGACCGGTTCGGTGAAACACCCGGATCGTCACCCGGCTGCCTACTATTACGAGTTGCTCGTGCCCCATTGCGCCGAGGTCGATGTGTGGCGCACCACCTATCACCACCCCTTGGCGGGCGGGCATCAGGCGGTGGTCGAGTGGTTCAAGGGCTCGGCGTTGCGGCCTTATTTGCAACGTCTGGAGGAGGGCGAGCAGGCGGCGTTCCTTGCGGCATACCTGAAGGCGATCAGCCAGGCGTACCCTGCGTTGCCGGACGGTACGGTGCTGCTGCCATTCCCGCGTCTCTTCATCGTCGCCACGCGCTGAATCCGGAGCCGCCATGACCGACACCAACACTTCACTGGCCGCGTTGCTGATCCGCAATTTCAACGAGGTCCCGCTTGAGGCCGAGCGGCGCGACCCGTTGTACGAAACCTTGGCTGCACGCTTGGGCGCCGGCACTGCTGCGCAGAAACTCGGCGCGTCGATCGACATCGTCGCCCCCGGCAAACGCTCCTGCCCCTATCACTTTCACTACGCTCAGGAGGAGATGTTCATCGTCATCGAGGGGCACGGCAGCTTGCGTGTCGCCGGGCAGATGCTGCCGATCAAGGCCGGCGATGTGATGTTCATTCCGCCGGGCCCCGAGTACCCGCACCAGATCATCAACACCTCCGACGCGCCGCTCAAATACCTGTCCATCAGCACCCGGGAAGCGCCGGAAGTGTGCGAGTACCCGGATTCGGGCAAATACCTGGCCGCCGCGTCGGTCAATGATGAGCGGGTGTTCCGGGTGGTGCAGCGCAAGGAAGGCACGCTGGATTACTGGGATGGCGAGCCGTGAGTATCAATCTGCAGATTCGTGACCTGGCGTATTTCGCCAGGGTCGCGGAGCTTGGGCATCTGGGGCGCGCCTCCGAAGCGCTGCATATCTCGCAGTCGGCGCTGTCCAAGTGTGTCGACCGGCTGGAGGCGGCCTACGGCGCAGAATTGTTCGAGCGGGAAGGGCGCGGCATTCGCCTGACCGACGCCGGGCAGCTGTTGCGCGAGCGTGCGGTGGAGATCGAGCGCATGCTCGATGAAACCCAGCGCCAGACGATGTCCCTCGGCAAAGGCCTGGCGGGCACCATTCGAGTCGGCGCCGCAGCGACCATGGCCGACTCGACCATGCCGCGGGCCTGTCGCGTGTTGCAGGAACAGGCGCCGGCAGTGGTCATGGAATTGCAGATCGGCATGAACGACGTGCTCCATGACGCGCTGCGCAAAGGCCAACTGGACATCGTCATCGGCCCCCTGGGGACACGCGACGATGACCTGCTGGAGCTGCCCATCGGCTTCGATGAAGTGGTGGTCGCCGCCAGCACCCGGCATCCGCTTGCCAGCGGGCCGATGTCCATCGAGCAACTGTGCGGCTACCGCTGGGTGTTGTCGGCGCGCTCGGTGGCCACCCGGCAATGGCTGGACGCAGTGTTCGCTGCCCATGGCCTGCCTGCGCCACAGGTGGCGATTGCCACGAGTTCGATTGCCGCCGTGCCCAACCTGATCGTCGAAACCGGCCTTCTGACCTTTATCTCCCGGCAAAGCCTGAAGGCCGGCAGGTTGGATAACGGGTTGGTGGAACTGCCCAATCCTGCCACCACCATGTCTCGCCGGTTTGGCGTGGTGCATCGCGCCGGAGCCTTTCTTTCCCCTGCCACGCGACGCTTCATCGAGATCCTGCGGGAAGAAAACAGCGACGGCTGAATCTTTCCTCCCAGGAATCAATGCTTGAATTTTCACCAATAGATAGCAACGGTTGTGGCAGTGATACTCACGGCATGCCCGACACACGGGCGAAAAAAACAATAAGCCGGAGATATCACGCTTATGCCACATACCATTCTGGTCACTGCGCCCAAACTGGCGCAGGCCGGCCTCGACCTGCTCAATGCCCACGGCTGTCGCGTGCTGTTCGTGCCTGCCGGGCAGGGCGCCGCCGACATTGAACAACTGATGCTCAACGAACCGGTGGACGCGGTGATTTCCCGCACCCTGGACCTCACCGAGCGCGCCATCGTCGGTTGCCCGACCCTCAAGGTGATTTCCAAGCATGGCGTGGGCGTCAGCAACATTGCCGTCGATGCGGCGACGGCCCGCGGCATCCCGGTGTACGTGACGCCGGGTGCCAACGCGCAGTCGGTGACCGAAATGACCCTGGCGCTGATGTTCGCCGCCGCACGGCGGGTCAACTGGATGGACCGCGAGTTGCGCGACGGTCGCTGGTCCCGGGCGCAGGACGGCCTGCAACTGAGTGGCCGCACACTGGGCCTGGTGGGGCTCGGCCAGGTGGCTCGCCGGGTGGCCCGTGCATGCCAGGCAATCGGCATGTCGGTGGTGGTGTATGACCCGCTGCTGCCTGACAGCGCCGAGCTCGACGGCGCCGAGCGGGTGACCTCGTTGCAGGAACTGCTGCCCCTGAGCCAGGTACTCAGCCTGCACGTGCCGCTGACCGCACAAACTCGGGGTTTCATCGGCGCGCCGCAGTTGGCGCTGCTGCCCAGGGACGCGCTGCTCATCAACACCGCCCGTGGCGAGGTGATCGACGAACCCGCGCTGATCGCAGCCTTGAGTGAACGCCGCTTGTACGCTGCCGGCCTAGACACCATGGCCGTCGAACCGCTGCCTGCGGACAGCCCCTTGCTGACCCTGGATAACGTGGTGCTCACCCCCCATGTCGGCGGTTCGACCCCGGCGGCACTGGCCGCAATGGCGCAGGGCGCGGCGCAGAACGTCCTCTGTTACCTCAACGGCACGCCTGTCGCACCCTCGGCTTGCATCAATCCTGCCGTGTTGAATGCCAACACCGTCAATCACTGATCCGGAGCGCCTTATGTCTTCCACTTCTCAACAACAATGGCCGGCCGGTTATCGCATCAACCCTCGGGTCGAGAGCCTGAGCGCCGAGCTGATCGAGGCCTTTCGCGCCATTCCGGTGGCCGTCGCCGGTGACTGCATGGGCCGCTGCATCGGCGCCCGTGGGCTGAACGTCTATCACGGCGACCTGTCGCTGAAACTCTGCGGCCCGGCGTTCACGCTGCGGGTTCGTCCCGGCGACAACCTGATGGTGCACAAGGCGCTGATGATGGTGCAGCCAGGCGACGTGCTGGTGATCGACGGTGGCGGTGACGTCAGCCAGGCGGTCATTGGCGGACTGGTGCGCACCACGGCGCTGCGGGTCAAGCTGGGTGGCATCGTCATCGACGGCGCCGTGCGCGATCTGGAAGAGCTTGCCGAGGGCGTGATTCCTGTGTTCGCCGCAGGGCACACCCACCGCGGCCCGAGCAAGGATGGCCCGGGTGAGATCAACGTGCCGATTGCCTGCGCCGGTCTGTGCGTGCTGCCGGGCGACCTGGTGCTGGGTGACGCGGACGGGGTGATTTCGATCCCGGCCCAGGATGCCGCCGCCCTGTTGCCCAAGACCCTTGCGCACCTGGATCGCGAAGCGGCCATCCGCGAGACCAATCGCCTGGGCACTGCCAACCCCGAGCGTTTCGATTCCCTGTTGCGGGAGAAAGGCTTGCCGGTCTGATTCGACCCGACGCTGCGGGCGCCTGACCTTGCCGGTCAGGCGTCATCGACCTGTACAACTATAAGAAACAGGAAACGACCATGCTGATGATCCTCAGCTCCCTGATGTTGCTGTCTTTCATTTATTTCTTGATGAGCAAGCGCCTGTCGGCGTTGACTGCTCTGATCCTGATTCCCACGGTATTCGCGCTCATTGGCGGCTTTCACGCTGAGCTTGGCAAGTATGTGATCGATGGCCTGAAGATGGTCGCGCCCAACGGCGTGCTGATGATCTTCGCCATGCTGTACTTCCTGACCATGACCGAGGCCGGGATGTTCGACCCGCTGGTGGCGCGGATCGTCGGCGCGGTGAAGGGCGATCCGGTGAAGATTTTCATCGGCACCGTGTTGCTGGCGTTCGTGGTCGCGCTGGATGGCGACGGGGCGACTATCTATATGATCGTGCTGTCGGCGTTCCTGCCCATCTACAAGCGCCTGGGTTTGTCGCTGCCCATGGTCTGCTGCCTGTTGTTGCAGGTTTCGGGGCTGGGCAACATGGTGCCCTGGGGCGGCCCGACGGCGCGCGCCGCCACCGCGATGCATGTGGATGTGGGAGAGATGTTCGTGCCGATGCTGCCTGCGATGCTGGCGTGCGTGGCCTGGACCTTCGTGCTGGCCTGGCTGTTTGGCCGCCGCGAGCGTGCGCGGCTGGGCGGCGCCATCGACGTCAATGGCGACTTCTCGGAGCTGGGGGATCATCGCGGGGGCGGCTGGCGCTTCTACTTCAACTGGGCGTTGACTGGCCTGTTGATCCTCGGTTTGTGTCTTGAGCTGTTTCCGCTCAGCTACCTGTTCATGATCGCCGCGTGCCTGGCGCTGGTGGTGAATTTCCCGGGCCTCAAGGAGCAGCAGGAACAACTGGCCCTGCATGCGCCGCCGATTCTGGCCGTGTCGAGCCTGATCTTTGCGGCGGGTGTGTTCACGGGCGTGCTCAGCGGAACCGGCATGGCCAATGCCCTGGCGACGGGCTTGCTCAGGGTCATTCCTGACAGTTTCGGACCGTTCATGGCATTGATTACCGCTCTGTTGAGCATCCCGGTCACCTGGTTAGTCTCCAATGATGTGTTTTATTTCGGTATCCTTCCGATCCTTGCCGAAACTGCCCAGCATCATGGGATCACCGCCATTGAAATGGCCCGTGCTTCGTTGGTCGGGCAGCCGGTACACATTCTCAGCCCGTTGGTGGCGTCGACCTACCTGGTGGTGAGCATGCTCAAGCTCGACTATGCCGAGAATCAGCGCTTCACCCTCAAATGGTCGGTCATCAACAGCCTGATCCTGCTGTTGGTGTCCCTAGCCACCGGCATTTTTCCATTGTTCGTTCGATAAGGTTTGTACATGTCCTGGTTCACCGACCCCGCCATCTGGACCGCACTGGCCCAGATCATCGCCATCGACCTGCTGCTGGGCGGTGACAACGCCGTGGTCATCGCCATGGCCTGCCGCAAGCTGCCGCGCAACCTGCAGGGCAAGGCCATTTATGGCGGCATGCTCGGGGCCATCGTGTTGCGGGTGGTGATGCTGTTCTTCGCCATGCAGTTGCTTGCGTTGCCGTACCTGAAGCTGGTGGGCGCGGTGCTGCTGTTGTGGGTCGGGATCAAGCTGGTGGCCCATCAGGACGATGGCGATGAAGAAATCGACGGCGGCACGCGGCTGTGGACGGCGATCAAGACCATCATCGTCGCTGACGTGGTGATGTCCCTGGACAACGTGCTGGCCGTGGCGGCGGCGGGGGACGGCAATATCTACCTGGTGGCGGCGGGGGTGCTTATCAGCATTCCGGTGATCGTGCTGGGCAGCCGTCTGGTGCTGGCGGCGATGGAGCGTTTTCCGATTGTCGTGCAACTGGGTGGAGCGCTGATCGGCTGGATCGCCGGTGGCATGGTCCCGGGTGATCGTGCGCTGGATGCCTGGCTCGTCGATGCCGGCTGGGTGCACTACCTGGCAAGTGCCATCGGTGCCGCGCTGGTGCTGGCAGTCGGAGCCTGGATGCGCCACCGCAGCGCGGCCCAGGCCGAACCACAGAAGATCAATCCGTAAACCCACGCAGTCCCGTAGCAGTCCGGCTTACCGGCGACGGCGATCTTGAAGCCGCCCCCGCCGGCAAGCCGTGCTGCTACGGGGTTTTTGTCTGAGCCTCAATCCCAAGCCCGCCCCGATTCCGTAGCAGCCGGGCTTGCCCGCGGGTCGATCTTGAGGCCGCCCCCGCCGGCAAGCCGGACTGCTACGGGGTTTTTGTCTGAGCCTCAATCCCAAGCCCGCCCCGATCCCTGTGGGAGATTCTATGGCTGAGGGCAAAGTTTTTTAGCCCTCTTTCCTGCCTGGTATGCGTCCTTGTTCTGCATCAGGGAAAATGCGACGCGGGCGAGCTTGCGAGCCAGAAT